>NZ_JADPZX010000001.1:7087500-7827506 GCF_015712165.1 Streptomyces spinoverrucosus | reverse complement strand
CCCCCTCCGACTCGCGCAGTGTGACGCCCCGAGCGGCCCTCGGAACGGGTCTGCGCGTGGGCCGCGCGGCGCGACACGCCCGGCCTCGGACTACGGCTCGTGCGGGCCCGTCGCCCATGCCGGGCGTGCCGGGGCCGTCCACGGCAGTTCGATGGAGACCGTCTTGCCCCCCTCGCGGGTCGGGCGGACTCTCAGGCGGCCGCCGCACTCGGCGGTGAGCCAGCGGATGATGACCAGGCCACGGCCGTTGTCCTGCTGGACGGCGGCCGGGAGCCGCTTGGGGAGCCGCGGGTGACTGTCGGTCACCCCGATGCGGAGCCGCTCGTCGCGGTCGAGCTCCATCGCGACCGTGAAGGTGGGCGACTGACCGAACGTGTGCTGAACGGCGTTGGTGGCGAGTTCGGAGACGATGAGCCGGATGGTGTCGGCCACATCCGTCTCCGGTGGCAGGCCCCATTCCGCCAGGGTGCTGACCACGTAGGTGCGGGCGGTGGAGACCGAGGCGGGATCGCTCGGCAGAGTGACGGAGGCTTCCAGATGGTCTGCCATGGCGACGTCGTCCCTTTCCCACGGGACCGGAGTCCGACACGGAGCGGATGGTTCGAGTACGGTCCCGGACTGGTGCTTCGTCGCCAGACTGCCACTCATGGGCCGGTAGCGGTGGCGATCCACCAAGATATGCATATATCTGTCGCTCGAAGCGGTGAACTCTGCGACGGCAGAGCGTATTTGGGCGGCTCGGAAGGAGTAAGGAGTAGCCCATGCAGCACGGTCCCGCGGTGCGCCGCCGGAAACTGGGCGCCGAATTACGCACACTGCGAGGCCGCGCGGGCCTCACAAGCGGTGAGGCGGCCCGGCTGGTGGGCTGGCACCAGTCGAAAGTGAGCCGGATCGAGACCGGCGCCAGCGGCGTGAAACCGGCCGATGTGCGGTTACTCCTGGATGCCTACGGGGTTGACGACGCCCAACTCCGGGACCTCCTCCTGGCGTTGGCGGGCTCTGGCGGCGGCCACGGCCGGGACCACTGGTGGCACGCCTACAAGGGTGTGCTGCCGCCCACCTACCGGGACTTCATCAGCCTGGAGTCGCAGGCCGGCGCCATGCGCACCCTGGAGACCTCCGTCGTCCCGGGCCTGCTCCAGACCCCCGAGTACGCCCGCGCCGTGACCCGCGCCGCGGTGGAGGGCGTGACCGAGGACCGCCTGGACGCCCTGGTGGAGGTACGTCTGGCCAGGCAGGACGTGCTGCGGTCGCACCCCCCGCTGGCGCTCAGCGCGGTGCTCGACGAGGCGGTGCTGCGCCGGGAGGTCGGCGGCCCGGAGGTGATGGCGCGGCAGCTGGAACGGCTGGTGGACGCGGCCCGGCTGCCCCAAGTGCGCCTCCAGGTGCTGCCCTTCGCGGCAGGGGCGCACATCGGCATCACCGGGCCTTTCGTTATTTTCTCATTTTCGAGCACATCTGATCTGGACGTTGTTGTTCTCGACCACTTGACGAGTAGCCTCTACCTCGAACGGAAAGAAGACGTAGAGGCCTACACCGAGGCCTTCAACGCCCTTCAGTTCTACGCCCTTTCGCCCGAGGAATCGTTGGACTACATCGCCGGGATAGGTGACGGCGCGTAAGGAGGCACCATGACCGCTCTGCCTCGGAACGTACCTTCCAGCACTCAACTGCTCGGTGTGCACTGGCTGCGCAGCAGCTACAGCACCGGCGCCAACAACTGCGTCGAGACGGCCCGGCCGGCCCTTGGCCCGTGGGCCGGACTGCTCGCCGTACGCGACTCCAAGGACCCGGCCGGACCCGCGCTGCTCTTCTCCCCCGAGAGCTGGGCGGGGTTCACGGCTCACCTCTGACGGGTCCTGACTGCCCCTTCCGTAGCGCGGTGCACGGCCGTGGTTCGCCGACTCATGGTCGCGTGTCGCCAATGACACGTACAGCGCGTTCGATCTGGTCCCCGGAGAGGTCCGCGCGGGCCGTCAGCCGCAGCCGGGAGATGCCGTCGGGTACGGAAGGAGGTCGGAAGCAGCCCACGGCGAGCCCCCCGGCGCGGCAGTCGGCCGCCCAGCGCACGGCGCTCTCCGGGGACGGCGCGCGCACGGAGACGACCGCGGCGTCCGGCCGTACCGCCTCAAGACCCAGGGCCGTCAGCCGGGCGTGCAACTCGCCCGCCACCGCACGCGCCCGCGCCGCCCGCTCCGGCTCACCCCGCAGCAGCCGCAGGGCCGCGAGCGCCGCGCCCGCGGCGGCCGGAGCCAGTCCGGTGTCGAAGATGAACGTCCGGGCCGCGTTGACCAGATGGTCGATCACCCGTGCCGGCCCGAGCACGGCGCCGCCCTGGCTGCCCAGCGACTTGGACAGCGTGACCGTGACGACCACGTCGTCCGCGCCCGCGAGCCCCGTCGCGTACGCGGCTCCCCGGCCGCCGTCGCCGAGCACGCCGAGCCCGTGGGCGTCGTCCACGACCAGCCCCGCGCCACGCTCGCGGCACACCTGGGCCAGTTCGGTGAGCGGGGCCGCGTCGCCGTCGACCGAGAAGACCGTGTCGGACACGGCGACGGCCGGCCCGTCATGCGTGTGCAGGGCCTTGCGCACGGCGTCCGGGTCGGCGTGCGCGACGACCTGCGTGGTGCCGCGGGCCAGTCGGCAGCCGTCGATCAGCGAGGCGTGGTTGCCCGCGTCGGAGACGATCAGCGAGCCGTGCGGCGCCAGCGCGGTGACCGCGGCGAGGTTGGCGGCGTAACCGGAGGAGAAGACGAGCGCCGCCTCGAAGCCGCAGAAGGCGGCCAGCTCGCGTTCGAGTTCCGCGTGCAGTTCCGTGGTGCCGGTGACGAGGCGGGAGCCGGTCGACCCGCCGCCCCACCTCCGCGCGGCCCGCGCGGCGCCCTCGGTGACCTCGGGGTGCCGGGCGAGCCCCAGGTAGTCGTTGCTCGCCAGGTCCAGCAGCGGCGAGTCGGCCGGGCGGGGCCGCAGGGTCCGTACGAGTCCGGCGCGGCGGCGCAGCTGCGCCTGCTCGTCGATCCAGCCGAACGCCATGGGCTCCGCCCTCCGGGTGTTTTTTGTAGGCAGTGCACAGACCCTAGCGGCACCCAACGCAGCTCACGGTGTGGCAATACCCACACATCGAAGGGACCGTGTTGTGTGAAGTCTCCCCTTGGCCGGAGGCGGTGCGTTAGGACAGGATCATCTTCCATGGACCTGCTGAACACGCTGGTGGACAAGGGGCTGCGGCGCGAGACGCCGACCCGCGAGGAAGCACTGGCCGTCCTCGCCACTTCCGACGACGACGTGCTCGATGTGGTGGCCGCGGCCGGAAAGGTGCGCCGCCACTGGTTCGGCCGACGGGTGAAGCTCAACTACCTCGTCAACCTCAAGTCGGGCCTGTGCCCGGAGGACTGCTCGTACTGCTCCCAACGGCTCGGCTCCCAGGCCGGCATCCTCAAGTACACCTGGCTGAAGCCCGACGAGGCCTCGCAGGCCGCGGCCGCGGGGCTCGCGGGCGGTGCCAAGCGGGTTTGCCTGGTGGCCAGCGGGCGCGGGCCGACCGACCGCGACGTCGACCGGGTCTCCGAGACGATCCGGGCGATCAAGGAGCAGAACGAGGGCGTCGAGGTGTGCGCCTGCCTCGGGCTGCTCTCCGACGGCCAGGCGGAGCGGCTGCGCGAGGCCGGCGCGGACGCCTACAACCACAACCTCAACACGTCCGAGGCGACCTACGCGGACATCACGACCACCCACACCTACGCCGACCGCGTCGACACCGTGCAGAAGGCGCACGCCGCCGGGCTGTCGGCCTGCTCCGGGCTGATCGCGGGGATGGGCGAGTCGGACGAGGACCTGGTCGACGTCGTGTTCGCGCTGCGCGAGCTGGACCCGGACTCGGTGCCGGTCAACTTCCTGATCCCGTTCGAGGGCACCCCGCTCGCCAAGGAGTGGCACCTCACCCCGCAGCGCTGTCTGCGGATCCTGGCGAT
Source organism: Streptomyces spinoverrucosus (assembly GCF_015712165.1). Lineage (NCBI taxonomy): Bacteria > Bacillati > Actinomycetota > Actinomycetes > Kitasatosporales > Streptomycetaceae > Streptomyces > Streptomyces spinoverrucosus. The sequence goes on along the minus strand of NZ_JADPZX010000001.1, from coordinate 7,823,535 downwards.
GGTGCGGTTCGTGTGCCCGGACGTCGAGGTGCGCATCGCCGGCGGCCGTGAGGTCCATCTGCGCTCGATGCAGCCCCTCGCCCTGCACCTGGCCAACTCCGTCTTCCTCGGCGACTACCTCACCAGCGAGGGCCAGGCGGGCAGGGCCGACCTGGAGATGATCGCCGACGCCGGATTCGAGGTGGAGGGCACCGACCAGGTGACGCTGCCGGAGCACCGGGCGGGCGGCGGATGCGGGTCGCACCAGGGCGCCGAGACCGGCGGGGCCGCCGGGTGCGGGTCGCACCAGGGCGCGGAAGGTGCCGGGTGCGGCTCGCACCAGGGCGCCGAGGGGGGCGGAATCTGCGGTTCCGCGTCCGTCCCGCAGGCCGCCGAGCCGCGCACGGACCTGGTCGCCGTACGCCGCCGGGGTGCCGGAACGGACCTCGCGCCCAATGCCTGAACTGCCCCTGCCCGAGCTGCTGGACCTCGACCGGCGGCACGTCTGGCACCCGTACGGCCCCATGCCCGGCCGGCGGGAACCGCTCGTCGTGGAGTCGGCGAGCGGGGTCCGGCTGCGACTCGCGGACGGCTCGGGCGAGCTGGTCGACGGGATGTCGTCCTGGTGGTCGGCGATCCACGGCTACAACCACCCGGTGCTGAACGAGGCCGCGCACGAGCAGTTGTCGCGGATGAGCCACGTGATGTTCGGCGGGCTCACGCACGAGCCCGCCGTACGGCTCGCGAAGCTCCTTGTCGACATGTCGCCCGACGGTCTGGAGCATGTGTTCCTCGCCGACTCCGGGTCGGTGTCGGTCGAGGTCGCGATCAAGATGTGCCTGCAGTACTGGCGTTCGCTCGGCCGCCCGGAGAAACAGCGCCTGTTCACCTGGCGGGGTGGCTACCACGGCGACACCTGGCAGCCCATGTCGGTGTGCGACCCCGAGGGCGGCATGCACGAGCTGTGGACCGGGGTGCTCCAGCGCCAGGTGTTCGCCGAACCGCCGCCGACCGAGTACGAGGAGCCGTACGCCGACCAGCTGCGGTCGCTGATCGAGCGGCATGCGCACGAGCTGGCCGCCGTCATCGTCGAGCCGGTGGTGCAGGGCGCGGGCGGGATGCGGTTCCACTCCCCCGCGTATCTGCGGGTGCTGCGCGAGGCGTGCGACGCGCACGACGTGCTGCTGGTGTTCGACGAGATCGCGACCGGGTTCGGCCGTACGGGCGCGCTGTTCGCGGCGGAGCACGCGGCCGTCACGCCGGACGTGATGTGCGTGGGCAAGGCGCTGACCGGCGGCTACCTGACGATGGCGGCGACGCTGTGCACCGCGCGGGTGGCCGACGGGATTTCCCGGGGCGAGGTGCCGGTGCTCGCGCACGGGCCGACGTTCATGGGCAATCCGCTGGCGGCGGCAGTGGCCTGCGCCTCGATCGGGCTGCTGCTCGGCCAGGACTGGCACGCGGAGGTCAAGCGGATCGAGGCGGGCCTGCGGGAGGGGCTGGCACCGGCCGCGGACCTCCCGGGGGTTCGGGACGTACGGGTCCTGGGCGCCATCGGGGTCGTCCAGCTCGACCACGAGGTGGACATGGCGGCGGCGACGCGGGCCGCCGTGCGCGAGGGCGTGTGGCTGCGGCCGTTCCGCGACCTCGTCTACACCATGCCGCCGTACATCACGGGCGACGCGGACCTGGCACGGATCGGACGCGCGGTGCGCGCGGCCGCGCGGGAGGGATGACATGCCGATCCTGGTGATCACGGGGACGGGTACGGAGGTCGGCAAGACGGTCACGACGGCCGCGGTCGCCGCGTCGGCGGTGGCGGCGGGGCGCTCGGTCGCCGTGTTGAAGGCCGCGCAGACGGGCGTACGGCCCGATGAGCGCGGGGACGCCGAGGAGGTCGCGCGGCTGGCGGGACCGGTCGCGGCTCGCGAACTCGCCCGTTATCCGGAGCCGTTGGCACCGGGTACCGCGGCGCGGCGCGCCGGGCGGGCGCCCGTGCATCCGCACGAGATCGCCGAGGCCGCGGCCAAGCTGTCCACCGAGCACGATCTGGTGCTGGTGGAGGGCGCGGGCGGGCTGCTGGTGCGGTTCGACCCGGCGGGCGGGACGCTGGCGGACGCGGCCGAGCTGCTGGCGGCGCCGGTGCTCGTGGTGGCCCCGGCGGGGCTGGGGACGCTGAACTCCACGGAGCTGACGGCGCGTGAAGTACGCCGCCGGGGGCTCGACTTGGTGGGAGTGGTCATCGGCAGCTGGCCCACCGAGCCGGACCTGGCCGCGCGCTGCAATCTGGCGGATCTGCCGGAGGTGGCGTGCGCGCCGCTGCTCGGGGCCCTGCCGGCGGGGGCGGGGGCGTTCGCGCCGGAGGTCTTCCGGAGGACGGCGCCGGGGTGGCTGGCGCCGCGGCTGGACGGGACGTGGGACGCGGAGGCGTTCCGGGTGCGGCAGCGGCCGCGGGCGTTGGAGCACTGACCGCGCGTCGTGAGCTCATGGATCGCCGGTGTCGGCCAGGAGGCGTACGAGGTCGATGCGGGAGGGGATGCCCAGGCGGGCGAAGACCCCGCGCAGGTGGTGGTCGATGGTGCGCGGGCCGAGGGCGAGGCGGGCGGCGATCTCGCGGTTGGTCGCGCCCTCGGCCGCCATGCGGGCCACCACCAGTTGCTGGGCGGTGAGGCGCGCGGTGGGGGTGTCGGGGGCGTGGGCCGGTTCCGTGGGTGCGCCGAGCGCACGTAGTTCGGCTCGCCACCGTGATCCGCGACGTGCTGAACCGGACGGCGCGTCCAAGGTCGACCTGGTCGTGCACTCGATGGGCGCGCTCAACTCCCGCTGCTACCTCAAGAATCTCGGCGGAACGTCTTACGTCGACGACTTCGTCTCGACCGCCGGCGTCAACCACGGGACGTCCTCGACCCTGACAGCACCGCCCCGTTGAACGGCGCGGCCAACGTCGGGGTGGGCTGCGTTTCGCACACCGACATGAACAACGACCACGGTGTCTACGAGCAGGTGCGCGACTTCGTGGCGTGAGCCGCGAGCGGGGGTGCACGGGGCGCTTCCGGGGGACAATCCCGGTATGGCCCGTCCTGCCCGGGAGGTTTCCATGCCGCTACGGTCCGTCGGCACCGGCAAGGTGACGCGGGATCCCGTGCACCACCCGCTGTTCGCCCGTTACTACGCCCGCCTCAGCGTGGCCGCCGAGACCCGGATGGGCATGGCCGGGGTACGCGACCGGCTGCTCGCCGGGCTGTCCGGGCGGGTGCTCGAAATCGGCGCCGGCAACGGTCTGAACTTCGCGCACTATCCGCGTGCGGTCGCGGAGGTCGTCGCCATCGAACCCGAGCGGAGTCTGCGGCAGCTGGCGGTGGAGGCCGCCCTGCGCGCCGAGGTGCCCGTCGACGTGGTGCCTGGCGCGGCGGAGGCACTGCCCGTCAAGAGCGAGGGTTTCGACGCGGTCGTGCTGTCGCTGGTGCTGTGCAGTGTGCGGGACGTGCCGCGCGCGCTCGGTGAGGTACGGCGGGTGCTGCGGCCGGACGGGCAGGTGCGGTTCTTCGAGCACGGCCGGGGCGGCGGGCGCGCCATGGGCTTCACGCAGCGGGCGCTGGACCGCACGGTGTGGCCGGTGCTGAGCGGCGGCTGCCATCTGTCCCGGGATCCGGTCGGCGCGCTCCGGGACGCCGGTTTCGAACTGGGCCCGTACCGGCGGATGCTGATGCCGGAGAAGGGGCCGGTGCTGCCGACGTCGTTCTGCGTGCTCGGCACCGCGTGGCGGTCGCAGCAGTAGGCAGGCGCCTCACAGGCTCCACAGGCGCAGCTCGCGCGCGATGTCGTGCACCGACGCCTCGCCGCTCTTGACCAGCCGGGCCAGGTCACGCACCTGCTCGGGCGAGGTGACGACCTTGGCACCGCTCGCGACGAGATAGGCGTACGCCACGGCGGAGGCGAACAGGGCGTTGGACCGCTCCAGCGCGGGGACGTGGATCAGCAGCTGGAGCAGGGCCGCGGCGCGGGCGTGCGGGGTGTCGTAGACGGGGACGTCGAAGATCTCGGCCTGGTGGCGCGCGACGGCGGCGACGAGGGCTCCCCAGTCGGTGACCTGGGGGTCTCCCGGCGTCTTCTGTTCGGCGAGCATGAGGAGCCAGGCGAGGTCGATGGTGAGGTCGCTCAAGGGGATCAGCGGCGACCTTCGCTCGCGTGGCTTCGGCTGACGCGGCCTTCATGCTCGGCGCCGAACTCCTCGGCGAAGACCGACTCGTACTGCTTCATGAAGTCGGCGGCGGCCTCCACGAAGGTGTGGCCGACCTCGCCGGTGTCCTGCTTGACGAGTTCCTCGATGTAGCGGTTGACGCTCATCCCGCGCGCGAGGGCGCGTTCGCGGGCCGCGCGTGCGGTGTCCTCGTCGACGCGGACGTTCAACTGGGTCTTGGCCATACCTCGAAGCTAGCGCCGGGGCGCTAGCACGGCAAGGGCGCCTGCGCGGCCGGGCGCGTGCCCCTTACACCCGGATCCGGCGCCCGACCTGGGCAGGAGACCGACCGGGACCTCCGGGGGATACCGTGTGTGCCGCACATCACATTACTGTCGGCCCCGCAAGGAGCGGCTGTCGGCCACGGCGAGGAACCCGGGACGTCCACGAGCGAGCTGCGACCAAGGAGGCACCTTTGTCCACACCTGCTGCGGAGCACGCCCCGGGGCTCGCCTCGGCCGACGGGGTCGCGGCCCGCGCCCGCGGTCTGACCAAGGCCTACGGCTCGGGCGAGACGACGGTGCTCGCCCTGGACTCGGTGGACGTCGACATCGCGCGCGGGCGGTTCACCGCCGTGATGGGCCCGTCGGGTTCCGGCAAGTCCACCCTCATGCACCTTCTGGCCGGGCTCGACACCGTCTCGTCGGGTCAGGTGTGGCTCGGCGACACCGAGATCACCGGACTGCGGGAGCGCGAGCTGACCCGGCTGCGCCGGGACCGGATCGGGTTCATGTTCCAGTCGTTCAACCTGATCCCGACGCTGAACGCGCTGGAGAACATCACCCTGCCCATGGACATCGCGGGTCAGAAACCCGACCAGAAGTGGCTGGACCAGGTCATCGACACCCTCGGGCTGCGGGACCGGCTCGGGCACCGCCCCGCGCAGCTGTCGGGCGGTCAGCAGCAGCGCGTGGCCTGTGCCCGCGCCCTCGCCTCGCGGCCGGAGCTGATCTTCGCGGACGAGCCGACCGGCAACCTCGACTCGCGCGCGGGCCTGGAGGTGCTCGGCTTCCTGCGCGAGGCCGTCGACGGACTCGGGCAGACCGTCGTCATGGTCACTCACGACCCGGGCGCCGCCGCCCATTCCGACCTGGTGCTGTTCCTCGGCGACGGACGGATCGTCGACGAGATGGCGCGGCCGACGGCGGAGGCGGTACTGGAGCGAATGAAACGGTTCGACGTGATCCGCCGTCAGTACGACGACGGCGCCCCCGCCGGGGAAGACTGAACCCGTGCTGAAGGCGACGCTCAGAAGCTTCCTCGCCCACAAGGGGCGGCTGCTCCTCTCTGCGCTTGCGGTGCTGTTGTCCGTCGCGTTCGTCGCGGGCAGCCTGATCTTCTCCGACACCGTCAGCCGCACGTTCGACCGGCTCTTCGCCTCGACCGCGGCCGACGTCACCGTCAGTCCCCGGGAGACCCTCGACGAGGCGGTGCCGTCCGGCGCGACGGCCACCCTGGCGGCGGACCTCGCCGAGCGGGTCGCCCGGGTCGACGGCGTGGCCGCCGCCCGCGCGGAGGTCGAGGTCCAGAACATCACCGTCGTCGACGACCGCAACGAGCCGGTCAGCCCGACGACCGGCGCGCCCACGCTCGGCAACAACTGGAACCCGACCGAGCGCAGCCCCGTGGAGCTGACCTCGGGTCACGCCCCGCGCGGGCCCACCGAGGCACTGCTCGACTCCGAGACGGCCGAGCGTGCGAACGTACAAGTCGGCGACACCCTGACGGTGATCGCGGCACCGGGCTCGTTCAAGGTCCAGGTCGTCGGCATCGTCACCTTCACCACCACCAACCCCGGTGCCGCGCTGCTGTTCGTGGACACGCCGACCGCGCAGACCAAGCTCCTCGCAGACCCTGAGGGCGCCACCGCCATCACCGTGGACGCGGCGCCGGGCGTCAGCGACGAAACGCTCAAGGAGCGCGTGGCGGCCACGCTCGGCACCGGCCGCTACGACTTCCGCACCGCCGGCGAACAGGCCCAGTCGGACGTCGAACAGCTCGGCGGCTTCCTCGACATCATCAAGTGGGTGATGCTCGGCTTCGCCGGGATCGCCGTGCTGGTGGGCGTGTTCCTGATCGTCAACACCTTCTCCATGCTGATCGCGCAGCGCACCCGCGAACTGGGCCTGCTGCGCGCGCTGGGCGCCGACCGCCGCCAGGTCCGCCGCTCGGTCCTCACCGAGGCGCTGCTGCTCGGCCTGGTCGGCTCGACGCTGGGCCTGGCCGCCGGGATCGCGCTCGCCGCCGGGCTGATCGAGCTGATGGGCGCGCTCGGCATGAACATCAAGTCCACCGAGATGGTCATCGCCTGGGTGACACCCGTGACGGCGTACGTCGTCGGAGTCGGCGTCACCTTCGTCGCCGCGTACCTCCCGGCCCGCCGCGCCGCCGCCGTCTCGCCGATGGCGGCGCTCGCGGACGCGGAGGTCGCCGGGGTGGGCCGGCCGCTCAAGGTGCGCGCGATCGTGGGCGCGCTCGTCGGTGCGGCCGGGGTGGCCGCGCTGGCGGGTTGTGTCGTGGCGTCCGACACCGGGTCGGCCGCGTCCCTGCTCGGCCTCGGGGTCGTCCTGACGCTGGTCGCGACCGTGATCGCCGGGCCGTTGCTGGTACGGCCGGTGATCCGGGTGCTGGGCGGGTGGTTCCCGGCGTTGTTCCGTTCGATCGGGCGGATGAGCCAGCGCAACGCCCTGCGCAACCCCCGTCGTACCGGCGCCACCGCTGCCGCGCTCATGGTGGGGCTCGCGCTGGTCGGCGGGATGTCGGTGGCGAGCGCCTCGATGACGAAGTCGTTCGACGAGCAGATCGACCGGACGCTGGGCGCGGACTTCGTGCTCCAGAACGCCAACTTCGTGCCCTTCCCGCAGGAGGTCACCCAGCGGGTGCTCGAGACCGAGGGCGTCGGCCTGGTGGTGCGCTCGCGGTTCGCGCCGATCGCCATGGCCCTCCCCGACGGCGACCGCGTCCGGACGACGGCCGCCGGCTACGACCCGGAGCTCGACGAGGTTGCCAACGTCACCTACGCCCAAGGCGACAGCGCCGCCGCGCTGGCCCCCGGGCGGATGGCGATGGACCGGGACTTCGCGCGGGACCACGGTGTGCGGGTCGGCAGCACGATCCCCGTCGAGTTCCAGGGCGGACGCACGGCGGAACTGACCGTCGGCGCGCTGACCGACCAGGCGTCCGGCGAGGGCTTCGGCATGCAGGGCGGGATCTACTTCGGGCTCGCCACCCTGGAGCGCCATGCCCCGGGCGCACAGGACTCCGCGCTGTACGTCAACGGCTCGCCCGGCACCGCCGCGGACGATCTGCGCGGCGGCCTGGAGTCGACGCTGGACGCGTATCCGCAGGTGCAGGTGCGGGACCTGGCCGACTACAAGCAGCTGGTCCACGACCAGATCGCGGTACTGCTCTACCTCGTGTACGCCCTGCTCGGGCTGGCGATCATCATCGCCGTGCTGGGTGTGGTCAACACCCTCGCCCTGTCCGTCGTCGAGCGCACCCGGGAGATCGGACTGCTGCGGGCCATCGGCCTCGCCCGACGGCAGCTGCGCCGGATGATCCGGCTGGAGTCGGTGGTGATCGCGGTGTTCGGCGCGGTGCTCGGGCTCGCCCTTGGGCTGGTGTGGGGTCTGTGCACCCAGCAGGTGCTGGCGCTGGAGGGCATGACGGCGCTCGCGATCCCGTGGGGCACGATCGTCGCGGTCGTGATCGGCTCGGCGGTGGTCGGGGTCGTGGCGGCGCTGCTGCCGGCGTTGCGGGCGTCGCGGATGAACGTGCTGGCAGCGATCGCGCACGAGTGATGGAATGGCGGCACATGCTCAAGTCGCTTGATCCCGAGGAGAGTTCATGCCGCGAGAGTTCATGCCGCGTCCGTTCCGCTTCGGCGTCAACCTCGTCAGTCCCGCGCCCGCCGGGGAGTGGCGCGCCAAGTGCCGCCGGGCCGAGGAACTCGGCTACGACGTCCTCCTCGTCCCCGACCACCTGGGCATGCCCGCCCCCTTCCCGGCCCTGGCGGCCGCCGCCGCGGCGACCGAGCGGCCGCGCCTCGGCACGTTCGTGCTCAACGCCGGCTTCTGGAACCCCGCCCTGCTGGCCCGCGAAGTGGCCACCACGGACGCCCTCACCGGCGGCCGCCTCGAACTGGGCCTCGGCACCGGCTACGTACAGGCGGAGCACGAGACGGCCGGGCTGCCCTGGGGCTCCCCCGGCGAACGGGTGGACCATCTGCGGCGCACCGTCGAGGAGCTGGAGCGGCTGCTCGGCTCGCAGGAGCACCAGCCTCGGCCCGTGCAGCGGCCGCGCGTACCGCTGCTGATCGGCGCGGGCGGCGACCGGATGCTGAAGCTGACCGCCGAGCACGCCGACATCGCGGCGTTCACCGGAGCGCGCTCCGTGCCCGGCAGTACGACGGGGGCGCTGGCGCCGGTCACGGCCGAGGAGCTCGACGAGCGCGTCGCCACGTACCGGCGGCTGGCCGAGGGGCGCAAGGAGCCCGCCGAGCTGAACGTGCTCATCCAGATGGTGGTCGTCACCGAGGACCGCGAGGGGGCGATCCGGCCGATGCTGCCCCATGTGCCGCACCTGAGCCCGGAGCAGGCACTGGAGCTGCCCATCGTCCTGATCGGGACGCTGGACGAGATCGTCGACCAGGTGCGGCGGCAGCGGGAGCGGTACGGGTTCTCGTATCTGACCGTGCTGGGGCCCTACATGGAGACGTTCTCGCCGGTGATCGAGGCGCTGCGCGGCGAGTGAGTGCCCCTTGCGACGACCGGACAGCCGGGTCACTGCGCCTGAGCAAGCTCTCGATCAATGACTCACGCCCCTAATGCCCGTATCCTCATGGTTGCCGGATATTTCCGAAAAGCGGATTGTGTAAGACGCGAGTGAGGCGAAGCGTGGTTCGGTTCGGCGGGGCACCGATACCGACGGGGCGTGCGGCAGGCGGCGCAGGGCCCGCCGGTTTCCGTGAGCGGTTTCTGCAGGGTGAGCCGATCGTCGGGGGTGTGCGCACGCCGATCCTGAGTTCCTGGCAGCGCTGCCGGTCCCTGGGGCTGTCGCCGGACCAGGCCGACCTGCCCTTCCGGGAGGACTTCGACGCGGACGACCGCATCGTCAGAGCGGCCCTCCCCGTGCTCGACCGGCTGCAGGCCAGGTTCGCCGGCAGCGCGATGAACATCTCCCTCGCCGACCCGAACGGTACGGTCCTCCTGCGCCGTTTCGGAGACGCGTCCCTGGCCAGAAGCCTCCCGGCGATCCAGCGCGTGCCGGGATTCGTGTTCGCCGAGCAGGTCGCCGGCACCAACGGCATCGGTCTCGCCCTGGTGGAACGGCAACTCATCCGGGTCTACGGCGCCGAGCACTTCGCCGAGCGCTCCCAGGCCAGCGCCTGCCGTGCGCTGCCCGTCCGTGACCCGCTCAGCGGCCACATCGAGGGCGTGCTGTGCTTCGGCTATCCGCGCACCGCCGAGGACCCGGCGCTGGCCGACCTGATACGCAAGGCGGCCGACGCCATCGAGCGGCGGCTGCTGGAGCAGAGTTCCCGGCGTGAGCGAGCTCTGCTGCGGGCGTATCTGGACACCGAGGCCCAGTCCGCCGACGGTCTGCGCCACAGCGTCGGGGTGGACGAACTGGCCCTCGGGCTGCACCCCCGTGACTGGGCGATCCTCATGGAGAGGGCCGCCGAGCTGATCTCCTGTGCGCAGCGCGCCGCCGTCGACGTGTCCCTGCCGGGCGGCCGACGGGTCACGCTGGTGAGCCGCCCGATGACGAGTGCCTCCGGAGTGGAGGGCATCGCGATCGAGGCCGTTGTCGCGGGCCCCTCACCGCGTGGGCCCCTCACCGTCCCACGCATGGTCGAGAAGCTGCCGGTCCTCCCCGCCGAGGCTGCCGTCCCCACCGCCGGCTCGCCGTCCGGGACGACCGCTCCCGCCGGGCGGCTCTTCATCTCCCAGGTGTCCGGTGCGCTCCCCGACGCCGTACCCGACGGGGTCGCCGCGGGCGGCCGCGGCGTCACGACCGTCGGGGCGGGCCGCGTACCGGGCGATCACCTCGGCCCCCCGCCCGCCACGAGAGGACTGGTGCTGCTGGGCGAGCCGCGCGTGGGGACGTACGCCGTGGCCGCGCGCCGCCGCCTGGAACTGCTGTCCGAGGCGAGCGCCCGCATCGGTACCACCCTGGACGTGCGCCGCACCGCCGAGGAACTGGCCGAGACGGCGGTCCCGGGACTGGCCGACTTCGTCACGATCGACCTGCCCGAGGCCGTGCTGCGCGGCGAGGAGGCCGCCGACCCCCTCGGCGATCTGCGCCGTACGGTGGTGCACGGCTTCCGCGACGACAGCCCCTTCCTCCCGGTCGGCAAGCAGGTCGGCCTCGACCCCACCGCGCCCCAGCTGCGGTGCCTGACGAGTGGGCAGGCAGTGCTGGAACCCGACCTGAACGCCGCCGCCGGCCGGATCGCCGAACGGCTGCCGGCCCACGTCCACTCCCTCATCGCGGCCCCCCTTCTCGCCCGGGGCGTCGTCCTGGGCGTCGCCAGCTTCTACCGCGCCCAGGACCCCGCCCCCTTCGGGGACGACGACCGCTCCCTGGCCCAGGAACTCGCCAACCGCGCCGCGCTGTCCATCGACAACGCCCGGCGTTACACGCACGAACGCACCATGGTCCTGGCCCTGCAGCGCAGCCTGCTCCCGCACGGGATACCCGACCAGGACGCCGTCGAGGTCGCCCATCGCTATCTGCCCGCCGAATCCGACGTGGGCGGGGACTGGTACGACGTCATTCCCCTCTCTGGCACCCGCATCGGCCTCCTCGTCGGTGACGTCGTCGGCCACGGCATGCTGTCCGCCGCCACCATGGGCCGACTGCGCACCGCCGCCCGCAGCTTCGCCGAACTCGACTTCGCCCCGGACGAGGTCCTCACCCACCTCGACAACCTCACCGTGCGCCTGGACCGGGAGGAACCCGACGCCGGCGGCACCGGCATCATCGGCGCGACGTGCCTGTACGTCGTCTACGACCCGACCTCACAGCGGTGCACCATGGCCCGCGCCGGCCACCCACCGCCCGCCCTGGTCCAACCCGACGGCACCGTTTCCTTCCCCGACCTGCCCGCCGGGCCCCCGCTCGGCCTCGGGGGTCTGCCCTTCGAATCCGCCGAGTTCCATGTCCCCGAGGGCAGTCAGCTGGTCCTCTACACCGACGGACTCATCGAGGACCGGCATCGCGACGTCGACGAGGTCCTCGACCAGCTGCGCATCGTCCTTGCCCACCCGGAGCGCGCACCCGACGACACCTGCCGGGCAGTCCTGGAGACGGTGGCGCCCGCGCACCCGCACGACGACATCGCCCTGCTCGTCGCCCGCACCCACGCCCTGGACCCCCGTCGGGTCGCCGCCTGGGACCTGCCCGCCGACCCCGCCCTCGTCAGCGACGTCCGCGCCTCGGCCGTTCGGCAGCTGGCCGACTGGGGACTCGACGAGGTGGCGTTCGCCGCGGAACTGGTGCTCAGCGAGCTGGTCACGAACGCCATCCGGCACGGCTCCGGGCCCATCCGGGTACGGCTGCTCCGCGACCGCGCCCTGATCTGCGAGGTCTCCGACACCAGCAACACCGCGCCGCATCTGCGCCGGGCGGCGAGCACCGACGAGGGCGGCCGCGGCCTGTTCCTCGTCGCGCAGCTCTCGCAGGGCTGGGGCACGCGCTACACGCCGGAGGGCAAGGTCATCTGGGCGGAATGCGGGCTTGTCGCATGAGGCGGATCCGGCGGGCGACCGCCCGCTGACCCGTCAGAGTCACAAAAGGCGGTAACAGAGCCGGAGCACCTGAAAACAGGTAATTCATCCCATTAGCATCACTTGTGGAACTCAGCATCACTTGTGGAACTCGGGAAGAACTCGCCAGGCCGACCCCCGGAGATGTCCGTGCACGACGCTCCCGGCACTTCTGCGAAGGCGGTTGCGCCCTTCGGGACAGAGCCTCTGGTCCGTATCCGCGGCCTCACCAAGCGGTTCGGCGGGACTCTCGCCCTGGCCGGGGTCGACCTCGATGTCCACGCCGGCAGCGTCCTCGCCCTCCTCGGCCCCAACGGAGCCGGAAAGTCCACGCTCATCAAGGTGCTCGCGGGCGTCCACCACGCCGAGGCGGGACAGATCAGCGTGGACGGGCACCCGCTCGGCAGTCACGCAGCCTCCCGCGGCATGTCCTTCATCCACCAGGACCTCGGTCTCGTGGAGTGGATGACGGTCGCCGAGAACATCGCCCTGAGCACCGGGTATCCGCGCCGTGCCGGACTGATCTCCTGGCGCCGGACCCGGGAGCAGTGCACCGAGGCCCTGCGCACCGTCGCCGCGCATCTCGACCCCGACGAGCCGCTCGCCCGGCTGGCCCCGGCCGAGCGTTCGCTGGTCGCCATCGCCCGGGCCCTGGCGGCGCGGGCGAAGCTCATCGTCCTCGACGAGCCGACCGCCCGGCTGCCCGCCACGGACTGCGCCCGGCTCTTCCGCGTCCTGCACGCCCTGCGCGACCGGGGGCACGGCATCCTCTACGTCAGCCACCGCCTGGACGAGGTGTACGAGGTCGCCGACACCTTCGCCGTCCTGCGCGACGGTCGCCTCGTCAGCCACGGCCTGCTCGCGGACCACAGCCCCGGCCGTCTGGTGCACGACATCGTCGGTGCGGAACTGACCGAACACCGCCCCGCCACGGTCCCCGCCGGCGGCGCCTCCGTCCTGACCCTGGACGGCGTACGGACCACCGGCGTGGGACCGGTCAGCCTGGAACTCGGGGCCGGGGAGGTGCTCGGTCTGGTCGGCCTCACCGGTGCCGGGCACCTGCAGTTGGGGCGAGCCCTCGCCGGCTGCCGGCCCGTCCTCGACGGGCGGGTGCTCCTCGACGGCAGGCCGTACCGTCCCCACAAGGTCGCCGACGCCGTCGGTCTCGGTGTCGGACTCGTGTCCGGCGACAGGCAGTTGGAAGGCTGCGCGGAAGACCTCACCGTAAGGGAGAACCTCCTTCCCAACCCCCGCGCCGAACGCTCGCCGGTACCGCACTTGATCAGTCCCCGCCGTGAACGCGCCGAGGCCGCCGCCCTGATCGAACGGTTCTCGGTGCGTCCGCGCGACAGCGAAGCCCCCATCGCGACCCTGTCCGGCGGAAACCAGCAGAAGGTCATGATCGGCCGCTGGCTGCGGCTGAGGCCGCGACTGCTGATCCTCGAGGAACCGACCGCGAGCGTGGACATCGGGGCCAAGGCCGCGATCCACCACCTGCTCGACGAGGCGCTGGCCGCAGGCCTTTCCGCCCTGCTCATCTCCTCCGACTTCGAGGAAGTCGCGCGCGTGTGCCGACGTGCCCTGGTCTTCGTGCACGGGTCCGTGGCGGCCGAGTTGAGCGGTCCGGCCCTGACGGTCGCCGGGCTCACCCGCGCGGCTTCGGCCGTGCCTCCCGAGGGAACCGTGACGAGCCCATGACCGGACCGCCCTCCGCGCCCTCACCCCGGCCACGACGGCGCCGACTCGGCCGCCCCGGCGTGCCGGGCGGGCACTTCATCGGTGCCTACGGCCTGCTGGCTCTCATCGCCGTGCTCGCCCTGGTCTTCTCGCTCGCCCTGCCGCGCACCTTTCCCACCGGTGACACCGTCGACGCGATCCTGTCGAACCAGTCGATCCCCGCCGTCCTCGCGCTCGCCGCCATGGTCCCCATCGTGACCGGGGCGTTCGACCTCTCCATCGGCTACGGCCTCGGCCTGGCCCACGTCATGGTGATGCAGCTCGTCGTCAACGCCGGGTGGCCCTGGCCGCTCGCCTGTCTCGCGGTGATCGTGGGAGGGGCGGTCGTGGGTGTCCTCAACGGCGTCATCGTCGAGTTCGGCCACATCGACTCCTTCATCGCCACCCTCGGGGTCGGCAGCATGCTGTACGCCGTGACCGGCTGGATCACCGACGGCGGCCGGATCGTTCCCGGCCCACAGGGCCTGCCGGCCGCCTTCACCGACCTCTACGACTCCACGTTCCTCGGCCTGCCCGTCCCGGCGTTCTACGTCCTCGCCCTCGCGGTCGTCCTCTGGCTGGTGCTGGAGCGACTGCCGCTCGGCCGGTACCTGTACGTCATCGGCTCGAACCCCCGCGCCGCCGACCTCGTCGGGATCCCGACCCGCAAGTACATCGTCTACACGTTCGCCGCCTCGGGACTGATCGTCGGCTTCGCCGGAGTCCTGCTCGCGGCCCAGCAGCAGATCGGCAATCCGAGTGTCGGCCTCGACTATCTGCTGCCCGCCTTCGCCGGTGCCCTCCTCGGCTCCACCGCGATCAAACCGGGCCGCCCCAACGCCCTGGGCACCGTCGTCGCCGTCGCCGTCCTCGCCGTCGGTCTCACCGGCATCGGCCAGCTGGGCGCCGACTTCTGGACGCTCCCCCTGTTCTACGGCGGCACCCTGCTGCTGGCCGTCGGCCTGGCCGGCTACTCCGCCCGCCGCCGACTGCGCACCGGCGCCGTCGCGGCCCGCGACTCGCCCACCGTGACGCCCGGGCCGCCGTCCTCCCCGACCCAGGGCGGCGGCACGGCGACCAGCGACCCCTGACCCACGCCATGAGCAGCCGCTCTGTGCCCCGGCCGAGTCCTCCTGCCCAACCCTCCGCGAGGAGTCTCCCGTGCACGGCAACCGCAAGGCCGCCGCCCCCGGCGTCCTCAAGGCCCGATCCGCAGCCACCGCCCTGCTGGCCGCGGCAGCCCTCCTGACCGGCTGCGAACGCGGCTCGTCGGACGGCCCGGGGGACTCGACACCGGCCCCGAACGGCTGCCCCGCGGCCTATGCCAGGGCCCGGACCGCCGTCGGACAGGCGGAGCAGACCGGCCTGGCCTGGACCGGACCGACCACCGGCCCCGCGGCAACGTCCGGCAAGACCATCGTCTACGTCGCCCAGACCATGACCAACCCCGGAGTCGCGGGCGCGGCCGAGGGCGTGCGGGAAGCGGCCCGGGTCATCGGCTGGAACGTCCGGGTGATCGACGGAGGCGGTACCCCCGCCGGCATCCAGGCGGCGATGAGCGAGGCCGTGGCGCTCAGGCCCTCCGGAATCGTCATCGGCGGCTTCGACCCCAACTCGACCTCGCGACAGGTGGCGCGGGCCAACTCGGCACGCATCCCGCTCATCGGCTGGCACGCGGTCGCCTCCCCCGGCCCCAGCGAGCGGCCCAGGCTCTTCACCAACGTCACCACCCGGGTCGAGGACGTGGCCGCGATCAGCGCACAGTGGATCATTTCGCACTCGGGCGGCCGTGCCGGGGTCGTGCTCATCACCGACGCCTCGATCCCCTTCGCCAGGGACAAGTCCGAGCTGATCAGGAAGGAACTCGCCACCTGCTCGGGCGTGCGGCTGCTGGCGCAGGAGAACATCCCGATCCCGGACGCGAGCAGCCGGATCCCCCGGGAGATTGCCTCGCTCCTGGCCCGCTTCCAGGACAGGTGGACCCACTCCGTCGCCATCAACGACCTGTACTTCGCCGATGCCGCACCCGCCTTCCGCGCGGCCGGCACGCCCGGTTCGGGCCCGCCCTTCAATATCGGCGCCGGTGACGGCTCCCCGGCCGCCTTCCAGCGCATCGACAGCGGGCAGTACCAGGCGGCCACCGTGCCCGAGCCGCTGTCCCTGCAGGGCTGGCAGATCGTCGACGAGTTCAACCGAGCCTTCTCCGACCGGCCCGCCAGCGGATATGTGGCCCCCGTCCACCTCACCACGGCCGACAACGTCAACGGCGCCACGACCTGGGACCCGCCGGGCTATCGGGAGGGGTACCGGAAGATCTGGGGGAAGTGACAACCGCCTCCTCGCCCCGAACCCCCGGCGCGGAAACCGTTCGCCAGGCCGGTCGGCGCTCTGCTTGGCTCACGCCATGAGCGATCTTCACATCCGCTGCGCCACCCTCTCGGACGTCGACGCCGTGCTGCGGTTCTGGCGCGAAGCCGCGGAAGGAACGAGCATCAGCGACGACCACGACGGAGTGGCCCGACTCATCGCGACGGACCCCGAAGCCCTGCTCCTCGCGGAGCGCGACGGCGTCGTCGCGGGGACCGTCATAGCCGGTTTCGACGGCTGGCGCTGTCACCTCTACCGGCTCGCCGTGCACCCAGAGCACCGCCGCCAGGGCATCGGCGGTGCGCTGCTGGCCGCCGCTGAGGAGCGTTTCGTACGACTCGGCGGGCGCCGTGGGGACGCGATGGTGCTGACCCGGAACGTGACCGCGCAGCACGCGTGGCGTGCGGCGGGGTACTCGCCGGAGGAGCAGTGGCGGCGTTGGGTGAGGCCGCTGACCGAATCCGACGCCTGACCGAATTCTGACGTCTTTTGCCGATCCTTTACCCTGGGAGGGCCACTCGGTCCTCCCAGGACCCGACCCTCAGTGAAAGGTGTGAGCGTCCGCCCATGGGCGAGCCTCCCAGTACCAGCAGACATCGCGCGATCCTCCCTGCCCCGTCGGAGCATGGGACGGGGGTGACCCGATGACCGAAGTGCTCCTCCTGCTGGTGGCGATCCTGCTCTCGCTCGCCTGTGGCGCCTTCGTCGCGGCCGAGTTCTCGCTGACCACGGTCGAGCGCAGCGAGCTGGAACGGGCCGTCGAGCGCGGCGAGCGCGGCGCCTCCGGTGCTCTGAAGGCCGTACGCAATCTCACCTTCCAGCTCTCCGGCGCACAGCTCGGCATCACCGTCACCAACCTGGTGGTCGGCATGCTCGCCGAGCCGTCCATCGCGCGGCTGATCGCGGGCCCGCTGCGCGCCATCGGCATCTCCGGGACCACGGCGTCCTCGATCGCGCTGGTGCTGGGCACGGCCCTGTCGACGGTGTTCCTGATGGTGGTGGGCGAGCTGGTGCCCAAGAACTGGGCGATCTCCTCGCCGCTGGCCGTGGCCCGGCGGGTGGGCAACGCGCAGCGCTGGTTCAGCGCGATCTTCCGGCCGTTCATCACCCACCTGAACAACACGGCGAACCGCCTGGTGCGCCGCTTCGGCATCGAGCCCGCCGAGGAGCTGGCCTCCGCGCGCGGACCGCAGGAACTGGCCGCGCTGGCCCGGCACTCCGCACGGGAGGGCGCCCTGGAGGCGGACACCGCCGAGCTGTTCGTGCGCACCCTGAACCTCGCGGACCTCACCGCGGAGAACGTGATGACGCCACGGGTGCAGGTCGTCGCCCTGGACGCGCAGGCGACCTGTGAGGACGTGGCGAACGCGACCCGGGCGACGGGCCTGTCCCGGTTCCCGGTCTACCGCGGCAGCCTCGACTCGGTCGTGGGCACGGCCCACATCAAGGACATCCTGACCGTGCCCGCGGAGCGCCGGCCCCGGGTGCCGGTGGCCGACATGATGCGTGAACCGCTGCTCGTGCCCGAGTCGCTCACCGTGGACCGGCTCCTCGACCGGCTGTCCGGCAAGCGCACGATGGCCGTGGTCATCGACGAGTACGGCGGTACGGCGGGCGTGGCGACCCTGGAGGACATCGTCGAGGAGGTCGTCGGCGAGGTGCGTGACGAGCACGATCCGCACGAGACCCCCGACCTCGCCCCGGTCGGCGCCGACGAGGACGGCCACGCCCTGTACTCGGCGGACGGCGCCGCCCGCATGGACCAGCTCGCGCGCGTCGGCCTGCGGCCTCCGGAGGGGCCGTACGAGACGCTCGCCGGTCTGGTCGCCGCTGAGCTCGGCCGTATCCCGGCCGTCGGCGACATCGTGGAGGTCGCCGGCTGGCGGCTCGACGTGCTGGACGCCTCCGGGCGCCGGGCGGCACGCGTCCTGCTGCACGCGCCCCTGGACGACGAGAAGGAGGCGCAGGCATGACCGTCGTACAGTTGCTGATCGGTCTCGCGACGCTGGTCGTGAACGCCTTCTTCGTGGGCGCCGAGTTCGCGCTGATCTCGGTGCGCCGCTCCCAGATCGAGCCGTACGCCGAGCGGGGCGACCGGCGCGGCAGGAGCGTGCTGTGGGGCCTGGAGCACGTGTCCCAGCTCATGGCGGCCGCGCAGCTGGGCATCACGCTGAGCACCCTGGTGCTCGGTGTCGTCGCGGAACCGGCGATCGCGCATCTGCTGGAGCCGGTGTTCCACGCGATGGGCGTGCCGAGCGGTCCGGGGCACGCGGTGTCCTTCGTGATCGCGCTGACCCTGGCCACGTATCTGCACATGCTGCTCGGCGAGATGGTGCCGAAGAACATCGCGCTCGCCGAGCCAGTGCGCAGCGCCCTGCTGCTCGGACCGCCGCTGGTCGCGCTGTCCCGGGCGCTGCGGCCGGTGATCTTCACCATCAACGCGTTCGCCAACGGGCTGCTGAAACTCCTCCGGATCGAGACCAAGGACGCGGTCACGGCGAGCTTCTCGGACGCGGAGCTGGCCCGGATGGTCCAGGACTCCGGCGCCGCCGGGCTGCTCGACGACCGTGCGCAGGAGCGGCTGCACGACGCCCTGGAACTGGGCCACCGGCCCGTGCGGGATGTCGTACTGCCGCTGGAAAGCATCGTGTACGCGCGCGTGGGGGTCACTCCGGAGGAGTTGGAGGGGCTGTCGGCCCAGTCCGGGTTCTCCCGCTTCCCCGTCGTGGACGAGGGGCGCCGGATCGTCGGCTACCTCCATGTGAAGGACGCGCTGGACGCTTCGCCGCGCGACCTGCCGTTCCGGCTGCGCGACATGCGGCCCATCGCGCGCGTACGGGAGACCACGCCGCTGGACGACGTTCTCACCGCGATGCGGGGCAGCCGTACGCATCTTGCGGCCGTGCTCGGTTCGGACGGGCGGCTGGCGGGGCTGGTGACCATGGAGGACGTGCTGCGGGAGCTGTTCGGTCAGTGGGCGTGAGGCCGAGGGCGGCGCGGAGAGGGTGACCGACCGGCGGGTATGCGCCTCGGGATACCATCTCTGACGCCATGCATACGAACGCCTCTCCCACGTACACCAGCCTGGTCGCCGTCGGCGACTCCTTCACGGAGGGCATGTCGGACCTGCTGCCCGACGGCACCTACCGGGGCTGGGCCGACCTCCTCGCGGCGCGGATGGCCGCGAGCACGCCCGGCTTCCGGTACGCCAACCTCGCGGTGCGCGGCAAGCTGATCGGGCAGATCGTCGACGAGCAGGTGGACGTGGCGGCCGCGATGGGCGCGGACGTGATCACCCTCGTCGGCGGCCTCAACGACACACTGCGGCCCAAGTGCGACATGGGCCGGGTGCGCGGGCTGCTGGAGGAGGCCGTGGAGCGGCTGGCCCCGGCCTGCAAGCAGCTGGTGCTGATGCGCAGCCCGGGCCGGCAGGGGCCGGTGCTGGAGCGGTTCCGGCCGCGCATGGAGGAACTGTTCGCGTGCGTCGACGAGCTGGCCGCGCGGCATGGCGCGGCGGTGGTCGACCTGTACGGGGCGGCGTCCTTGAGCGACCCGCGCCTGTGGGACGTGGACCGGCTGCACCTGACGGCCGAGGGGCACCGCCGGGTCGCGGAGGCGGTGTGGCAGGCGCTCGGGTACGAGGCCGAGGACCCGCACTGGCGGGTGCCGATGCCGGCCACGCTGCCGCCGGGATGGGTGATGCGGCGGATGGCGGACGTCCGGTTCGCCCGGCAGCATCTGTTCCCGTGGATAGGACGCCGGCTCACGGGCCGCTCCTCCGGGGACGGCCGCCCCCCGAAGCGGCCCGAGCTGCTGCCGTACAAGGATCCCGCGTAGGTCTCGTAGGTTCCGACGAACCCACCCGTGGCGCTGGCCTGCACGAACCGCCAGTAGAATCCGGTTACGTGACTTCTGCGCCCGCCAAGCCCCGTATCCCGAACGTCCTCGCCGGACGCTACGCCTCCGCCGAGCTCGCCACGCTCTGGTCGCCCGAGCAGAAGGTGAAGCTGGAGCGGCAGCTCTGGCTCGCCGTGCTGCGGGCCCAGCAGGACCTCGGGATCGAGGTGCCGGACGCGGCGATCGCCGACTACGAGCGCGTCCTCGACCAGGTCGACCTGGCCTCCATCGCCGAGCGCGAGAAGGTCACGCGCCACGACGTGAAGGCGCGGATCGAGGAGTTCAACGACCTCGCCGGGCACGAGCAGGTCCACAAGGGCATGACGTCCCGCGACCTGACCGAGAACGTCGAGCAGCTGCAGATCCGGCTCTCGCTGGAGCTGGTGCGCGACCGCACCGTGGCCGTGCTGGCGCGCCTGGGCAAGCTCGCCGGGGAGTACGGCGAGCTGGTCATGGCCGGCCGCTCGCACAATGTCGCCGCGCAGGCCACCACCCTGGGCAAGCGGTTCGCGACCGCCGCCGACGAGCTGCTGGTCGCCTACGGGCGGATCGAGGAGCTGCTCGGCCGCTACCCGCTGCGCGGCATCAAGGGCCCGGTCGGCACCGCGCAGGACATGCTGGACCTGCTCGGCGGGGACGCCGCCAAGCTCGCGGACCTGGAGCAGCGGATCGCCCGGCACCTGGGCTTCTCGCAGGCGTTCACCTCGGTCGGTCAGGTCTACCCGCGCTCCCTCGACTACGAGGTCGTCACCGCGCTCGTGCAGCTGGCTGCCGCTCCGTCGTCGCTGGCGAAGACGATCCGGCTGATGGCCGGGCACGAGCTGGTGACCGAGGGCTTCAAGCCGGGCCAGGTCGGCTCCTCCGCGATGCCGCACAAGATGAACACCCGCTCCTGCGAGCGCGTCAACGGCCTGATGGTGATCCTGCGTGGCTACGCCTCGATGACCGGCGAGCTGGCGGGCGACCAGTGGAACGAGGGCGACGTGTCCTGCTCGGTGGTGCGCCGGGTGGCACTGCCGGACGCGTTCTTCGCGCTGGACGGGCTGCTGGAGACGTTCCTGACGGTGCTGGACGAGTTCGGCGCGTTCCCTGCGGTCGTGGCGCGGGAGCTGGACCGCTATCTGCCGTTCCTCGCGACGACCAAGGTGCTGATGGCCTCGGTGCGGGCGGGTGTAGGCCGTGAGGTCGCCCACGAGGCGATCAAGGAGAACGCCGTGGCGTGCGCCCTCGCCATGCGTGAGCAGGGTGCCGAGCGCAACGAGCTGCTGGACCGGCTCGCCGCCGACGAGCGCATCCCGCTCGAGGGGGCACAGCTCGACGAGCTGATGGCCGACAAGCTCTCCTTCACCGGTGCCGCCGCCGACCAGGTGGGGGCCGTGGTCGGCCGGATCGAGGAGATCGTGAAGCAGCGCCCGGAGGCGGCGGGCTACACGCCGGGAGCGATCCTCTGACGCGGTTCACTCCACAGGAGCTGGAGGCCGCCCGCGACCGTCTGGTGCCGGACGTGGTCGCGGACGGCCTGCGCGTGCTGTTCTGCGGTATCAACCCCGGTCTGATGACCGCGGCGACGGGCCACCACTTCGCGCGCCCCGGCAACCGCTTCTGGCCGGTGCTGCATCTGTCCGGCTTCACGCCCCGGCTGATGAAACCGTCCGAACAGGGCGAGTTGCCGTCGTACGGGCTCGGCATCACGAACGTGGTGGCGCGGGCGACTGCCCGGGCCGACGAGTTGAGCGCCGAGGAGTACCGCGAGGGCGGCCGGCTGCTGTCGCTGAAGGTGGCGCGGCTGCGGCCGCGTTGGCTGGCGGTGGTGGGGGTCACCGCGTACCGGGCCGCCTTCGACGACCGCAAGGCGCGGGTGGGGCCGCAGATGCGGAGGATCGGGGACACGCGGCTGTGGGTGCTGCCCAACCCCTCCGGGCTGAACGCCCATTGGACGGCTCAGACGATGGCGGAGGAGTTCGCGCGGCTGCGGGTGGCTGCGGAGGGCTGAGACCGGTCGGGTGGGGCCATTTCCGTGCGGAGGCTGAGACCGGTCACGTGTGCCACTTCCGTGCAGAAGCTGAGACCGGTCACGCGGGACCGCCTCCGTGCGGAGGGCTGCGACCAGTCACGTAAGGCCACCTCCGTGCAGAAGCTGAGACCGGTCACGTGGGACCGCCTCCGTGCGGAGGGCTGCGACCAGTCACGTAAGGCCACCTCCGTGCGGAGGCTGAGACCGGTCACGTGGGACCGCCTCCGTGCGGAGGGCTGCGACCAGTCACGTAAGGCCACCTCCGTGCAGAAGCTGAGACCGGTCACGTGGGACCGCCTCCGTGCGGAGGGCTGCGACCAGTCACGTAAGGCCACCTCCGCGCGGAGGCTGAGACCGGTCACGTGGGACCGCCTCCGTGCGGAGGGCTGCGACCAGTCACGTAAGGCCACCTCCGTGCAGAAGCTGAGACCGGTCACGTGGGACCGCCTCCGTGCGGAGGGCTGCGACCAGTCACGTAAGGCCACCTCCGCGCGGAGGCTGACACCGGTCACGTGGGACCGCCTCCGTGCGGAGGGCTGGCAGGTCAGCGCCAGGGCAACTGCCGTGCGGAAGGTCGGCCAGTCACTCGGGATCCACCTCCGTGACGACGGCGAGCAGCCGGGCCGGGTCCGCCTCGTCGCCGTGGGCGATGCCGAGCGCCACCCATCGGCCCGTTCCCGTCGCCTCCCACACGTACAGGTCGTCCGCCTGGGCGCTGATGCTCGCCCACGGCTCCGGTATCTCCTCGCCCCGCTCGCCGCGCACCCGGAGGGTGAGCATGCCCCACAGGGGCTTCGCCCCCCACCGTTCGTCGAGTAGCTGGGCGATCCCCTCCCTGAACGCCTCGACGTCCTCGGCCGTGCGCTCCCCGTGTGCGCACTGCGGGTCCGCGGCTCCTAACTCCGTTATGTAGTAGCCCGGTCCTTCTCGGCCGACGTCCGACCGGCCGTGCTCCGCGGGAAAGGGGCGGGAGCACAGCCGGTCAATCGTGTCCAGGCACCGTGCGATGTTCATGCGTCCAGTAAACCCGGCACCACTGACAATTGGCGCCGCGTCAGGCGTCCCGCCGCCGAACCCTCCACGCACCGGCCGCCACCGCGCCCGCCGTCCACGCCGCGGTCACGGCGAGCCCGGTCCACGGCCCCAGGGAGCCCTCCCATGTGCTGTGCAGGACGACCTGGCCGGCGCGGTCCGGCAGGAAGTCGGTCACGCCGCCCGCGGCGTCCCCGATCACGAAGGACACGACCAGGAGGAAGGGGATCAGGATGCTGAGCGCGCCGATACCGCTGCGCAGCAGGGCCGCGAGTCCGGCCGCGAACAGGGCCATCAGCGTGAGGTAGACGCCGCAGCCCAGGATGGCGCGCAGTTGCTCGCCGACGGTGAGTCCGTCCGCCGCCGCGCCCATGCCGGCGCGGGCGGCGGCCAGCGAGGCGCCGCCGGTGACCAGTCCGACGAGGAACACCGGTACGGCGACGGCGGTCAGCTTGGCCGCGAACCAGCGGCCCCGCTGCGGCACCGCCGCGAGGGCGAGGCGCAGCCCGCCGCCAGTGAACTCGGAGGAGACGGCGAGGGCACCGAAGGCGACGGCGGCGATCTGGCCGGGCATCATCCCGAGAAACGCCGTGAACAGGGGGTCGAACCCGGGGTCGGACGCGCCGTCCGTGGCGGCGATCGCGGAGAACGCCGTGGTCGCGGCGAACAGCGCGACGAGCGCGCCGCACAGCGAGCGCAGGGTTCGGATCTTCAGCCACTCGGCGTGCAGGACGGGGGTGAACGGCATGGTCAGGCCTCCTGGGGCTGGGCGGTGAACTCGGTCTCGGCGGCGGTCAGATCAAGGTAGGCCTGTTCCAAGGTCCCTTCCTGGGGGGCCAGTTCAAGGACGGGCACCCGCGCCTCGGAGGTGAGACGGCCGATGTCCTCCACGCGCGCGTGCTGCACGATCCACCCGCCGTCGTCGCCCGGGGCGGCCTCGTAGCCGTGCCGGGCGAGCAGCTCCCGCAGGGCGGCGTCCTGGGTGGTGCGCACCCGGACGCGTGGCTGCACGCGCGCGTGGATGAACTCACGCATCGGCATGTCGGCGAGGAGGCGTCCCCGGCCGAGGACCACCAGGTGGTCGGCGAAGGACGCCGTCTCGTTCATCAGATGGCTGGACACCAGCACCGTGCGGCCCTCCTCGGCGAGCCGGCGCAGCAGCGTGCGGATCCAGATGATGCCCTCCGGGTCCAGGCCGTTGGAGGGCTCGTCGAGCAGGACGACGGGCGGGTCGCCGAGCAGTGCGGCCGCGATGCCGAGGCGCTGGCGCATACCGAGGGAGTACGTCCTCACCCGGCGGCGGGCCGCGGTGGCCAGGCCCGTCTCCGCCAGCACCTCGTCCACCCGGGACAGCGGGATGCGGTTGCTCGCGGCGAGGGTGCGCAGGTGGTCGCGTCCGGTGCGCGAGCCGTGCGCGGCCTGGGCGTCGAGCAGGGTGCCGACCTCGCGCAGCGGCTCGTGCAGCGTGGCGTAGGCGCGGCCGCCGACGGTGGCGGTGCCGGAGGTCGGCCGGTCGAGGCCGAGCACGAGCCGCATGGTGGTGGACTTCCCGGCGCCGTTGGGCCCGAGGAAGCCGGTGACCCGGCCGGGCTCGACGGTGAAGGTGAGGTGGTCGACGGCGCGCCGGGTGCCGTACTCCTTGGTGAGGTCTCGGACGTCGATGCTGGTCATGGCCCCAGCCTGGCCGCCGCCCCGGGCGCCGTGCCTCCCCTGTGCGGGGAGATCGTCTCCCCCGCTCGGGGGAGGCTCGTTGTCAGTGCCGGCTGGCACGATGAGGCGATGGTCCGCCCTCTGCGCCCGCTGCTGCGCGGGACGACGTACACGCGCCTGCTGCACCTGTGGGTTCCGGTGCTGCTGTACAGCGTGTGGATGTTCATCGACATGTCACGGCCGTGGGTGCCCGCGCTGCTGTTCGTCCCCGTCGGACTGATCCCTGCCGTGCGGCGGGGCGAGGGACTTCAGGCGAAGTTCATGCTGACCCCGGACGAGTCGGACTCGGGGATCTCCACAGCGCCGTCGACGACCTGGAGCGACCGGCTGCGCACGGTGCTGTGGCTGGAGGTTCGGACGGTTCTCGCCGCGGCGACCGCGTTCACGACCATATGGATGCCGGTCTTCGCCCTGGACCTGGCCTCGGCGGCGCTCGGCCGGCCGCAGGACGACAACCCGCTGTTGCGCATCGACGAACCGCACTGGGCGTTCGCCCTCCTGGTCCCGCTGCCCCTGATCGTGATGGCCGCGGCGGTGGTGGGCCTCGGCGAGCTGATCACCGCGATCGCGCGCCGGCTCCTCGGGCCGTCGGCGGCCGAGCGGCTGGCCGCCCTGGAGGAGCGCACCGAGCAGTTGCTGGAACGCAACCGGATCGCACGGGAGTTGCACGACTCCATCGGGCACGCGCTGACCGTGGCGGTGGTCCAGGCGGGCGCCGCGCGGGCGGCGGGCGATCCGGCGTTCACGGACCGGGCGCTCGGCGCGATCGAGGAGACCGGGCGGGCCGCGCTGGAGGATCTGGACCGGGTGCTCGGCATCCTGCGCGAGGCGGAGCGTCCGGTGAGCAGCCGCCCGACGCTCGTCGAGGCGGACCGGCTGCTGGAGTCCGCGCGCGCCTCCGGGGCGAAGGTGGACGCCGAGTTCACCGGACCACTGGCCACGGTGCCCGGTCCGGTCTCCCGGGAGGGTTACCGCATCCTTCAGGAGGCGCTGACGAACGTGCTGCGGCACGCGGGCGGTGTCCCGGCGCGGGTGCGGGTCGGGGTCGCGGACGGCCGACTCGACCTGGAGGTGCGCAATCCGCTGCCCGCGCCGATACCCGGGCCCGGCCGGGGCAGCGGGCTGCGCGGGATACGGGAACGGGCGGCGCTGCTGGGCGGCCGGGCGCACACGGGCCCCGACGACGGCGACTGGCAGGTGCACGTCGAGCTGCCGCTGGGCTGATCTACGCTGGCGGGATGCCGCCGATCACCGTTCTCCTCGTCGACGACGAACCCCTTGTACGAGCGGGTCTGCGGGCCGTGTTGGAGGCGCAGCCCGATCTGGAGGTGGTCGGGGAGGCCGCGGACGGGGCGGCGGTGATTCCGCTGGTGCGGCAACTGCGGCCGGACGTGGTCGCCATGGACGTGCGCATGCCGCTGCTGGACGGCATCGAGGCCACGCGCGCGGTGCTGCGCACCGTGCCGGATCCGCCGAAGATCCTGGTGGTGACGACCTTCGAGAACGACGAGTACGTCTACGAGGCGCTGCGGGCGGGTGCCGACGGGTTTCTGCTGAAGCGGGCCCGGCCGGCGGAGATCGTGCACGCGGTGCGGCTGGTCGCCGAGGGCGAGTCCCTGCTGTTCCCGGCGTCGGTGCGGCAACTGGCCGCCGAGCACGGCGACGGGGGCGGGAACACGGCGGCGCGGGCCGTGCTGGAGCGGGCGCAGCTGACCGAGCGGGAGGCGGAGGTGCTGCGGCTGATGACCCGTGGGCTGTCGAACGCGGAGATCGCCGGGCAGTTGGTCGTCGGCACGGAGACGGTGAAGTCGCACGTCAGCGCGGTGCTGGCGAAGCTCGGGGCGCGGGACCGCACGCAGGCGGTGATCACGGCGTACGAGTCGGGGTTCGTCTCTCCCGGCTGAGCCGGGTCCTGAGCGGACTGGGGGCTTACGGCACTCGCCGCTTTCCGCCGGTGCCGAGTACGATCCGGCCAACACGCGCACGAGCTGGGAGGACGGACGTTGGGGCGGCTGACCGGCGGGGATCCCTCGCTGCTGCGAAGGATCAATTCCGCGGTGGTGCTGCACGCGCTGCGTGCCACGGACTGCGCGACGCTGACGGAGATCACCCGGGTGACCGGGCTGTCCCGGCCGACGGTCGAGGGGGTCGTCGAGGGGCTGATCGAGGCCGGTCTCGTGGTGGAGAAGGCGGCCGAGGAGGGCGCCACGCGGCGTCAGGGGCGGCCGGCGCGGCGGTTCCGGTTCCGGGCCGAGGCCGGGCATCTGCTGGGGCTGGAGATCGGGCCGCACCGGGTCGCCGCGCTGCTCGCGGACCTGGACGGGCGGATCGTCGGCGCGCAGGCCAAGGACGTCGACGAGACCGCTCACGCCGACGAGCGGCTGGAGCGACTGCGCACTGCGGTGGCCGAGCTGCTGCGCCGGGCCGGGGTCGCACGGAGCTCGCTGCGGGCGGTGGGGGTGGCGACGCCCGGGATCGTCGAGGCGGACGGGACCGTACGGCTGGGTACCGCGCTGCCCGGCTGGACGGGGCTGCGGCTCGGGGAACGGCTGGGCCGCTCCTTCAAGTGCCCGGTGCTGGTGGAGAACGACGCCAACGCGGCGGCCGTCGCCGAGCACTGGAAGGGGTCGGCCACCGAGTCCGACGACGTGGTGTTCGTGCTGGCCGGGCTGAGCCCCGGCGCCGGCGCGCTGATCGGCGGGCGGCTGCACCGGGGGTACGGCGGGGCGGCCGGTGAGATCGGCGCGCTGCATCTGCTGGGCCGGGAGGCGACGCCGGAGACGCTGCTGTCCACCACGGACGAGCCCCTGCATCCGCTGGACGAGCAGGCGGTCGCCAAGGTCTTCGCGCAGGCCCGCGAGGGCGACCAGCGGGCCAGGGCCGCCGTCGACCGGTTCATCCAGCGGCTCGTGCACGACGTGGCCGCCCTCGTACTGGCCCTCGACCCGGAGCTGGTCGTCATCGGCGGCTGGGCGGCGGGACTGGACGGCGTACTCGATCCGCTGCGGCGGGAACTGGCGCGGTACTGCCTGCGGCCGCCGAAAGTCGCGCTTTCGTTGCTGGGGGAGGCGGCTGTGGCGACCGGGGCGCTGCGGCTGGCCCTGGATCACGTGGAGGAGCAGCTGTTCGCGGTGGAGGGGACGGTGACGGCGCGGCGGTGAGGGGCGCTTCGTCCCCCGCCTGAGAGGCGGCGCCCCGGACTCGACGCCCGACTCGGGCGACGCGCGGCGCCCCCGGGAGTGCTCCCGGGGGCGCCGTGCGGTAAAGGCCTGCGGCGTTCAGGACGCCCGGCGCTGCGGGTCCTCGTGGATCTCCACGCCGCCCGAGTCGCCGAACGTCAACCGGCACGTGTCAGCGCGATACGTCGCCACGGAGACCGCCGCGGTGCGGCCCGCGGCGACGAAGCGGGCAGTGACGACCAGGACCGGCGCGCCCGGCAGGCGGTCGAGTTCCTTGGCGTCGTCGGCGCGGGCCGAGCCGAGTTCGACGGCGCGGTCCTGGCCCTCCAGCTCCAGGCGCTGCAGCTCGCGCAGCACGGCACGCGCGCGTGCCGGTCCGGCCGGGGTGTCGATGGCGGACAGGTCGGGCACCGACGCCGCGGGGATGTAGAGCAGTTCGGCGGCGACGGGCTGGCCGTGCGTCGTGCGGGTGCGCCGCACGATGTGCACGGGCTCGTCGCGGCCGGTCTCCAGGGCGTCGGCGACCGCGGCAGGCGGGGCCGCGACGGTGCAGTCGACGGCCTGCCAGGCGTCACCGGGACCGCCGGGCCAGGCGTGTTGTTCGGTGCCGACGGCCACGCCCACGCGCGGCGGGGCGACGGTCGTACCGACACCGCGGCGGCGTTGCAGCCGGCCTTCCAGTTCCAGCTGTTCCAGAGCCTGGCGGAGCGTGGCGCGGGCGACGCCGAAGCGGGCGGCGAGGTCGCGCTCGTTGGGCAGGATCTCACCCACCGAGAACTCGGAGTCCAGTGCCTGCGTGAGCACGGTTTTGAGATGCCAGTACTTAGGTTCCGGCACCGATTCCAGCTGCGTGGTCCCCACCCTGTCCTCCGCAATCGCCGTGATCCGGCGGCGTTTTAGCGCCCTTGTTTATTAAAGGTTGTTGTACTTATCTGCGACCATAGGACGGCCCTCACCCTTGGTCAAGACCAATCCTCGATCCCTCGGGCGCCGCACCGGTGGGATGCGGCCGAGGGTTCACGGGCCGTTCGCACCGCGCCACATACGTGACACAACGGCGTCTACGCGGTGGCCAGTGATCGCAGCTTGTCGGGGTTGCGGATGACGTAGACGGTCTGGACGCGGCCGTCGAGGACGTCCAGCTGGAACACGGCGTCAGGCTTGTCGCCGGACAGGAGGAGGACCGCGGGACCGCCGTTGAGTTCCAGGAAGCGGTACGACATGTCCGCAATCCCCTTGGCGGCGGCGCCGACGAGGAAGCGGCCCACGTGGTCGGCGCTCTCCAGCACCCGCAGCGGCGCCTTGGCCTTGCCGCCGCTGTCGCCGACGAGACGGACGTCAGGGGCGAGCAGCGCCATGAGGCCGTCGATGTCGCCGTCCCCGGCGGCGGCCAGGAACCGCTCGGTGAGGTCGCGGCGCTGGTCGGGATCGACGTCGTAGCGCGGCCGCCGCTCCTCGACGTGCCTGCGGGCACGGCCGGCCAGCTGCCGTACGGCGGGTTCGGTGCGGTCGAGCATGGCGGCGATGTCGGCGTGGGGGTAGCCGAAGGCCTCCCGGAGCACGAACACCGCCCGCTCCAGCGGCGACAGCGACTCCAGTACCACCAGGACGGCGAGGGAGACGGAGTCGGCGAGCACGGCCCGCTCCGCGGTGTCCGGGGCGGTGTCCGCGAACTCGGTGACGTAAGGCTCGGGCAGCCAGGGGCCGACGTACGCCTCGTTGCGGGCCTTGATCTGGCGCAGCCGGTCGAGAGCGAGGCGGGTGGTGACGCGTACCAGGTACGCGCGCGGGTCGCGCACGTCGGCGCGGTCGGCGCCGGACCAGCGCAGCCAGGCGTCCTGGACCACGTCCTCCGCGTCGGCGACGCGGCCGAGCATGCGGTAGGCGACGCCCAGGAGGACGGAGCGGTGCTCTTCGAAGACCTCGGTGGCGGTGTCGGCGGTCACCACCTCATCCCATCCGACCTGTCCGGTCGTGTCCATCTGTTTGGGGTGTGGGGGCTACCCGTCGGTCTGTTCGGAGTGCCGGGGGCTACCCGTCGGTAGCAGTTGCTGACAAGGTGTCTACACCATGTCCGGTCCGGGCCCTCGGGGTCCGGCCCCGAGTCCTCGGCGAGGAGCTGTATGTCCGCCACCGTCTCCTTCAAGGTCCCCACCCCGCACGGCCCGCGCAGCATGAGCCTGGCGTACGCGCGCGTGGGCACAGGTGAACCACTGGTTCTGCTGCACGGCATAGGTCACCACCGGCAGGCATGGGATCCGGTCGTCCCCGTCCTGGCGGCCGAACGGGACGTCATCGCCGTGGACCTGCCGGGGTTCGGAGAGTCCCCGGCGCTCCCCGACGGCCTCGCGCACGACCTGCCGACGATGACCACCGTGCTCGCCGCGCTGTGCGAGGCGCTGGGGCTCGAACGGCCCCACGTGGCGGGCAATTCCCTGGGCGGCCTGCTGGCCCTCGAACTCGGCCGGGACAACCTCGTGCGGTCGGTCACGGCCCTGTCGCCCGCCGGGTTCTGGTCGCAGGCGGAGCGCCGTTACGCATTCACCGTGCTCATGGCGATGCGGCAGCTCGCCCGGCGGATGCCGCCGCCCGTCGTCGAGGCGCTCGCCCGCCCCGCGGTGGGCCGCACGCTGCTGACGAGCACCATCTACGCCCGTCCTGGCCGCCGTTCGCCCGAGGCGGTGGTCGCCGAGACCCTCGCACTGGCCCGTGCCCAGGGGTTCTCGGAGACCCTCCGCAGCGGCCGGGACGTGCAGTTCACCGACGAGATCACCGGCATCCCGGTCACCGTGGCCTGGGGCAGCAGGGACCGGCTGCTGGTGCCCAGGCAGGGCATCCGCGCCAAGTACGTGCTGCCCAAGGCCCGGCTGATCCGGCTCCCCGGCTGCGGCCATGTCCCGATGAACGACGACCCGGCACTCGTCGCGCGCGTGCTGCTCGACGGCAGCCGGCCCGTCGCGAGGGCCACTCCCTGAGGACCTCCTCCAGGACGATCATCCGGCGGCGGTGCCCTCGGTCCGCGCCGCTAATGTCCCCTCCATGAAGCCCTCGCCAACCCATGGGGCGGAACAGGTGGGCTCCGCCGCCTGGGAGTTGCTGCTGCCCGCCGCCTCGGCACCCGCACGCGCGCGTGGTCGCGCGTTGCAAGCCGCGCTGCGGGCCGCGGTCCGCTCC
Organism: Streptomyces spinoverrucosus; assembly: GCF_015712165.1. Lineage (NCBI taxonomy): Bacteria > Bacillati > Actinomycetota > Actinomycetes > Kitasatosporales > Streptomycetaceae > Streptomyces > Streptomyces spinoverrucosus. Next base: position 7,792,458 of record NZ_JADPZX010000001.1, on the reverse strand, counting down.
GGGCGCCTCGCGCCGGGCACGCGGCTGCCGTCCAGCCGGGACCTCGCGGCCGATCTCGGCGTGTCACGCGGACTGGTCACAGAGGCGTACGAACAGCTGACGGCCGAGGGCTATCTGCGCAGCGGCCGGGGCGCGGGGACCTGGGTGGGCGACGCCGTCCGGGCCGCGCACCCGCGCGCGCGTGACCTCGCTCCCCGCACCTGCGGCGCGCGCGCCGATTTCGTGCCGGGGACGCCCGACCTGTCACTGTTCCCGCGCGCCGCCTGGGTCGCCGCACAGCGCCAGGTGCTGGCGGAGCTGCCGCACCACGGCCTCGGCTACCCCGATCCGCGAGGGCTCCCCAGGCTGCGCACCGCACTCGCCGAACTGCTCGGCCGCCGCCGGGGCGTGGTCGCCGACCCGGAGCGCATCGTGGTGGTCTCCGGCGTGACCCAGGCGACGGCACTGCTCGCGATCGTGCTGCACGCGCGCGGTATGCAGGCGATCGGCGTCGAGGATCCCGGCAGCCCGCAGCACGACGGCGTGTACGCCTCGGCCGGCGTCACCTCCGCGCCGCTGCCGCTGGACGAGGAGGGCCTCGCCATGGGTCCGCTGCGGTCGTCCGGGGTACGGGCCGTGGTGACGACGCCGGCGCACCAGTACCCGACCGGGATCGCGTACTCCGCGCAGCGCCGCGCCGAACTGCTCGACTGGGCGCGGTCCGTGGACGGGCTCGTCCTGGAGGACGACTACGACGGCGACTTCCGCTACGACCGGGCACCCGTGGGCGCGCTCCAGGGCCTCGACCCCGAACACGTCGCCTACATGGGGTCGGTCAGCAAGTCCCTCGCCCCGGGGCTGCGGCTCGGCTGGCTGCTCGTACCGGAATGGCTGGCCGACGACGTCATCGCCCGCAAGCGGACCAACGACCTCGGCCATCCCACCCTCGACCAGGCGCTGTTCGCCCGGTTCCTGGAACGCGGCGACTACGACCGCCAGCTGCGGCGCTGCCAGCGCGCGTACCGCGAACGGCGTGACGCCCTGGTGGCCGCGCTCGACGAGCACTTCCCCGGCGCCGAGGTGTCCGGAATCGCCGCGGGACTGCACGTCATCGCGACGCTGCCGGAGCGGTACGGGCCGCCGGAGCGGTTCCTCGCGCGCGTGGGGGCGGCTGGGGTTGCCGTACGGGCGCTGTCGGAGTGCACGTATGCGCGTGCGGGCGTTTCGGGGGGTGGGGACGCGGCGGTGCGGCTTGTTCTCGGGTACGCGCACGTGTCGCCGGGGCGGATTCGGGAGGGGGTGCGGGTGATGGCGGAGGCGGTACGGGGCGGGTAGGGGTGTACGGCGCGTTTGGCCACGTCCGCCTGAGGCATCGCGCCTGGGTCATCCGTCGCCGTGCTCCTGGGGCATCCGTCGCCGGAACGCACCGCCGCGTCACAACATCCCCCGGCGTCACATTTCGCTCCCCGTGTCCCCGCGGTCCGTTGTTCACTCCTGGTTTGCGTATGCGCTGCGGCATCCCAGTAGTTGTGGCATGGCAACTGGCCGGATCCGTCCTGTCCTGGAGGCGCACCCATGTCACACCGACCCCTGCCCGGCCGCCGCAGTGTTCTGCGCGGCTCTCTCGCCGCGTCGGCGGCCCTGACTCTGCCCGTCGGTCTCGGCGCGGCGCCGGCCCTCGCCCTGTCGGGGCGTCCCAAGGCGGGCTGGGGCGTGCAGACCGGCGACGTGACCGCGCACTCCGGGCTGGTGTGGGTGCGCTCCGACCGCCCGGCCCGGATGGTCGTCGAGACCTCCGCGACCGAGTCGTTCCGCAACCCTCGCAGGTGGTACGGCCCGCTGCTCGGCAAGGACTCCGACTTCACCGGCACGACCCTGCTGCGCGGTCTGCCGTCGGGCGAGCAGATCCACTACCGCGTACTGCTGGCCGACCCGGACGACCCGCGCCGTACCGGGGAGCCGGTCACCGGCACCTTCCGTACGGCGCCCGCCCGGCGGCGTGACGGCGTGCGGTTCGTCTGGTCCGGCGACCTGGCCGGCCAGGGCTGGGGCATCAACCCGGAGCTCGGCGGCTACCGGATCTACGACGCGATGGCCGCCCTCGACCCGGACTTCTTCATCTGCAGCGGCGACAACGTCTACGCCGACGGCCCGCTCACCGAGACCGTGGCGCTGCCCGACGGGCGGACCTGGCGGAACATCACCACCGAGGAGAAGGCGAAGGTCGCCGAGACGCTGGCGGAGTTCCGCGGCAACTTCCGCTACAACCTGCTGGACGAGAACCTGCGCGCGTTCAACGCCCGAGTGCCGTCCATCATCCAGTGGGACGACCACGAGGTCACCAACAACTGGTACCCGGGCGAGATCCTCTCCGACAGCCGGTACACGGAGAAGAACGTCGACGTGCTCGCCGCGCGCGCCCGGCAGGCGTTCTCGGAGTACTTCCCCATGTCGACGCTGCGCCGCCCCGAGGGCCGCGTCTACCGGGTGCAGCACCACGGCCCGCTGCTGGACGTGTTCGTCCTGGACATGCGCACCTATCGCAACGCCAACTCGACGGACGACCAGACCACCGACCCGCAGGGCATCCTCGGCCGCGAGCAGTTGCAGTGGCTCAAGCGGGAGCTGTCCCGGTCGCGTGCGGTGTGGAAGGTGATCGCCTCCGACATGCCGCTCGGTCTGGTCGTGCCGGACACCGGCGACGGCAAGCCGAACATCGAGGCGGTCGCGCAGGGCGACCCGGGCGCTCCGCTCGGCCGTGAGTTGCAGATCGCCGAGCTGCTGCGGTTCATCAAGCACCGGCGGATCACGGGCACGGTGTGGGTGACGGCCGATGTGCACTACACGTCGGCGCAGCACTACCAGCCGTCGCGGGCCGCGTTCACCGACTTCGAGCCGTTCTGGGAGTTCGTGTCCGGACCGCTCAACGCCGGTGCCTTCCCGGCGAACGCCCTCGACAACACCTTCGGTCCGGAGCGGGTGTTCGTGAAGGCGCCGACGACCGCCAACGTCTCCCCCGCGAACGGCTACCAGTTCTTCGGCGAGGTCGACATCGACGGCGACACCGCCGAGCTGACGGTCCGCCTGCGCGAGCAGGACGGCACCGTGCTGTTCACGAAGGCGCTGCAGCCGGGGCGGGTCGGCCAGTAGCTCCCGTACCCTCGTGAACGCGTGCCGCGCACCGGCGTCATCCCCCGGGGCGCGGCACGGTCGTATCGGCCTCAACGCCCGTGCCACCGAGGTGTTTTCGCAGGTCAGCGAACCAGCGCACCTTTGGTGCGCGCCGGGGGCGTGGTAAATCCCGTGGCGTGCGCCGAAGGTGCTTCCGTCTGCCCTGACGTGGGGTGATGCCGGTCCGGGACGCTGGAGGGGTTCGTTCCGGCCGAAGCCGATGTCTCTGTGATGCCGGTGAGCTCGCAGGTCAGCGTGGCACTGAGGGCCGTCCACGGGAACCGTGGAGTGTTGCTGTGAGCACGTGCGTCAGAATTCCTGTTTCGCCCTGGCCCTCCCGGAACGGTGTACCGGTTGCCGGCTGGGAGGGAGCAGAGCTGTGGACGTGCTGCACGAACGCTGCGCTGGTGTGGACATCAGCAAGAAGGACGCCAAGGTGTGCGTTCGCACGCCGACTGCGAAACGGCGGGGGTCGTTCACCACCGAGACCACGACGTGGGGTTCGACGACGAACGCGGTCCTTGCGCTGCGGGATCACCTGCTCGCCGCCGAGGTCACCCTGGTGGTGATCGAGGCAACCAGCGACTACTGGAAGCCGTTCTACTACCTGCTGTCCGAGGACTTGGCCGTGATCCTGGTCAACGCCCGGCAGGTCAAGAACCTGCCCGGCCGCAAGACCGACGTCTCCGATGCGGCCTGGCTGGCCCAGCTCGGCGCCCACGGCCTGGTCAGGCCGTCGTTCGTGCCCGACCAGCCCGTGCGTGAACTGCGGGACCTGACCCGCGCCCGCACCCAGCTCACCCGCGAGCGCGGCCAGATCGTCCAGCGCCTGGAGAAGCTGCTGGAGGACACCGGGATCAAACTTGCCGCGGTTGCCTCCGACATCATGGGCGTCTCCGGCCGGGCCATGCTGGAGGCTCTCGTCTCGGGCGAACGCGAACCACAGACCCTCGCGGAGCTGGCCAAACGCAAGCTCCGCAACAAGATTCCCGAACTCACCGAGGCCCTGACCGGCCGCTTCCGCGACCATCATGCCTTCCTGGTCCGGCTGCACCTGGACCACTACGACCAGCTCACGGATGCGGTCGGGCAGCTGGATGCGCGGATCGAGGAGGCGATGGCCCCCTTTCGAGGCGCCCTCGACCTGCTCGACACCATCCCCGGGATCAACCGCGCGGTCGCCGAGGTGATCGTCGCGGAGACCGGCGGCGACATGGCCCGCTTCGCCTCCGCCCGGCACCTCGCCTCCTGGGCCGGGGTCTGCCCCGGCCACCACGAGTCCGCCGGCCACCAAGAACACCAAGGTCCGCCCCGGCAATCCCTACCTGAAGGGAGCACTCGGGCTCGCGGCGTTCGGCGCGGTGAGAACCAAAGACACCTACCTGCAAGCCCGTTACAAGCGGCTCACCGCCCGCCGCGGCCCGCTCAGGGCCCTGGTCGCCGTCGAGCACTCGATCATCACCGCGATCTGGCACATGCTCACCGACCACGTCACCTACCGCGAGCTCGGCGGCGCCTACTTCACCCAGCGCGACCCCGAACGCGCCACCCGCCGCGCGATCAACGCCCTCAACCAGCTCGGCTACACCGTCACCCTCAACCCGCTGGGAACCACAGCCTGACCACCCCACGACCGCCCGGCAGCCCCTGCGGCCACCGGACGCTCAGCCCTGCCCAAACAACCCCTGACCTGGACCTATTTACGCGTCAGAGCCGATTGTCAGTGGTCGCCTCTACGGTTTTCCCATGACGCGATCTTTGCAGGCCGTGGCCTATCGGCGACCCTCCGTGCTGGAGTCCGCGGCGGACGGACAGCGCCTGGGTCTGGAGACCTCACGAGGTGCGACGCCCTCGGGCGTGCAGGACCATCCGCAGTTCTTCGCAGGTTTTCTGACGGCACCTCAAATTGCTGCGGCGGGGCTGCTGGCGGTGGCGGACGTGGCGGCGGCGCGGTACTACCAGCGGCAGCTGCGCGCCTCGCTCGATCCGGTCGTGACGGGCAACGGCGACCGACTGCGCTTCGAGTCGTTCTCCGGCTGCGGCGGGGTGTACGCGCGCCTGGACGTCCTGGAGGCGGGCCTCGACGGCGACGCGGTGGGGCACGGGACGACGAACGTCGACGTCAACAACCCGCTGCGCGAGGCCCTGTCGAGGATCGGCTCGACCGACCCGCTCCACCTCCGGGTCGGCCCGGACGAGCTGGCGGTGACCACGCTGGACGGCCCGGTCGTGGAGAAGAAGGTCCCGCTTCCCGACCGTTGGCTGCGGGGTTTCGCCGAGGCCCAGGTCATCGCCGCCGGCTTCGACCTGCGGGCGGAGCTGCCGGCCGCCGAGGCGGTGCGGTTCCTGCGGTCGCTGCCCCGGGGCGGCGGTCGCGGCGCGTCGGGCGGCGCCCGCTGGGTGGTACCGGCCGGTCGCGGGCTGCGGCCGAGCACCCGGGCCGTGCCCGGCGCGGTGTGCCTGCCCGGCCCGGAGCGGCTGATCGCGCTCCAGCGAGTGCTGCGGCACGCGACGGCCCTGCGGGTGTACGGCCCCGCGGTCACCGGCGACGCCGCCGCCACGGCCGCCGCCTGGGAGGCCGTCCTGCCGGGCATGCGGCTCACGCTGACGCTGTCCCCCGACGCCTCGCGCGGGTTCTCCGGCGAGGGCGGCGTCCTCGACGCGCTGGCCACCGACGAGGCCGCCGAGGACGCGGAGCTGATCTCGGTACTGCTGGCGTGGGAGCCTCGCGTCGACGTCTCCGACCTCGCCGCCGCCTCCGGGCTGAGCGCCGAGCGCGTCCGGGCGGCTCTGGTCCGCCTCGGCACCTCGGGGCGCGTCGGGTACGACGTGGCGGAGGCGGCCTACTTCCACCGCGAACTGCCCTACGACGCCGAGCGCGTGGAGCGGCACAACCCGCGACTGCGGTCCGCCCGCGCACTGGTGGCGGCGGGCGCGGTCGCGCTGGACGGCGCGGTCGCCACGGTGACGGCCGAGGACGGCCATGTGCACCGGGTGCGCGAGCAGGCGGGGGTGCTGAGTTGCAGCTGTCTGTGGTGGGCGAAGTACCGGGGCGGGCGCGGGCCGTGCAAGCACGCGCTGGCGGTGCGCATGGTGCGGCGCGGGGTCGCCGTGGGGCAGGTCGGGCAGACGGAGCGGGTCGACGGGGGTGTGCGATGAGTGAGCTGATGGAGTTGGTGCGGGCGGGCCGTACGGCCGAGGTGGTGGGCCTGCTGGACGGGATGACGGACGCCGAACGGCGTGCGCGGTTTCCCGAGTTGAAGGCGCTGCGCAAGGAGTTGCGGGTGGCGCCCTGGGAGTCGGACGCGCGTCGCGCGTACCCCGCGCTGCACGCGGCAGGGGCGGCGTGCCAGACGGGTGCGGCGGGAGTGGCGAGCTGGATCGCCGCCGCCGACCTGCGCTGGTCGCAGGTGTCGCCAGGTGTGCTGCTGCATGTCCTGGGCGACCGGGAAACGGACTGGTTGGCGGATGTGACGCATCGACTCGCGCAGCGGCCGGTCACCGCCTGGGTGCCGTACGAGCTGATGGCCGGTCTGGTTCGGCTGTCCGGCTGCCCGGTGCCGACGACCGACGCCTACGTCCAGGGCTGGGTCGATCACCTGCACGGCTCGTGGCAGCGCGGGGGCACGCTGCTCGACCGGTTGCGGCAGGATCCGCATCTGCGCGAGCTCGTCGCCGCACTGTTCGAGACGGCCGACATCGGCAGCCGGCTGCAGTGGCCGAACCACGACGGCCCGGACAGCTGGACCGGCGCGCTGGCGCAGCTGACCGTCGAGGGCGCCCTCGACCGCGGGGCGACGGTCGACGCGTGCGTGGCCCGGCTGCTGCGGGGTGGTCCGGTCGCCGATCAGCGAGTGTTCCTGCGCCTGCTGAAGAGTCTCGCGCTCACCCGGAACGAGGAGCGGGAGCGGACGGCGGACTGGCTGGCGCTGGCCTCGGACGCGACGTCGACGGTGGCCTCGTACGCCCAGTCCGTCCTCGGGGCCCTGGCTCTGGACGGCGAGCTGGAGTCACGCCAACTGGCCGAGATGTCGGACGCGGTGCTGTTCCGGACCGAGAAGAAGCTGGTGAGGGCCCAGCTCGTGCTGCTGGGCAAGGTACTCACGCGGGACCCTTCGGCGGCCGGGGAGCTGCTGCCGTCCGTCGCGCAGGCCTTCGGACACGAGGACGCGGAGGTCCAGGAGCGGGCACTGAAGCTGGTGGAGCGGCATGCCAAGAAGCTCGACCCGGTGGAGGCACGGGCGGACCTGGCCATGGCCGCCGAGCAGTTGATTCCCGGCCTGCGCGCCCGGGCGGTCCGGACACTGGGCACGGCACCCGCGGATCCCGAGCCGACGGGCTACGAGGAGCTGCTGCCCCCGGCACCGCGGCCGACGCGTCTGGCCCCCGCCGCCGCGTCCGCCGTGGAACTGGCCGAGGAGGTCGGGGCGGCGCTGGCCTCGGAGCCGGGAGTGACCGCGTTCGAGCGGGCCCTGGAGGGCCTCGTCCGGCATGCGCACCAGGACCGCGAGGCCCTGCTGGCAGCCCTGGAGCCGGTGATCACCCGGCGCTGGTGGGACGGCACCGACGGCGCCACGCCGCGCGACATCTTCGGCAGCTCGTACGGCGGCATGACCGAAGCCGCCGACGGCCTCGACCTGCTCCTCGCCACCCTGCGCGGCAGGATCGGCACGGCCACGCTGCACGCGCGCGTCCAGCGTGGTTCCACCTCCTCCCATGACTGCGCGCACGGTGCCCTCAACCGAGCCTTCGAAAGCCGCCTGTGGGAAGTGGCGTACCGGCTGCGCACCGATCCACTGCCCTTCCTGCTGTCCACCCCGACCTGGAGCACGGGCCTGCTGGAACCGGCCGAGCTGGTCGACCGCCTCGACACCTACCGGCGACTGGGTGCCCGGGTCGCGGCCACCGACTTCGCGCAGGCCCTGCTGCGGGTGCGCCGCGCGGACCGGGAGGCGGCCGAGTCGGCGGCCCGGCGGGCGTCCGCTCTCGGCACGGAGGAGGGGACACGGCTCGCCGCCTGGCTGACGAGCGCGACCCCCGCGCTCCCCACCGTCCAGAGGCGGACCTCCGGTCCCCGCGTCCTGGTCGAGCTCGACGAGGTCCCCGATCTGCAGCAGGACTTCCCGGCGGAGTTCCAGCCGCTGGGCAGGCCGACGAGCGTCCTCCAGAAGCAGCGGTGGTGCTACCACTGGGACGACGACATACGGCAGCACTGGTCGGCCCTGCTCCCGGAGGCGCGGGAGCTGGTGGCGGCGCGGCTGCTGCGGGACCTGTCCGACCTCGCCGTGGACGACTCCCGAGGTGCCGCCGCCGCACTGCCGCCGCTCGCCGAGTCCGACGGCGAGGCGGGCGAGGCCGTCCACCTGGGTCTGGCCTACGGGCTCGGGGCGCGGCATGCGGAGGACCGGCTCGTCGCAGTGGACGCGCTGCTGGTGCTGGCCGCGCGCGGGCAGTTGGACGCGGCTCGGCTGGGCACGGACCTCGGACAGCTGGTCCGGAGCGGCGCGGTGAAGACACAGCGGCTGGCCGAGTCGGCGCGGACGGCGGCCGCCACCGGCGCCAACGCCACCATCTGGAGCGTCCTCAGCCGGACCCTGCCCGTGCTGCTCGCCGATCTCTCGACCGGCGGGACGGCCGCGCCGGCCCGGGGGCTCGGGGAGTTGCTGGCGGTGGCGGCCGAGTGTGCCGAGCGGTCGGGGGCGCGGGGCGATCTGCCGCACCTGGCGCAGACGGCGGCCCGGCGTGGCTCCTCGCGTCTGGTGGCACAGGCGCGCCGGCTGCGCAGTGCGCTGGGCGAGGAGGTGGCCGCATGACGTAGGCCGGTTGGTACAGGACGGTGACTGGACAGGCACGTCGTCCCAGGTCAACCTTCCGCGGCAGCACAGCCGTAGAAAGAGCAACAAAAGGGGCAGATCCACGCTTTACCGATCAGTCACAAAGCGTTCGTGATCACGCAACACCCTTCCTTCACAGTGGGTCCATGAGTCGAGACATGTCTGATGTGACGCGCGCGAAACACGGCCGCCCCGTGCACCACTGGCGACGGGACGTCGTGGAACTCGCCGCCCTGTTCACCGCCGTCGCGGTGGCGGACGCCGTGGCGAACCTGATCGGCCACGGCCCCGACGGCCCGGCGCTGCTGGTGATCTCCGCGATCGCCCTGCTCGCCACGGCGGCGTTCCACATCTGGTGGTCACGCCGCCATGGTCACGCACCGCCGACCAGTGATACCGGCGCCCGGCCGCCCTCCCCGGAGCGGCAGGCCGGGCCGTTCACGCCGGCGTCCTCGGCGAACCCGGAGTCGGAGTCCGGGGAGGGCGCGCTGTGGCGGATGCGGACGACGGTGAAGGACGAGCCCGGGTCGCTGGCCGCGCTGTGCACGGCACTGGCCGGGCACCGGGTCGACATCCTGAGCCTGCAGACGCATCCGCTGGGTGACGGCACGGTGGACGAGTTCCTGCTCCGGGCCCCCGCCGGGCTCGCGGCGTCCGAGCTGACCCGGGCGGTGTCCCAGGCGGGCGGTAGGGGCACCTGGATTGAGCGGGCCGACGCCCACGACCTGGTGGACGCGCCGACCCGGGTCCTGGGCCTGGCCACCCGTACGGCGCTGGACGCCGCCGAACTACCGCTCGCGCTGCGGCAGTTGCTCGGCCGGTGCACGATCCGTTCGCTGCCCGCGGCCCCGGTGGGCGGCGGCCGAGCGGCGGACGGCGTGCCGGTGGAGGGGGTTCTGGAGGACACCGTGATGCGGCTGCGGGCACCGGAAGGCGGAGTGATCACCGTGGAGCGGCCGTATCTGCCGTTCACGCCGACCGAGTTCGCGCGGGCGCGGGCCCTGGTGGAGTTGGACGCCCGGCTCGGGCCGCGCGTACCGCGCGGCCAGGACGTGCTGACGCTGCCGCAGGGCAACGCCATCACCGTGCGCCGGGCCGACATCGGTGACCTTCAGGCCGCCAAGGCGATGCACGACCGGTGCTCGGCGCGCACGCTGTCGATGCGCTACCACGGGCCGGTCGGGGACGCCGACCGCTACCTCAACCACCTGCTCAGCCCGCGCTTCGGCCGGACGCTCGCCGTGCAGAGCGCATCGGGGCGGATCGTCGGGCTCGGCCATCTGCTGTGGGACGGGGACGAGACGGAGGTCGCGCTGCTCGTCGAGGACGAGTGGCAGCGCCGGGGTATCGGCGCCGAACTGCTCGGCCGGCTGGTGGCGATGGCGGTCGAGGCGGGCTGCGAGAGCGTGTACGCCGTGACGCAGTCGTCCAACACCGGGATGGTCGCCGCGATGCGCGGACTGGGCCTGCCCCTCGACTACCAGATCGAGGAGGGCACCCTGGTGATCACGGCCCGGCTGGACGCGACGCCGGTTCGTTCGGGGCTGCCGTACGACGAGGAGCGGCTCGGCGAGCGGATCGTACGGGAGTGAGCTGACCGACGGGTCGGGGGCGGCACGGTGACGGACGCCGGTCCGCCCTCCGGCCGCCCCCGACGGCGTCTCGCAGGGCAGCACGATGACGGAAGCCCCGGCCGCCCCCCGGCCGCCCCCGACGGCCCCTCGCAGGGCAGCACGATGACGGAAGCCCCGGCCGCCCCCGACGGCATCATGCAAGGCAGCACGGTCATGAGCTCCCAGCCATCCCCAACCGCCCCCAACGCCATCACACGGCTCAGGCGTGCCACACCCGGGCCGCCGCCCGCGCCTGCACCGGCTCCCCCAGCGCACGGTCCAGATCGGCCCAGAGGTCGTCGACGTCCTCCAGTCCCACCGACAGCCTGAGCAGCCGATCGCCGACCCCGGCGCCCCGGCGGTCGTCCGCGTCCACGATGCGGTGGCTGATGGACGCCGGGTGCTGGATGAGGGTGTCGACGCTGCCGAGACTCACGGCGGGGGTGATCAGACGGACGCCCGCGATGACCTGGTGCGGGTCGCCATGCACCTCGAAGGCGATCATCGCGCCGCCGATGCGCGGGTAGTGGACGCGGGCGACGCGCGGGTCGGCGGCGAGGCGGCGGACGAGTTCGGCGGCGTTCGCGGACGCGGCCCGCACCCGCACGGGCAGGGTCGCGAGCCCGCGCAGCAGCAGATAGCCGGCCAGCGGATGCAGCACCCCGCCCGTGGCGAACCGCACCTGCCGCAACCGCCCCGCGAACTCCTCGTCGCAGGCGACGACGCCGGCGAGTACGTCACCGTGCCCGCCGAGGTACTTGGTGGCACTGTGCAGGACCAGTCGCGCGCCCTGTTCGGCGGGGCGCTGGAGTACGGGTGTGGCGAAGGTGTTGTCGACGAGCAGCGGTACCGAGCCGCAGGCGCGCGCGGCGGCCCGTAGGTCGAGTTCGGCGAGGGTCGGATTCGCCGGGGACTCCACCAGGACGAGCCCGGTGTCGGGGCGCAGCGCGTCCGCGATGCCGGCCGGGTCGGTCCAGGTCACCTCCGAGCCGAGCAGACCGGCGGTGAGGAGGTGGTCGCTGCACCCGTACAGGGGCCGTACCGCCACGACGTGGCGCAGGCCCAGGGAGGCCCGTACGAGCAGGACCGCGCTCAGCGCGGCCATGCCGCTGGCGAAGGCGACGGCGGACTCGGTGCCTTCGAGGCGGGCGAGGGCGGTCTCGAAGCGGGCGACGGTCGGGTTGCCCAGCCGGGCGTAGACGGGCGGGCCGTCCGGTTCGGCGCCGGTGGTGGCGAAGGCGTCGATGCGGACGGCCTCGGCCCGGCTGTCGTACGAGGGATAAGTCGTGGACAGGTCTATGGGCGGGGTGTGCAGGCCCTGCCGGGCGAGATCGTCCCGCCCGGCGTGCACGGCTTCGGTGGCCAGCGCTCTCGGTGTTGTCGATGGGGTGCGTACGTCGTCGTAGGCGTCCCTGATCACGGAGTCCATGCCCTGCAGAGTGAACAGCGACCGGGTCACAAGGAGCCGAACCCGTGTTACGTTCGGCCAATGGCCGAATCTGTCGTACTGGATCCGGTGGACCTCGATCTGCTGCGGCTGTTGCAGAACGACGCCCGGACGACCTACCGCGACCTCGCCGCGCAGGTGGGCGTCGCGCCGTCGACCTGCCTGGACCGGGTGACCCGGCTGCGCCGCGCGGGCGTGATCCTCGGACATCAGCTGCGGCTGGATCCGGCCAAGCTGGGGCGCGGGCTGCAGGCCCTGCTGTCCGTGCAGGTCAGGCCGCACCGGCGGGAGCTGGTGGGGCCGTTCGTGGAGCGGATCCGGGCGTTGCCGGAGTCGCGGACGGTCTTCCACCTCACCGGTCCCGACGACTACCTGGTGCATGTCGCGGTCGCGGACATGGCCGATCTGCAACGACTGGTGCTCGACGAGTTCACCGCCCGCGGTGAAGTGGCCCGGGTCGAGACCCGGTTGATCTTCCAGCAGTGGGACTGCGGCCCCCTGCTGCCGCCTTCGCCCTCGGCTCAATCCGGGTGACGCACCGTGGCCCCTCGTACGAGGATGGTCCACATGTCACAGACCAAGAGCCCGCTGCCCCGAGAGGTCGCCGACGCCTACGTCGACGAGCTCATCGCCCTCGACCCGGTCACCGGTACCTATCTCGGCGTGAAGGAGAGTTCGAGCCGCCTGCCCGACATCTCGCCCGCGGCCAGGAGGCGCTCGCCGAGCTGGCGCGGGCGACCCTCGCGAAGCTCGACGAGGCCGAGCGCGCGCCCGGCGCGGACAGTGACATCGAGCGCCGGTGCGCGCGCCTGCTGCGCGAACGGCTCACCGCCGAACTCGCCGTCCACGAGGCCGACGAGGGGCTTCGCTCGGTCGGCAACCTGGGCACGATCGTGCACCCGATGCGCGAGGTGTTCACCGTGACGCCGGCGGAGACGGCGGAGGACTGGGCCGCGATCGCGGAGCGGCTGCGCGCGGTACCGGCCGCGCTGGCGGGCTACCGCGAGTCCCTCGCGCTGGGTCTGGAGCGCAAGCTGTACGCGGGCCCGCGCCCGACGGCGACGCTCATCGACCAGCTCGGCGAGTGGGCGGACACCGACGGCAGTGGGCGCGGCTGGTTCGAGGACTTCGCCTCGGCCGGTCCCGAGTCGCTGCGCGCGGAGCTGGACGAGGCCGCCCGTGGCGCGACCGCGGCCGTGGTGGAGCTGCGGGACTGGATGCGTGAGGTGTACGCGCCGACGGTCGAGGGCGCGCCGAACACCGTGGGCCGGGAGCGGTACGCCCGCTGGTCGCGCTACTACAACGGCACCGACCTCGACCTGGACGAGGCGTACGCGTACGGCTGGGCGGAGTTCCACCGCATCCTCGGCGAGATGAAGCAGGAGGCCGAGAAGATCCTGCCGGGCGCCGAGACGCCGTGGGTGGCGCTCGCCCACCTCGACGAGCACGGCAAGCACATCGAGGGCGTCGACGAGGTCCGGCAGTGGCTGCAGGGCCTGATGGATCAGGCGATGGACGCGCTGGACGGCACGCACTTCGAACTCGCCGAGCGGGTACGGAGGGTGGAGTCGTGTATCGCCCCGCCCGGCAGCGCCGCCGCGCCCTACTACACGCCCCCGTCGGAGGACTTCTCCCGCCCGGGCCGCACGTGGCTGCCGACGATGGGCCAGACGCGGTTCCCGGTCTACGACCTGGTGTCGACCTGGTACCACGAGGGCGTCCCCGGCCATCACCTCCAGCTCGCGCAGTGGACGCACGTGGCCGGCAACCTCTCCCGCTACCAGGCCACCGTCGGCGGCGTCAGCGCCAACGCCGAGGGCTGGGCGCTGTACGCGGAGCGTCTGATGGACGAGCTCGGCTTCCTCACCGACCCGGAGCAGCGGCTGGGCTACCTCGACGCGCAGATGATGCGGGCGGCCCGGGTCATCGTCGACATCGGTATGCACCTGGAGCTGGAGATCCCGGCGGACTCTCCCTTCCACCCGGGTGAGCGCTGGACCCCCGAGCTGGCGCAGGAGTTCTTCGGCGCGCACAGCAGCCGCCCGGCCGACTACGTGGAGAGCGAGCTGACCCGCTACCTCACGATCCCCGGCCAGGCGATCGGCTACAAGCTGGGCGAACGCGCCTGGCTGCTGGGCCGCGAGAACGCCCGCGAGCGGCACGGCGACGCCTTCGACCTCAAGGCCTGGCACATGGCCGCCCTCTCCCAGGGCTCCCTGGGCCTGGACGACCTGGTGGACGAGCTGTCGCGCCTCTGACGGTCACCCCCTGACGATCAACGCCGGAAACCGCCCTCGGAGTTGATCACCTGACCGGTGACCCAGTCCGCCTCGTCCGTCGCGAGCCAGGCGATGAGGCGGGCCGGGTCGTCGGGCATGCCCCACCGTCCGGCGGGGAAACGCGCGGCGACGGCCGCGTAGTCCTCGCCGATCATGTAGTCCGTGTCGACGGGCCCCGGGTTGACGGTGTTCACCGTGACCCCCTGCTCGGCGAGCGTCGTCGCCAGCGAACGCGTGATCGAGGCGAGCGCGCCCTTCTGGAGGGCGTAGGCGATCTCGCCGGGCATTCCGCCCGCGATGTCCTGCCCCGACGTCATCATCACCACGCGCCCTGCCCGGGGTCGGTTCGGCTGCCGGGCGTAGGCCTGGATCAGAAGCAGCACCGACCGGGTGTCGACCGCCCAGTGCGTGTCGAGCATGGCGGCGTCGATCGCGTCGAGCGGCCCGTCGGATCCGCTGAGGGCGTGATTGGCGACGAGGATGTCCAGCCGTCCGCCGAGCGCCGCCGTGGCCGTGGCGATCAGCTCGGCGGGCGCGGCCGGATCGGCGAGATCGCCGGGACCGGCGACGACCAGCGCCTCCGGGTCACCGGCGGCCGCCCGCACGGAGGCGACCACGTCCTCGATCCGGTCGGCGCCCCAGGGCATGGCGGCGTCGTGCGGCACATGGTGGTGCAGATAGACGCTCGCGCCGTACGCGGCGAGCCGCCGGGCCACGGCATGGCCGATGCCACCGCGCCTGCTGGCCCCGGTGACCAGGGCCGTACGGCCGCGCAGGGGCAGGGGGTCGCGGCGGAGGTCTTCGGGGGAGGGATGCGGCAG
This sequence comes from Streptomyces spinoverrucosus, assembly GCF_015712165.1. Taxonomy (NCBI): domain Bacteria; kingdom Bacillati; phylum Actinomycetota; class Actinomycetes; order Kitasatosporales; family Streptomycetaceae; genus Streptomyces; species Streptomyces spinoverrucosus. Next base: position 7,777,314 of record NZ_JADPZX010000001.1, on the reverse strand, counting down.
GTGAGGCATGGTCGATCATGATGGGCGACGAGGGGGCGGGACGCACGCGGTTTTCACACCACCGAGGGACGGGCCCTCAGCACCCGCAGTCCTCCGCGTCCACCGGCGCCGTCAGCGGATCGGCGGCCCGCCGCTCACGCCCCTGCCAGGTCTCGTACTCGAAGCCCTCGCGCGCCCAGTACTCGAAGCCGCCGAGCATCTCCTTGACCTGATAGCCGAGTTCGGCGAGGGCGAGCGCGGCCCGGGTGGCGCCGTTGCAGCCGGGTCCCCAGCAGTACGTCACCACCGGCACGGACTTGTCGAGGAGGTGCTCGGCCTGCTCGGGGATGAGCGCGGTGGGGAGGTGGATCGCGCCGGGGATGTGGCCCTGGTCCCAGGATTCGGTCGAGCGGGAGTCCACGACGACGAACCCGGGATCGCCGCCCGCCGCGAGTGCGGCGGCCACGTCGGAGACGTCGGCGTGGAAGGCGAGGCTCGCGCGGAAGTAGGCGGCGGCCTCGTCGGGGGTGGCCGGGGCGACGCGCAGGACGGGGTTGACGGTGGTGTTCGAGGTCATGGCAGAAAACTACGGCCGTTGATCAACTCACTGAAGGAACAATCCCCGGCGTTCCCCTTGATCAGCCGGGGCTTGCCCTGCTATCCATCCGGGATGACCGCGTTTTCCCCGGACGCCACCGACTGGCGCATCCTCGACGTCCTCCAGCGGGAGGGCCGGGCCAGCTTCGCCGAGCTGGCGCGGGCCGTCTCCATGTCCGCGAGCGCGGTCACCGAGCGGGTGCGGCGGCTGGAGGAGGCGGGCGTCATCCAGGGTTACGCCGCCGTCGTGGACCCCGAGCGGCTGGGGCTGCCGATCCTGGCGTTCGTCCGGCTGCGCTATCCGACCGGCAACTACAAGCCGTTCCACGACCTCGTCGCCGCGACGCCCGAGATCCTTGAGGCGCACCACGTGACGGGCGACGACTGCTTCGTCATCAAGGTCGCCGCCCGCTCGATGCGTCACCTGGAGGAGGTGTCGGGCAGGATCGGCGCGCTGGGCTCGGTGACGACGAGCGTCGTGTACTCCTCTCCCCTGCCCAGGCGCCCCCTGGGTCAATGACCGACGTCGCGCTGCCGCAGCGCCGACCCCGACCTCCCCTTCACCACCTCCAGCTGCGCGTGAATCCGCCGCCGCAGGTCGGCCACATGACTCACGATGCCGACACTGCGGTCCCGCTCGCGCAGTGAGTCGAGCACGTCCAGCACCTCGTCCAGCGTCTGGTCGTCGAGGCTGCCGAATCCCTCGTCGATGAAGAGGGTGTCCAGCCGCACCCCGCCCGCCTCGTCCGTGACGACGTCCGCGAGGCCGAGGGCGAGGGCGAGCGAGGCGAAGAACGTCTCGCCGCCCGACAGCGTCGACGTGTCCCGCTCCCGCCCGGTCCAGGCGTCGACGACATGCAGCCCGAGGCCACTGCGCCCGCGCCCCGACCGGTCGTCGGAGTGGACGAGCGTGTAGCGGCCGGACGACATCCGTTGCAGCCGTACGGTCGCGGCGGCCGCCACCTGCTCCAGGCGGGCCGCGAGGACGTACGACTCCAGGCGCATCCGGCGTTCGTTCTCGGCGGAGGTGCCGGCCGCGAGCCCGGCCAGCCGGGCCACCCGGTCGTACTCCTCGCGCAGCGGCCCCAGCCGTCGTACCCCGGCGGCGGCCCGGGCGGACAGCCGGTCGAGTTCGGCGCAGCGGCGGGCGGCGGCATCGCACGCGGAGGCGGCGTCGCGCACCCGCCGGCCCGCCGCGGCGGCGGCCGCCTCGGCCGCGGCGAGGTCGGCGGGCGGCTGCTGGGCGGCGGCCGCGGTCTCGGCCTCGGCGAGGACGGCCCGTACGGCGGCCTCCTCGGCCTGCCGGGCGTCGAGCCGTCGTTGCAGCTCGCGGTGGGTGGCGGCGTCCAGCAGGGCGGCGGCCGCGACCTGCGGGGTGTCGAAACCGGCGCGGAAGGCGGCGTCGGCGAGGCGGGCGTCGGCGTCCTTGAGACGCTGGGCGGTGTCCTCGGCGTGCCGGACGGCCTCGGCCGCCTCGGTGAGCCGGGCGGCCCGGCCCTCGAGTTCGGCGGCGCGCGCGGCCACGCTCCCGGAGGAGCCCCGCGCCTGCGCCAACTCCCCCTCCAGGGACGTCCTCTCCCGTTCCAGGGCCTCCCGGCGGGCCAGCCGGGACGCCGCCCTCAGCTCGGCCTCCCGGCGCGCGGCGGTCCTGCGCTCGTGCTCCTGTTCGGCCCGGCGCAGCTCTTCGCGCGCGGCATGCAGCCGGGACGCCTCCTGCCGAGCCTGCGCGTGCAGCCGCTCCAACTCCTCGGCTTCTTCGACGAGTTGGCCGGTCGGCGTGTCGCCCGCCTCGGCGGTCGCGGCGGCCAGCGCCTCTCGTACGACGCCCAGGCGCCGCTCGTCCTCGGCGTGTGCATCCTCCGAGCGCTGGTAGGCGGCGAGTGCCCGCTCCTCGGCCTCCCGGTCGACGTGCCCGGCGACCCTCCGTGCCGGGGCGGGGTGTTCGGTGGCGCCGCAGACCGCGCAGGGTTCGCCGTCCTGGAGATTGGCGGCCAGTTCGGCGGCGATGCCGTTGAGACGCTGTTCCTTCAGGTCGAGCCAGTGCGCACGCGCCTTGAGCGCCCGGTCGCCCGAGGCGAGGGCCTGCTTGTGGGCCGCCTCGGTGTCCCCGGCCAGCTGGTCGCGTATCCGGGCGGCGCCGAGCCGCTGCTGCACCGGCTCGCGGCGCACGGCCAGTTGCTCGGCCCGGTAGGCGGCCTCCTGAGCGGCGTCGACACGGTCCTGGAGGCCGGTGCGGGTCGCTTCCCACCCGGCGAGCCAGAGTTCGGCCTCGTGCCGCACGTCCTCGTCGGCGCGCTCCTGCCGGTCCAGGTCGGCGCGCTCGGCGCGGACGTCGGCCAGCCGCCGCTCGGCCCGGCGGGCGGCGTCGAGCCCGCCCAGCTCCTCGGCGGTCCGGCGCGCGGCGGCCGCGAGCCCGGCCGCGCCCGCCTCGGCGAAGCTCTCCGGCAGCGCCGCACGCGCGCGTGTCTCCGCCGCAGCCGCCGCACGGTGCTCGGCGTCGGCCGACTCCCGCAGCTCCAGCGCGGGCGCGACCGCCTCCGCCTTCCGGGCCCGCTCCAGGCGCTGTCGGTCCGTCCGGTGGGCGTCGCCCCGCTCCTCCAGCTGCCGGGCCCGCTCCCGCGCGTCCGCGAACCTGCGTTGCAGACGCGCCACTTCGCGTACGTCGTCGAGGGCACGGTCGGCAGCCGCCTGGGCGGACTCGGCGGCGGCGAGCCCGCACCGGGCGACCGTCAGCTGTTCCCGCGCGGTGCTCCGTGCGACGGCGGCGGCGCTCAGCACGGCCTCGGCCAGTCCCGGGTCACCGGGCGCCAGCTCGGGCAGCTCCATCGCCTCGCCCGACGCCTGCTGCATGCGGTGGGCGTCGGCCAGCAGCTCCGCGTCGCCGTCGCGCACGCCCGCCTCGGTGGCACGCCGGCGCTCCGCGAGCCGCTGCTCGACCTCCGCGAACCGGTGGGTGTCGAAGAGACGGCCCAGCAGCCGGCCGCGGGCCTCGGCGTCGGCGCGCAGGAACCGGGCGAAGTCGCCCTGCGGCAGCAGGACCACCTGGCAGAACTGCTCACGGCTCATGCCGAGCAGCTGGGTGATCTCCTCGCCGATCTCCTGGTGGGAGCGGCTGAGGTCCTTCCAGGAGCCGGCGTCGTACTCGCGCAGCCATGTCTGCGCCTTGTCCAGCGTGGTGCCCGTGCCGCGCTTCTTGGGGCGCTCCCAGGGCGGCTGCCGCGTGATCTCCAACCGGCGTCCGGCGACGGTGAGTTCGAGCGTCACGGAGGTGCGCGTGCCGGGCGCGGCGTGGTCGCTGCGCAGGGCGGTGCCCTGGCCGTTCTGCCGGGCGCCCGGTACGGAGCCGTACAGGGCGTAGCACACGGCGTCGAGGACGGAGGTCTTGCCCGCGCCGGTCGGTCCGTGCAGCAGGAAGAGTCCCGCCGTGGACAGTGCGTCGAAGTCGACGCTCTGGGAGCCGCCGAAGGGGCCGAAGGCGGTGATGTCGAGCCGGTGCAGCCTCACCGGGCCACCTCCCGCAGGGTCCGGTCCGCGCGCACGGCGTCGAACGCGTCCCGCAACACCGCCTGTTCGTGCTCGTCGGGCCCCGCCCCGCGCACGTGCGCCACGAAGTCCTCGGCGATCTGCTGGTCGCTGCGGTCCGCGAGGCGGCCGGCGTACGACGTCCCGGGCTCGTCGGCGGCGCGCTCGGGGGCGAAGGCGAGGCTGAGGGTGTGCGGGAAGCGCTCGGTGAGGCGGGCCATGGGGTCGGCCGGGCGGACCGGGTCGGTGAGGGTCGCCTCGACCCACGCCTCCTCGTGCCGGTCGAGGGACGGATCGGCGAGCAGTTCCTCCAGCGGCCCCCGGATCCGGGCCAGGGGACGCGGCACCGGGCAGTAGAGCCGCTCGGCGGTGACGGCTCCCCCGGCGTCGAGGTCGACGAGCCACATGCTCTTGCGGTGCTCGGCCTCCGAGAAGGAGTACGCCAGCGGGGAACCGGAGTAGCGCACGCGTTCGGTGATGGTCTGGCAGCCGTGCAGATGCCCCAGCGCCACGTAGTCCACCCCGTCGAAGACGCCGGACGGCACCGCCGCCACCCCGCCGACGGTGATGTCCCGCTCGCTGTCGCTGGCCTCGCCGCCGGTGACGAAGGCGTGCGCGAGGACGACGGACCGCGTGCCACGCGCGCGTGCGGCGAGGTCGGCCCGGACCCGCTCCATGGCGGCGGCGAGCACCGTCTCGTGACCGGCCTTCTCCACGCCGAACTCGTCCTTCACCAGGGCGGGTTCGAGATACGGCAGCCCGTAGAAAGCCACCTCGCCGAACCCGTCCTGAAGCACCACCGGTGTGCCGCACGCCGACGGCTCGGTGCGCAGATGGATGCCCGCCCGCCCGATCAGCCCGGCGCCGACCCCGAGACGGCGGGCCGAGTCGTGGTTCCCGGAGATCATCACCGTCGGCACCCCGAGGTCGGCGAGCCGGTGCAGGGCGTCGTCGAACAGCTCCACCGCGGCCAGCGGCGGCACTGCCCGGTCGTAGACGTCTCCCGACACGACCACCGCGTCGATGTCGCGCTCGCGCACGGTTGTGACGAGGTGGCCGATGAACTCGGCCTGGGCGCCAAGCATGCTCACCCGGTGGAACGCCCGGCCGAGGTGCCAGTCGGAAGTGTGCAGCAACCTCATGAGATCGCTCTGACCCGCACGTTTACCCCTACCACGCCACTAAGAACCGGCACGAACCAGCACAGGCTCGTCGTCAACGCCCACCACGCTAACGCCTGTCATCCCCTGAGCCATCACTGGCCTTGGACCAATCCCGGCAAAGGACAACAATTCACCACACCCCGACGGGTTGTCTCACCGGCGGCATAGGGACGGTCAACATCCAGTCAACTCGACACCAATCGAACTCCTGATATGAGCGCTCTCACAGGCGCCTGTGGCATCTTGGCGGACGCATGACTTGTCGCTCAACGTCCCCGATCGGAGCGCCACATGGCCCAGCAGTACCGTGCTCAGCGCACCCGTCAGGAACTGATCCGCGCCGCCGCGGAAGTCTTCGAGAGCGCGGGGTTCGCGGAAGCCTCGATCGCCTCGATCAGTTCCCGTGCAGGCGTGAGCAACGGTGCCTTGCACTTCCACTTCCCGAACAAGCGGGCACTGGGAGAGGCCGTCGAACAAGCCGCCGCTCAGACGTTGTTGCACATCACCGGGCCCGTGCCGCTGCGCCACCCCGCTCCGCTGCAGCTGGTCGTCGAGACCTCCCAGGCGCTGGCCCGGCAGTTCCTGGACGACCCGGTACTGCGGGCCGGGTTCTGTCTGGGCAGTGACGGGGCCTGGGAATGCGGTCTGAACCTGTGGGAGCAGTGGCACGACTGGGTCCAGCTGATGCTCACCGTCGCTCGCGACCGGGGCAGCCTGGCCGCGGACGTCGAGATCGAGGACACCGTGTCCGCCATCACCGCGGTCGTGGCCGGGCTCCAGGTGCTGGCCCGCAGGGACGCCAGATGGTGTTCCACCGGAACCGTCACGGCCTTCTGGCGGCTGGTCCTGCCCCAGCTGTCCCATGCCGGGGCGGACCAGCCGGGTCCTGACGGGACCGCCGCCGCGGCCTGGCCCACCGACTCCGCCTGCGATTCGTGGGAGATGGACGAGACCTGCGGCGCGGCATGACCGCCATGGTTGTGCGCCTTTTGTGCGTCCTTTGAACGTCGGCCCACACCATGGTGCCGAGGCACCACATCGGTGAGGAACGACGACAAGGAGATCCCGCGTGGGCAGCGAGTGGCTTCGCAGGTTCGCCCCGTCGGCCGCTGAGCAGCGCGCCGCCGACGATGCGCCGCAGTTGATCTGCTTTCCGCACGCCGGTGGTGCGGCCAGTGCCTACCTGCCGCTGGCCCGCGCACTCGGTCCGACCCTCGACGTACTGGCGGCCCAGTACCCAGGACGCCAGGACCGGCGGCGCGAACGGCCCGTCGAGGACCTGACACGCCTCGCCGACGCGCTCACCGAGCAGGTGCGACGGACGGCGACAGGGCCGTACGCCCTCTTCGGCCACAGCATGGGAGCCGTCCTCGCCTACGAGGTCGCCCGCAGGCTCGCCGACCATCGCTCCGCCGGGCCTGTAGCGCTGATCCTCTCCGGACGGGGTGCGCCCGGCCCGGTACCCCATCCCCACGACCGGCTGGCGACGGACGAGGAGATCCTGCGGGCCGTACGCCGGCTGGGCAGCTCGGCGGGGGCGGTGCTGGACGACCCGGAACTCAGGGAGCTGGCCATGCCGGCGCTCCGCGCGGACTACGCGGCGCTCGGCTCCTACGTGTGGACGCCGGGGCCGCAACTGACCGTGCCCGTCACCGTACTGGTCGGCGACAGCGACCCCGTGGTCGACGTCGCCCAGGCGGAGGCGTGGTCCCACTTCACCACGGCCTCGACCCGAACGCTGGTGTTCGCAGGCGGTCACTTCTTCCTCGACCAGCACCTGCCCCAAGTGGCCGAGGCCGTCGTCTCGGCGTTCGGCCTCGGCGCGCGTGACCAGGCTGCGCTCGGCGCAGACCTCGGACACTGACACCTATCACTGCGTCCGCCGTGCCCGGTTGCCTGAGGTACCGATGTCTTGTTCGAGGTTTGTGTGCGCTTGGACCACCGGGTTGCACGATGGTGGCTGGTTCTGGGCCGGTACGGAAGGCGCCATGGGAACGTCGCTCACGCGGCGCCGGGGCCGGCCGTAGTACGGAGAGCGACTGGGGGATCGATGCAGTTCCGTGTGCTGGGGCCGATGGAAATCCTTGACGACGACACCCCGCTCATACTGGGCGGGATCAAGCAGCGCGCCACACTCGGCTACCTGCTGCTGCATGCCAACAAGGTCGTGGCGACCAGCCAGCTGCTGAACGCGCTGTGGGGCATCGACGACGCCCCCGCCACCGCTCGCAAGATCCTGCAGAACGCCGTGTACGGCCTGCGGGGACTGCTCTCCTCCCGGCGCTCCGAGCCGCCGGGCGCCGACGCCCCGCAGGGCGGCACGATGCTGCTGACCCAGCCGCCCGGCTACGTGCTGCGCGTCGACCCCGAGCAGCTGGATCTGCACCGGTTCCACACCTGGGTCAGCCACGGGCGGGCCAGGCAGGCACAGGGTGCGCCGGAGGCGGCGGCGACGCTGCTGCGGGACGCCCTCAACCTGTGGCGCGGACCGGCTCTGGCCGACCTCGTGGAAGCCGGCATCGAATGGCCCGACCTGGTCGCTCTGCAGAACACCCGGCTCGACGTGATGGAGGACTACTTCGACGCGCAGCTGGCCTGCGGACGGCATCACGCGGTGCTCACGGAGCTGCAGATGATGGTGCAGGCCGAGCCGCTCAGGGAGCGGTCGTGCGGTCAGCTGATGCTGGCCCTGTACCGCTGCGGCCGGCAGGCCGACGCGCTCAGCCTCTACGGCCGGGTGCGGTCGGTGCTGGTGGAGGACCTGGGGCTGGAACCGGGCCATGGACTGCAAAGCCTTCAGCAGGCGATCCTGACCCAGGACCCCGCGCTCACGCCGGGCAGGCCGGGGACCGGCGTACCGACCGCCGGGGACCACGCCCGGGAGAACATTCGGTTGTCCGCGCCGACCCGCTCGGACGAGGTCGGCGGCACCGGCGCACAGCCGGAGACGCCGCAGCGCGCCGACGCCCCGGAGGCCGAACAGCGGGCGGCCGACGCCGCGCGGCACCGGGTCGGCGTCCTGTCGATCCGCACCCGGCTAGCCCCCTCCCCGGACCGACGTCACCAACACGACGTCGATGAACTCCTGGACGGGACCACGCTGGTGGTCAGGGAGGAGATCGAGCGGTTCGGCGGCACGGTCACCGCCTCCATCGGGTCGGTCACCCTGGCGCTGTTCGGCCTGCAGGGCGCCGGCGACGACGACGCGCACCGGGCGGTACTGGCCGCACTGGCCATCCGGGACGTCATCGGTGAGTGCGCCGAGGCGGGGGCGGCGCACCTCACCGTCCACGCCTCGGTCACGATGGGCGAGATACTGCTGCGCCACCACACGCAGGCTGCCGCGGCGACGGTGGTCGGCACGGTGCTCGACGAGTCGCAGGCGCTGCTGCGTGACGTACCGCCGGGAGAGGTGCGCGTCAGCGACGACGTACGCCGGGCCACCGAGCATGCCGTGTCCTACCGCGGCGGAGGCGCCTCGTTCCGCGGATGGCAGGTGCTCGAAGTCCACCAGGGGCACGGCGGCCGGGACGCGGAGGCCTCCGAGCCCGCCTACGAACTCGACGTGCTGCGGGGACTGGCCAAGCGCACCTGGCATCGTTCGGTGCCCCATCTGGTCACCGTGCTCGGCGATTCCGGGACCGGGAGGACCAGGCTGGTCGAGCGCTTCGGCGGCTGGCTCGCCGAGCAGCCCGCCGGCGCCGTCCTCCTGACCGGCCGTACCCCGGCGGCTCCCGACGACAGTCCCCTCAAGGCCCACGCCGAGATCCTCGCCGCGTACTGCGGTGTCGGCATCGGCGCCGGGCCCGCGGAGGCGCACGCCGCGATGGCCCGCGAGGTGCAGTCGTTGTTCCCGTCCGGACAACGGGCGGCGTGGGTGCTGTCCCGGCTCGGCACGCTGGTCGACGTCTTCGCGCTGCCGGGCACCGGCATGGGCGGTGATGCCACGCCGCAGGGCGAGGCGCTGGAGGCGTGGCGGGAATTCTTCCAGGAGGCGGCGCGGCGCCGACCGGTCGTCCTGTGCATCGACGATCTGCACCGAGCCGAGGAGAACGTGCTCGACGCCGTCGAGGAGCTCGCCGGGTCGACGAGGCTCGTGCCGCTGTTCGTGGTCGCGACCGCCGGACCGGAACTCCTGCTGCGGCGCCCTGGCTGGTCGGGGGGCAAGAGCCATGTCACCACCGTCACGCTGGAGGGCTCGGAGACGGCCCACGAGCGCCTGGTCGAACTCCTGTTGTCATCCGCACGCGACGTCCCGTCGCACAGCCTCCGCGGATAGTCGACAGGGCCGAGCCGGGCGGCGGCTTCCCGGCTCGGCCCGGCCGTCGCCCTTTCCACATCCGGGTAATCGGGCAGCCACGCACTCCACCGTTCCGCTGAGTTACTTCGCCATGACCGACAGCTGGAACAGGCCGGAACAGGATGGCGGGGTGACTAGGAGCGGGATGAATACTCAGACCACCACGGCCGAGCTCGCCGAGCCCAATCTGCGCCGGCTGCTTTCGACGGCCGGCCTGGATGTCGAATACACCCGGGCGGACGGGAACATCATCTATCGCCGGGGCGAGGACGGCGGCGAAATACCGGTGCTCGACTACGCGGGCGGTTACGGGTCGCTGATCTTCGGACACAACCACCCCGAGATCGTGGCGTGCGCGCGTGAGCTCCTGGACGAGGGGACAGCCGTGCACGCGCAGTTCTCCTCCCATCCGTACGCCAACCAGCTGGCCGCCGAACTGAACCGGATCATCCAACGCGAACTCGGCACCGACGAGCCCTACTACGCGACCTTCGCGAACAGCGGGGCGGAGGCCGTCGAGGCGGCGGTCAAGCACGCCGAGATGGACCGTGTGATGCGGCTGTCGAAGGTGCTGGCGGAGATCGAGGCGGGCGCCGAGAGCGTCCGCGCCGCGGTGAAGCAGGGCCTGGCGACCGTGCCGGACGAGGTCTACGCACGTCTGGCACTGTCCCGCGCGGGCTCGGACGAGGAAGGCCTGGAACTCGTCATCACCGAGATCACCCGCCGGAACGCGGCGGAAGCCGGTAAGGCGCCGGTGTTCGTGGCGCTGGAGGCGGGCTTCCACGGCAAATTGGTGGGCAGTGTGCAGCTGACGCACAACGAGGCCTATCGGAACCCCTTTACCGCGCTCGGCACGCGGACCAGGTTCCTGCCCAGGGACCGTCCGGATGTCCTGTGGCGCCTGCTGGAGGAGGAGCGGGGTGTTCTGCTGCGGCTCGCGCTCGAGGACGGCCGGGTGCGCCTCGTGGACGAAGACCACCATCCTTTCTGCGCCTTTCTGCTGGAGCCGATTCAGGGCGAGGGCGGGATTCATGTGCTGACCACCGAGTTCGCCCGTGCGATCCAGGAGTTCAGCCGGGCATCGGGCTGTCCCGTGGTGGTCGACGAGATCCAGAGCGGTACGGGCCGCACGGGCGCGTTGCTGGCCAGCTCGGCCATCGGGCTGCGCGGCGACTACTACGTGCTCGCCAAGTCCCTGGGCGGTGGCATCGCGAAGATGTCGGTGATGCTGGTGCGCGAGGACGTGTATCGCGAGGACTTCGAGCTCGTGCACAGCTCGACCTTCGCCAAGGACAGCTTCTCCTGCCACATCGCGCTCAAGGTGCTGGAACTGCTGGAGGCGGACGGCGGGCGGGCCTACCGTCAGGCCGCCGAGCGCGGTGCCGCCCTGCGAGCCATGCTCGACAGGGTGCGTTCGGAATTTCCCGATGTCGTCAAAGAGGTGCGGGGCCGCGGGCTGATGCTCGGTTTGGAGTTCCACGACCAGTCGGACTCCGAGGACCAGGTGTTCCGGAATGCCGCCCAGTCCCACATGTTCGGTTACGTGATCGCCGGGCACCTCCTGCACGGTCACCGGATCCGGACTTTCCCCACCGCGAGCGCCGTGAACACCCTGCGCTTCGAACCCTCCCTGCTGCTGACGGACGGGGAGATCGACCTCCTGGAGCGGGCTCTGACGGACGTGTGCGCCATTCTGCGAGAGCGCGCCTCACACCGGCTGGCCATTCCCGCCTGAGCCTCCGTCGTCCGGTCCGCACCCTGCGGACCGGACGACTGCGTGTTTCTCGTCTTCCCGTACCGAATTCCCATTGCTTCCCGCACCTGATTCCCTCTGCCCGGCGATTGCTGATTACTGAGGCGATTACTGCCGCATGGCCCGGCATTGGAGGAGCTGCCGTTCCATTGGCCCGGAGTGATCCAGTGATGAAAGGTCAGCCGAAGTCCATGATGAGTGAGCGCACTCAGGCATCAGTCGACGGTCGCGTCCAGCGGAGTGAGCCGGTGGCCGTCGTCGGGATCTCCTGCCGCCTTCCCGGGGCCGACGGGCCCACGGCCTTCTGGAAACTGCTGAGCGAGGGCACCTGCGCCATCGCCGAGGTGCCCCCCGGCCGGTGGGACGACGACGCGCCCGCGGCGGTGAGCCGCGGCGGATTCCTCAACGGGGTCGGCGACTTCGACGCCGCCTTCTTCTCCGTCTCGCCACGCGAGGCCGCTGCCATGGATCCCCAGCAGCGCCTTGTTCTGGAGCTGGCCTGGGAGGCTTTGGAGGACGCCGGCATCGTCCCGGCCTCGCTCCGCGGCAGCCGGACCGCCGTGTTCGTGGGCACCCTCCGTGACGACTACGCCAGCCTGCTGTATCAGCGTGGCACCGAGGCGCTCACCCAGCACACCATGACCGGGGTGAACCGCGGTGTGATCGCCAACCGCGTCTCGCACCTGCTGGGGCTGCGCGGCCCGAGCCTGACCGTGGACTCCGCCCAGTCCTCCTCACTCGTCGCCGTGCATCTGGCCTGCGAGAGTCTGCGCAGTGGCGAGTCCACCGCCGCCGTCGCCGCCGGTGTGAACCTCAACCTCCTCCCGGAGCACACCGTCACGGAGGCGCGCTTCGGCGCGCTGTCCCCCGACGGCGTGACCTACACCTTCGACGCGCGGGCCAACGGCTTCGTCCCCGGCGAGGGGGCCGGTGTCGTCGTCCTGAAGACGCTGCGGCAGGCCCGCGCCGACGGGGACCGGATCTACGGCGTCATCCGCGGCAGCGCGGTGAACAACGACGGCGCCACCGACGGCCTGACCGTCCCCAGCAGGCAGGCGCAGGAGCAGGTGCTGCGGTCCGCCCGCGAGCAGGCGGGCCTGGGACCGGAGGAGGTGCAGTACGTCGAACTGCACGGCACGGGTACGCCCGTGGGCGACCCCATCGAGGCCGCCGCACTCGGCGGCGCCCTGGGCGCCGAGCGCCCGGGAGGCGAGCCGCTGCGCGTCGGATCGGTCAAGACCAACATCGGTCACCTGGAAGGCGCGGCGGGCGTCGCCGGGTTGATCAAGGTGCTGCTCAGCCTGCACCACCGGCAGCTGCCGCCGAGCCTGAACTTCGCCGTGCCCCACCCCGACATCCCCCTGGAGGAGTTGGGGCTGGCCGTGCAGCGGGAGCTGACGCCATGGCCACACCCGAACCGGCCGTTGGTGGCGGGCGTCAGCTCATTCGGCATGGGTGGCACCAACTGCCATGTCGTGCTCACTGAGGGCCCGCGGCCCGCCGAAGCCGAGGACGCACCCTCCCGGTCGGCGCCGACCGCCCTGCCGTGGGTCGTCACCGGGGCCGGGCAGAGCGCCCTGCGGGCCCAGGCACAGCGCCTGCACGCCCACGCGGCCGCCCCGGACCAGCCGTCGGCGCTCGACACGGGCTGGTCCCTGGCCACCACTCGAACGGTCTTTCGCCACCGGGCCGTCGTCGTGGCCGCCGACGCACCAGGGCTCGTGGACGGCATCGAGGCACTGGCGGTCGGCCGCCCGGCGCCCGGCGTGGTGACGGGCGTGGCCGGACCCGGCCGGACGGCGTTCCTGTTCACCGGACAAGGAGCCCAACGTATCGGTATGGGGCAGGAGTTGTACGCGGCCTACCCGGCGTACGCCGCCGCGTTCGATGCCGTGGCCGCCGCGTTGGACCCCCATCTTGAGCGACCGCTGGCGGAGATCATCCGTACCGGGCACGGCCTGGACGAGACCGTGCACACCCAACCCGCCCTGTTCGCGGTGGAGGTGGCTGTCTACCGGCTGCTGGAGTCGTTCGGGCTGCGCCCCGACTTCGTCACCGGACACTCCATCGGCGAACTGGCCGCCGCCCATGTGGCCGGGGTGCTGGACCTGCACGACGCGGCGGCGCTCGTGGCGGCCAGGGCCCGGCTGATGCAGTCCGCTCCCCGCGGCGGCGTCATGGTCGCCGTGCGAGCGGCGGAGGACGAGGTCACGGCCCTGCTCGAAGGGCGCGCGCACCAGGTGGCCGTCGCCGCGGTCAACGCGCCGGACGCCACGGTGATCTCCGGCGACCCCGACGCGGTCGAGGCGGTCGCCGGGGAACTGGCGCGTCGGGGCCGCAGGACCCGGCGGCTGACCGTCAGCCATGCCTTCCACTCCCCGCACATGGAGGCGATCCTCGACGAGTTCCGCGAGGCGGCGGATCGGCTGACCTACCACGCGCCCGAGGTGCCCGTCGTCTCCACCTTGACGGGGCGGATCGCCACCGGCGAGGAGTTGCGCAGCGCCGGCTACTGGACCGACCAGCTGCGCGGGACGGTCCGATTCGCCGACGCGGTGCGGACGCTGACCGGGCACGGCGTGACAACGTTTGTCGAAGTGGGGCCCGACAGCGTCCTCGCCCCGCTCGCCGCGGAGACGAGCCAGACGCGGTCACCGCGGGAGGAGTCCGTCCCCGCGGTGTCGGCGGTGTCCGCGCTGCGCCCCGACCGCTCCGAGCCACAGACACTTCTGACCGCGTTGGCCACCGCGTTCGTGCGAGGTGCCGAGGTCGATTGGGCCGCCGTGTACCAGGGCCTCGGCACCCGACGGGTCCCGCTGCCCACGTACGCCTTCCAGCGCAAGCGGTACTGGCTGGACGGCCCGGTGCGTCAGCCCCGCCCCCTTTCCCCGGCGGCCCCGGCAGCGCCGGCCTCCGCGCAGGAGGACGGGACCGGCGGTCTGCCGTACGGCGACGGCGACGAGGCCGCCGATCCGCGCGGTAAGCTCGGCCGCCGCCTGGCCGGGCTCTCCGCCCCCGAGCGGCGGCGGGTGGTCACCGAACTCGTCAACGAACACATCGCCGCCGTCCTCGCGTACTCGGGCGACGAGCGCGCCGAGGCACACCTGCCCTTCCGGGAGCTGGGCTTCAGCTCGCTGATGACCACGGAGCTGCGCACCTCCCTGGCCTCGGCCACAGGGCTGGCGCTGCCCACCGGGCTGCTGTTCGACCACCCCACACCGCAGGCGCTGGCCGAGTTCATCCAGACCGAGCTGCTGGGCGGTGCCGGGGCGGACGAGGAGGGTGCCGCCCGGGCCGCCGAGGAAGGCGAGCCGATCGCCATCATCGGCATGGCCTGCCGCTACCCCGGCGGAGTCGCCACTCCGGAGGACCTCTGGCGGCTCGTGCGGGACGAAGTCGACGCCGTCTCCGCCTTCCCCGACAACCGCGGCTGGGACGAGGACCTGTACGACCCGGATCCCGCCCAGCAGGGCAAGAGCTCAGTGCGCAGGGGTGGTTTCCTGCACGACGCGGGCGACTTCGACGCCGCGTTCTTCGGGCTCTCGCCACGCGAGGCGCTCGGCATGGATCCGCAGCAGCGGCTGCTGCTGGAGACCGCTTGGGAAGCCGTCGAGCGGGCCGGGGTGCGCCCCGGCACGCTGCGCGGCAGCCGCACCGGCGTTTTCGTGGGCGCGACGTCACTGGAGTACGGCCCGCGCCTGCAGGACGCGCCGCCGAGCGTGCAGGGCAACCTGCTGACCGGCAGCACGGCCAGCGTCATGTCGGGCCGTATCGCCTACCAGCTCGGGCTGCTCGGACCCGCCGTCACCACCGACACGGCCTGCTCGTCCTCGTTGGTCGCGCTGCACCTGGCGATCCGTTCCCTGCGGTGCGGGGAGACCAGCCTCGCACTGGTCGGCGGCGCGGCCGTGATGTCCTCGCCGGGCATGTTCGTGGAGTTCTCCAGGCAACGGGGACTGGCGTCCGACGGGCGCTGCAAGTCGTTCGCCGCGGCGGCCGACGGTACCGGCTGGGGCGAGGGCGTGGGCATGCTGCTGGTCGAGCGGCTGTCCGACGCTCGCCGCAACGGCCGTCGGGTTCTGGCGGTGATCCGCGGCTCCGCCGTCAACCAGGACGGTGCCAGCAACGGCCTGACCGCGCCGAGCGGCCTCGCCCAGCAGCGCGTCATCCGCCAAGCCCTGGCCGACGCCCGGCTGACGACCGCGGACGTGGACGCGGTGGAGGCGCACGGGACCGGCACCACACTCGGCGACCCGATCGAGGCGGAGGCGCTTCTCGCCACGTACGGCAGCGGCCGGCAGGGGCATGAGCCGGTGTACCTGGGCTCGCTGAAGTCCAACATCGGCCATGCCCAGGCGGCGGCCGGCGTGGGTGGGCTGATCAAGATGGTGCAGGCCATGCGTCACGGCGTCCTGCCCAGGACCCTGCACGTCGACGAGCCCACACCGCACGTGGACTGGTCCGCCGGCGCGGTGGAGCTGTTGACCGAGGCTCGGGCGTGGCCCGGTCACGGGACGGTCCGGCGCGCCGCTGTCTCCTCGTTCGGCATCAGCGGCACCAACGCTCACGTCGTCCTCGAATTCGATCCCGCCACCGGCGCGGAACCGAACGGCCTCGGCCCCGCCACCGGGAGGCAGCCGGACGACACTCCTCCGCCACAGGACGTGCCGGACGTTCCGGCGCCGTGGCTGCTGTACGCCCGCGACGAACGGGCCCTGCGCGGTCAGGCGGCCAAACTGCGCGCGCATCTGGACGAAGACGCCGACACGGGATCGGTCGGCTGGACCCTGGCCGCCACCCGGACGGCGTTCGAGGCACGGGCGGCGATCTTCGGGGACAGTGTCGCGGACCGGCTCGACGCGCTCGACGCACTGGCCGAGGGCACCGCCGCCGGACGTCCGGACGTGGTCACGGGCACCGCCACGACGGGCCGTACCGCCTTCCTCTTCACCGGCCAGGGCGCGCAGCGCCTGGGCATGGGCCGGGAACTGTACGCGGCGCACCCGGTGTTCGCGACGGCGCTCGACGAGGTGCTCGCCGCGTTCGACGGCCGTCTGGAGCGTCCGCTGCGGGACGTGCTGTTCGCCGAGGAGGGCAGCACGGACGCGGCGCTGCTGGACGAGACGAGCTACACCCAACCCGCGCTCTTCGCGGTGGAGGTCGCGCTGTTCCGGATGCTCACGCATCACGGGATGACTCCGGACATCCTGGCCGGGCACTCCATCGGCGAACTGGCCGCGGCTCATGCCGCCGGAGTGCTCTCGCTGCGTGACGCCGCGATCCTGGTGGCCGCGCGGGCGCGCCTGATGCAGGCCGCCCCGCCCGGCGGTGCCATGGTCTCCGTCCAGGCCACCGAGGAAGAGGTGCTGGCCTCGCTGGTCGGCCGGGACCGGGAGATGAGCATTGCCGCTGTCAACGGCCCCCGTTCGGTGGTCGTCTCCGGTGATGCCTCGGCGGTCGAGGAAGTCGCCGCCACCTGGCGGGCCCGGGGACGCAGAACCACCGCGCTCAAGGTGAGTCACGCCTTCCACTCGCCCCACATGGACGCCGTCCTGGCGGAGTTCCACGAGATCGCCGCCGGGCTGGAGTTCCGTCCGCCCGGGATACCGATCGTCTCCACGGTGACCGGTGAGTCGGCCACGGCCGAGCAGCTCATGTCGCCCGGCTACTGGAGCGGACAGATCCGGTCGACCGTACGGTTCCTGGACGCCGCCCGGGAGCTGTTGCGCCAGGGCGTCACGGTCTTCGTCGAGACCGGCCCCGACGCCGTCCTGAGCGCGTTGGTGCGAAGCGCCGCCGAGGACGCCCCGGTCACCGCCGTACCGCTGATGCGCCCGGGCCACCCGGAAGCCCTCGGCGTGGCGCTCGGCCTCGCGCGCGCCCACGTCGCCGGAGCCCCGCTGGAGGGAGCGACCTTCTTCCCCGGCGCGGCCCCGGCGGACCTGCCCACGTACGCCTTCCAGCGGGAGCGGTTCTGGCTCGCCCCGCAGCCGCCCGCCGATGCGCGCAGTCTGGGCCTGGACCCGGCCGGACATCCGCTGCTGAGCACGTCCCTCGACCTCGCGGAGCGCGAGGACGCCGTCCTGGCCGGCCGTATCTCCCTGGGTGGCCAACCCTGGTTGGCCGACCACGCCATCGCCGGCACCGTGCTGCTGCCCGCCACCGCGTTCCTCGAACTCGCCATGGCCGCGGGGGACCACCTGGGAGTGCCACACATCGAGGACCTGACGTTGGAGGCGCCCTTGCCGCTGGACCGGGGCGAGGCCACGCGCGTGCAGGTGAGCGTGGCCGCTCCGGACGCCGACGGGCGGCGCGCCTTCACCGTCCACGCCGGTCCGGACTCCGGCGACGCACCCGCGCGACACTGGACCCGGCACGCCTCCGGCACGCTGACGCGTCAGCAGCCGGAACCTGGCGAAGGGCCGGCGCAGTGGCCGCCCGCCGACGCCGTGCCCGAACCGCTCGACGACGTCTACGCCAGGCTCGCCGCACTCGGCTACGACTACGGTCCGGCGTTCCGGGGCCTGGTGGCGGTCTGGCGCGACGAGCGGGACGTCTACGCCGAGGTACGACTACCCGCAGACCCGGCCGACGGAGCCGACCGCTTCGGCCTGCACCCGGCGCTGCTGGACGCCGTACTGCACCCGCTGGTGCTGCACGCCGCGTCCGACGACCCGTCCGGCCGCATCCGGCTGCCCTTCGCGTGGTCGGGTGTCGCGCTGCACGCCACCGGTGCCACGACGCTGCGGGCACGGATCCGCCCGCAGGGCACCGACACCGTGAGTCTGCTGCTCGCCGATGCCACCGGCGCGCCCGTCGCCGAGGTGGACTCCCTCACACTGCGGCCCATCGCCACGGACCGGCTGAGCGTGCCCACGCGTACCGCGGGTTCCCTGTACGAGCTCCACTGGCCGGTCGTCGAGGTGGCGGCCGAGCGGCCACGGCCGACCTGGGTGTCGGCCGATGAGGGACTCGCCGCTGTGGAGCCGGCCGAGGTGGTCGTCGCCCGGGTGCCGGGCGGAGCCGGCACGGGACGCGAGGCCGTGCGGCGCACCCTGGGCCTGCTGCAGGAGTTCCTGGCGGACGAGCGGTTCGCCGATGCGCGGCTGGCCGTGGTGACCTCCGGGGCGGTGGGCGTACTGCCCGGCGAGGACGTCACCGACCTTGCCGCAGCCCCGGTGTGGGGGCTGGTCCGCTCGGCGCAGTCGGAGCACCCGGACCGTCTGGTGCTGATCGACCTCGATCCGGCCGACCCGGGCCCGGCCGAGAAACCGTTGGCCGCCGCCCTCGCCTCCGGTGAGCCGCAGACGGCCGTCCGGGCCGGGCGATTGAGGGTGCCGCGGCTCACCGCCACCACCGGCGCGGACGCCGAGCCACGTCGGCTCGGCGGTGACGGCACGGTTCTGATCACCGGTGGCACCGGAGGCCTCGGCGCGCTGTTCGCGCGCCATCTGGTCGCCGAGCACGGGGTGCGGAATCTGCTGCTCACCAGCCGCCGAGGACCGGACGCCCCCGGAGCCCGGGAACTCGCCGCGGAACTGGGCGAGGCCGGCGCCTCCGTGCGGCTGGCGGCCGCCGACGTGGCCGACCGGGCGGCGCTCGCCGCGCTGCTGGCGTCGGTTCCGCAGGACCGTCCGCTGACCGCGATCGTGCACACCGCCGGTGTACTGGACGACGCGACCGCCCTGTCCCTCACTCCGGAGCAGTTCGAGACCGTACTGGCGCCCAAGGCGGACGGCGCCCGGCACCTGCACGAACTGACCAGGGGCATGGATCTGGAGGCCTTCGTCCTCTTCTCCTCGGTCTCCGGGCTCACCGGTACCGCCGGACAGGCCAACTACGCGGCGGCCAACAGCTACCTGGACGCGCTGGCGCACCACCGCCGCGCCCATGGCCTGCCCGCGGTCTCGCTGGCCTGGGGCCTGTGGGACGCCCGCCACGGCATGGGCGGCACGCTCACCGAGGCCGACATCGCCCGCTGGGAGCGGGCCGGCCTGCCGCCGCTGACCCCGGAGGCGGGACTGGCCCTGTTCGACGCCGCACTGTCCACCGACACTCCGCTGCTGGCACCCGTGCCGCTGCGGCTGGACCGTATCGCCGCCGGCGAGCCGCACGCCCTCTTCCGCGACCTGCTGCCGGTTCGGCCACGCCGCACCACGCGGAGTCGCCCGGACGGTGCGGCCGGACCGGACTGGGCGCGGCAGATCGCCGCCCTGCCGGAGGACAGGCGGCAGGAGGCGGTGCTCGACCTGGTGCGGACCAAGGTCGCCGCCGTGCTCGGCCACTCCGGACCCTCCGCAGTCGCCGCCGACCGTTCCTTCAGTGACCTCGGCTTCGACTCGATGGCCGGTGTGGAGCTGCGCAACCAGCTCTCCGCGGCCACCGGACTCCGGCTGCCCACCACCCTGGTCTTCGACCACCCGGCGCCGGACGCCGTGGCCGCGCATCTGCTGGCCGGCGCCGTGACTGCCAAGGCATCGGCGGTCGGCGGACGGACCCGGGCGACGGGCACGTCCGACGAGCCGATCGCCATCGTGGGGATGGCCTGCCGTTACCCGGGCGGGGTGGCGTCGCCGCAGGACCTGTGGCGGCTGGTCGCCGACGGGGCGGACGCAATCAGCGAGTTCCCGGTCAACCGCGGCTGGGACGTGGACGGTCTGTACGACCCGGATCCGGAGAAGCCGGGCACGAGTTACACCCGGCACGGCGGCTTTCTGCACGAGGCCGACCTGTTCGACCCGGAGTTCTTCGGTATGTCGCCCCGGGAGGCGACGGCCACCGACCCGCAGCAGCGGCTGCTGCTGGAGACCGCCTGGGAGACCTTCGAGAGCGCCGGCATCGACCCGGCCACCGTACGCGGCAGCGCCACCGGCGTCTTCACCGGAGCGATGTACGACGACTACGCGGCCCGCGTGGCCGCCGCGCCGGGCGAGTTCGAGGGCTTTTTGCTGGCGGGCAACCTGTCCAGCGTGCTGTCCGGCCGGGTCGCCTACACCTACGGCCTGCAGGGTCCGGCGGTGACGGTGGACACCGCGTGCTCGTCGTCGCTGGTGGCCCTGCATCTGGCGGTGAACGCGCTGCGCGGCGGGGAGTGCGACCTGGCGCTGGCCGGCGGCGTGACCGTGATGGCGCAGCCGACGACGTTCGTGGAGTTCTCGCGGCAGCGGGGCCTGTCCGCCGACGGCCGGTGCAAGGCGTTCGCGGCGTCGGCGGACGGCACCGGCTGGTCGGAGGGTGTGGGGCTGCTGCTGGTGGAACGGCTCTCCGATGCGCGGCGCAACGGCCACCGGGTGCTGGCCCTGGTCCGGGGTACGGCGATCAACCAGGACGGCGCCAGCAACGGGCTGACGGCCCCCAACGGGCCCTCGCAGGAGCGGGTGATCCGCCAGGCCCTGACGGCCGCCGGACTCGGCGCCGCGGACGTGGACGCCGTCGAGGCGCACGGCACCGGCACCACCTTGGGCGATCCGATCGAGGCGCAGGCGCTGCTGAACACCTACGGGCAGGAGCACACGTCCGAACGTCCATTGTGGCTGGGCTCGTTGAAGTCGAACATCGGGCACGCGCAGGCCGCGGCCGGGGTCGGCGGCATCATCAAGATGGTGCAGGCGATGGAGCACGGTGTGCTGCCCAGGACACTGCACGCCGACGAGCCGTCGCGGCACATCGACTGGGAGTCGGGCGCGGTGACGCTGCTGACCGAGGCCCGGCCCTGGCCGGAGACCGGCCGGCCGCGCCGCGCGGGTGTCTCCTCGTTCGGCATCAGCGGCACCAACGCCCATGTGATCATCGAGCGGATGCCGGACCCGGCGGCCGGGGAACGGACCAAGGCTGGGCAGGGAACTCCGACCGCCGAACCGACTGCGGCCGGGGAACGGGCCGCGGCCGAGGACCCCGCCGTGACGCGGGAACGGCCCGCCTCCGAGGCGCAGGTCGTGCCCTGGATCGTGTCCGGCCGCACCGAGGACGCGGTGCGCCGCCAGGCCGCGCGGCTCCTCGTGCATGTCACCGAGCACCCCGAGGCGACACCCGCCGACATCGGCTACTCGCTGGCCACCGACCGCGCGGTGCTCGACCACAGCGCGGCCGTCGTCGCCACCGGCCGGGACGCACTCCTGGACGGGCTGCGGGCGCTGGCCGACGGCGGCTCCTCCCCCGCCGTCGTGTCCGGCCGCCGGGCCCGGCCGGGCCGTACCGCCTTCCTCTTCACCGGCCAGGGCAGCCAGCGCCTCGGCATGGGTCGCGAACTGTACGCCGCGTCACCGGTGTTCGCCCGTGCCCTGGACGAGGCGTGCCACCACCTCGACAAGTCCCTGGCCCGGCCGCTCAAGGAGGTGCTGTTCGCGGCGGAGGGCTCGGTCGAGTCGGCACTGCTGGACCAGACGGTCTTCACCCAGGCCGCGCTGTTCGCGATCGAGGTGGCGCTGTTCCGGTGGTTCGAGCACCACGGCGTGACGCCCGACGTCCTACTCGGTCACTCCGTCGGCGAGGTCGCCGCCGCGCACGTGGCGGGCGTGCTGGACCTGGCGGACGCGGCGAGGCTCGTCGCCGAACGCGGCCGGCTGATGCAGTCCGCGCCGGCGGGTGGCGCGATGGCCTCGATCGAGGCGAGCGAGCAGGAGGTACGGCAGGCCCTCGACGCCCGCGGCGAGGACGGGGTGCTCGTCGTCGCCGCGGTCAACGGGCCGCGGGCCGTCGTGGTAGCCGGGGACGCGTCCGCGGTGGAGGCGTTCGCGTGGTCCTGGCAGCAGCGCGGCGTCCGGGCCACCCGACTGACGGTCAGTCACGCCTTCCACTCCCCCCACATGGACCCGGTGCTCGCGCAGTTCCGCGCCGTGGCCGAGGGACTGGACTTCCGGGCGCCGCGCATCCCGATCGTCTCCAACGTGACCGGCGACCTGGCCACGGACGAGGACCTGACGTCGCCCGACTACTGGGTGCGGCACATCCGTGAGGCGGTCCGCTTCCACGACGGTGTACGCAGCCTTCAGGCCCAGGGGGTGACGCGCTTCCTGGAGCTGGGGCCGGACCGCACCCTGACCACACTGGTGCGCGGCTCGCTCACCGAGGAGTCCGGAGCTCTGGCCTGGGCGCTGCGCCGCAATCGGCCGGAGCCCGAGACCGCGATGGCCGCGCTCGCCTCGCTGCGGATGGCGGACGCCCCCGTCGACTGGGCCGCCGCCCTCCCCGGCGCCCGTACGGTGCCGCTGCCCACGTACGCCTTCGCGCGCCGGCGCTACTGGCTGGACGCTCCGGCCCCGGACGCCGACGCCTCCGGGCTCGGCCTGCGGGCGGTGGAACACCCGCTGATCGGGGCGGCCGTGGGCGTGGCGGGCCGGGACGAGTTCCTGTTCACCGGCCGGCTCTCGGTCCGCAGCCTGCCGTGGCTCGCCGACCACGCCGTCGGCGGGGTCGTGCTGATGCCCGCGACGGGGCTGCTGGAGCTGGCCGCATGCGCGGGCGAGCAACTCGGCGCCGGGCTGGTCGATGACCTCACCCTGGCCGCGCCCCTGGTCCTTTCCGAGCATGCCGCCGTCCGGCTGCAGCTGACGGTGGGCGAGGCCGACGACACCGGACGACGGTCGGTGGAGATCCACTCGCGTACTGACACGGACGAGGAGGACGGGGCATGGACGGTACATGCTCACGGCTTCCTCGCCGCCGCGGACGGCACGCCGGCGCCCGTGGACCGGGGCCTGGTCGTATGGCCTCCGGTGGGGGCGCGCGAGCTGCCGCTGGACGGGGTGTACGAGCGTCTGGCGGAGCAGGGCTACGCGTACGGCGCGGTGTTCCAAGGCCTGCGCCGGATCTGGCGGGGCGAAGGCGAGGGCGAGCTGTTCGCCGAGGTGATGCTGCCCGACGGGGCGCGGGAGCAGGCGGGGCGCTATCTGCTGCACCCCGCGCTGCTCGACGCCGCGCTGCATCCCCTGCTGCCCGGGGTGGCGGAGGAGACCGGGCCGGCGCGGCTGCCGTTCGCCTGGTCGGGTGTGCGGGTGCACGCCGCCGGGGCCACGGCACTGCGGGTGCGGCTGAGCCTGTCGGACGCCGGGGCCGACACGCTGCAGGCGTCGCTGATGGTGGCGGACGGCGCGGGCGTGCCGGTGGCGTCGGTGGAGTCCCTTTCGCTGCGGCCGTGGTCGCGGGACTCGCTGCGGGCGGCGGCGGACACCGGGCCGGACGGGCTCTTCCCGATGACGTGGTCGCCGGTGGCGCCCGTGGAGTCGGTGGACACCTCCGGATGGGCGGCCGTCGGTCCGTCACCGGTCGCCTCGGCGCCGTCGTACGCGACTCTGGAGGAGGTGGCGAGGGCCGGCGCGGACACCGTGCTGTGGTCCCTTGCGGGGTACGGCGCCGACGGCGTCGCGAGCGGGGAGGGCATCGCCGGCCTCGCGCGGGTCGAGCTGGCCCGGGTTCTGGAGCGCGTGCATGCCTTCCTCGCCGATGAGCGTCTGGCCGATGCGCGGCTGGTGCTGGTCACCCGGGGTGCCGTGGCGGCGGCTCCCGCCGAGGACATCACCGACCTGGTGCACGCCGGCGTGTGGGGCCTGATCCGGGCCGCGCAGACCGAGAACCCCGGCCGTGTCGTCCTCGTCGACGTCGACACCCAGGACGCGCCCGGGCTGCCCGCCGCCGTCGCTACGGGCGAGGAGCAGCTGGCCCTGCGCGGCGGTACGGCGTGGGTGCCCCGCCTCGACCGGGCCCGCGCCCAGGAGGCGTACGCCTCGCCCCGCTGGGACGAGGGGACCGTGCTGGTCACAGGCGCCACCGGCACGCTGGGCGGTGTGCTGGCCCGGCATCTGGTCGCCGAGCACGGCGCGCGGCGTCTGCTCCTGCTCAGCCGCCGAGGCGAGGCCGCTCCGGGCGCCGCCGAACTGGCGGCCGAACTGAGGCAGTTGGGCGCCGAGGTCACGTTCGCCGCCTGCGACGCGGCCGACCGTGCGGCGCTGGCCGGTGTGCTGGCGACGGTGCCGGACGAGTTCCCGGTGACCGCCGTGGTGCACACCGCCGGCGTACTGGACGACACCGTCTTCGCCGAACTGACCGCGGAACGGCTGGACGCGGTGGCACGGCCCAAGATCGACGCGGCGTGGAACCTGCACGAGCTGACCCGCGAACTGCCGCTGACGGCGTTCGTGCTGTACTCGTCGGTCGCCGGGCTGATCGGGACCGCGGGGCAGGCCAACTACGCGGCCGGCAACACCTTCCTGGACGCGCTGGCGCACCACCGCCGCGCCCAGGGCCTGCCGGCGACATCGCTGGCGTGGGGCCTGTGGGAGCGGACCAGCACGATCAGCGGCGGACTGAGCGAGACGGACCGGCGTCGGCTGGCCCGGCTGGGACTGCTTCCGCTGCCCTCCGAGGAGGCGATGAGGCTCTTCGACACGGCCCTCACCGGCGACCAGCCGGTGCTGGCGGTGACGGGCCTGGACCGTACGGCGCTGCGCCGTGGGACGGGACCGGTGCCGCCCGTGCTGCGCGGCCTCGCGGCGGTCCCGCCGAGCCGCAGGACACCGGCCGCGACGCAGGACCCCGGTGCGTCGCTGGTGGGGCAGCTGGCCGCTCTGGGCTCGGCCGAACGCCTGGCGGCCCTGGTGGAGCTGGTGCGCGGACAGGCCGCGACCGTCCTCGGACACCCCGACCCGGGTGCCGTGCACGCGGAACGCGCCTTCCAGGACCTGGGCTTCGACTCCCTGACCGCGGTGGAACTGCGCAACCAGCTCAGCCGGGTCACGGGACTGCGGCTCCCCGGCAGCCTCGTCTTCGACCACCCCAACCCCACCGCTCTTTCCCACCATCTGGCGCGGCTGATCGAGGCCGAGACGGGCCCGGCGACGGACCCGGTCCTCGACGGCCTGGAGCGGATGCGGGACGAGATCGGGTCCCTGCCGGACACCGGCACCCGCGACGAAGTCGCGGCCCGCCTACGGGAGTTGTTGCGCCTGGTGGAGGGCATGGGTGCGGACACGGGCGAACGGGGCGCGGCGGGGGCGGATCTGGAGTCGGCGAGTGACGAGGAGTTGTTCGCGCTGATCGACGATCTCGACTGACCTATCGGCCGTGGGGCCGTCCGTCCGGTCCAGGGCGGACGGCCCTCCCTTCTCGGAAGCACTCTAAAATGAGCGCTCTATCTGGTAGTCTCGCGGCGTGAAGAAGACGCCAACGAAGGGCAGGAAGCAGTCGCCGGACGCCTCCGAGCCGACGCTCGGCACCCGCGAGCGCATCGTCCAAGCGGCGTCTCGACTCATGCAGCGGCAAGGTTACGACGGCACGGGCATCAAGCAGGTCGCGCAGGAGGCCGAGGCCACCATGGGCTCGGTGTACCACTTCTTCCCCGGCGGGAAGCAGGAGCTGGCGCTGGCCGCGATCGACCACGGCGACCGGGCGTTCGCCGCGGACCTGCGCGCCGCGCTGGACAGCGACGACGATCCCGCCCAGGTCATCGCCACGTTCACCGCCGACCTCGCCGAGCGGCTGAGCGAATCGGACTGGATCGACGGGTGTCCCATCACGACCACCGCGCTGGGCACGGCCGGCCGTCTGCCGGACATCCAGTCGGCGGCGGCGGGGGCTTTCGCACGGTGGCGGGAGTTGGTCGCGGACCGGCTCCGCGCGTCCGGGATCGACGACGCGACGGCCGAGGAACTGGCGCACACGGTGATCAGCACCCTGGAAGGCGCGGAGCTGGCGGCACAGGTGTCCCGGAGCAAGGAGCCGCTGGAAATCGCCGGCCGGCACTTGGCCCTGCTCATCTCCGCCCACCGCTAGATCGCGCCCGCAACGTCAGGGCGGCGACAGCCGCGGTCGAGCCGGCACAGGCATTCGCCGCGCCGGACACGTCCGTTGATCTGGTCGATCCGCTCCGGGCCTGCCCATCCGCGACGGCGCGAGCAACGGCTCGATCACCGCCCACGACTCATCGGTCAGCTCATCGACACGGCCACGGCGCCGAACGCTCGCCCGCGTCATCAAGAGCGTCCGGCGCCCGCTCCGAGCGCCTGTCAGTGGCGGGCCGCCAGCTCGTCCAGGAGTTCCGCCTGACGCAGCCCGTCCGCACAGGGTGCCGCGCCGCCGCGGACGGCCGCGGCGAAGGCCAGGACGGCATTCGCCACCTGGTCCTCGGGGGCGAGCCGCACCTCCTCCACCTCCCCGCCACGCTCGATACGCAGCACCGGCGTGTGGTCCGCGTTCGGCGTGAAGGCCCGTTCCACGACGAGCCGGCCCTCACTGCCCCAGAACTCGTAGAAGTTCCGGTACCCGTGGTCCAGGCCGTAGGCGAGGTGCACGGCGACTCCGTCGGGCCCGGACAGCAGTGCACTGGCGGCCGTGTCCACCTCGTCGCCCGGGCCCCGCCCGGACACCACACCTATGACCCGCAGCTCGTGACCGAGCATCAGCAGCGCCGCGCGTACGGGATAAACACCCGTGTCCCACAGGGCGCCGCCGCCCAGCTCGGCCTGGTAACGGATGTCGGAAGGCGGGCGTCGGGGGACGGCGAAGGCCGCCTGGAACTGGTGCGGTCGGCCGATCACGCCCGACCGCACCAGCTTCCTCGCCTCCTCGTGCTGGGAGTGATGCACGAACAGCACGTTCTCCATCAGGGCGAGCCCGCGGGAGCGCGCCAGTTCGTGCAGCTCGGCCGTCTCTTCGCCGCGCAGGGCGAGGGGCTTCTCCGCGAGCACGTGCTTGCCGGCGAGGAGTGCCGCCCGCGTCCACTCGGCGTGCAAGGCGGCGGGCAGCGCCACGTAGACGGCCTCGGTCTCGTCGTCCTCGAGCGCGGCCGCGTAGCCGTGCAGCGGGCGGCAGCCGTAGGCGCGGGCCACCGATCGGGCCTTCGCCTCGTCGCGGCTGGCCACGGCGGTCACCGTGGTGCGGGGACAGGCCGCGAACGCCGGCAGCATACGGCGTCTGGCGATGTCCGCGGCCCCCAGCACGGCGATGCGCACGGGCTCCATCAGAGCGTCACCGCACCGGTGTTGAGTGCGGCCAGCAGCGTGCGGGCCTGCACGTTGACATAGTGACCGTGCTGTACCAGGGAGGCGAGCTGGCCGGGCGTGACCCAGGCGTATCCGGGCGGCGGGACATCCAGGTCATCGGTCCCTTCCGCCTCCACGAACAGATAGCGGCTCTCCGCGTTCAGGAAGCGTCCGCCCTCCTCCGAGTGCACCGCCTCGTACGGGATGCGGGAGGGGTCCGCGCTGAGCACGAGGTCGAGGAAGGGAGGACGGTCGCGCCCCGTGTCGTCCGCGTGGTTGCCGGGCGTGCACTGCACGGTCGGTGCCAGTTCGATCGTGTCGAGGAAGCCGCCCTCGAGCTTGGCCTGGACCAGCAGATGCGGTACGCCCGCGAACCGCCGCGTCACGAACGCCGTCACCCCGAGTCCACATGGCTCGAACAGGGGCTGGCTCCAGCCGCGCACCTCCCGGTTGCCGGCCTCCACCGAGACGGCCACGACTTTGAAGTAGCGTCCCTTCACGTGCTCGATCACCGTGTCGCCGCGCACCCAGTCGGCGACGTTCGCGAGCGGTATCCGCTCGATCCGCACCTCATGGGCGGAGCGCTCCGCGGTGATCCACGACCGCACCTGTATGTCGGAACGCAGCGAGCCCGCCTCGGCGTATCGGGTGGGGGCGCACGCCAGGACCGTGCGGGCGTCCATGTTGACCAGGTTGTCCCGCCGCAGGAGTTCGCCGATCTGCCCCAGGGTCAGCCAGCAGAAGTCCTCGTCGAGCGGCACGTCCTCCTCCACCTCGACGATCATGTTGCGGTTGGACTTGCGGAAGAACCAGGAGCCGTGCTCCGACTGCAGCACATCGGCCAGTACCTGGCCGCGGCCGGGCCGTACGAAGTAGTCGATGTACTTCACGTCCGCGCCGCGGTGGACCTTGGTGTAGTTGCTGCGGGTGGCCTGGACCGTCGGGGACATCTGGAGCAAATTGCGGTTCCCCGGTTCCATCTTCGCCTGCATGAGGCAGTGCAGCACTCCGTCGAACTCCCGGACCAGGATCCCCAGAATGCCCACTTCGGCCTGGTTGATGATCGGCTGCTGCCAGTGGGGGGTGGGTCCCGTCGGGGTGGTCACCGACAGGCCCTCGACGGTGAAGAACTTGCCGCTGCGATGGGCCAGGTTTCCGGTTGCGTGCTGGAACGACCAGCCGTCGAGCTGTGCGAAGGGGATGCGGTCCACCTGGAACCGGTGGGCCTGGCGACGCCGTCGAAGCCAGTCGGCGAAGTCGGCGGTGCTCATCTGGGCCCCCGCGTCCCTGGCCCGCACGGAGCGGGCGAACCGCTCGTGCAGTCCGGCGTCCTCGCGGGGTCGCAGTGCGGTGGTCGGGCTCACCTGCGGCCTCCCACGAACTCCCGCACGGTGCCGATCACGTAGTCGAGCATCTCGTCGGTCAGCCCCGGATACACGCCGATCCAGAAGGTCTGCTCGGTGATGACGTCCGAGTTGGCCAGGTCGCCGACGACCCGGTGCGCACGGTCCAGGTAGGCGGGGTGCCGGGTGAGGTTCCCCGCGAACAGGCGCCGCGTGCCGATCTTCCGTTCCTCCAGGTGACCGACCAACTCCGCGCGGCTGAAGGGCGCCTCGGCGTCCACAGTGATCACAAACCCGAACCAGCTGGGGTCGCTGCCGGGGGTGGGCTCGGGAAGCAGCAGATGGGGCAGGCCGTCCAGGCCCTCCCGCAGCCGCCGCCAGTTGCGCTTGCGCGCCTCGATGAACCCGTCGAGCTTGTCCAGCTGGGTCATGCCCAGGGCGGCCTGGAGATCGGTCGCCTTCAGGTTGTAACCGACGTGGGAGAAGA
The DNA here is from genome assembly GCF_015712165.1 of Streptomyces spinoverrucosus. Classification (NCBI taxonomy): domain Bacteria; kingdom Bacillati; phylum Actinomycetota; class Actinomycetes; order Kitasatosporales; family Streptomycetaceae; genus Streptomyces; species Streptomyces spinoverrucosus. Next base: position 7,748,196 of record NZ_JADPZX010000001.1, on the reverse strand, counting down.
TGTACTTGTGGTCGTAGCCCTCGGGGAGGGTGCCCATTTGGTACTGGAAGCGCTTGAGGCAGGTGTTGTTCTTGCCCGGCTCGCACCAGCAGTCCCGCCCCCAGTCGCGCAGCGACTCCACGATGCGGGCGATCTTGAGATCCGAGGTCAGTACGCAGCCGCCTTCGCCCATGGTGAGGTGGTGCGCGGGATAGAAGCTGACGGTGGTGACATCGCCGAAGGTGCCGGTGAGCTGTCCCTGGTAGGTGGACCCCACCCCGTCGCAGTTGTCCTCGACGAAGAAGAGCCCGTGCTCCTGCGCGAGTTGCGCGATCTCCGCGGCCTCGAACGGGTTGCCGAGCGCATGGGCGATCATGATCGCGCGGGTCTTCGGGCCGATGGCCTCGGCCACCCGGTCCGCGGTGGTGTTGTACGTCCCCAGCTCCACGTCGACGAAGACCGGCACCATGCCGTTCTGCACGATCGGGTTGACGGTGGTGGGGAAGCCCGCCGCCACGGTGATCACCTCGTCGCCCGGCCGCAGACGGCGGTCCCCGAGCAGATGCGAGGTGTAGGCGGACAGCGCCAGCAGGTTGGCGGAGGAACCGGAGTTCGTCAGGTGCGCTTTGCGGCGCCGCAGCCGGCGGGCGAAGGCCGACTCGAAGGTGCGGGAACTGGGTCCCGCCGCGATACGCAGCTCCAGTGCCGCCTCGACCAGGGCCGCCCGGTCCTCGGCGTCCAGGACGGCGCCCGAGGGCCAGATCTCGGTGACGCCGGGAATGAATGCCTTGTCCCCTTCGAGATCCAGGTGGTACTTGCGGACCTCGTCCAGGATCAGGGACTTGTGCTCACTCATCTGTCGCTCCTTCGGCACGCGCCTGCTCCTTGGACGCCTTCCACCAGTGCACGTTGTCGCGGTACCAGGCGACGGTGTCGGCCAGGCCCTCTTCGAAATCGATCCGCGGGGCGTATCCCAGTTCCTCGCGGATCTTGGTCTCGTCGAGTGAGTAGCGCAGATCGTGACCCTTGCGATCCGCGACATGGCGGATGGCGGAGTGATCCGCTCCGCACAGCTTCAGCAACCGCTCCGTAACAGCGAGGTTGGTCTGCTCGTTGCCGCCACCCACGTTGTAGATCTCACCTGCCCGGCCGCCGGTCAGCACGAGCTGGATGGCGCGGGAGTGGTCGTCCACGTGCAGCCATTCCCGAACGTTGGAGCCGTCCCCGTACAGCGGGACCTGCGTGCCCTCCAGCAGATTGGTGATGAAGAGCGGGATGAGCTTCTCCGGGTGCTGGTACGGGCCGAAGTTGTTCGAGCAGCGGGTGATCGACACGTTCAGTGCGTGCGTACGCCAGTACGCACGGGCGATCAGATCGCTCGCCGCTTTGGACGCGGCATAGGGGGAGTTGGGGAGCAGGGGCCACTCCTCGGTCCAGGACCCCTTCTCGATGGACCCGTACACCTCGTCGGTGGACACGTGCACCACGCGGGCCACGCCCGCGGCCAGACAGGCATCCAGGAGGATCTGGGTCCCCAGGACGTTGGTCCTGACGAAGGCGTCCGCCGACGCCAGGGAACGGTCGACGTGCGACTCGGCGGCGAAGTGCACCACCGCGTCGTGGCCGGGCAACAGGTCGTGCAGCAGCGCACGGTCGCAGACGTCCCCCTGGACGAGGTCCAGACGCGGATGGCCGACCGGGATGTTGTCGCGGTTGCCGGCATAGGTGAGCTTGTCCAGAACAGTGACGCGGGCCTGCTCGTACCCGGCATAGCCACCGGCCAGCATGGTCCTGACGTAGTGCGATCCGATGAAACCGGCGCCGCCGGTGACCAGGACCCTCATGCCGCCACCTCCACGCGGGTGTGGTCGCCGACCACGAGACGATGGTGTGCCTGCGCGTGATCGCTGGGACCGACCGAGGCCGAGCGGCCGATGAGCGAGCCGTGCAGGCCGGGCACCTGGGTGATGGACGCGCCGGTCATGACGATGGAGTCCGCCAGTTGGGTGGCGCGCAGGACGCAGTCGTCGGCTATGGACACGTCCGGTCCGATCCTGCTGTCCTCCACCACACTGCCGGCGCCGATGACCACCGGACCGACGATACGTGAGCGCAGCACCCGGGCCCCCGCCTCGATGACGACTGGTCCGATGATCTCGCTGGTGCCGTCCACCTCGCCGTCGATGCGAGCGGTCAGCTCGCCCAGCAGACGACGGTTGCACTCCAGCACGTCGTCGGCCTGTCCGGTGTCCTTCCAGTAGCCGTCGTACTCCCCGGCCCGGACGTCGAAACCGTGACTGACCAGCCACTGGATGGCATCGGTGATCTCGAGTTCGCCGCGCGCGCTGGGGTCGATGGCCGCGACGGCCCGGTGGATGGCGGCGGTGAAGAAGTACACGCCGATCAGCGCGAGATCGCTCCGCGGCTGTTGGGGCTTTTCCGTCAGCGCCATCACAGAGCCGTCAGGTGCCAGTTCCGCCACCCCGAACGCGCGGGGGTCGGGGACCTTGGAGACCACGACCTGGGCGTCCGGGCGGCGCGTGCGGAACTGCTCGGCGATGCCCCCGATGCCCTGCGGCAGCATGTTGTCCCCCAGGTACATGACGAAGTCGTCGTCGCCGAGGAAGGGGCGGGCCAGGGCGACGCAGTGGGCCAGGCCCAGTGGCCGTTCCTGGTGGACGTAGGTGATACGGGCACCGAAGCGTGACCCGTCACCGAGGACTTCCGCGATCTGCGGCGCCCAGTCACCGACGATGACGGCGATCTCGGTCACGCCGAGGGCGACGATGTTCTCCAGGGCGTATTCCAGGACGGGCTTGTTGACGATCGGGATGAGTTGTTTGGGCATCGAATAGCTGAAGGGGCGCAGGCGTGTACCCGCCCCGCCCGACAGCACCAGGGCCTTCATGACAGCGCCTTCCTCGCGGCAGTGGTGTGTGCGCACCTGGTCGCCTCCTGCCACGTGGCGAGCATGCCCGCGGATCGTGCCGCGCGGAGGCCGGGTGCTGTCGCGTCCTTACGGGAGATCAGCGGCGGCTCGGTGAAACCCCACGGCAGGGCGAGATCGGGATCCAGGGGATCGATGTCGATCTGAGTGCCGGGCACGTACTCGCTGGACAGGACGTAGCAGATGCAGGTGTCGTCGGTGAGACTCAGAAATCCATGGCCGACGCCCTCGGGAATGTAGACCGAACGACCCGACCCCGCTTCGAGGACGTTGACCTCGTAAGCGCCGAAGGCCGGAGACCCGACCCGAAGATCCACGATGATGTCTCGCAGTGCGCCGCGGACGCAGGTGACGTATTTCGCCTGCCCCGGCGGGATGGTCACACCGTGGATTCCGCGCAGCGTATTGCGACGCGATGCCGAGTAGTTGACTTGCCGTGGCACGAATGGATGGCCGAGGACGGTTTCCAGGAGATCGGCTCTCAGGCCTTCGAAGAAACTGCCCCGCTCATCGGTGTGCTGGTCGGGGGTGACGACATACGCCCCGGGGACCGCGGTTTCGGCGATACGCACGGACAGGGTCCTCTCCTCGTCGGCCTCCGGTCAGGCCCGCGCTTCGGCCGTGCGGTGTTCGACGGCCTTGCGGAACTCGTCGGCGACCGTTCGCACTTCCGCGTCGTCGAGGCCCTGGTGCAGCGGGAGCAGCAGGGTGGAGTCGGAGGCCGTGTCGGTGCCGGGAAGTACCACGCCGTCACCGCCGTACGCGGGCACCTTGTGCAGCGGCGGGTAACGGAAGGTGGTGTAGACCCCCTTCTCCAGGAGGTCCGCGGCCACTCGGTCACGGATCGCCGGGTCCAGCTGGACCCAGTAGAAGTAGTAGGAGGTCGAGTGACCGGCCGGCAGCGCGGGGGCAGCCGGACTCCCTCGACATCGGCGAGCAGCTGGTCGTACCGCTCGGCGATCGCCCGGCGGCGTTCGATGAACTCGGGCAGCCGGCGCAGCTGCACGCTGCCGATCGCCGCCGTGAGGTCGTTGCCGATGATCCGGCGGCCGAAGTCCCGTACGTTCAGCTCCCACCACCGTGCGGAGACCCTGGCGGCGGAGAACCCGCTGGACTGTTCGAGACCGTGGTAGGCGAGCCGACGTGCCGTACGGGCCAGTTCCGGGTCGCGTACGTACAGCATGCCGCCGTCGCCCGTGACGAGGACCTTCATGGAGTCGAAGCTCCACATGGCCACGTCGCCGAAGGTGCCGCACTTCTTTCCGTCCGCGCTCGAGGCGACGGCGCACGCCGCGTCCTCGATCAGCCGTACGCCACGCGCACGACACAGGTCGGCGATGGCGGCGATGTCGCCCGGGTAGCCGCCGTAGTGCAGCAGGAGGACCGCCTTCGTCCGCGGCGTGAGGGCCCGTTCGACGTGCGCGACGGTGGGGTTGAGCGTGTGCGGGTCCACGTCGCAGAAGACCGGGCGGGCGCCGGAGGCGGCCACGGCGTTGCCGGCGGCGACGAAGCTCACCGAGGGGAGGACCACGTCGTCGCCGGCGCGCAGCCCGAGCAGTTCGGTGCTCAGGAACAACCCCGCGGTGGCCGAGTTGATGAAGATCGTGTGTTCCGCGGCCACGCCCAGATGCTCGGCGAAACGGGCCTCGAACTCCTTTGTCCGGGGGCCGTGACCGAGCCAATTGCTCTCGAACACCTCTGAGATCGCGCCGAGTTCCTCCGCTCCCAGGCTGGGCTGGAAGACATTAATCATCGTGATGCTCCGATCGGCGTATTCGGGGGTGGGCCAGCGCGGGGCGATGACGGTTCGACGGAAAAGAGGGCCGCCGGGACCGCACCCAGAAACCTACAGGCCTCGCCGAAAGGGGCAGTAACGCGCCGGTAATCATTCATTCCCCGGGGACGGAGAATCGGGAATTGACCTTTTCTCGGGTCGAGTCGGTGTCCGGTTGATTCAAATCGGGACCGCCGAGGGGTCCGGGAAACACAGCCGGACCTTCGGCGGCCCCTTTCCGGGCGCGGCAGCCCGTCAGCCGAGCAGCCCCGTCACCCGCGCGGGCCGTCAGCCGAGCAGCGTGGTGACCTGGCGGGCCGCCAGCAGCCCCGACTCGATCGCGCCGTCGATGAAGGCGCCGTGCCAGCCGCTGGCGATGTCGCCGCCGGCGAAGACGACGCGCTGGTGCGGCTGCTGGACGGCGGGAAGCTGCCGCAGCAGTTGGCCGGGCCGGCGCATCCCCCAGGCACCGCGCGAGTAGGGGTCACGCCCCCAGTCCTTCACGCGGTAGTCCACCAGTTTCGCCTTGGGCAGGAACGCCCGCAGGGCGGCCTCGACCTGCGCCCGGTCGGACACGTTCAGGGAAGGCCCGCTGAAGCCGATCACCAGTCGGCTGCCGTCGGGGAGTTGCTGCTGCGGCACGATCTGCAGCAGGGCCGCGCGCTCGTCGCCCTGCGCGTAGACCGCGTCGGTGTCGCCGCTGACGCGCATCCATATCTTGGTGCCGTGTGGAACGCCGATCCCCTCCGTCGTGGCGTCCGCGTGCGCCTGGGGCAGCCCCGGCTCGAAGGTGATCGTCTTCCACATGTTGGTGGGGATCGCCACCACGACGACCGGCGCCAGGTAACGCCTGGCGCCCGCCACCTCGACGGTGACCATCCGGGACTGCTGGACGATCCTGGTCACGGGGGAGTTGAGCCGCACCAAGGCCTTCGACTCGTCGAGCATCGCCTGGAGCAGCGCGGTCATGCCCTGGGCGGGTTTGAGGCTCGTGGTCAGCTCGGGGCGACCTGCGGCGAGCCGCTCCCACTGGGCCATGCTGGTGAGCGCTCCGCGGGTGCTCGGTCCGCCCGAGTAGAGAACGGCGCTTCCGTTGAGCCACTGGTAGCGCACGGGGTCGAGGCCGAGTTGGCCGATCCTGTCGGCCATCGACAGCTTGTCCACCTCTTCGAGCAGGTCACGGCGGTACAGCGGCTCCGCGGGGCGCTCGAAGTACTGCTCCGACCCCTCGTACAGGCGCAGGTTGAGGGCGCTCAGCTCGGCACTGGCGGCCGCCGGGTCGACCTCCTCGTAGCCGTTGGCTGTCGGCATGACCATGCGCGTGGCCGCCACGTCCTGGACCGTGGTGAGGCCGTAGCGCCTGAACTCGTTCAGCACATGGTGGTGCTCGGGCCCGAGCCAGCCCCCGCCGATCTCGACGCGCTCGCCGGCGAAGGTGCCCGTCCAGATGCGCCCGCCGATCCGGTTCCGGGCCTCCAGGACCACCGTTCGCATCCCGGCGGCACTGAGCTCACGGGCGACGGTGCCGCCCGCATAGCCCGCTCCGACGATGATCACGTCCACCGGGGCTTCGTCGGCATACGCGGACTTCGCTCCGCCGGCCGCCAGCGGCACACCCAGTGCCATGGCCCCGGCGGCCTTGAGCAGAGACCTTCTGCCCGGACCGGGACCGCGCACCGGCCGCGCGTCGCTGTGTGTAGTGCGCTCGGAACTCATGTGTGACACTCCTCGAGAGCGGGAAGGACGGTTCGGATGAGCCGGCGCGATCAGCGGCCCGGCGAATACCTTTCCTATCTGTCCCGGCGTAATCCCCGAGTAATCACCGGGTCTTACCGAATGCCGGAAAACACCGATTGCGCGGAATCGGGAATTCGCATTACTCCGGGATTACCGGCCGGTGCAGAGCGCCCGGTTAGCTTCGGCGCACACCTGTGTCTCTCACAAGCCGTTCGTTCGGCGTGGATCAGAAGGTCTAGGGGCAGCTGCTGATGCGCATCATGTTCACGATCTGGCCGGGCACGGCCCACCTGTATCCGCTCACTCCACTGGCCTGGGCGCTGCAGAGCGCCGGGCACGAGGTATGCGTGGCCGCGCATCCCAGCATGGCCGACGGCATCGCATCCGTCGGACTCACGCCGGTGCTGCTCGGCGACGAAGGGCTCATGCCCGCGCCGTGGGACGGGGAGAACGCCAAGGACCGCGATGTCGAGGGAGAACTCGACCGGCTCACCGAGGCTTTGGAACTGGCCCCCGAGGACCGCTACCCGTGGGAGAGCCTGCGTACCTTCCTCTTCCCGGTGATGTGGGACTTCCACCCCATGGGCGAGGCCCCGCCGGACAGCTACCCGTGGATCGGGCGGCTGGTGGACGCCGCCCGTGACTGGCGGCCCGACCTGGTCCTCTGGGACCCTTGCTGGCCCTCGTCCGCTGTGGCGGCCCGGGCCGCCGGCGCCGCGCATGCCCGCCTGCTCTGGGGGCTCGACTACTGGGGCTGGACCGTGGACCGGTTCGCCGAGCGCCGGCGCGTGCTCGGATCGGCCCTCGGCACGAATCCGATGGAGGACTCGGTTCAGGCCATCGCCGCGCGCTATGGCTTCGAGGTCGACGAGGAACTGCTGCTCGGCCAGTGGACGGTGGACCCGACGCCGTCGGGAATGCGCCTGCGGACACGGACACGCACCCTGCCGATGCAGTGGATTCCCTACACGGGCGCGGCTCCGCTTCCGACGTGGCTGCAGGCCCCGCCGGAACGCCCCAGGGTGGCCATCTCCCTCGGCATGTCGATGCGTGCCTTCTTCGAGGAGAGCAGGCCCCGGGTCGAAGCCCTGCTGGAGACCGTAGCCGGCATGGACGTCGACGTGGTCGCCACGCTCAACAAGGAGCAACTGCGCGACATTCCGGTGCCGGACAACGTCCGCACCATCGACTATCTGCCCCTCACCCAGCTCCTGCCGTCGAGTTCGGTCTTCATCCACCACGGCGGTACGGGTTCCTTCAACGCCGCGGCGGCCATGGGGGTGCCGCAGCTGATCACCTCCGACCTCAACGACTTCACGACCGTCGACGACGACGGCAACAAGAAGACCTTCACCACGCAGCACATGGACGTACCGCCCACGTCCGCCTACCTGGTCGAGAGCGGTGCCGGGCTGACGCTGAATCACCAGGAGCTGAGCGGGGCGGAGATGCGCGAGCGGCTGGAGCGGGTCCTGCACGATCCGGCCTTCCAGCGAGGAGCCGCCGCGATGAAGGAGGACATCGTCGCGGCACCGAGCCCGACGGAGATCATTCCGATCCTCGAGCGGCTCACCGAGATCCACAAGCCCAAGGGGAAGTGACGAGCCGTCAGCCCACGGCCCGCGCATCCAACTCTCGTGCAGTCACCTCTAGTTAGAGCGTTCCACTCAGTTTGTGTGCTACGTTCTGGGCACGGGCTAAATGGAGCGCTCGTTTTAGTCATCCTCGTTTCAGTCATCTTCGCCGCAGACCCGGAGGTCCATCTCTCATGACCGGCAAGCAGTCCGTCACCGTCATCGGACTCGGCCCCATGGGCCAGGCCATGGTGAACGCCTTCCTCGACAAGGGGCACCAGGTCACCGTCTGGAACCGCACCGCCTCCCGAGCCGACGCGCTGGTCGCCCGCGGTGCGGTCCTGGCCAAGAGCCCCGAGGAGGCCATCAAGGCCAACGAACTGATCATCCTGAGCCTGACCGACTACGAGGCCATGTACTCCGTGCTGGACACGGCTCAGGACTCGCTCGCCGGCCGGGTCCTCGTCAACCTCAGCTCGGACACCCCTGGCAAGACCCGGGCCGGCGCCCACTGGGTGACCGAACGCGGCGGAATCCACATCACTGGTGGCGTCACCGTCCCGCCGTCGGGCATCGGCGACCCGGAGTCCTCGACGTACTACAGCGGTCCGCGTGAGCCCTTCGAGCAGCACAAGTCCACCCTCGAGGCGCTGACCAGCACCGACTACCGGGGCGAGGACCCGGGTCTGGCCGCGCTGGTGTACCAGATCGGCATGGCCATGTTCTGGACGTCGATGCTGGGCTACTGGCAGGCCATCGCCATCGGCGAGGCCAACGGCCTCAAGGCCACGGACGTGCTGCCCAGCGCGGAGGAGACCATGACGGCCATGCCGGGCTTCCTCTCCTTCTACGCGCAGCGCATCGACGCCGGGAACCACGAGGGCGACGTCGACCGTCTCGCCATGGGTCTGGCGAGTGTGGAACACGTTCTGCACACCATCGAGGACGCGGGCGTCGACACCACGCTCCAGGCGGCGGTCGTCGAGCTGTTCCGCCGAGGCGTCAAGGCCGGACACGCGGCCGACAGCTTCTCCAGCCTGCTCGAGCTGATGAAGAAGAAGCCTTCCTGAGCCAAGTCGGCGGTTGGACCGGCCGGAACAGTCCCGAACACAGGACCGGGCACGCTCGTCACACGGGCGGGCCCGGTCCTGTTCTCGCTCGGCACCCCGGTGCGCTCCGGTTCCGTCGCGGCGCAAGTCCCGTACGTCGCATGAGAAAACGTCCGCTCGACGAGCCGTGAGGGCTCTTCGAGCGGACGTTTCGGACAGTCTCCCGCTCCTCGGCGGCCGGGACGTGTTCAGGCGTCGCCGTCGGACTGGGATTCGGCCGAGGCCAGCCGGATGGCCTCGGTGGGGCAGACATCGAGCACGCTGCTCGCCGCCTCGATGGCCTCCGGCTCCACCAACTCGGTCTTCAGCGCCACGGCGTAGCCTTCGGCACTCACCCGGAACAGCTGCGGGTGCATGGCCTCGCAGGTGCCGGCCCCGGTGCACACCGCCGTGTCGATGGACAGGATCTTCTTGCTCATGGGCACCTCCCCTTCTCGATACGGCTCACAGGGCGACGGGAAGCGACGGCAGACTGCGCAGCAGCCAGTTCTCCTCGAAGCGGATCTCCTCGCGGGGAACGGACAGCCTCAGGTTCGGGAAACGCTCGATCAGGGCGGGGACGGCGACGGAGGTCTCCAGGCGGGCCAGGGCCGCCCCCATGCAGTTGTGCAGACCGTGACCCAGGGCCAGGTGGCGCGGCCCTTCACGGGTGATGTCCAGCCGCCGGGGGTCCCGGTACTTCTCCGGGTCGTAGTTGGCCGACTGCAGGCCGGCGACCACGGGGGTGCCGGCGGGGACGGGAACTCCGCCCAGCTCCAGGTCCTCCTTCGCCAGACGGAACAGGCCCACGCAGAACGCGCCGTCGTAGCGCAGGAACTCCTCCACCGCCGTGGCGGTGTGCTCGGGGTGCTCCGCGAGCAGCCTGCGCTGATCCGGGTGGTCGAGCAGGCCGAGCACGGCGGAACCGATCAGGTTCCTGGTGGTGTCGATCCCGGCCATGATCATCAGAGCGACCATGGACACGAGTTCGTCCTCGGTCAGCCGGTCCTCACCGTCGCGCGCCTGGATGAAGACGGACGTCAGGTCGTCGCCCGGGTTGCGCCGCTTCTCGACGATCAGCTCACGGCCGTAGATGACGATCTCCTCGAACGCGGCCGCGACCTCGGCCTCGTTGTCGGGGTTCGACGGATCGGCGTGGAAGGCCCGCTCGATGGCGTGCAGCATGTCCTGGAAGCGGTCCAGCGGGAACCCGAGGATCTCGCCCGTGACATCGGCGGGGATCTTGCTCGCGTAGTCCATCACATCGGGGTTCTCGGACTGTTCGAGGCGGTCCAGCGCCGTGTTCACGATGCGCTCCACCGGCTCTTTCCAGGTGGCCGCGCGGCGCGGTGTGAACGCGCCCATGGCGAGCTTGCGGACCCGGGTGTGGTCGGGCGGGTCGAGTACCGTGAGAATGCGTCCGATCAGGGTGTCGGCGCCGAATATCATCCCCGACTTCTTGAACTCCTCGCTTCCCCAGGCAACCCCGTCGTTGCTGAACCGCTGGTCGCTGAGCAGTGCCTTCACGTCGTCGTACCGGGACACGAAGACCATCGGTACATCGCCGACGGGGAAGCGGAACCGGTGGATGGGATCGTGGACCCGCAGCCAGTCGTACACCGTGTACGGGTCCTGGTAATAGGTGGAGTCGAACAGCACAGGGGCCTGCTGCGCCGTGGTCATGGCGGTCCTCCGAAGCGTCGTCGGATCAGATCGGTCAGATGTAGTCGGTGCCGGGGTCGAGGCCGAGCAGGACGCGGCCATGCGCCTCCAGGGAGCTGACCGGCGTGAGGAGTCCGTGCAGGGCCAGCGCCTCGATGTCGCGGAAGGCCCGCTGGAAGGGGTTGCTGCGCAGGATGGTGGACGCGGAGCTGATGCCGTAGAGCGTCTCCACCGCTTCCTTGGTCGCCTGCACCACGTAGCCGACCTGTCCGCGAACGGTCGCCTTCTCCAGGACCGTCATCTTCTCGCCCCGGTCCGCTCGGTCCTGCATGACCCGGAGCCAGTCCCGGGAGAGCGCCTCACAGGACGCGACCTTGTTCACCGCGTGGGCAAGCTGGATCTGCGTGTGCGGGTGTTCGCGCTGCTCGGTCCAGTTCGTGTACGTGATGGCCTTGCCGGGCAGCCGTTCGACGAACAGTTCCAGCGCCGCCTTGGCGATGCCAAGGTAGACCGGTGCGCACGTCGCCAGCACATAGCTGGTCAGGTTGTAGTTACGGCCCTTCACATCGGCGTTCCAACGATCGCGGGTCGAGGCGTCGAACACAGCGCCGTCCACCACACGGTGGGCGGGTACGAAGACGTCCTTCACCGTCGAGGTCGCGCTGCCCGTGCCGCCGGCGCCGAACACGTCCCAGTCATCGGCGACGGTGATGTCCTCGATCGGAACCAGGGCGAACAGTTCCTCGTGCCGGCCGTCGGGGTGCTCGACGAGCGCCGCGTGCACGTTCCACTGCGCCCCGCGCACGCCCGTGTTGAACCGCCAGCTGCCGTTGAGGATGTAGCCGCCCTCCGTGGGGACAAGCGTGCCCGAGGGGGTGAAGCCGCCGGAGATCCGGACGGAACCGTTCGCGAACACCTCCTCCTGGGCTCGATCCGGGTACAGCGTGGCGATCCAGGCCGTGGACACCCACACCATCGAGACCCAGCCCGTCGAGCCGCAGCCCCGGGCGATCTCGGCGAGAACCGCCGCCTGCTGCTCCACCGGCAGGTCGAGGCCGCCGAAGCGTTCGGGCACCGCGGTGCGGAATACCCCCGCCTTCTCGAGAATGTCGATGTTCTCGTCGACGATCCACCGGGCAATCTCGGTGTCTCCGGCATTCTTGCGCAGCACGGGAACTGCGTCCCTGACCGCGTCAAGAACTTCGATGGCGCGAGTGTCGAGCTGAGCCATTCTTCCTCCGACGTAGTATCCGCTGAACCATGCGCGAGGATTCGGCGGTCCAGTGACCGTGTGCCACAGTAAGGAGGCCGCTCAATTCACCACCCACTTGTCGGCAATGAAGTGTTCATCGGCCGGAAAGACACGTCCCCCCGCGCCGGTTCGAAGGGATCGGCGCGGGGGGACGTGTGGTGGAGTACTCGGCCTATTCCGGCAGCAGCCCCCCGGTCACCGGCCGGTCGATGGCCATGAGCCAACGGCCGTCCGCGCCACGGCGGAGGACGTCCGTGCAGTCGCCCTCGAGGTGCATGGGCTTGCCGTCGGCGTCCGTGCCGTCGATGGTGAACCGGACGCCGATCAGAGCCACGTCACCGGCCACGTAGGAATGCGTGACCTCCGCCTGGAGGACGGGCTTCGTCGCGAGGAACTCCTTGAAGAACGCCAGTCGGGCGGCGCCGGTCAGCGGCTGGCCCGAGAAGTTGGAGATCGAGTCCTCGCGGTACAGCTTGTCGAACAGCTCGCCGTCGCCCGAGTTGAACACCTGAAGAAAGATCTCGTTCTGCAGGTCGGTGTCGTCGGTGAGGTCCGGGTTGTCGAAATCGATGTCGACGGTGATGGCCATGGAAGGAGAACCCCCAGGTCGTGGCAGCAGAGGCTGAGTGCGGTGAGCGAAAGGTGGCCGTCCGCGGGCGCCGGCCGCACGGCCGGCCGCATCCGGATGCCGTCCGCTCGGTGCCCGTGCGGACGAGCGTCTGTGCCCGGGCGGGCTAGCGGCGGCCTGCGAGCCGCCGCACCCGTGCGCGGGCCGTCGTACGGTTGTGCGGTCGTATCCAGGCCGTCGTACGCGTCCCGTCCGTGCTCGGTCGGGCGTACGGCTCACTTACCGCCGTACGGATCGTCGACGGCGTAGCGCCAGTTGCCGTCCGCGCCGAGGCGTAGGACATCGGCGCCGACGCCGGACAGCCGCTCCGGGTTGCCGTCGGCGTCCGTGGTGTCGATGGTCCAGTCGACGATCAGCAGGGCGGTGTCGCCCGTGACGAAGGACTGCCGCGGTACGGCCGTCATCCTGGGGCCGTGGGAGAGGAACTCCCTGACCGCGTCGACCCGGGCCTGTCCGGTGAGGGGAACACCCGGTTCCCAGACGGCGACGGCCTCGTCGGTGTACATCGCGTTGACCGCGTCCGCGTCCCCCGCGTTGAACGCCTCCACGTACAGCGCCGTGTGTTTCTCCACTTCATTCGTGAGCTGCGCCATAAGGACGACTACCCCTTTCCCGCCCGGAAACCGTTGTGGATTATTGTGACGGACTTTTGACGGACCTTCGCAGAGTAATGAGGCGTCAGCAACCAGCCACTCATCGGGAAGTAACGTCACAGCCATCAACCCGGCGGAAATCGGCCGATTACCAGGACATTCCCCGGGATTCCTTACGCTCGGCGAACCGTCCGGCTTTTCTTTGATTCGAACTTCACGGGCCACGAACACATCACACTGGGGGAGCTGAGAACCATGGCGGACGAGGAGAAACTCCGCGACTACCTCAAGCGAGCCATCGCCGATGCCCGTGACGCACGCAATCAGCTGCGCGAGATCGAGGAAAGACAGCGCGAGCCGATAGCGATCGTCGGGATGGCGTGCCGGTTCCCGGGGGGCGTGGCCTCGCCCGAGGACTTGTGGCGGCTGGTGGCCGACGGCGTGGACGCGGTCACTCCGTTTCCCGACAACCGGGGCTGGGACCTGGAACGGCTGTACGACCCGGACCCGGAGCACGTCGGGACCAGTTACGGCCGCGAGGGCGGCTTCCTGCACGACGCCGACCTCTTCGACGCGGCGTTCTTCGAGATGTCACCGCGTGAGGCGCTGACCACGGACCCGCAGCAGCGACTGCTTCTGCAGACGGCGTGGGAGGCCTTCGAACGGGCCGGCGTGGACCCCAGTGCGCTGCGCGGCAGCCGCACAGGGGTGTTCACGGGCGTGATGTACAACGACTACGGCTCGCGTCCCGGCCTGCCCACGGAGAACGCCGAGGGCTATCTCTTCAGTGGCAGTGCGGGCAGCATCGCCTCGGGCCGGCTCTCGTACACGTACGGCCTGGAAGGGCCCGCCGTCACCGTCGACACGGCGTGCTCCTCCTCGCTGGTCGCCCTGCACCTGGCGGCCGGGGCGCTGCGCCGCGGGGAGTGCGACCTGGCGCTGGCCGGCGGTGCGACCGTCATGTCGACGCCGGTGGCGTTCGTGGAGTTCTCCCGTCTGCGGGGGCTGGCGGCGGACGGGCGGGTGAAGTCGTTCGCCGCGGCCGCGGACGGCACCGCCTGGTCGGAAGGCGTGGGACTACTCCTGCTCGAACGACTCTCCGACGCCCGCCGCAACGGCCACCGCGTCCTCGCCCTCGTCCGCGGCTCCGCCGTCAACCAGGACGGCGCCAGCAACGGCCTGACCGCACCCAACGGTCCCTCCCAGGAACGCGTCATCCGCCAGGCACTCACCGACGCAGGCCTCACCGAAACCGACATCGACGCCGTCGAGGCCCACGGCACCGGCACCCGCCTCGGCGACCCCATCGAAGCCCAAGCCCTCCTGAACACCTACGGCCAACGACGCCCCAAGGACCAACCCCTCTACCTCGGCTCCCTGAAATCCAACATCGGACATGCACAGGCCGCGGCCGGGGTGGGCGGTGTCATCAAGATGGTCGAGGCGATGCGGCGCGGGGTGCTGCCCCGGTCCCTGCACATCGACGAGCCCACCCCCATGGTCGACTGGTCCACCGGAGCCGTCGAACTCCTGACCCGACAGCACGACTGGCCGGTAACCGGCCATGCCCGCCGTGCCGGTGTCTCATCCTTCGGCTTCGGCGGGACGAACGCGCACGTGATCCTGGAGCAGGCACCGGAAGAGACCGAGCCCACTACTACACAGCAGAAGCAGCCCCCTCCGCCCTGCCGTGGCTGCTGTCGGCCAAGACCGAACCCGCCCTTCGCGCCCAGGCCCAACGCCTCCTCACCCACCTCCACAACCACCCCACCCAATCCCCCCTCGACCTCGCCCACTCCCTGGCCACCACCCGCACCACCCACCACCACCGAGCCGTCATCACCGCCACCACCACCGACGACCTCCATACGGGACTCCAAGCCCTCACCACCCAAACCCCACACCCCCACCTCACCCAAGCCACCCCCACCCACGGCAAAACAGCCTTCCTGTTCACAGGACAGGGAGCCCAACGCATCGGCATGGGACGCCAGCTCTACGACACCTACCCCGCCTTCGCCACCGCCTTCGACAAAGTCACCGCCGCCCTCGACCCCCACCTCCCCCAACCCCTCACCCACACCATCACCACCGGACACCACCTCCACGACACAGCCCACACCCAACCCGCCCTCTTCGCCATCGAAGTCGCCCTCCACCACCTCCTCACCACCTGGGGCATCCACCCCCACTACCTCACCGGCCACTCCATCGGCGAAATCACCGCCGCCCACCTCGCCGGCATCCTCGACCTCAACGACGCCGCCACCCTCGTCACCACCCGAGCCCGCCTCATGCAAACCACCCCACAAGGCGGCACCATGATCGCCATCCAAGCCACCGAAGACACCATCACCCCCCACCTCACCCCCCACCTCAGCATCGCCGCCATCAACGCACCACAATCCACCGTCATCGCCGGAGACACAGCAGCCGCACACCAACTCGCCCAACACATGCGAGAACAAGGCCACAAAACCACCGAACTCACCGTCAGCCACGCATTCCACTCCCCCCACATGGACCCCATCCTCAACGAACTCCGCCACACCGCCGAACAACTCACCTACCGCGAACCCCACACACCCCTCATCTCCACACTCACCGGCCACACCACCACCCCCGACCAACTACAAAACCCCGACTACTGGGTGCAGCAAATGCGCGGCACCGTCCGCTTCCTGGACGCCGTTCGCACTCTGGAGGCCGAGGGGGTCACCACCTTCCTCGAAGTGGGCCCCGACAGCGTCTGTGCCCCGTTGGCCGCCGCCGGCCTGCGCGAGCCGGACGGCAAGGTGACCGTGTCGACGCTGCGCAAGGGACGTCCGGAGGTGCGGACCCTGCTGGACGCGGTCGCGGCCGTCCACGTCCGGGGAACGGACGTGGACTGGCCGACGTACTTCGCGGACACGTCCGCACGCACCGTCGAGCTGCCCACGTACGCCTTCCAGCAGGAGCGTTACTGGCTGGAGCCGGTGACCGGCAGCTCGCACGGGGCGGCGGGCGGCGGCCACCCGCTGCTGGGGTCCCCCATGGGCCTCGCCGACTCCTCCGAGGCGGTCTTCACCAGCTCGATCTCGCTGCGCACCCATCCCTCGCTCGCGCGGCACACCGTGCGGGGTGTGCCCGTGCTGTCGGCGGCGGTCCTGGTGGAGATGGCGGTCCACGCCGGTGCGGAGATCGGCTGCACCGACCTGGCCGAACTGCGGCTGGAGGCACCGCTCGCGCTGCCCGCCGAGGGCGCCGTGCGGATACAGGTGAGGGCGGGCGCGTACGCCGAGGACGGGCAGCGCCTGGTGGCGGTGTACGCCCGCCCCGACACGACCGCCGACGCCCCCTGGACCCTCCTCGCGCACGGTCGCTGTCTCAGCGACGACTTGGCGGGAGCCGAATCCGGCGCCGAAGCGGGTGCCGAATCCGGCGCGGGCGACAGCTCGGCCGGGGCCGCGGCCGCCGGTGTCGAGGTGGGCCTTGTGGAGGAGTTGGCGCAGGAGGCCGCCCGATACGCCGTTCATCCCGCGCTGTTGGAGGACGTGCTCGGCCCCCGGTCCACCGTGGCCATGGACGGCAGTGTGGCGGTGCCCGGCATCTGGCGCGGGGTGCGAGTCCACGCCACCGGGGCCACCGCCGTACACGCCCGGATCACCGAACTCGACGAGCGGACCATCGCGCTGCGGCTCACCGACGCGCGGGGGCAACTGGTCGCCACGGTCGACGCGATCGAGTTCCGGGACATTCCCGCCGACCGGTTCCGCGCGGCACCGGGCGCGGGCACCGACGGACTCTTCGCCGTCGAGTGGCGTCCGGCGGCCCCGGCGACCGGTGCGCGAGGGTTGCGCTGGGGGGTGCTGCGTACGGCGGGTCCCAGGTCGTGGGCCCCGTTCGGCGACGACATCGTGGAGGAGTACGGGGAGTACGCGGACGTTGCCGCCGCCGCTGCCACCGCCCCGGATGGCCGGGTCGACGCGGTCGTGCTGCCCTGGCCGTCCGGCGCCCCCAGCGAGGCCGACGCCTCCCCGCTCGGCGATATGACGCGGGCCCTGGACGTTCTGCGCGGCTGGCTGGCCGACGACAGGCTGGTGGGGACTCCGCTGGTCGTGCTGACGCGGGGCGCGGTCGCGGCGCTCGACGCGGATGTGCCGGATCCCGCGAGCGCGGCCCTGTGGGGCCTGGTGCGGTCAGTGCAGTCGGAGGCTCCGGACCGGATCGTCCTCGTGGACACCGAGAGGGAGGCGTCCACCGCGTCGCTGTCGGCGGCCCTGGCCACTGGTGAGCCGCAGGCGGCCCTGCGCGGGGGTGAGGTGCTGCTGCCCCGGCTGCGGCGTCTCCCGGCCGCGTCGGGGCACCTGGCCAGGCCGGCCTGGGACCCGGTGGGTACCGTCCTGATCACCGGTGGAACGGGAACGCTGGGCAGCTTGGTCGCCCGGCATCTGGCGGAGAGCCACGGGGTGCGGCACCTGCTCCTGGTCGGCCGGCGCGGGGAACAGGCCGACGGGGCCGCCGAGTTGGCCGCTGACCTCAAGGAGCTGGGGGCCGAGGTCACGATCGCCGCCTGCGACGTCACCGACCGGGCCGCTCTCGCCGAGCTGCTGGCGGACATCCCCGCCGACCATCCGCTGACCGGGGTGGTGCATGCTGCGGGCGTCCTCGACAACAGTCTGTTCGAGTCGATGACGCCGGACCGTCTGGGCGCGGTACTGCGCCCGAAGGCCGAGGGCGCCTGGCACCTGCACGAGTTGACGCGGGGGGCGGACCTCGCCGCGTTCGTCCTGTTCTCCTCCACCGTGGGGGTCTTCGGCGGGCCAGGGCAGGCCAACTACGCGGCGGCCAGTGCCTTCCTGGACGGCCTCGCCCATCACCGGCGGGCACAGGGCCTCCCGGCCGTCGCCGTGGCGTGGGGCATCTGGGAGTCGGGTGGGATCAACGCCCAATTGGCGCAGGCGGACCTCGACCGGTTCGTGCGCGGTGGATTCCGCCCCATGACGCAGGCGGAGGGGCTGGCGCTGTTCGACCGGGCGCTCGCCGCGGAGACCGCCGCACCGGTGGCCACGCCGCTGAGTTCCGCCGAACCGCGTGCCGACGGCCAGGTCCCGCCGCTGTTGCGCACGCTCGTGCGCGGCGGTCCGGCCCGGCGCACGGCACGGTCAACGGCGGACTCCGCACCGTCGCCCGCCGAGTGGCTCACGGGGGCGACGGCAGAGGAGCGCGAGGAGTGGGCACTCTCCCTGGTCCGCACCGAAGTGGCCGCGGTCCTCGGGCACGCGTCCGCCGAGGCCGTGGCGGCCGAGCGCTCCTTCCAGGAGCTGGGCTTCGACTCGATGACCGCGGTGGAGTTGCGCAACCGGCTGGGCGCGGCATCCGGAGTACGGCTCCCGGCGACCATGGTCTTCGACCACCCCACTCCCACCGCACTCGCCGCCGCGCTGCTGGAGCGCGTGGTGCCGGAGGGTGGTACGAGCCGAACCGTCCTGGCCGAACTCGACAAGCTGGAAGCCCTGCTGGTCACCGCACCCGAGGCCGATGAGGAACGCGCCGAGCTCGCCGCGCGTCTGCAGGCGCTCGCGGCCAAGCTGACCCCGGTGGCGGCCGGCTCCGGGACCGCCGAGGCCCTCGAAACCGCCTCAGCCGACGAACTGTTCCGTTTCATCGACTCCCAGCTCGGCCGATCCGCCGACTGACCGTGTCGGCCGAAACCTGTGCTTCGAGGAGAAATCGATCCCGTATGTCCAATGAAGACAAGCTTGTCGAGTACCTCAGGCGGGTCACCGCCGATCTGCACAAGGCTCAGCAGCGGATCGCCGAACTCCAGGCCGCGAGCGGCGAACCCGTGGCGATCGTCGGGATGGCCTGCCGCTTCCCGGGTGGCGTGGCCTCGCCCGAGGATCTGTGGCAGCTGGTGGCCGAGGGCGGGGACGGCATCTCCACGTTTCCGACGGATCGCGGCTGGGACCTCGACCGGCTCTACGACCCGGATCCGAACACGCCCGGCACCTCCTACACCCGCGAGGGCGGCTTCCTGCATGACGCGCCGGTGTTCGACGCCGGCTTCTTCGGCATCTCGCCGCGCGAGGCGCTGGCGATGGATCCCCAGCAGCGGTTGCTGCTCGAGACCGCGTGGGAGACCTTCGAGCACGCACGGATCGACCCCGCCGCCCTGCGGGGCAGCCGCACCGGTGTCTTCGCCGGTGTGGTGGAGCAGAGCTACCTGGGCCTGGAAGGGCCGGAGGAGTTCGAGGGGTACCTGCTGACCAGCAAGCTCAGCAGCGTCGCCTCCGGCCGTGTCGCGTACTCCTTCGGTTTCGAGGGCCCGGCGATCTCGGTCGACACGGCGTGCTCCTCCTCGCTGGTCGCCCTGCACCTGGCGGCCGGGGCGCTGCGCCGCGGGGAGTGCGACCTGGCGCTGGCCGGCGGAGTGACGGTGACGGCCACTCCGAGCGGCTTCGTCGACTTCTCCCGGCAGAACGGGCTGGCGGCTGACGGGCGGGTGAAGTCGTTCGCCGCGGCCGCGGACGGCACCGCCTGGTCGGAAGGCGTGGGACTACTCCTGCTCGAACGACTCTCCGACGCCCGCCGCAACGGCCACCGCGTCCTCGCCCTCGTCCGCGGCTCCGCCGTCAACCAGGACGGCGCCAGCAACGGCCTGACCGCACCCAACGGTCCCTCCCAGGAACGCGTCATCCGCCAGGCACTCACCGACGCAGGCCTCACCGAAACCGACATCGACGCCGTCGAGGCCCACGGCACCGGCACCCGCCTCGGCGACCCCATCGAAGCCCAAGCCCTCCTGAACACCTACGGCCAACGACGCTCCAAGGACCAACCCCTCTACCTCGGCTCCCTGAAATCCAACATCGGGCACACCGTCGCCGCGGCCGGCGTGGGCGGTGTCATCAAGATGGTCGAGGCGATGCGGCGCGGGGTGCTGCCCCGGTCCCTGCACATCGACGAGCCCACCCCCATGGTCGACTGGTCCACCGGAGCCGTCGAACTGCTCACCCGGCAACGTGAGTGGCCGTCGAAGCAGGAGCCGCGCCGAGCCGCGGTGTCCGCGTTCGGTGTGAGCGGGACGAACGCGCACGTGATCCTGGAGCAGGCACCGGAAGAGACCGAGCCCACCACTACAGAGCAGAAGCAGTCCCTCCCGGCCCTGCCGTGGCTGCTGTCGGCCAAGACCGAACCCGCCCTTCGCGCCCAGGCCCAACGCCTCCTCACCCACCTCCACAACCACCCCACCCAATCCCCCCTCGACCTCGCCCACTCCCTGGCCACCACCCGCACCACCCACCACCACCGAGCCGTCATCACCGCCACCACCACCGACGACCTCCACACGGGACTCCAAGCCCTCACCACCCAAACCCCACACCCCCACCTCACCCAAGCCACCCCCACCCACGGCAAAACAGCCTTCCTGTTCACAGGACAGGGAGCCCAACGCATCGGCATGGGACGCCAGCTCTACGACACCTACCCCGCCTTCGCCACCGCCTTCGACAAAGTCACCGCCGCCCTCGACCCCCACCTCCCCCAACCCCTCACCCACACCATCACCACCGGACACCACCTCCACGACACAGCCCACACCCAACCCGCCCTCTTCGCCATCGAAGTCGCCCTCCACCACCTCCTCACCACCTGGGGCATCCACCCCCACTACCTCACCGGCCACTCCATCGGCGAAATCACCGCCGCCCACCTCGCCGGCATCCTCGACCTCAACGACGCCGCCACCCTCGTCACCACCCGAGCCCGCCTCATGCAAACCGCCCCACAAGGCGGCACCATGATCGCCATCCAAGCCACCGAAGACACCATCACCCCCACCTCACCCCCCACCTCAGCATCGCCGCCATCAACGCACCACAATCCACCGTCATCGCCGGAGACACAGCAGCCGCACACCAACTCGCCCAACACATGCGAGAACAAGGCCACAAAACCACCGAACTCACCGTCAGCCACGCATTCCACTCCCCCCACATGGACCCCATCCTCAACGAACTCCGCCACACCGCCGAACAACTCACCTACCGCGAACCCCACACCCCCCTCATCTCCACACTCACCGGCCACACCACCACCCCCGACCAACTACAAAACCCCGACTACTGGGTGCAGCAAATGCGCGGCACCGTCCGCTTCGCCGACAGTGTGCGCAGCCTTGCCGAGCAGGGTGTGACGGCGTTCGTCGAGATCGGCCCCGATCAGGTTCTGGCCACCCTCGTCGAGGAGACACTCGACAGCCCCGACGCCCTGGCGGTTGCCACGCTGCGACGTGACCGGCCGGAGGCGGAAACTCTGATCCACGGCCTCGGCCGACTGCACAACCACGGTGTGAACGTGGACTGGCCGGCGTTCTTCGCCGGCACCGGAGCTCACCATGTCGACCTGCCCTTCTACGCCTTCCAGCGCGAGCGTTACTGGGTCGAGTCCTCCTCCGGCGAGGGCGGCGACCCGGCGCGTTACGGACTGTCCTCGGGCGGGCATCCGCTACTGGGCGCGGCAGTCGCGGTGGCCGGCTCGGACGAGGCGCTGTTCACCAGCCGCATCTCGCTGCGCACGCACACCTGGCTGGCGGACCATGTGGTCGCCGGCTCGGCCGTCCTGCCCTCCGCCGCGCTGGTGGAGCTGGCGGTCCGTGCCGGGGACGAGGTCGGCTGCACCGACCTGGACGAGCTGGTGACGACGGCCCCTGTGGTGGTTCCGGAGCGCGGCGGGGTCCAGATCCAGGTCGCCGTGGGTGCGCCCGACGACTCTGGCCGACGGTCCGTCACGATCCACGCGCGCCCGGACGACGGCGATCCGCCGTGGGAGCGGCACGCGCACGGCTGGTTGAGTGTACGGGCTCCCGGGCGCCCAGCCGGTCTCGACGAGTGGCCGCCCGCGGACGCGGACGCCGTCGACCCGGAAGACGTCTACGCACGCCTGACGGCGGCGGGAGCCCAGTACGGTCCGGCGTTCCGGGCGCTGACCGGCGCATGGCGGCGCGGCGACGACGTCTTCGCCGAGCTGAGCCTGGACGAGCAGACCCGCGCGGACGCCGGGGAGTACCTGCTGCACCCCGCCCTGCTCGACGCCGCCCTCCATACGGCGCTGTCCGTCGGCTCTCGCCAGGAGCCCGGCCGTGGGGTCCGAGCCCCAGCTGTGTGGCGGGGCGTTCGGCTGCACGCGCGCGGTGCCTCTGCTCTACGCGTGCGCCTGACCCTCGCCGACGACGGCATGCTGTCGGTCCGCCTGGCCGACCGGAAGGGGCTGCCCGTCGCCACGATCGACGCCGTACAGACCCGGACGCTGGACGGCAGCGACGTCACCGACGCCGCGACGCGGCCCGGAGACAGCCTGTTCCGGATCGACTGGACGCAGCTGCCGACCACCCCCGGGGAACCGGCGCGGTGGGCAGCGCTGGAGAACGAGGTGCCTGGTCTGCGGTCGTTCGCCACGGTTGACGAGGTGGCGGCGGCGGTCGCCTCCGGCGTACCCGTCGACGCGGTACTGGTGCACACGGGTCCGCCCGCCACCGCCGACCTCGCCGCTGCGGCGCACGAGGCCACGCGCCGAGTCCTGGGCCTCGCCCAGCGGTGGCTCGCGGACGACCGACTGGTCGACACGCCGCTCGTGGTGGTCACGCGGAGCGCCGTGGCCGCCGCTCCGGGTGAGCCGGTCGATCCCGGTGCGGCCGCGGTGTGGGGGCTGCTGCGCTCCGCCCAGTCGGAGGCGCCCGGCAGGATCCTGCTCGTGGACACGGACACCGAGCTGACCGCGCCGGACCGAGACCTGGTGCTCGGCTGCGGCGAGCCTCAACTGGCCGTCAGAGCGAGCAGGTTGTACGTCCCCCGCCTCCAACGCCCGGCCCGGGCCGACGCGGCTCGCGCGCCACGCTGGAACAGCGGCGGCACCGTGCTCATCACGGGCGGCACCGGATCGCTCGGCGCCCTGGTCGCCCGGCACCTGGTCCGGGGCCACGGTGTCCAACACCTGCTGCTGGCCAGCCGCAGGGGCGGACAGGCCGAGGGGGCCGCCGAACTCGCCGCCGAACTGAAGGAGCTGGGCGCCGAAGTCACGATCGCCGCGTGCGACGTCGCCGACCATGAGGAACTGGCCGGGCTGTTGGCGCGGATACCGTCGGAGCATCCGCTGACCGCCGTCGTGCACACGGCCGGCGTCCTGGACGACGGGGTCATCGGCGCCCAGACCCCACAGAGGCTGGCCGCTGTGCTGCGTCCGAAGGCGGAGGCGGCCTGGCACCTGCACGAGCTGACCCGTGACGCGGACCTGTCGGCGTTCGTCCTGTTCTCCTCGATCGCGGGCGTGGTGGGCGGCCCGGGCCAGTCCACCTACGCGGCCGCCAACTCCTTCCTGGACGGCCTGGCCCAGCACCGCAGCGCGCTCGGTCTCCCGGCGACGTCGATCGCCTGGGGCCTGTGGTCGCAGGACGGCGGCATGTCGGGCGGGCTCAGCCGGACCGACCTCAACCGCATCGCGCGCAGCGGCTTCCGGCCTGTCACGGCGGTCACCGGCACCGCTCTGCTGGACCGCGCCGTCAGCCTCGGTACCCCGGCCCTGGTCGCCACACCCGTGGACGTCGCCGCCGTGCGGGACATGGAGGAGGTTCCGGCCGTGCTGCGCGGCCTGGTCCGTACTCCGCCGCGCCGTGCGGTGCGGGACACCGACGCCGCCGTGGAGCCGCTCACCGAACGGCTGGCCACGCTGTCCGCCGCCGGCCGGCGCCGGCTCGTGACCGAGGCCGTCCTGGCCGAGGTCGCGGGTGTGCTCGGCCACGCCGACCCCGGCGCCGTCGCGCAGGACCTGTCCTTCCTCAAGCTGGGCTTCGACTCCCTGACCGCGGTGGAACTGCGCAACCGGCTGGGCGCACTCGCCGGTGTCCGTCTCCCCGCCACGCTGGTGTTCGACCACCCCACGCCGGCCGCCCTGGCCGGGCATCTGCTCGAGCTTCTCACCGGGCCCACGGACGATGCGGTGACCGAGACGGCCCTCCCCGATTTCGCCACCGAGGTACGACTGGCGGAGGACATCCGGCCCGCGACCGACGTCGTCACCGTGGTCGACGACCCCCGGCACGTGCTGCTGACCGGAGCGAGTGGTTTCCTCGGCGCCTTCCTGCTGCGCGACCTGATGCGCACGACACGGGCGACGGTGCACTGTCTGGTGCGCGGTGAGGACGAGGCTCGGGCACTCGCCCGGCTGCGGGAGAACCTGGAGCGCTACGGTGTCCTGGACCAGGTGGACGCCGAGCGTCTCTCGGTGATCGTGGGCGATCTGGCCCTCCCACGGCTCGGCCTGTCCGAGAGCGACTTCGATCGGCTGGCGAAGACGGTCGACGTCGTCTACCACAATGGCGCCCGGGTGCACTGGCTGCACTCGTACGCGACGCTCAAGGCGGCCAACGTCCTGGGTACGGAGGAGATACTCAGGCTGGCGGCACGTCACCGCACCGTGCCCGTCCACTACGTGTCCACCGTCGGGGTCTTCAACGGCACGGCCGCCAAGGGCGTTCCGTTGCGGGTGAGCGATCCGACCGGGCCCGCCGAGCAGTTGCCGAGCGGCTATCTGCAGAGCAAGTGGGTCGCCGAGCGGATCATCGGTCTCGCACGGGACCGGGGGCTGCCGGTGTCCGTCTACCGCGTGGACGTCATCTCCGGCGACCAGCTCAACGGTGCCTGCCAGACCAGCGATTTCGTATGGCTGAGCATCAAGGGCCTGCTGCAGGCGGGCGCGGTCCCGGCGCATGTCGGCGGTCGTTTTCATCTGCTGCCGGTGGACTACGTCAGTGCGGCGATCCTGCATATGTCGGGCCGCGCCGCGGCCACGGGCGGCACCTTCCATCTGTTCAATCCGAGTTCGATCAGCCTGCGCGAGTGTGTCCACCATCTGCGTACGTTCGGCTACTCGCTGGACGAACTGGAATGGGACACGTGGCGGGCACGCGTGCACGAGGATCCGGCCAATGCGATGGCGCCGCTGCTGCACGCCTTCGAGATGATGACAGCCGACACCGACTCGTTCTATCCGCCGATGGACACCACGGAGACCGAGGCGGTTCTGGACGGCAGCGGCATCGTGTGTCCGCCGTTGACCCGAGAACTCTTCGAGAAATACGTCCGCTTCTTCGTGGAGACGGGTCACTTCCCCGAGAGCCCCGACTATTCCCGCACCAGTCTCCCGAAGGGTTCGGCATGAGTTCTGTATCCGCACACGAGACCGTCGACCGAATCCCGATGACGACATCCGCGCTGCGCGAGACGTTGTCGCGATTCGCGACCGGCGTCATCGTCCTCAGTGTCGGCGGCGAGAACATCCACGGAATGACGGCAAACGCCTTCAGTTCTGTTTCCCTCGAGCCGGCCAAGGTGCTGTGCTGTGTGTCCCACAGCGCCGTGATGCACAAGTCGATCATGTCGGCCCAGCGTTTCGGCATATCGGTGCTGGGCGCCGAACAGGAGCACCTGGCACGGCACTTCGCCGACAAGAACAGGCCGCTGGGTCACGAGCAGTTCACCGGGTTCGACTGGACGCCCGGTCCGGTCACGCAGTCCCCCCTGCTGAAGGGTGCCATCGCCTGGCTGGAATGCGAGCTCGCCGAGTACCACGACTCCGGCGACCACTCCATCTTCATCGGCGACGTGGTCAATGCCTCCAGTTCGCAGGGCACCGCCGGACTGCTGTTCTTCAAGGGCGGGTTCCAGCAGATCCGAGCGGTCAACGAGTGAGGCCGGTCGTCATGGCCATGGGGTTCGACACGGAAGAGGCGGGAGCAGTCACAGGGTCCTGGGAGGACGTGGTCGGCCGCAGATTCGTCGAAGCGCTGAACGAGGGCCTGGTGAGGGAGGCGGCACGGCGTCATCGGGCGGCACGGCCGTCCCGGGGTCCGGCAAGGGTTCCGGACCTCTTCGAGGCCCGGGTGGTGGCCTCGTTCGACGCCGCGCTGCAGACCGCGCTCGCCCCGGAGGAACGCGACGACATCATTCTCGGGGCTGCCCTGCGGCTGCGGGCACGACAGGTCCTGACGAGGGCCGCGTCCGCCGCCGCCCAGTCCGAGGAGGTGCCTCAACTGCCCGCCGCGGGCCCGCTTTCCCCGGAACACGACATGCTCGTTGTCACCCTCCTCATGGAGTGCGCGATGCTCGCGGCACTGGATGGCCCGGCGGCCCCGGCCGCCGCCGACCGGACGGCCGGACTTGTCAGGGCCCTGGGGCGTTCGGCCCGTACGTCGCGCACTCCGGCGAGATCGACATGACCTGCCCGCGCAGCCGCCCGCCGGCAGAACCATCTGAGCCAACGGGCGGGAAATGGGCCATGCTTGAGCCGGTCTGGGAGACTACCCACATGGGAAATGATCTTCTTTACGGGAAATCCATCCTCATCACCGGGGCGAGCAGCGGTATCGGTGCGGCAGCGGCGCGGGTGTTCTGCGAGGAGGGCGCGTCCGTCGTGCTGGTCGCTCGCCGGGAGGACCGCCTGACCGCGCTGGTCGAGGCGCTACGGGACAAGGGGGCGAAGGCGGACTACGTCGTCGCCGATGTCACGGACCCCGCTGACGCCGCCCGAGCGGTGCGGTTCACCGTCGACACTCACGGTCGGCTGGACGGCGCGTTCAACAACGCGGGCATCGGAGGGGACCGCACTCCTTTGCATCTGATGCCGGACGACGTCTACGACAGCATCATGGACACCAATGTCCGTGGCGTCTTCAACTGCCTGCGGTACGAGATAGCGGCGATGCTGGAGCACGGCGGCGGCAACATAGTCAACAACAGCAGCGTGGGAGGGTTGGTGGCCATCCCGACCGCCGCGCCCTACATCGCCTCCAAACACGCGGTCGTCGGTCTCACACGGGCCGCCGCCGACGAGTACGCCAAGCAGAACATCCGTGTGAACGCGATCGCCCCGGGCTCCACGCGCACCGAGATCACCGCCGACTGGTTCGGGCGGAACCCCGGCCTGGAGGACATGGTCAACTCCGTGACGCCCCAGGGACGTACAGCGGAGCCGGAGGAGGTCGCGGCTGCGGCGGCATGGCTGCTCAGCGACCGCTGTCCCTTCCTCACGGGCACCGTCATGCCGGTGGACGGTGGATTCATCAACCAGTGAGAGGGCTGCCTCGCCGAGTGGTGAGCAGCGGGTGCCGGACAGGTATGGCCGCCTGTGCGGCACCCGCCGTGCGCCGTCCGCGAAGGACGGCGGCGTTCTACGGAGCCAGGCCCTGGAAGTCCACCGAGAAGGCGTGCTCGCCGCCCTGGGTACCGATGACTTGGGCCGCGAGCCGACGCGGGTGCGCGGTCGGCAGTCTCACCGCCGATATCCAGCACGGCTGGTCGAACTCGACGTAGCGCGCGAAGCTGGTGCGGACGCGGGTGGCGACGAAGGAGGTCGGGGCCAGCATGGCCCGCGCCGCCTGGTCGGCGGCCTCGACGAGGACCAGCCCGGGCACGTGATCGACCGGGTGGTCGAAGAGGAGCCGATGCCCCACGTCGGTGCGCAGTTGCCAGCGATTCGGCGACGCGGTGGGTGCCAGCAGTACGTCCGCCTCGCTGTCCCGGTCCACGAGTTCGGGCTCCACGGGAGCGGGGAGCGGCCAGCTGCCCCAGTCGACCGTCAGGTACTCACCTCGTAGTCGCCGGTAGGCCCGCGGCGAGATCCAGGCGAACTCGGTATCCGCCTGGACCACCGGGGAGCCGTCGTGCAGAACGTCGATGCCCATGCGCAGCGAGCCGGCGGATCGTTTGCCCTGGACGCGGGAGACGATCACCTCGACGTCCAGTGTCAGCGCCCGCCCAGCCGGTGGCCGGAACTCCGGGCTGATCAGGAAGTCCAACCTGCGGAGCACGGTCTGGTGCTCCAGCGGCACATCGCACTCGGCGTGGGCGACGACCAAGCCGCTCTGCCGGATGGTCTGGGTCAGTATGCGTGGGTCGTACGGCAGGTTCGCCGGTGCGGGAGGCCACTCGACCCGCAGTGCGAACCGGTCGTCGTCGATCCGCCACCAGTCGGTGACCAGCACGGATTCGGGGTTCCTCAGGTGGGTGTAGCCGAGTAACGAAGGCGCCGAAGAGGCGCGGGTGTCGGGTCGGTTGACGGCATGCGGTGTGACGGTCGCTCCGGGCAAGGCCTCCCCCTTGGTCCAGCCGAGGTGCTCATCATGTGAAAGCACGCTTAAAGTACCGGCTACCCGTCCGGTTTCGCGGGGCGTTCGACTGTGACTTAAAACACTGGCAAAGAAGTTCAAGCATTTACCAAAACGTGCCATGGAGGCGTGAGTGGCCAGGCAGGAGCGCGCGATCCGCACGCGCAGAATGATCCTTGAGACGGCCGCCCAGATGTTCAACGATCTGGGGTACGAGGCAAGCACCATCGGTGAGTTGATCGACCGCGTCCACATCACGCGCGGTGGCCTGTACTTCCACTTCACCTCCAAGGAGGAGCTGGCACGTGCCGTACTCGCGGAGGCCGTCACCTTCGAAGGTCTGACGCCACAGGCACTGAAGCTGCAGGAGTGCGCCGACCTGACGCTGCTGTTGGCCGTCCGCGTCCCCAGAGAGCCCCTGCTGAGATCCTCGATCAGCCTGGCCGTCGACCCCAAGGCGCGCGCCATGTTCGGAACGCGCTGGCCCGACTGGGTCTCCGTGGTGGCCGACCTGCTTCATGAGGCCCAGCAGCGCGGCGAGTTGCTCTGCCACGTCGACCCGGCCGTCACCGCACGGCTCCTGGTCGGGGCATGGACCGGTGTCGCGCTCGTCAGCGAGACACTGCCCGACCGTGACCTCCCCGAGGAGATCGCCCATCTGCTCGCACTGATGCTCCCCAACATCGCGATCCCCGGCGTACTGGCGAAGCTCGACACCTCACCGCGCCGTGCGGAGCACCTTCTGGAGCAGGTGCGCGCCGCACCCGGGGGCGCGGTGGAACCCGACACGGCCACGCGCTGACACCGGGACCGCCGCCGTGCGTCCGGCGGTCCGGAAATCTCTTGCGCGCGGGAACCGGACGGCTAACCTCTTTCGTTGCATCAGGCCGGGGGTGTGCCGAGCAACGCACCCGATCCGCGCGACCGTGACCATAGGGGGACCCAGTGAGCTCGAGCCTGTCCAAACGCGCCCGCGAACCGGAGACATCAGCCCACCGGTCGCTCCTGGGGGAACTCAGTCCGCAACTGTTCGACTCGCTGCCGCGCACCGGCCAGCGGATGAGGGCGCAGTGGTACGTCCGCGGCCTCCTCGAAGGCCCCGGGCGCAAGACCCTGCGCAGTATCGCCACCCAGTTCGAGGGAGCCGCGGCACCGCAGCGAGTGCATCACTTCATCAGCGAGTCGCCATGGGAGTGGATGCCGGTACGACGGGCTCTGGCGAGCTATGTGCGGCAGGCCATGGCGCCGGAGGCCTGGGTCTTCCGGCCGACGGTGATCCCGAAGGCCGGCCAGCACTCGATCGGAGTCGATCAGCACTACCTGCCGCAGCTGGGACGGACGGTCAACGGCCAGTACGCCGTGGGAGGATGGCTGGCTTCCCGTCATGCGGCGGTGCCGGTCGACTGGCGCCTGCTGCTGTCCGGCCGCTGGCTGCGGGATCCGCTCCGTGAACGCGTCGGGATAACCGGCACGGTCACGACGGAGACGCTCGAGGAGTGCGTACGCGAGATGGTGTACGCCTTCGTCGGCCCCGGCGGCGTCGGGCGCGCTCCGGTCGTCGTGGACGCCGACGGCGTGGACACCATGGCCCTGGCCCGGCACTTCTCCTCGGCCGGTCTGCCTTTTGTGCTCCGTGTCCAACCATCGGAGCAACTGCGTCTGGACCAGGCCGAGTTGCCCAAGTTCGGCGATCAGGAACGCGGCGCCGCCGAACTGGCGACCTCGATGAGCCGCATGCGCCAGCCGGTGAACACGGAGGACAGTCGCACCACAGCGGTCGCCCTGCCCGTCATCGCTCCACCGCCCGGCTCACGCCTCGGCATGACGCTGGTCGCGGAGTGGTCCGGCGCCACCCCCCGGCCCCAAAAGCTGTGGCTGACCAGCGCCGACCCCAAGTCACTGCCGTCCGTGCTGCGACTCACCCGCCTGCCGGACGTCGTCGAGCGCGACTTCACGGACGTATCGAACCATGTCGGGATGCGTGACTTCGCGGGCCGCTCCTTCCCCGGCTGGCACCGCCACGTCACCCTGGCCTCCGTCGCCCATCTGGTAGCGGTCCTGGCGGGCAGGCGAGGCAACCGTGGCGGACGGGGCTGCCTCGAACGGCGGGCGGGAACCCAGAACACCAACCTACCGTCCGGTAATTGACACTCTCGGCTTCGCGTGTGCGGGGCGGCAGCGCTTTCACACCTAACGTGTGAGCCACAGACCAAGCACCCGGACGAGCGCCGACGGCGCCGGAACAGGAGCGTGCACAATGCGGTTCAACCTCATCGGTCCCTTCCAGATAGCCACCGATGACGGCAGAACCCTCGCTCCGCAGGCACCGAAGATCTGTCAGATGCTCGCCGTCCTGGCGTTTCAGCCAGGCGAGGCCGTGGCGGTGGAAACGTTGGTCAGGGAGCTTTGGGGGGAGTCCCCGCCGACGAGTGCGACCAAGATCCTTCAGACGCACGTCTATCACGCCCGCCGCATGCTCGCCCGAGCCCAGGAGAACTCGCCCAAGAGGCGGTTGCTGCTCACCCAGGCGCCCGGCTACCGCCTCGACCTCGCCGACGACGAAGTCGACGCGTCCCCGTTCGAGCGTTGGGTGCGGCAGGCCCAGTGGGAGCTCGCCGAGGGTTCACCCGAGCGGGCGGCGGAGCACCTCACACAGGCGCAGCGGCTGTGGCGGGGGCCCGTGCTGAGCAACGTTCCGGCCGGGGACGTGCTCGCCGGCCGGATCGCCCACCTGGAAGAGCTGAGGATCCGCGCCCTGGAATTAAGGGTGGAGACCGAGAACCGGCTGGGCCGTTACCGCGAGTTCCTTCCGGAACTGCGGACCTTGGTCAACGATCACCCCTTGCACGAATGGTTCCACGGCCAGCTGATCTCGGCCCTGCACCGGGCCGGCCGCCGCGGTGAGGCGCTGCAGGCCTATCAGAACCTCTACTCCATCCTCAGGCGTGAACTCGGCCTGGAGCCCTCGCCGGAGCTCCAGCGGCTGCAGGCCGAGATTCTGAACTCGAGCGCCAGGGACGCGCCCCTGGATCTGCGCCGCCATCTGCCACAGCAGGCCAACACCCGCGACCGGTCCCGGCGCGAGCGGGACGGCCTGCATCACGTGGCCTGAACGACCTGCCCAGCCAGCACCAGCCCCCCAGGCGTGAAAAGACGTCTGAGCGCTCTCCCTGCCTGTGCCGACGGCCCCGAACTAGACGTCCCCGTACGCCTCCCCGCCCAGCTCCAACCCCGCAGTCCCCGCCGTCACGTCCGCGAGCCATGCCCGAAAGGCGTCCACGTCGGCGTCCGGCAGCCCGATCTCGATCGTGACCGCCTCCGCGTAGCGCACGTCCCGCACCTCGCGCCCGGTGGCGCGCAGGTCGTTGTGCACCTTGCCCGCGCGCTGGTGGTCGACGGTCACCGTGGCCAGCCGGAAGCGGCGCCTGGTGAGGGTACCGAGGGCGTCGAGAGCCTCGCCGACCGCTCCGCCGTACGCCCGGATGAGCCCGCCCGCGCCGAGCTTGACCCCGCCGTAGTAGCGGGTGACGACGGCGACGACATACCGCATGTCGCGGCGCAGCAGCATCTGGAGCATGGGGACGCCGGCGGTGCCGCCCGGTTCGCCGTCGTCGCTCGCCTTCTGGATCGCGGCGTCGGCGCCGATGACGTACGCCCAGCAGTTGTGCGTGGCGTCGGCGTGCTCCTTGCGCACGGCCGCGACGAAGTCCTGGGCCTCCTGCTCGGTGGCGGCCGGGGCGAGGGCGCACAGGAAGCGCGAGCGGTTGACCTCGGTTTCGTGCACGCCCACGCGGGCGACCGTGCGGTACTCGTCCTGCATCCGGCCAGCCTATGCGCTGCGCGCGCGTGCCCCGCGCCGGACGAAGCCGCTCTCCCAGCCGCTCCCCCGGAGCCCGCCCTACTTCTTCTTTCCCCGGGGCACCAGCACGTCCGTCAGCAGCGCCGCGCCGGTCCGCAGTGCGTCCCAGCCGCTCCCGTACCAGGCCAGCACGGCGATCGCCGAGGTGGGGAACTTCGCCCGTACCCGGTCCAGCGTGTCACCGAGGCCGTCCCCGGCGAGCGCCAGGACCAGCTCCTCCAGGCCCGGGTTGTGTCCGACGAGGAGCAGTGTCTGGATCTCGGGTGCCACCTCGTGCACGGCGGCCAGCAGGTCGGGCACGTCGGCCGCGTACAGCCGTGGGTCGTGCCGTACCGGCGGCGGGGTGCCCCACTGGGCGGACGCCAGTTGCCAGGTCTGGCGGGCGCGTACGGCGGTGGAGCACAGGGCGAAATCCGGCAGGCAGTCGGCCTCGGCGAGCGCGCGGCCGGCGGCCGGTGCGTCCCGGCGGCCCCGGGGCGCGAGCGGGCGCTCGTGATCGGCGACGTCGGGCGGCCGGGCGGACTTGGCGTGCCGCAGCACGACCAGGCGGCGCAGCGGGCCCGCTCCCGCGCGCGCGATCATGCCCGGGCTCCCAGGTCGCGCGTCAGATCGAGACCGAGCAGCCGGTCCGCGTAGGCGTACGTCTCGAAGCGGGCGCCGTGCGGCAGGTCCGGTGCGCTCTCCACCCGGCGCAGGACGCGCAGCACCGAGGGCACGTCCAGGTCGTCCTCCCAGGCGGTACGGAGTCGGCCGCGCACCTCTTCGGGGACCGGCCGCGACGGATGTCGCGCCCAGTCGGCGACGGCCCGCCGCCAGCGGGTGAGCGTGTCGCGGGCCTCGTCCAGGGTCGTGTCGTCGAGCTGCGCGGGATCGCTGCGGCGCCGGGACAGCAGCGCCAGCCGCAGTACGGCGGGATCGTCACCCAGCGGCATCCCGCGCCCCTCCGCCACGGGAGCCACCGCGACGCGCACCCCGTCCGGCTTCGCCCCGCCCTCCTCCACCACATGGATGACCTGCTGCTCGCCGAGCCCGGCCCCCATGTCCTCGAAGGGCCGGATGCCGAGGGCTGCGGCGGCCACCCGCAGTTCCGCCCGGTACCGGTCGCCGGACAGGACGCCCAGGACCGGCGTACCGCCCAGTTCCAGGGCGCGGACCAGCACGTCGGCGACCAGCAGGACGCGCAGGGCGGTGGGGTCGAGGGCGGGCGCGTGGGCCTCGACACAGGTCAGTCCCCGGCGCGTCGTGGACGCGTCGACGGGTTCTCCGCTCCTGGCGTCGATGATGCGCAGCACGCAGCGAGCCTAGGCGCGCCGACGGCCGTACGCACGACAGCCGTTCCGGACAGAACGCCGGACCGCCGTTCAAGACGTCGACAGCCGTTCACGGGAATCATGGAGTGCGCTCGTCCGTTGCAGTACGTGACGGCGAGACGACTCGGCCGAAGGAGGCCCCCGGTGTATGGCGACGACGCGACGGTCCGCAGGATTCTCACCGAGCTCGGCGACACCTGGGCCGTGGTGGGCCTGTCGTCGAACCAGTCCCGCGCGGCGTACGGCGTCGCCGAGGTCCTCCAGCTGTTCGGCAAGCGGATCGTGCCGGTGCACCCCAAGGCGGAGACGGTGCACGGCGAGCAGGGCTACGCCTCCCTCGCCGACATCCCCTTCGACGTGGACGTGGTCGACGTCTTCGTCAACAGCGACCTCGCCGGAGCGGTCGCCGACGAGGCGGTCGCCAAGGGAGCCCAGGCGGTCTGGTTCCAGCTCGACGTCGTCGACGAGGCCGCCTACGCCCGCACCCGGGCCGCCGGCCTCGACATGGTGATGAACCGCTGCCCCGCCATCGAGATACCGCGCCTTCGCTGACCGCGCGCCTCACTCACCTGTCCGGCCACCGTCATAATGCTCGCGTGGTCATACCTTCCCCCCACCCCAACTCCCTTTCCCCGCACCGCTCCCCGGTCGTCATCGTGGGCGCCGGGCCCGCCGGTCTGACGCTCGGGAACGTCCTGCGGGCCGCGTCCGTCGACTGCGTCGTGCTGGAGGTGGAGAGCAGGGAGTTCATCGAGCAGCGGCCACGGGCCGGGGTCCTGGAGGAGTGGGCCGTGCGCGGGCTCGAACGGCGGGGCCTGGCCGGGAACCTGCTGGAGCGGGCCCAGCGGCACACCCAGTGCGAGTTCCGTTTCGCGGGCGGGCGCTACCGGCTGTCGTACACCGAGCTGACGGGGCAGCACCACTGGATCTACCCGCAGCCGTTGCTGGTCACGGACCTGGTCCGGGAGTACGCCGACGTGCGCGGCGGCGACATCCGCTTCGGAGTGCGGGACGTCCGGCTCCACGACCTGGACACCGACCGGCCGGCGGTGTCGTACGTCTGCCCGGACACCGGCGAACGTCAGGTGATCCATTGCGAGTTCGTGGCCGGTTGCGATGGCGCCCGCGGTGTGACGCGTGCCGCGCTGCCGCCGGAGCGGGTCCGCATCGCGCGGCACGACTACGGCATCGGCTGGCTGGCGCTGCTCGCCGAGGCGCCGCCGTCCTCGGACTGCGTGGTGTTCGGCATCCATCCGCGCGGCTTCGCCGGACACATGGCCCGCAGCCCCGAGGTCACCCGGTACTACCTTCAGTGCCCGCCCGGAGAGGACCCGGAGAACTGGTCGCACGAGCGGGTCTGGGCCGAGCTCCAGGAGCGGCTCGGCGCGCGGGACACCCCGCCGCTCACCGAGGGACGGCTGATCGAGAAGCGGGTGCTCGACATGCACAACTACGTGGTCGAGCCGATGGCGTTCGGCCGGCTCTTCCTGGCCGGTGACGCGGCCCACCTCACCGCGCCGATCGCCGCGAAGGGCATGAACCTCGCCCTGCACGACGCCTTCCTGCTCGGCGACGCGCTCGCCGCCTACCTCACGAAGGGCGACGCGAGCGGGCTGAACGGCTACTCGGCCGACTGTCTGGGCCGGGTCTGGGACTACCAGGAGTTCTCGCGGTGGCTGTCCGACGTGTACCACGGGACCGCGTCGGGCGACCCGTACCACGCGGGCACCACGCTGGCGCGGCTGCGCCGCCTGTTCACCTCGCCCACCGCCGCGTCCGCATTCGCGGAGCAGTACCTCGGCATGGACCCCGCCCTCTGACGCGGCACCGGAGTCAGTCGTGCTCCGGCCGCCCGGTGAGCCGGTGGTCGGCGAGGTTCAGCGCCTCGTCCACGACCCTGCGCAGATGGCCGTCGCGCAGGGCGTAGATCACCCGGCGGCCTTCCTTGCGCGTGGTCACCAACCCCGCCAGCCGCAGCCGTGCCAGATGCTGGCTGACCGCGGGCCGCGCCGCGCCGCAGGCCTCGGTGAGAGTCGTCACGTCCGCCTCGCCCTTGCTCAGCGTGTGCAGCAGCGCGAGGCGGGTGCGGTCGCCGAGCAGGGCGAGAAGTTCGGCGGCCAGCGCGAACTGCTCCTCGCCGGGGCTGCGCGGATGCGCATCATGTGCAGGTGATAGGTGCATGCGTGCGCTCATACGCACATAATGGTGCCGAGGACGGCGTACGTCCAGCGACGCGCACCGGAAGGGGAGAAACCGTGAGCGACCGCCACGACCACGGGCACCGGCACGAACACGGCCACGCGCACCACCACCACGACGACCAGGGTCACGGCCACGGCCACAGTCACCACCGCACCGACGGCCTCCGCCGTCTCCTCCCCCACCGCCTGGCCCATCTCCTCACCCCGCACTCCCACGACACGGCCGACAAGGTCGACTCGGCGCTGGAGTCCTCCGCCCGCGGTATGCGTGCCCTGTGGGTGTCGCTGGCGGTGCTCGGCGTGACCGCGCTCGCGCAGGCCGTGGTGGTCGTGATGTCCGGGTCGGTGGCACTCCTCGGCGACACGGTGCACAACACCGCGGACGCGCTGACGGCCGTACCGCTCGGGATCGCCTTCGTGCTGGGCCGGCGCGCGGCGACCCGCCGCTTCACCTACGGCTACGGGCGCGCGGAGGACCTGGCGGGCATCGTGATCGTGCTGACGATCGCCGCGTCGGCCGCCTTCGCGGGCTGGACGGCGATCGAGCGGCTGCTCGACCCGCGTCCGGTGCAGCATGTCCCGGCGGTCGCGGTGGCGGCCCTGGTCGGTTTCGCGGGCAACGAGTGGGTGGCCCGCTACCGCATCCGCGTCGGCCGCTCGATCGGCTCGGCGGCCCTGGTCGCCGACGGACTGCACGCGCGCACGGACGGGTTCACCTCACTGGCCGTGCTGCTGGGCGCCGGCGGCTCGGCGCTGGGCTGGCAACTGGCCGACCCGATCGTGGGCCTGGCGATCACCGCGGCGATCACGCTGGTGCTGCGGGACGCGGCGCGGGAGGTCTTCCGGCGGGTGCTGGACGCCGTCGACCCGGCCCTGGTGGACAGGGCCGAGCGGGCGCTGCGCAAGGTGCCGGGCGTGCAGGAGGTGGGCGAGCTGCGGCTGCGCTGGATCGGGCATCGGCTGCGGGCCGAGGTGGCGGTCGTCGTCGACGGTGAGGTCACGGTACGTCAGGCCCACGCGATCGCCGTCGAGGCCGAACACGCCCTGCTGCACGCCGTACCGCGCCTCACCGCGGCGCTGGTGCACGCCGACCCGGCCCACACGCCCGGCGAAGTGGACCCGCATCTGCCGCTGGCCCACCACGCCACGGCCTGATCGCCGGGGTCAGGCGACGCCCAGCCCCTCCAGCACGACGGCGCCCGGAAGTTCCGCGAAGGCCTTGCCCGGCACCAGCAGCTTGCCGCGCCGCCGGCCGCTGCCGACCAGGACGTACGGCAGGTCGACCACGGCCGAGTCGACCAGCACCGGCCAGCCCTCGGGCAGTCCGATCGGGGTGATGCCGCCGTACTCCATGCCGGTCTCGCCGGTCGCCGTGTCCATCGCGGCGAACGAGGCCTTGCGCGCGCCGAGTCGGCGGCGGACGACGCCGTTGACGTCGACGCGGGTGGTGGAGAGCACGACACAGGCGGCCAGCGTGGTCTCGCCGCCGCGCTTGCCCGCGACGACCACACAGTTCGCCGACTGCTCCAGCAGCTCCCGGCCGTAGTGCTCGACGAAGACCTCGGTGTCGGCCCACTGCGGGTCGGTGTCGACGTAGACGATCTGGTCGGCGGGGACGCTGCCGTGCCAGTGCCGTACGGCGTCGGCGACCGGGCCGGTCAACTCGTCGAGGCAGTCGGGGGCGGGCGTCGCCCGGTCGAAGTGTCCGATGGGTGCGCGCATGTCGGCACGCTAACAGCCGCCGCGCGACCGGCGACGTGGCGTCTCACTGCACGGGCGGCACCGACACGGCCAGCACCATCTCCATCGGTACGTCGCCGTCGTTGCCGTACGTGTGCGGCACCCCGGCGTCGAAGGAGGCGCTGGCGCCGGCCGGGACGCCGTGGTCCACGCCGTCGACGGTGAGCGTCAGTTCGCCGGCGGTGACGTGGACGAGTTCGACCGTGCCGGCCGGGTGCGGGTCGGAGGAGCTGCTCTCGCCCGGCATCAGCCGCCAGTCCCACAGCTCCAGCGGGCCGGGGGCCTCCGTGCCGGCGAGCAGCCGGTTGTAGCTGCCCGCGTCGGTGTGCCACATCCGTACGGCCTGGTCGGCGGGGACGATACGGACCTTGGGGCCCTGCTCGTAGTCGAGCAGGGTGGTGATGCTGACGCCCAGCGCGTCGCCGATCTTGACGACCGTGCCGAGGCTGGGGTTGGTCCGGGCCTGCTCGATCTGGATCAGCATGCCGCGGCTGACTCCGGCGCGGGCGGCGAGGGTGTCCAGGGTGAAGCCGCGCTCGGTGCGCCAGCGTTTGACGTTCCGCGCCAGGGACTGGGTCAGCAGGTCGAGGTCCGACACATTCCGTCCATTATTCTAGATGGCATAGTTCAATCTATTGAACTATGGTGTGGTGCACCCAATCGTTCACTGAACTGTACTGCGAGGCGACTCGATGACGGCACTCTTCGCCCTGGCCACCAGCTTCCTGTGGGGGCTGGCCGACTTCGGCGGCGGGCTGCTGACCCGGCGTACGCCCGCGTTGACCGTGGTCGTCGTCTCGCAGTCGATCGCGGTGGTCGTCCTCGGCGCGATCGTGGTCGCGACGGGCGGCTGGAGCGAGACGGGACCGCAGCTCTGGTTCGCCGTGGGCGCCGGTCTGGTGGGCCCGGTCGCGATGCTCGCCTTCTACAAGGCGCTCGCCCTGGGCCCGATGGGCGTCGTCTCGCCGCTGGGTTCGCTCGGTGTGGCGGTTCCGGTGGGTGTGGGGCTGGTGCTGGGCGAGCGTCCGGGGCTGCTGCAGATCGCCGGGATCGTCGTCGCCGTGGCCGGGGTCGTGCTCGCGGGCGGGCCGCAGTTCCGGGGTGCGCCGGTGCAACGGCAGGCCGTACTGCTCACGCTGCTCGCGGCGTTCGGCTTCGGCGCGGTGATGGCGCTGATCGCGGAGGCGTCGACGACGCTCACCGGGCTGTTCCTCGCCCTGTTCGTGCAGCGCGTCACCAATGTCGTCGCCGGCGGCACCGCCCTGTACATCTCGGTACGGCGCGGCTCCCCCGCCCTGCCCGCGGACGGTTTCCCGTGGGCTTCGCTGCCGGCGCTCGCCTTCGTCGGCCTGGCGGACGTGGCGGCCAACGGCACGTACTCGATCGCCGCCCAGCACGGCCCGGTCACCGTCGCCGCCGTACTCGCCTCGCTCTACCCGGTGGTGACGGCACTGGCCGCCCGCGGCTTCCTCAGCGAACGGCTGCGAGCCGTCCAGGCGGCGGGCGCGGGACTGGCCCTCGCCGGCACCCTGCTGCTGGCGACCGGCTGAGTCAGGCCTCCGGCTCCAGCTCGGCCAGTCGTGCCGCCGTCTCCTCGTCGAGATCCGCGAGCGCCGTCAACTGCTCGGGAGTGACGCCCTCGGGTATCGGCACCGGCGCCGGCGTCCTGAGCGGCGGCTGCCAGCCTTCGACGGGAGTCCAGCGTCGTACGACCCGGGCGGGCGCCCCCGCCACCACCGCATGGTCGGGCACCACCCCGCGCACCACAGCGCCCGCGGCCACCACCACGTTCCGCCCGATCCGCGCACCCGGCAGGATCACCGCGCCGGTGCCGATCCAGCAGCCCGGGCCGATCTCCACCGGTTCCATCCGGGGCCACTGCTTGCCGATGGGCTGGTGCGGGTCGTCGTACGAGTGGTTGGTGGACGTGACGTACACGTACGGGCCGAAATAGCAGTCGTTGCCGATGGTGACCGTCGTGTCGGCGATGACGTGACTGCCGCGACCGAGGACCACACCGTCGCCGACGCGCAGGATGGGCTCGGGGCCGAGGTCGAGGTCGGGCATCAGACCGGCCGTGAGGGTGACCTGTTCACCGACGATGCAGTGGGCGCCGAGGTGGATCCAGGGTTCGCCGAAGACCGTGCCGAGCGGGAAGGCGAGCCGGGTGGCTTCGCCGATCGAACCGAAGTGGAAACGGCCGGGGTTCTCGGCCGTCACCGAACCCACGCGCTGCGCCCAGGCCCAGCCCGCGTGGACGGCGCGCTGCACCTGTCGGTGGCGCCAGGATGAGAACGTGTTCTTGCGCTTCGGCACCCGCTCACGTTACTCAGCGCGGGGTACTGCCATGAGGGCGTGGGCCTGTGATCTTCGCCCTACGGGGTGGCGTACGGTTCGTCTACGACGTTTGGCGGCGAGGAGAGGGCGATGACGCAGAGGGCGCTGGTCATGGGGATCGGGGGCAGGGAGCCGAAGGTGGACGACGATGCGTTCGTGGCGCCGACGGCTTCGGTGATCGGCGACGTGATGCTGGAGGCGGGGGCGAGCGTCTGGTACGGCGCGGTGCTGCGGGGTGATGTCGAGCGGATCTCCGTGGGGGCTCAGAGCAACATCCAGGACAACTGCACGCTGCACGCCGACCCGGGTTTCCCCGTGCGCATCGGCGCGCGCGTGTCCGTCGGGCACAACGCCGTGGTGCACGGGGCGACCGTGGAGGACGACTGCCTGATCGGGATGGGGGCGACCGTGCTGAACGGCGCGGTGATCGGGGCGGGGTCGCTCATCGCGGCTCAGGCGCTGGTGCCGCAGGGCATGGTGGTGCCGCCGGGGTCGCTGGTGGCTGGGGTGCCGGCGAAGGTGCGGCGCGAGCTCAGCGCGGAGGAGCGGGAGGGGGTCACGCTGAACGGGACGATGTATGCGGAGTTGGGGAAGGCGCACCGGGAAGCGCACGGGGCGTGAGGGTTGTGTGCGGTCTGCGGGTGCTCGTGGGTTGCTCGCGCAGTTCCCCGCGCCCTGGGTTCCTTCAGTCCCCGGCGGCGACCGGCTGAGGCTCCGGCTGTACGGCCGCCTCGACCTTCTTCGCCTTCCTCTTAAGGATCAGCATCGACGTGAGGCCGATCGCCACCGCCAGGATCAGGCCCACCCACGAGAAGCGCTTCAGCCACGCCTCCGCGACGACACCCACGTAGTAGATGACCGCCGTCGTGCCGCCCGCCCACAGGATGCCGCCGAAGACGTTGGCGATCAGGAACTTCCAGTACGGCATCCGGAGCACGCCCGCGAGCGGGCCCGCGAAGATGCGGAGCAGGGCGACGAAGCGGCCGAAGAAGACGGCCCACATGCCCCACTTCTCGAAGGCGCGCTCGGCCGTGGCGATGTGCGCCTCGCTGAAGTGCTTCGGGAACTTCTTGCCGAGCCAGGCGAGCAGCGGCCGGCCGCCCTTGCGGCCGATCGCGTAGCCGATGGAGTCGCCGATGATCGCGCCGGCGCTGGCACACGCGCCGAGGACGAACGGGTCGATGTCGCCGTGCTGGGAGGCGAGCAGCGCGGATGAGACCAGGATGATCTCGCCCGGCAGCGGGATGCCCAGGCTCTCCAGGCCGATGACCACTCCCACCAGCGCGTAGATGGCGACCGCGGGTACGGTCTCGAGCCACTCCTGGACGTGCACCGCTGGTTCCTCCCGAACGTCCCTGCACACACGCATACACACGGCGTGCGCCCGGGCCCGGGCGCACGCCGTGAAGCCTACCGGGTCACGATGACACTCCCGGGTCCCACAGATCGCACTGGTGCTCCGAGCCGACGCTCCTGCTGAGCGCGTTGCCGCCCGCGGAGCCGGTGCGCAGGGACAGCACCACCCCGGCACGGCCCGGCATCGCGGGCTGCCCCTCCGCCCGCGGCACCCCGCCCCGGACGAACGACCCCCAGTACTGCACCATCTGCCGGGACAGCGCCCGCTGCTCGGCGTTCAGCGGCGAGTCGAGCCCGAAGTGCTTGAAGAGGTACTGCACCTCGTTGACGTGGGTCGCGCCGAAGTCGAAGTCGGTGGCGAGGTCGCGCAGCGAGGCGAAGGGGGGTGAGGTGCGGTCGGCGAACTCGTACGCGTACACCGGCCCGCGTCCGGCGAGGGTGCGGTCCAGCCGCAGCGCCGGGCAGGCGAACATCGTGTCGCCGAGCGCGGTGCCGTACGCGATGGTCGGCGAGGGGTGCGCGGAGAGCGGGTAGCGCGCCAGGGCCTGCTCGCCGAAGCTCTCGCGCATCACGGTCGGGTACTCCTCGACGGAGAGCGGCGTGCCGTCGAGGTCGAAGGCGGCGAAGGCGAACAAACGTCCTTCGTCCTGGTTCGCCCCGTTCATCACCGGGACGTTCCTGGCGGCGCCCCGGGCGAAGGCCTCTTCCGGCTGGCGCGGCAGGAAGGCCCCACCGGCCACCGGACCCCAGTCGAAACCGGCCTGCGCGGCGAGGATCTCCTCGGCCGGCTTGCCCCGCAGACACGCCAGGTCCGCGCAGCCCAGTTTCTCGGCGAAGTCGGCTCCCTGGTGGACGGCGGCGTCGTGGGTGCGGGCGGCGCAGTCGTCGTAGGCCCCGCTCTGGATGATGCCCGCCCGGAACAGGCCCTTCCCCGTGGGGGAGGCCAGCTGGGTGCACACCGAGCGGCCGCCGGCCGACTCGCCCGCGATGGTGACGCGGGCCGGGTCGCCGCCGAAGCGGTCGATGTTGGACCGGACCCAGCGCAGGGCGGCCTGCTGGT
This sequence comes from Streptomyces spinoverrucosus, assembly GCF_015712165.1. Lineage (NCBI taxonomy): Bacteria > Bacillati > Actinomycetota > Actinomycetes > Kitasatosporales > Streptomycetaceae > Streptomyces > Streptomyces spinoverrucosus. Next base: position 7,705,957 of record NZ_JADPZX010000001.1, on the reverse strand, counting down.
CGAGCATGCCGAAGTTGCCGGAGACACCGTCGCGCACCTCGCCGTCCAGGCCGGCGGCGGCGAGGAAGCCCATGGCGCCGAGGCGGTAGTTGACGGTGACGACGACCGTGCCGGTCTGCCGGGCGAAGGTGTCGGGGACGATGTCCTGACCGGCCCCGGCGGTCAGCCCGCCGCCGTGGAACCAGACCAGGACGGCCCGCCGGGCGGCGCCCTGGGGGACGTACACATTGAGGCTGAGGCAGTCCTCGGTGTGGCTGGGCCGCTCGTAGCCGGGGTCCCAGCTGGACGCCTGCACGCACGTGTTGCCGAAGTCCTGGGCCGTCCGCACCCCCTGCCAGGGCTTCACGGGCCGGGGTTCCGTCCAGCGGAGCCGTCCGACCGGCGGTTCTGCGTAGGGGACGCCGAGGAACTGCCGTCCCTCGCGGGTCGTCTCCCCTCGGACCAGGCCCGCGTCCGTGCGCACGACCGGGTCGGTCTGGTGCGCCTGGGCCGGTACGGGGGCCAGGAGCGCGGCGGCGAGAGCCGTCAGGGCGACGGCGGCGCGGCGGATCATCGGCCCACCTCCACGCTCGCCCGCAGCCGCAGGTCCCGCGACGACGCGCCGACCCACACCGATCGTCTGCCGGTGCCGGGCATCCAGTCGTGCCGCTCGGCGTCCCAGGAGGAGAGGGTGCGCGCGTCGACCCGTACCGTGACCCGCCGCCGCTCCCCCGGCCGCCGGTAGCCGCCCAGCTGGTCGAGCCGGAGGTCGGGCGTGGACTCGTCGGCGTCGGAGACGGTGAGCGTGCCGTCCTTGGTGACGCGGTCACCGGCGGGGCCGTCGGCGAGGCGCAGGGGCGGGACACCGAGGCGGGGGACGCCGGGGACGTGGCCCGCCTGGCCGAGGGAGTCGGGGTCGGTGGCGCCGTGCAGCAGGGGGAGCCTTTCGACGCGGGGACCGGCGCCGGGCTCCGGTCTGTCGGCCGCGTGGGCGCGGATCGGTGGGGTGAGACCGCCGGTCGCGGCGGCGACGGCGATCGTGCCGCCGAGCACGCGCAGGGCGGATCGCCGGGGGACAGTGTCGGTCATGGGCCGTCACTCCTTCGGTGTGCGGGCACGACGATGTGAACCGCAGACACTCGACGGTCCGACTGTGGGTGACTCGTGTCAATGACGCGAACAGGAATGGGCCTGGCGTCGACAAGAAACGAACGCGGGGTCACCCATGGTGGGGTGACCCCGGATCAACTGAGGGAGAGGTTCAGCCCAGCAAGGACTGCGCCAGCGCCGCCCCGCGCGCTGTGACCGCGCCCCGGATTCCGTCCGTCAGGTTGTGCATGCCGGCTTCGAGCACCGCCGGGGCTGCCGGTTCGGCGGGCTCGTCCCGCTCGTCGCAGCAGCCGACCTGGGCGAACCGTGTCTCGTACTCCTCCGGCGCGTCCCCGCCGTCCTGCTCGCGCCCGTCGCGGTCCTGGCCACGCCGCTCGTCGTCACCACCGTGTCGGCCACCGTCCCGCTCACGCCGTTCGGAGTCGTCACGCCGCCTGTCCGGCCGGTCGTCGCGGGAGTCGCGCTCGCGGCCGTCGTCGCGCTTGGGCGAGGTCCCCTCCGACTCTTCGGACTCCTCCGGCTCCCCCGCCTCGCCGTCCACCGCCTCCAAGCGCCACCGCTGCTCCTCGGAGCCGTCCCTCGCGGTGACGACCAGTTCCTCGCCCGCGCCGGGAGCGACGAGTCTGCCCTTGCTCCAGCGGAGGAGCAGTTCGCCGCGTACGGTCAGGTCGTACTGCACCTGGCCGGACGGGGCCCCGCAGTCGGCGAGCGTGACCGTTCCGGACGGGGCGTCGGCGTCGAGGCAGAGCGAGGGGTCGGCGACGCTGCGCAGTTGGCCGTCGTCCTGGTACGACCACTGCTGCGAGTCGGCGGTCGTGCACGCCGCCAGCGTGGCCTCGGCGTTACGGCCGTCAAGGCACAGGCCGATCGAGAGGTTGCGCATGCGCCCCCGGGCGACCTCGACGGGGCGCTCCACGGAGGCGGCGGACGGGGCTGCGGTGGACGGGTGCTCGGACGCCGGGCCGGGGCGGACGGTCCTGCTGCTGGGGGCTCCCCAGGTGGCGCCGGGGTCGGGGGCACCGTTGTCATCGGACCAGCCCCTGGCCGCCAGTACGGTCGCGAGCAGCGCGAGGGAGGTCAGGCCGACGCCGACGGCCACAGTCCTGGCGTGGCGTCGGGGCATCGTGAGGAACCCGGTCCGCGTCGTGGGCCGATGGCGGCCGCCGGATCTCGGGCGAGCGGCGGGGAGGGAGCGCGGCGGGGGTGGCGGTGCCGCCGTGCGGCCGGGACGGGAATCGAGGTAGCGGTGGGCGCCCCAGCCGAGCACGGTCTCGGCGAGCAGGACGTCCAGAGCGCCGTCGAAATGGCTGAGTTGTTCAGCGGCTTGACGGCAGTACCGGCACTGCGTCAGATGCCGTTGCACATCGGGCAGCAGGGAGCCGCCGCGTCGCATGGGGACGTCCAGGAGCCGGTTGTAGAAACGGCATTCCCTGGTGGGCGCGAGTTCTCGGTGGGCGCGGACGCAGCCGACCCGGAATTCCTCGCGGGCCCGCTCCAGGGCGGCGGACGCGGTAAGGGCGTCAATTCCCAGCAAACCAGCCGGTATGGTTATCGTTTCCGTCTCGACCTCGGTGTGCCAGAGGAGGCATTGGGAGGCCGACGGAAGGGCATGGAAGGCGCGCTCCGCCAGGCGCCGCTTTTCGGGCGTCACGGACCTCGCCGCGCGCAGTCCGCGAGCTCCGGTGGGTTTGGCGAGTTCCGGCAGCAGGGCCGTCACATCGTCCTCGGCGGCCCATTCCAGGACCGTGTTCCGGACGGTCATCAGCAGCTGCGGGCGCAGTGCGCCGACGGCCGCCCGGCGGCCGACCACCTGCTGAAAGGCGGCACTGGCCGCCATCGACGCCGAAACCGAGGAAGCGGCCAGACAGATGACGGCGTATTCGTACACCGCGCGCCAGTGCCGGGCCAGCAGCAGCGCGACGGCCCTGAGGTCCGGTTCGGGGTCGGCGAGCCGGGCGAGGAGATCGCGGTCGGACTCCCCCGGGCGCGATCCGGGTCGGGGCGGGTAGGGCGGACGTGGGGGGTAGGGGGGCTGCACTGAACCATTTCCTTCCAAGCCGCAGGGCAGCGCACGGAATGCGCTTCCTTCGGAAAGCAGGTGCTGATTGGTGCGTACTTATGAGCCTGACCTGTGCCTTTACCATCCCGCGGGGGGCATACCTTCGCACACGCGCCGCACAGGAAACAAGGAGTTCGAGTGACCGGGATTCAATGGGCTTGAAATCCCCGGGTGTTACCTCAGGTATCCGCACCCGTATTCGATATCGACAGTGGCGCGGTCCTCAACTTGTGTACGAGGAAGGCCGGTTGACGCACACAATCTCCAACTTCCGGGCAGAGTACGGAGGGTTCTCCCATCCACCTCTCGGTGGAGTCGGTCGCCGACAAGCCCGCCATCCAGTGCGTCGTCCAGGAGACCGCCGTGCCGGCCCGGACGACGGGCAGTGCGGCTGGCGTCGATAACGGCGGGGTCGGCCCAGGTGATGATGTTCAGGGACATGCCACCCATGCCTGCAGTGCACGGCCTGTCGCCTCCGCCCCCGGCGGGCGCCGTTCCACACGGTGATCAGCGCTGCGACGCCGCTGAGGAATCCTCCGGTGCCTGATACTCCGGCGATCACCAGGGTCAACACGCTGACGAGACTGGTCGGGGCCGGTCCGCCGTCATCACTGCTGTGACCGTCAGGAGCGGGCTCGGCGCCACCGTCGGCACCCGGCTCGGCGCCACCGTCAGGACTTGCCGTGCTATCGGTGAATGAATCGGAGTCGGTTTCGGATGCAGGCTGGAGGGAAACGGAGGGGTCGGTGGCCGACCCCTCCACCGCGAGAGCGCAGAAGCAGATCGCGAAGGCGACGAGAGCGATGGTCTGCCAGCGCGGCGCGGAAGCCCTTCGGTTGCCATCGGGCGGCTGGTTTCGCGACGCCCGGCGAAGTCCGCTCAGGACGATTCAGCATCCGACTCACTCCAAACCTCAGCGGGCGCAACGCCTCCGTGGGAACACATGCCTCCATTGCGCCCCAGCTGCCGATGCGCGTCATGGCACTGCATGTCGGGACTTGACGAGGGAGCCGACGAGTCAGCTCACAAGCGCTCTCGCCGGACCGGCTGCGCGCTTGCGGGGCGCAGGAAGATCCGGTGCGGGAGTGGAAGCACGCGCTGACCGCACTGCGTGATGCCGCGCCACTGACGGCGCTCGCGCCTACGGGACAAGGCGGACTGGGCCGTCACAGGTGGACCTGATGGATCTGCGGTGGAGCCGGCAGTCGCCGCAGCTCGGCCGTGCCGCACGATGGTGGCGCGGCACGGCTCAGGGTTTCGTGGCAGGACTTCAGCCGGGGACGGCTTCGGCTTCGGCTTCGGCTTCGGCTTCGGCTTCGGCTTCGGCTTCGGGCGGATGGACTACGGCCTGAGCGGGCCCGACGTCAACCCCCTAATCATCCGAGCCCGAGCTCGACCTCGACCCCCCGCCCGACCGCCCCGCCGCGCGCACCAGTTCGCCCAGCCCCACGGTCACGGCGGCCACCACCCGCACCCAGCGCGGGCCGCCCCGCGACGCCCACACGACGCAGACGCAGCCGCCGACGACGAGCAGGAGAACGACGGACAAGACGAGTATGGCCATGCTGCTCGCCCTCTTTCTGTTGGGTGCGCGCCATCCTGTCAGGAGCCGCAACGGCCGGTCGCATCAGGCCGGTTGGGCAGGGGCCCCGGCGCACGGCCGGGGCCTTCCTCACGGCGGCTCTCAGCTGTTGGGACGCAGCGTCCACACGACGGTCATCTCCGTGGTCACGGCCCCGTCCTCGCGCTGGATGGCGACGGTCACCGGGAACTCCGGCCGTTTGCCCTCGTCGAGCTCGGCGACGACCTCGGCGGCCGGGCGTCCGAGCGTCGCCGTGGCCGTGACGGGGCCCAGGGCGATCTTCTTGAACGCGATCTCGGCGTGCACCGGCAGCGGCACGGCACGCGAGAGCTGGTCACCGAACGCGGCCAGCACGATCGCGCCGCTGGCCGACTCACCCAGCGTGAACATGGCCCCCGCATGCGGCCCGCCGACGTGGTTGCGGTACTCGCTCTGATCCGGCAGCGCCAGCACGGCCTTCTCCGGAGTGGTCTCCAGGTACTCCAGGTTCAGCGTCCGAACCATCGGCACCGTGGCGGCGAGCAACTCGCCGATCGACATCTGATCTGCGCTCATGACCGCATGTTACCCACGAGTAGCTCGCGCTGACCAGATCCGGATCCGGCGTCCGCCATCGAGGCCGCCTGATTTGCTACGTCCCTGACAAAGCCCGGTGACCGAATCGTGTCCCTGGCCCCACTAGGGTTACGGCTCATGTGGCCAGGACAGCAGCCGCCCGGGGGCGAGCAGAACCCGCAAGGGCAGAACAACCCGTATCAGCAGCCGGGGTACCAGCAGCCGAATCCGTACCAGCAACCCGGCTTCCAGCAGCCCAACCCCTACGCGCAGCAGCCGCAGTGGGGTACCCCCGCGCCGATGGGGCCGCCGCAGACACCGCCCGGCGGGAGTGGTGGCGACAACCGGACGAAGCTGGTCGCGATCATCGCGGCCACCGCCGTGGTCGTGACCGCCGGTGTCACGGGCTTCCTGGTCCTCGGCGGCGACAAGGACGACAAGGCCGACGGCGGGGGACAGACGAAGTCGAGCCAGTCGCCGTCGAACTCCGCCGAACCCAGCGCGTCCGGGTCCGGGTCGGACGACAACCCGCGCAACGGCGAGACCGAGAAGGCGACGATCGAGGGCTGGAAGGTCGTCATCAACCCCAAGCGCGGCGTCGCCTTCGACGTGCCGGCGGACTGGGAGGTCGAGTCTCCGGGCGTGACCATCGGCTTCGAGGACCAGAAGTCGGACAGCGCCGAACCACTGATCGTGATGTCGGCACCGGCGTACTACAAGTCGAAGTGGTGCACGACCGACGAGAACAAGGACGGCCGGACCGAGGACACCCACCTGGCCGCCGTGGGCACCAAGGGAGCCGACGGCGCCAAGGACACCGACGAGGTCGCCATCAACACGGTCCCCTGGTGGGTCTTCGGCGGCTACACCCAGCCCGACAAGAAGAGCATCAAGTTCGAGGAGAAGGCCGAGCCCTACACCACCAAGTCGGGCATCGAGGGCAGCATCGCCTGGGCCGAGTCGTCGAACACGCCCCAGAAGGGCAAGTGCGACAGCGACGGCAAGGCGGTCACGTTCGGCTTCAAGAACTCCGCCGGCGACTTCGTGTCGTGGAACTTCTACGGGGCCAAGGGCGTCGAGGGCGAGGTCCCCAAGGCGACCATCATGCAGATCCTGAGCACCGTACGGCTGCACGGGGAGCCCACCGGAGGCTGACCGACAACCGGTTTGGCAAGTCGGGGGTCGGGCGGTGATAGTCGGCCGGTGAACACCGTCGCCGAAGCCTCTCGCCCCGGCCGGCCCGCCTGGGCGGGCCGCAACTACAGCCTGCTGACCGCCGCCGCGGTCGTCACCCACCTCGGCAGCAACGGCGCACTCGTCGCGGCCGCGTTCGCGGTGCTTGAGGCGGGCGGCGACGGTGGCGACGTGGGCCTCGTGGCGGCCGCCCGCACGCTGCCGCTGGTGCTCTTCCTGCTGATCGGCGGCGCGATCGCGGATCGGCTGCCCCGGCACCGCGTGATGGTCGCGGCCAACGCCCTCAACTGTGTCTCGCAGGGTCTGTTCGCCCTGCTCGTCCTCACCGGCGAGCCGCGGCTGTGGCAGATGATGCTGCTGAGCGCGCTGGGCGGCACCGGCCAGGCGTTCTTCGGTCCGGCCGCCGAGGGCATGCTGTTGTCCTCCGTGCGGGGCGAGCAGGTGAGCCGCGCGTTCGCGGTGTTCCGGATGGCGATGCAGGGCGCGTCCCTGGGCGGCGCCGCCCTCGGCGGTGCGCTGGTCGCCGCGATCGGCCCGGGCTGGGTGCTCGCCGCGGACGCGGCCGCGTTCGCCGTCGCCGGAGCGTTGCGCGCCTTCCTCGACGTGAGCCACATCCCGCCGCGCGAGCCGGGCGGCGGGCTGCTGGCGGATCTCCGGGAGGGCTGGCGGGAGTTCGCCGGCCGGCCGTGGCTGTGGGGCATCGTCGTGCAGTTCTCGATCGCCAACGCGGTCGTCGCGGCCGCCGACGCGGTCTACGGCCCACTGGTCGCCCGGGACCATCTGGGCGGAGCGGCGCCATGGGGACTGGCGCTGGGCTTCTTCGGCGCGGGCACGGTCGTCGGCGCGCTGCTGATGACCCGCTGGAAGCCACGTCGGCTGCTCCTCGCGGGCACCCTCGGTGTCTTCCCCCTGGCCCTGCCGTCGGCCGCGCTGGCGGTGCCGTTGCCGGTCGGCGGCCTGTGGGCGGTGATGTTCGTGACCGGCGTGACGGTGGAGGTCTTCGGCGTCTCCTGGATGACCGCCCTGCATCAGGAGATCCCCGAGAACAAGCTCTCGCGCGTCTCGGCGTACGACTGGTTCGGCTCGGTCGCGCTCGTCCCGCTGGCGACGGCGCTGGCGGGGCCCGCCGAGGTGGCGTTCGGGCGGACGGCGGCGCTGTGGGGATGCGCGGCGCTCGTCGTGGTGGTCACGGCGGCGGTGCTGTGCGTCCCGGACGTACGGAACCTGCGGCGCCGTACCCACCACGTGGCCAAGGGCGTGCCGGCCGACTCAGCCGATGCCGAACGCCCCGTCGGGGGGCTCGGGTGAGGGCAGGGCGTCCTCGTCCCGCACCGGCCGCGCACCGCCGATGAACTCCCGCAACGCGGGCCCGTGTTCGACGCGGGCCGGGAAGGCGTCGGCGGCGGTGCGCCGGGCCAGGGCGGCCGTGTCGAGCGGACGGTGCGCGGCGAGCAGCACCGCGTTGCCGAACCGGCGCCCCCGCAGCACGGCCGGTTCGGCGATCAGGGCGAGCTCCTGGAACACCGTGGCGAACGTGGCCAGCTGGGAGCGCAGGAAGGCGAACGGCGTGGCGTCCGCCAGATTGGCCACGTAGACCCCGTCGGCGCGCAGCACCCGCTCGGCCGCACGGGCATAGCCGACGGACGTGAACCCGGCCGGAACCCGTGAGCCGCCGAAGACGTCACCGACGACGACGTCCGCCGAGTCCGCCGGGGCGCCTGCCAGCCAGCCGCGCGCGTCCGCGACATGCAACGCGATCCCCGACCCCGCGCCGACCGGCAGATACTCGCCGACCAGCGCCACCAGCCCCCGATCGGCCTCGACGACGTCCTGCCGCGAACCGGCTCTCGTCGCCGCCACATACCGCGGCAGGGTGAGCGCACCCCCTCCGAGATGCACCACATCCAGCGGCCGCCCCGCCTCCGCGACGGTGTCCAGCACATGTCCGAGCCGCCGCGCGTACTCGAACTCCAGATGCGTCGGCTCATCCAGATCGACATACGACTGCGGCGCCCCGTCGACGGTCAACAGCCAGGCCCGCTCCCGATCGACATCGGGCATCAGCTTGGCGAACCCATGATCGACGGTACGACTGACGGGAATGGCCTCGTTCACCCCTCCATTGTGCGGCTGGTGCAACGCAGCTTGAGGGGCGCGGGGAACTGCGCGACCAGCCACACACGGCCCGCAGTCCCCCACACACAGCACACACCCCTACGAAACGGCGGTCACGGTCCCGGCCCCCACGGTCCGCCCACCCTCACGGATGGCAAACCCGAGCCCCGGCTCCAAGGGCACCTCACGCCCCAGCTCCACGTTCACCGTGACGGTCTCGCCGGGCCGAGCGACCCCCACCACACCGAGGTCGATGTCCCCGACCACATCCGCCGTACGGATGTAGAACTGCGGCCGATACCCGGTGGCGACCGGCGTCGTACGCCCGCCCTCACGAGCCGACAGCACATACACCTGCGCGGAGAACCGACGCCTCGGCACCACACTCCCCGGCGCGGCCACAACATGCCCACGACGGACCGCGTCCCGCGCGACCCCCCGCAGCAGCAGTGCCACGTTGTCCCCGGCCTGCGCCTCCTCCATCGGCTTGCCGAAGGTCTCGAGCCCGGTGACGACGGACTCCAGGTCCGCCCCGAGCACCTCGACCCGGTCCCCGATCCGAACGGTCCCCCGCTCCACCGCACCGGTGACGACCGTGCCGCGCCCGGTGATGGTCAGCACGTTCTCCACCGGCAGCAGGAACGGCGCGTCCAGGTACCGCTCGGGCATGGGCACATACGTGTCCACGGCGTCGAGCAGCGCCTCGATGGACGCCGTCCACCGGGGGTCGCCCTCCAGCGCCCGCAAACCGGACACCCGTACGACCGGCACTGAGTCACCCCCGTAGCCGTGCTGGGTGAGCAGGTCACGCACCTCCAGTTCGACGAGGTCGATGAGCTCCTCGTCGCCCGCGCCGTCCGCCTTGTTGAGCGCCACGACGATGTGGTCGACGCCCACCTGCCGGGCGAGCAGCACGTGCTCGGCGGTCTGCGGCATGATCCCGTCGAGCGCGGAGACGACGAGGATCGCCCCGTCGAGCTGGGCCGCGCCGGTGACCATGTTCTTGACGTAGTCGGCGTGGCCCGGCATGTCGACGTGCGCGTAGTGCCGGGTGTCGGTCTCGTACTCGACGTGCGCGATGTTGATGGTGATGCCGCGCGCCGCCTCCTCGGGGGCGCGGTCGATGCGGTCGAACGGCACGAAGGTGCCGCTGCCGCGCTCGGCGAGGACCTTGGTGATGGCGGCCGTCAGGGTGGTCTTGCCGTGGTCGACGTGACCCATCGTGCCGATGTTCAGATGCGGTTTGGTGCGCACGTATGCCGTCTTGGACATGGCGATACCTCGAAGCGTCTCGATGGTGGCTGGGACCCCGGGGACTGGCCGACCCTCCCCCTGCGGGGTCCGCCGGACGATCCGGGGAGGGTCAGCTTCGGGCGCCGTCGACAGCGGCCAGGAAGATCTCGACGGCAGCCTTCGGGGCATCCGCGACCGCGGATGCTGCGAGGAGGAAGGCGTGCCGGAACATGACGTCGATCATCGCCGACGCCGGGTCGCGCGTCGAATGGTTTTTCCAGGCAGGGGAGTTCAGGCCGTCGCGGCGGGCCCGATGTTTTTCAGCGCCTCCCGCACCGACAGCGGCGCGAACCGGCCCCGCTCCCGCGCGAGGAAGGCGCGTACGGCGTCGGGATCGGTCTTGGCGTACTCCCGCAGACACCAGCCGATGGCCTTGCGGATGAAGAAGTCCGGGTGGCCGGACTGGCGCAGACAGTAAGTGAACAGGCGTTCGACGTCGGTGCGCTCCTTGTAGCGCAGTTGGTGGAGCAGGGCCGCCCGGGCGACCCACAGGTCGTCGTCCACGATCCAGGCGTCCATCCCGGCCTTCAGTCCGGGATCGGCGGCCACCAGTGGGCCGACCACGTGAGCGGCGATCAGGTCGACGGTGTCCCACCACGACACGGTCGTGACGAGTTGCCGGGCCACCGGCAGGAAACCGGACGAGCAGCGGCTCACATGGCGGCGCAGATAGTCGACGGCGAAGTAGTGGTACTCGCGCTCCGGCAGTTGCCAGCAGCGCAGGGCGACGGCGGTGCAGTCGGTCTCGTCCGGGCGGGGCATGCCCTCGACGACCGTACGGGACAGGGTGCGGCGCACGGGCGTGGTCAGGCCGAGGAAGGGCGCGACGTCCTTCATGTACGCCCGCATGGGCGCCGCGCGCGCCGGGTCGGCCGCGGCGCCGTATGTGGCGGTGAGCCGTGCCAGCAGCGTGTCGGCGAGGGTGCTGTGCGGGACACCCACCGTTCCCGCACCTGTGACGCTCATGAGACGAACCATACGGCGATCACACATATCTGTCGGTTAGTGTCACCGAATGCTCGATGCCCACACCCGCTCTGGGGGCACCGCACCGGCCTCTCCCCGGGCCACTGCCACCGAACTCGCGGCCGCCGTCCCCGGTCCCGCCGGCGCCGCGGCCGTCCGCCTCGGCTTCGCCGCCCGCTGCGCGAGACTTCTGTTCTCGCCCTGGGCCCGCTTCTCCGTGCTCGTCGCCCTGCTGGTCGGGGCCGCCGCGGCGGTGCTGCTCTTCGAGCCGCAGCGGCTGCTCGCGCACGGCTGGCCGCCGCAGCTCGGCGGAGTCGTGGCCGCCCTGATCTTCGCGGTCGCGTACGGTCTGATCACCGTCGCGTTCGTGCCGCGACCGCTGCTCAATCTGGCGGCGGGCGCGCTGTTCGGCTCCGAGCTGGGCATCGCCGCGGCGATCGGGGGCTCGGTGATCGGCGCCGGGATCGCCTTCGGACTCGGCCGGTTCCTCGGCCAGGACGCGCTGCGCCCGCTGCTGCGCGGCAAGTTCCTGAAGAGCGTCGACCGGCAGTTCAGCCGGCACGGCTTCCGTTCCATGCTGGCGGTGCGGCTGTTCCCGGGCGTGCCGTTCTGGGCCGCGAACTACTGCGCCGCCGTCTCCCGCATGGGGTGGTTCCCGTTCCTCCTCGCGACGGCGCTCGGCTCGCTGCCGAACACCGCCGCCTACGTCGTGGCCGGCGCCCGCGCCTCGACGCCGACGTCGCCGGTGTTCCTGATCGCGATGGCCGCGATCGCCATTCCGGGGCTGGCCGGCGCGGTGGTGGCCTGGCGCAAACGCCACCACCTGCGCGGCTGACGCCCGGTCAGAGGGCTTACGCGGCTTCCAGGATCATCGCGTTGGCCAGTCCGCCCGCCTCGCACATCGTCTGCAGGGCGTAGCGGGCGCCGCGGTCCCGCATGGCGTGCACGAGCGTGGTCGTCAGACGGGTGCCGCTCGCGCCGAGCGGATGGCCGATGGCGATCGCGCCGCCGTGCACGTTGACCTTCGCGAGATCGGCGCCGGTCTCCTGCTGCCAGGCGAGAACGACACTGGAGAACGCCTCGTTGACCTCGAAGAGGTCGATGTCGTCCAGGGTCAGGGACGCCCTGCGCAGCACCTTCTCGGTCGCCGGGATGACGCCGGTGAGCATCAGCAGCGGGTCGGATCCGGTGACGGCGAAGCTGTGCAGCCGGGCCAGCGGGCGCAGGCCGAGGCGGGCCGCGGTCTCGCTCGACATGATGAGCACGGCGGAGGCGCCGTCGTTGATGGGGCTGGCGTTGCCCGCGGTGACGTTCCAGTCGATCTGCGGGAAGCGCTCGGCGAATGCGGGGTCGTGGTAGGCGGACTTGAGGCCGGCCAGGATCTCGGTGGTGGTGCCCGGTCGTACGCACTCGTCGCGCGCGACCCCGTCCAGGGGCGCGACCTCGGCGTCGAAGAGGCCGCCGTCCCAGGCCGCGGCCGCCTTCCGGTGCGAGGAGACGGCGAAGGCGTCCATCTGCTCGCGCGTGATGGACCACTTGGCGGCGATGAGTTCGGCGCTGATGCCCTGCGGGACCAGGCCCTCCGGGTAGCGCTCGGCGACGCCGGGGCCGAAGGGGTCCTTGCCGGGCGGGACGTTGGACCACATCGGCACGCGGCTCATGGACTCGACGCCACAGGCGACCACGATGTCGTACGCGCCGGACATGACGCCCTGGGCGGCGAAGTGCACGGCCTGCTGGGAGGAGCCGCACTGACGGTCCACGGTGGTCGCGGGGACGGTCTCGGGGAAGCCCGCCGACAGCACGGCGTACCGGGTGGTGTTCATGGCCTGCTCGCCGACCTGGTCGACGGTGCCGCCGACGACGTCGTCGATCAGCGCCGGGTCGACACCGGAGCGCTCCACGAGGGTGCGCAGGGTGTGGGCGAGGAGTTCTACGGGGTGGACGTGCGCGAGCGAGCCGTTCGGCTTGCCCTTGCCTATGGGCGTGCGTACGGCTTCGACGATGACTGCGTCACGCATGCTGCGGGCCTCCTTGGCCGCCGGAGCGATTACCAGTGAGTAGGAAATCTGGATCCACCATAGCTCCGTCAGTTGGAAAATCAAACCCCCACCTAGACTGGGCTGCATGGCCGCCACCAAAGACCCGCGCCCCTGCTCGATCGCCGATGCCCTGGCGCTCGTCGGCGAGAAGTACTCCCTGCTCGTCCTGCGGGAGGTGTGCCTCGGCAACGGCCGTTTCGACCAGCTCGTGCGCAACATCGGCGCCCCGCGCGACATCCTGGCCACCCGCCTGCGCCGCCTGGTCGACGCCGGGATCCTCACCAAGCGGACCTACAGCGAGCGCCCGCAGCGCTTCGAGTACCGGCCCACCCAGGCGGGCCTCGAACTGGAGCCGGTCCTGCTCACCCTCATGGAGTGGGGCAACCGCCATCTCCGCAAGGACGACCGCCCCATGGTCGTCGAGCACATCTGCGGCCACGAACTGGTCCCGCTCGTCACCTGCCAGGCCTGCGGCGACCCGGTCCAGCACGAGGACCTGACTCCCCACCCCCAGTCCCCGGGCTGGACCGTCACCGGCCCGACGGCGGCCTAGCCGCCCGGATACACGTCGAGCCGCCCGCACATCCCGAACTTGCCGCGCGCCGAGGGCTGTTCACTGCGTACGACCGCCCCCGCGAGGTGGGACACATCCCCCCGCTCCAGCCGGTCGAGCTGCTCCCCCGTCGCCGCGGCCGCCGCCTCGGCGCCCCGGCGCCAGCGGTCACGCCACTCGGCGAGCCGGGGCCGTACCAGCGCGCCCGCGGCCCGGTGGAACTCGGCCAGCGCTTCGGGGCCGGACGCGCGCAGCGCGCGGTAGCCCTCCAGGGCGAGGTCGCGCCGGGCCCGGGCCACACGCTCCTGCTCGGCGACGGGCGCGTCCGCCGGGATCGTGGTGGCGGCGGCGTAGGTCTCCGGGTCGGTCAGATACTCCGGCGGCAGGGTGAGCACCGCGTCCCCGGCCTCCGGCAGCCCGCTGTTCTGCATCAGGACGGTGATGCGCAGGTCGTCGTCGTTGACCAGCCGGTGGATCGTGCCCGGCGTGAACCAGGCGACCGTGCCGGCCGCGAGCGGCGTCACCTCGTACCCGGACGTCGTGAGCGTCTGCACCGCGCCGTGCCCGCCCGTGACGACGTACGCCTCCGAACAGGTCAGGTGCAGGTGCGGGGTTCCGCCGCACACGCCGTCCGCGGCCGGCCAGTCGTAGACGGACAGGTGCGACACGGCGACCCCGCCCGGCAGCCCGGTGAACACGCCGGTCAGCTCCTCGGCGTTCACCATGGGTGCGCCTCCAGGTACTTGGCGATCTCGTCGCGCTCCCAGACGCCGTCGGCGACGACGACCCGGTAGCGGCGGGTGAGGGTGTCGCCCGGGGCGAGCTCCAGTTCGTCGTGGAAGGCCCAGGAGGGGGCTACGGCGGCGAACGGCTCGTTGCGGACGAACCAGTGGGCCGGGTGGGCGCCGCCGGCGCCGGTGTGGTCGTTCTCGGGGGCGTGCGCGAACACGAGGGTGGCGTGGCCGTCGACGCCGTCGTGCTCGCCGGAGTACGCCAGCCAGGGCGCCTGCCGGCCCATCAGGCCGGGACCCTCGCTGTCCGGCCCGAGGACACGGCCGTCCCGGAAGGCACGCGGTCCGCGCCAGAACAGGCCCGTGTAACCGGCCATCTCGCGCCCGGCGGTGGTCGGGCTGCCGAAGAGCAGCGGCTCGTCGCGCCGGTTGGTGATGGCGCTGGTCCAGGTCAGCGCCCACGAACCCGCCGCCGGGTCGACGTCGTGCACCTCGATCCGGCGCCGCTCGTCGGCCCACAGCTCGCCGCCGTACGGGTGCCAGGTGAGCCGTTCGGCGATCACGACCCGGGAGCCGTCGGCGGCGACCTCGTCGAAGCCGACGTGCGCCATGGACCCGACGCGCTCCGGGAGGGCGACGTAGCCCTCCCCGTGCACGTATGTGTTGCCGCCCCACAGGTTCTGGCCGGACAGGTGGGAGGCCGTCATCTGCAGGCCCTTGTGCCAGCGGTGGTCGTTGGGCCGGTAGTCCGTGACGACCGCGTTCCCCAGGGTGCGGATCGGGTGCAGATAGGGCTTCGGCGCCTCCCAGGCCGCCTCGGGCCGGTAGACGTAGGAGAACAGGTCGACGCCGGTGGTGGGTTCGGTGACCGTGATCCGGTCGCCGTGCGCGTGGACGATGTGCGGACCGGTCATGCGGGCACCTCCTGGTTCGCGGCGGCCTCGGGGACGACGGGTGCCCAGCCGGGCGCACCTCCGTGCAGGGCCGTGTAGTACGGGTCACCAGGACCGATCTCGCCCCGGCGGACGGTCGTGTCGGTGAACGCGGACTTGTACAGCGCGGTGATCAGCTCCAGGCTCTTGCGCCCGTCCGGCCCGCTGCTGCGCGGCCGCTGGCCCGCGCGCATGCTGGCGACCAGTTCGCGCAGCTGGGCGAGATGCGAGCTGGGCACGTCGTGCCCGAAGTCCTGCCAGAGCACGGCCTCCTCCGCCGGCACGTCGGGTGCCGGGGTGATCCGCCAGTCCGCGTTGGCGTGCCCGTACAGGTGGGTGAGTTCGACGGTGGCGCGCTCGCAGTCGACGCGGATGCGGCTCACCTCGTCCGGGCTGAGGACGCTGTTGACGACCGTCGCCATGGTGCCGTTCTCGAAGCGGACCAGCGCGGTCGAGACGTCCTCGGTCTCCACGTCGTGCACCAGTCGGCCGGCCATCGCGCGCACCTCGCTCCACGGCCCGAGCAGATCGAGCAGCAGGTCCATCTGGTGGATGCCGTGGCCCATGGCGGGCCCGCCGCCCTCGGTGTGCCAGCGGCCGCGCCAGGGCACGGCGTAGTAGGCGGCGTTGCGGTACCAGGTGGTCTGGCAGTGCGCCACCAGCGGCCGGCCCATGGCCTGGTCGGCGAGCAGCCGACGCACATGCGCGGCGCCCGAGCCGAACCGGTGCTGGAAGACGATCGAGGCGTACGGCCCACCGGTCCCGCCCTCCGCCGCCTCGACGGCGTCGAAGTCGGCGAGCGTCGGCACGGGCGGCTTCTCGCACCACACCCAGGCGCCGGCGCGCAGGGCCGCGACGGTCTGCTCGCGGTGCAGGGTCGGCGGTGTGCAGATCGTCACCAGGTCGGGCCGCTGCTCCCGCAGCATCCGCTCCATGTCGGTGTACGCGTGCGGAATCCCGCCCTCCGCACAGAACGCCTCGACGGCGGCCCGGTCGATGTCGACGGCCGCGACGACCTCCGCCTGGCCCTCCTCGGCGAGGCGGGTGAGGGCGGGGAGGTGACATCCGCGGGCGATGCCGCCGGTGCCGATGACAGCGGTTCTGACGGGGCGGTCGGAGAGGGGGGTGGAGGGGGTTCGCGAATTCTCGGGATCGGGGTTGTCGACTGCCGTGGTCGTCATGGATGGCGCGTCAGCCGCTGATGGCACCGATGTCGCGGATGTGGGCATGAACCTGATCAGCACTCCTCCGGGGTCCTGGGCGTATAGCAAGCGCTTTCCCCGGACTGCAACGTAGGCCCGGCACGACCACCGGTCAACACCCCGGACCGATCACCGCCGGCCGCCTGGGAAACCCCTGTGTCGGGCGTGTCGGCACGGGACGCTACGCTGCCCCTCAACACCCGATCGCCGCACGCGGGGGCTCGGTGTGTCCTTCGTCCGTTCCGCGATCGGCACTTGGACTTCGTAACTTCATGTCTTGGTTCGAATCACTCATCCTCGGACTCGTCCAGGGGCTGACCGAGTTCCTTCCCGTGT
The DNA here is from genome assembly GCF_015712165.1 of Streptomyces spinoverrucosus. Lineage (NCBI taxonomy): Bacteria > Bacillati > Actinomycetota > Actinomycetes > Kitasatosporales > Streptomycetaceae > Streptomyces > Streptomyces spinoverrucosus. The sequence goes on along the minus strand of NZ_JADPZX010000001.1, from coordinate 7,689,308 downwards.
CCTCCAGCGCGCACCTGCGCCTGACCGCGGCCTTCTCCGGCTGGGAGGACCCCGGTGCCGCCTTCACGGCGATCACCCAGATCGGCACGGAGGCCGCCGTGCTGATCTACTTCCGCAAGGACATCGGGCGCATCCTCTCGGCGTGGACCCGCTCGCTCTACGACAAGGCGTGGCGCAAGGACCACGACGCCCGGATGGGCTGGCTGGTGATCGTCGGCTCGATCCCGATCGGCGTGCTCGGTGTGACGCTCAAGGACCAGATCGTCGGGCCGTTCCGTGATCTGCGCATCACCGCCACCATGCTGATCGTGGTCGGCGTGATCATGGGCATCGCCGACCGGATAGCGGCGCGCGACGAGACCGGCGGACGCCACCGGGCGGCCAAGGAGCGCAAGACGCTGAAGGAACTGGGTGTGCGGGACGGCCTGATCTTCGGCATCTGCCAGGCCATGGCGCTGGTCCCGGGCGTCTCCCGCTCCGGCGCCACCATCACCGGCGGCCTCTTCATGGGCTACAGCCGTGAGGCCGCGGCCCGCTACTCCTTCCTGCTCGCCATCCCGGCGGTGCTCGCCTCGGGCCTGTTCGAGCTCAACGACGCGATGGATACCGGCCATGTGTCGTGGGGGCCGACGATCTTCGCCACGGTGATCGCCTTCGTCAGCGGCTACGCGGTGATCGCGTGGTTCATGAAGTTCATCTCGACCAAGAGCTTCATGCCGTTCGTCTGGTACCGGGTCGCGCTCGGCATCGTGATCGTCGCCCTGGTGACGTTCGGCGTCCTGAGCCCGCACGCGGCGGAGTCGGCGGGCGGCTGAGCGTACGGCCCCCGAGGAACGTATGGCCCCCGAGGCTCGTCCTCGGGGGCCGTTGCTTTGTGACTGAGCGTGCGGTCAGTAAACGCGTCCGGATTCCGGCGGCCGTGACCAAGCCCATACGGGATGAGTAGCCGCCCGGTAGCGCAGTGTCAGTGCTTGCGCCTACGCTTGCTCGCATGTCCCCCGATTCCGTGACCCCTGGTTCCGTGCGCTCTGCTGCCGAGGTGAACGAGGAGATCCGTGCCCTGTGGATGCGCGCGGGCGGCTCGCTGTCGGTACAGGAGCGGGCGGAGTACGAGCTGTTGGTGGTCGAGTGGGCCGCGGCGATCCGCGGCGAGGTCATCGAGGCGGCCTGAGGACGGGAGCCGGTCAGGACCGACGAGGGCACCTGAACGTACGGGCACGCATCTGAACCTACGGGCAGCCATCTGAACGTACGGGCAGCCATCTGAACAGAAGGGCGCTCACCGCCCGCCCGACACCCGTAGCACTGCCCCCGTCGTATAGGACGCGTCCGGCGACATCAGCCACGCCACCGCCGCCGCGATCTCCTCGGCCCGGCCCGGCCGGCGCAGCGGAGTCGTGGCCGCCGCCCGGTGGGCGCGGTCCGGGTCGCCCATCGTGGCGTGGATCTCGGTGTCGATCGCTCCGGGGGCGACGGCGTTGACGCGGACGCCGTCCGGTCCGAGCTCCTTGGCCAGGCCCAGGGTCAGGGCGTCGATCGCGGCCTTGGTCGCCGCGTAGTGGACGTACTCGTCGGGGCTGCCCAGCGTCGCGGCGGCCGACGACACGTTCACGATCACGCCACCGCCCCGCCCGGTCATCAGCTGCGCGGCCCGGCGTGAACACAGCAGCGTGCCCAGAAGGTTGACGTCCACGACCCGGCGCAGATCGGCCGGGTCCGCGTCGGCCAGCCGCCCCAGCGGGCCGGTCACCCCGGCGTTGTTCACCAGCCCCGTCACCGGCCCGAGCCGCTGCTCGGCGGTGTCGAAGAGCCGCTCCACGTCCGCCTCGACCGACGTGTCGACCCGCACGACGACCGAGCGGCCGCCCGCTGCCCGTACCCCGTCGGCCACCGCCTCGGCCGCGTCGGCGTCACGGACGTATCCGACCGCCACGTCGTGCCCGTCGGCCGCCAGCCGCAGGCAGGTCGCGGCACCGATCCCCCGGCTGCCGCCCGTGACCACAGTGACGGGACGTGTCATTCCGAACCTCCTGGAAGCAGATGTGCCAGCGCGTCATCGTCCAACGGATACGGCCGCTCCTCGGGCAACAGCTCCCCCGCACGCGCGAGTTCACCGGCGCGCACCAGCCCGTGGATCTCCCTGGCGAGCGGCGTCACGTCCTCGATGCCCACGATCCACTCGTCGGCGTACCGGGCCGCCGCCTCCCCCGCGAGGCCCAGCTGCAGCGACCGGTGCGGCAGCGGGGTGAGGCGCAGGTCGCGTTCCGGGTCCCACTGCACGCGCGCGGGTGCCGTCCTCAGCTGGTCCTTCCACGCGGCCTGGTCGGCGTGCAGCCCGGGGACGTAGTGCGAGAGGCAGGCGTGACGCAGGGCCCACAGGAAGCCCTCGCGGGTGATCTCGACGGCGAGGACGGTCTCCTGGTTCTCCTTCGTGCCCCAGCCGCAGCGGTACATCATCCACAGGAAGGACGGCTTGACCCAGGTCATGCGCTCGCGCTTCCAGGTGGCCGGGAAGCGGCCGGCGCGGGCCGCCGGTCGTCCGATGCCGGGGTGGTAGGCCTGGTAGACGGTGAGGGTGGAGTCCGTGTGGCGGGCCCGTATGCGGAACTTCGGCTCGGGCCGGTCGGTCTGATCGTTCACGCGGGACAGCCTCGCGCGCCTCGGCCGGTCACGACCACCGAATAACGCCGGTCACGGCCACCGAACGGCGGGGTCACGACCACCGATCAAAGCGGCACGCCCTCTTGGCGCGGCCCGCCCCGTGCCCAACACTGAGCCGATGACGCAGCGTGTGGAGCTCGCGACCGTGATGGACCGGCTGGCCGTCGACGGCCTGGTCACCGACTATGCCGTGGCGGTGGACGACGGCGACTGGGAGGCGTACCGGAAGCTGTTCACCCCGGACGGGCGGGCGGACTACCGCTCGGCCGGCGGGATCGAGGGCGATGCCGGGAGCGTCGCCGCATGGCTGGCCGAGAGCATGCGGGCGTTCGCCATGCGCCAGCACCTCATCGTCAACCGCCGGGTCCGGTTCGGGGTCCTGGAGCGGGACACCGGGGACACGGCCCAGGTCCAGGCCGACTACGTCAACCCGATGCGCCTCGCCGGTGACGGCTCGGCGGCGCCCGACTTCGTGTGCGGCGGCCGGTACGCGTTCGGGCTGCGGCGGACGGACGACGGCTGGCGGCTGCGCGAGGTGGTCGTGCGCGAGAAGTGGCGGCGTGTGTCCCAGGAGCCCGGGGTACCTGTGACCGACTGAGTGGGCGCCCTCTGTACCGAGATCGCCGGCCACGCGCACACTGGATCCACGGGTAGGAGGCGCCGTATGAAGACGCTGGGCCGCTGGCTCGACTCCCCGTGGCGACGCTCCGCGATCGCCGCGGTGGCGGGCGCCCTGCCCATGCTCGCCTTCCCGGCCCCGTCCCTGTGGTGGTTCGCCTGCGTCGCCCTGGTCCCGTGGATCCTGCTCGTCCGCACCGCGGCGACCGGGCGACGCGCGCTGTACGACGGCTGGTGCGGCGGCTTCGGCTTCGTGCTGGCCGTGCACCACTGGCTGCTGCCCAACCTGCACGTGTTCACGTTCGTCCTCGCGGCCCTGCTCGGCGTGCTGTGGGCCCCGTGGGGCCTGCTGGTGCGCCGGTTCCTCGCCGGAGCGCCCTCGCCGGGCCGGATCGCGGCCGCGCTGCTGGTGCTGCCGTCGGGCTGGCTGGCGGTGGAGCTGGTGCGCTCCTGGCAGGGGCTCGGCGGCCCCTGGGGCATGCTGGGCGCCAGCCAGTGGCAGGTGGAGCCGGCACTGCGGCTGGCCTCGGTGGGCGGGGTGTGGCTGCTGAGCTTCCTGCTGGTCGCCGTCAATGTCGCCGTAACCGTCCTGATCGCGGTACGGCGGTCCCGGGTGCCGGCCGTCGCGCTGCTCGCCACGGCCGCGGTCACCTCGGCGGCCTGGATGTGGTCACCGCGGCCCGACGTCGAGGGCGGGGCCCGGGTCGCTCTGGTGCAGCCCGGGGTGGTCAACGGCGTCAGCAGCCCGGAGCGCCGCATCGAGCGCGAGGAACAGCTCACCCGCCGGCTCACCGGCCAGGACGTGGACCTGGTCGTCTGGGGCGAGAGCAGCGTCGGCTACGACCTCGGCCGCCGTCCCGACCTCGCGCGGCGCATCGCGGCGCTGTCCCGCGACGTCGGGGCCCCGATCCTGGTCAACGTGGACGCCCGGCGCTCGGACCGGCCCGGCATCTACAAGAGCTCGGTGCTGATCGGCCCGGACGGCCCGACCGGCGACCGCTACGACAAGATGCGGCTGGTCCCGTTCGGCGAGTACGTCCCGTTCCGCTCACTGCTCGGCTGGGCCACCTCCGTCGGGGAGGCCGCGGCTGAGGACCGCAGGCGCGGCACCGAGCAGGTCGTGATGGACGTCGGCGGCGGGCTGCGCGTCGGCCCGATGGTCTGCTTCGAGTCGGCATTCCCCGACATGAGCCGCAGCCTCACCCGGAACGGCGCCGACGTACTGGTCGCCCAGTCGGCGACCTCGACGTTCCAGCAGAGCTGGGCGCCCGCGCAGCACGCCTCGCTGGCCGCGCTGCGCGCCGCGGAGACCGGCCGCCCCATGGTGCACGCGACGCTGACCGGCGTCTCCGCCGTGTACGGGCCCGAGGGGCAGCGGATCGGCCCGCCGCTCGGAACGGACGCCAGCACCACGCAGGTGTACGAGGTGCCGCTGGCCGACGGGGTCACGCCGTACGTCCGCCTGGGCGCCTGGCCCGTGTACCCCGCCGTGCTGGTGCTGCTCGCACTGGGCCTGGTGGAGGGCGGGCGGGCGGTCAGGCGACCGCGCCGGAGCGCTCCAGAACCGCCAGTACCACCCGCTCGCACAGTTCGTGAGTCGCCAGCGCGTCCCGGGCGCTGAGCAGCTTGCCGGCGCGCACGGCGTCGAGGAAGGCCAGCACCGCCTGTTCGATGCCACGCTGCCGGGCCACCGGCACCCAGTCGCCGCGCCGCCGCAGCGTCGGCTGGCCCTTGTGGTCGATCACCTCGGCGAGGTTGACCACCTGCCGCTTGGTGTCCTGCCCGGAGACCTCGAGGATCTCCTCGGCCGACCCGCTGAGCCGGTTCATCACACCGAGCGCGGTGAACCCGTCCCCGGCGAGCTGGAGCACGACATGGTGCAGCAGCCCTTCCACGGTGCGGGCGCGCACGATCACGTCGTCGATGCGGCCCGGCACCAGGAAGCGCAGCGTGTCCACGACGTGGATGAAGTCGTCCAGGATCATCGTGCGCGGATCCTCGGGCAGTCCGACCCGGTTCTTCTGCATGAGGATCAGCTCGCGCGGATGGTCGGCGCACTGCGCGTACGCGGGCGCGTGCCGCCGGTTGAAGCCGACGGCGAGACTCACGCCCCGCTCCTCGGCGAGCGCCACCAGCCGCTCGGAGTCGGCGAGTTCGTACGCCAGCGGCTTGTCGACGTACGTCGGGACGCCCGCCTGAAGGAGCCGGGTGACGATCTCGGGGTGCACGGCGGTGGGTGCGTGCACGAAGGCGGCGTCGAGGTTCTGGGCGAGGAGCTCGTCCAGGGAGCCGTGGCGCTGCGCGCCGGGCAGGTGCAGGCTGTCGGCGACGCGGTTCAGCGTGGCGGGCGTGCGGGTCTGCAGGTGCAGCTCGACCCCGGGCTGGACTCCGAGCACCGGCAGATACGCCTTCTGCGCGATGTCACCGAGTCCGATGCAGCCGACCTTCACGGGGGCTCCTTCACTGCTTGCCTGCTGGGGTCTGCTCGGAAGCATACGGCGGCCCCGGCGGCCCGCCGGTCGGCGATACCGTCGAAGCCGCGCAGGAACAGTGCCGGTCCGGCCCTCGAACGGGCCGGCGATCATGGCATCGCGCACGGCCGTGCGCGCGCGGGTGGTCATCATGTTCAGCCGCGTGACCTTCACGGCCTGGCGGGCGACGGCCGTCGTAGGGGGCAGCCGGGCGGCGGTGTACGCGGCGAGGTCGAGGGCGTGGTGGGCGAGGACGATCGCGTCCTCGACGGCCTGGTTGCCGCCCTGACCGAGGTTCGGCGGCTTCCCCACCGTGGTGGGCGGGCAGCGGCGGGGATCGGGTCGTGCCAGTCACCGAACAGCCGCAGCAGCTCGGCCGGGGCGGAGGGCCTGCTGGGCGGCCTGGGAGGTCGTAAAACTGCTGGTGGATTCCTCGGCGGTGGGCGAGGATGCCGCCCATGACGACGGAGCGCAGCGAACCCGCACAGAACGCCGACGAACGGAGCATGCTGGAGGGCTGGTTGGAGTATCACCGGCAGACCCTCGCCTGGAAATGCGAGGGGTTGAGCGACGCGCAGCTGCGGACCATGGCCGTGGAGCCGTCCGAGCTGTCCCTGATGGGGCTGGTGCGGCACATGGCGGAGGTGGAGCGGGGCTGGTTCCGCGAGACGCTGGCCGGCGACGATCCGGGGCCGATCTACTACTCCGAGGAGGACCCCGACGGAGAGTTCCACCTCACCGAGGCGGACACCTGGGCGGAGGCGTACGGTACCTGGCAGGCTGAGATCGAGATCGCCCGGCGCAACGCGGCCGGCTTCGGACTGGACGACCTGTCCAAGGGCCGCAGCCGCTTCACCGACGAGCCGTTCAACCTGCGCTGGATCTACACCCACATGATCGAGGAGTACGCCCGCCACAACGGGCACGCGGATCTGATCCGCGAGCGGGTCGACGGCGCCACGGGCGAATGAGCCCTCGGCGGTACGCCCCTGTCCGTCAGCCCGGCCGGGTGCGCGCCCTCCCTGCGGGGGCGTAGTTCACCCGTCCGGAGCAACCTGTGCTTGTCCGCCGGGTCCTGCGGGGCCGGAGCCACCAGAGTTGCGCGGGTGCATCGAACGACGACCACCGCGCTGCTCGTCACCGTGGCCCTCTCGGCCGTCTCCGGCTGTGTGACCGTCCAGCGGGGGCCCACCGCCGTGCCGCCGGTGCCGGTCCAGCCGACGGCGCCGGGCCCGGACGGCCGCACCGAACCGCAGATCGTGCAGGCGCCGGCCCGCGAGGCCCTGGAGATGATCGGCCCGTCCCGCCGACCCGATCCGACCACGCCGGAGCCGCGCCGCCCCACCACGGAGGCCCCGTCACCGACCGGGCAACCCCCGGCCTCGCGCACGGAGTCCCGTCCGCGCCCCGCCCCACCCACTCCCGAGCCCCGCCGCTCGTACCAGCCACCGCCCGCCCGGATCCCGGACGTCTCCGGCACGATCGGCGAGAACACCGACGTGTGCGCCCTGGGCAGAAAGTACGGCGGCTGGCGCCCGGACAGCCCGGAGGCGGTGATCTGCGAGCAGACGTACGGACGGTGAGGGGCCGCGGGCCGCGGATCACGGCGGCCGACGCCGGGGCACCGCTGCACGGCCGCCGGGCACACGGCGCCGCTTCACGGCCGCTGCCGAGGCGGCCCCCAGCCTCCCCCGTCCGGCGAACCCTCTTCCCCGAGCCGTAGCTCCAGTCGTCCGATGGCTGCCCGCACCCCGTCCCCGTACGTGTCGTCGCCCAGGGCGTCCGCCGCCCCACGTGCCTGGCGCAGGTGCGTGCGGGCGGCGTCCGCGTGGCCGAGTTTGACGTAGTCGGCGGCGAGGTTCAGGTGCAGGGAGGGATACAGGGCGCGTACCGCAAGGGCGCCCTCGTCGGCCGCGAGACGGTCGCCGGTCAGCTCCTCGGCCGCGCCCAGGGCCCGCAGATCCCAGGCCAGTTCGTCGGAGGGGTCGTCCTGGGTGTCGGCCATGTAGTGGGCCAGCGTGCAGCGGTGCAGAGGCTCGCCGTCCTCGCCGATCTCCGCCCAGAGCTTCTGGAAGCGATGCCGAGCCTCCTCGCGGTCCCCCGCGTGATGCAGCATGACGACCTGCCCGATCCGCGTCAGCACGGCATCCGGCGCCGCCTGCTCCTGTCGCTCCGCCACCGCGCCCTCCGCGCACTCGCCGACGTCCCGTCGGTCCCGACGCTAACGGCAGCCACCCGCAATCCCGGCGAGGCGGGGCCGACCCGCGACGTCGGCCCGCCCCCGAGCAGCGCAGGTCAGGCCAGGTCGGCCAGGTTCGGGATGCGCCAGTCCACCGGCTCGTGCCCCTGCCGCGCGATCGCCTCGTTGATCTGCGTGAACGGTTGGGAGCCGAAGAACTTCTTCGCCGACAGCGGCGAGGGGTGCGCGCCCTTCACCACCGCATGGCGGGTCTCGTCGATCAGCGGCAGCTTCTTCTGCGCATAGTTCCCCCACAGCACGAACACCGCCGGGTCGGGCCGCTCGGCCACCGCGCGGATCACCGCGTCGGTGAACTTCTCCCAGCCCCTGCCCTTGTGCGAGTTGGCCTCGCCGCCCCGGACCGTCAGCACCGCGTTGAGCAGCAGCACGCCCTGCCGGGCCCACGGCATCAGATAGCCGTTGTCCGGGATCGGCAGGCCGAGCTCCTGCTGCATCTCCTTGTAGATGTTGCGCAGCGAGGGCGGGGTCTTCACCCCGGGGCGGACCGAGAAGCACAGGCCGTGGCCCTGGCCCTCGCCGTGGTACGGGTCCTGGCCGAGGATCAGGACCTTCACCTGCTCGTACGGCGTGGCGTCGAGTGCCGCGAAGACCTCCTCACGCGGGGGGTGGACGGGACCCTTCGCCCGCTCCTCCTCCACGAACTCCGTCAGCTCCTTGAAGTAGGGCTTGTGCAGTTCGTCGCCCAGGACCCCGCGCCAGGACTCGGGCAGCATGGCGATGTCGGTCACGTCAACTTCCTTACGGTGTGCGGTCGGTTCCAGACCACAGAACCTACCGGCGACCACTGACAACGGCCGCCACGGGCGCTGTCACCAGCTCGTCTTCCGGTACAGCTCCCACACCATCATGATCGTCGACGGGTCCAGCGCGCGCTCGGCGCCGGAGATCTCCTCGTTCGCGGCGACGTACTGCTTGCCCTGCCACAGCGGCAGCAGCCGTACGTCCCGGACGAGGATCTGCTGGGCCTCCTCGAAGTCGGCCTCCACCTGGGCGCGGTCGCTCTCGCGGCGGGAGCGCGGCAGCAGCTCCCCGGTGATCTTGGGCGCGGGGTAGGGCGTACCCAGGGCGTTCTGCTCGCCGACGAAGGGGGCGATGTAGTTGTCGGCGTCCGGGAAGTCGGGGAACCAGCCGCGCCCGAACACCGGGTACTCCCCCTTCTGGTAGCCCTCGACGTAGGTCTTCCAGGGCCTGCTCTTCAGGGTGATCTCGAACAGGCCGGAGGCCTCCAGCTGCCGCTCGAGCTCCTTGAACAGGACGGCGGTCTCGGAGCCGTAGCGGTCGGTGGTGTACCAGAGGGTGAGCGGGACCGGGTCGGTGATGCCGGCCTCGGTGAGGATCGCGCGGGCCTTGTCCGGGTCGGGGTCGCCGTAGTCGTCGAAGAAGCCGGTGGTGTGGCCGGTCAGGCCCTTGGGGACCATCGAGTACAGCGGGTCGACGGTGTCCTTGTAGATCCGGTGGGCGATGGTCGCCCGGTCCACGACCTGGGCGACGGCCCGGCGCACGGCCGTCTTCCCGGCCCACTCGTCCCTGGGGTTGAACACCAGGTAGCTGATGTCGGCGCCCGCTCCCTCGACGAGTTGCAGGGTCTCGTCGGCGTCCTTGCCCTGGAGCGCGACGATGTCGTCGGCGGCGAGGCCGCGGTAGGTCACGTCGATGTCCTGGTCGCGCAGGGCCTTGACCATGGCGCCGGAGTCCTGGAAGTAACGGATCGTGACCGCATCGTTTCTTCGCTCGGCGAAGCCCTTGTAGCCGTCGTTGCGGACGAGTTCGGCCCGCGCCCCCTCGTCGTAGGAGTCGAGGAGGTACGGCCCGGAGCCGGTGACGCCGCCGTCCTCGCGGAGGGCGTCGGCCGGATAGTCGTCCGGGTCTACGACGGACATGGCGGGGGTGGCGAGCACGAACGGGAAGGTGGCGTCGGCCGTCTTGAGGTGGAAGACGACCTCGCGGTCGCCGAGCGCCTGCACCCGGTCCAGGCTGCCCAGCAGCCCGGCGGGGCCGCCCGGCGCGTTGATGGCCAGGATCCGGTCGATGGAGTGCTTGACGGCCTGCGCGTCGAGCGCGTCACCGTCGGAGAAGGTCAGCCCCTCACGCAGCTCGCAGCGGTACGCCCGGTTCGTCGAGTCGGTGAACTCGCAGCTCTGGGCGGCGTCGGGCTGGGGCGTGGTGGCGCCGTTGGGGTAGCTCAGCAGCGTCTGGTAGATGTTGCGGAACAGCTCCCAGGAGCCGTCCCAGGAGGCGGCCGGATCCAGCGTGCTGGGGGCGCTGGTGGTCCCCACGACGATCGGACCCCCCTCGGCGGGGTCGCCGTCCGAAAACAGGCTGCACCCGGCCAGCAGGGATATGGAAGCGATCGCGGCCACTTGCCGCAGGCCTCGATTCCGGTTGAACACGCGCACGCTCCTCGATCTGCCATACCAAGGGTCGGCAGACCCTATCGCAGCCGTTGACGGCCTGAACCGTGCTTGCGCGAGGTCGGTGATCAGCTTCCGCATGACGACGTTGTCATCGGCCCGTAGGCCGCCGATATGTCGACAGGGGCACCGTTTCCGTCAACGGAAACGGTGCCCCTGTCCGAAAAGGCACCCGATCCGGTCAGCCGGTCCCGGCGTTGAGGAAGATGCCGCCGTCGACGACGAGCGTCTGGCCGGTGATCCAGTCGGCCTGCGCCGAGGTGAGGAACGCGGCGGCGCCGCCGATGTCGGAGGGCACACCGAGCCGACCCAGCGGGTAGGCGGCGGCCGCCTCCGCCTCCCGGCCCTCGTACAGGGCCTGCGCGAACTTGGTCTTCACCACGGCCGGGGCGATCGCGTTGACCCGCACCTTGGGCGCGAACTCGTGCGCCAGCTGCAGGGTCAGGTTGATCATCGCGGCCTTGCTGATGCCGTACGCGCCGATGAAGGGCGAGGGGGACAGGCCGGCCACGGACGCGATGTTGACGATGGCGCCGCCGTTGTCCTTCTGCCAGGCGTGCCAGGTCTTCTGGGCGAACCCGAGCGCGGAGACGACGTTGGTCTCGAAGACCTTGCGCGCCACGTCGAGGTCGAGGTCGGCGATCGGCCCGAACACCGGGTTCGTCCCGGCGTTGTTGACCAGGTAGTCGACCCGGCCGAAGGCCTCCATCGTGCGCTCGACGGCGACGGCCTGGTGGTCGACGTCGTGCGCCTTGCCGGCGACGCCGATGACGCGGTCGGCGCCGAGCTGCTCGACGGCCTCCTTCAGGGCGTCCTCGTTGCGGCCGGTGATGCAGACACGGTCACCGCGTGCCACCAGCGCCTCGGCGGCGCCGTAGCCGATGCCGCGGCTGCCGCCCGTGACGAGCGCGACCTTGCCGGAGAGTTCAGGAAGTTCAGTCATGTCCGTGCTCCCTAGTCGAGCGGTCCGCCGGCGACGTACAGCACCTGGCCGGAGACGAAGCCGGCCGCGTCGCCCGTGAAGAAGGCGATGGCGTTGGCGATGTCCTCGGGCTCGCCGACACGCTGGACGGGGATCATGGAGGCGGCGGCGGCCTTGAAGTCCTCGAAGCCCATGCCGACGCGCTCGGCGGTGGCGGCGGTCATGTCGGTGGCGATGAAGCCGGGGGCGACGGCGTTGGCGGTGACGCCGAACTTGCCGAGCTCCTTGGCGAGCGTCTTGGTGAAGCCCTGCAGACCGGCCTTGGCGGCCGAGTAGTTGACCTGGCCCCGGTTGCCGAGCGCGGAGGACGAGGAGAGGTTGACGATCCGGCCGAAGCCCGCGTCCACCATGTGCTTCTGGCAGGCCTTCGACATCAGGAAGGCGCCGCGCAGGTGCACGTTCATGACGGTGTCCCAGTCGGCGACGCTCATCTTGAACAGCAGGTTGTCGCGGAGCACGCCCGCGTTGTTCACGAGAATCGTCGGCGCGCCGAGCTCCTCGGCGATCCGGGCGACGGCCGCCTCGACCTGCGCCTCGTCGGAGACGTCGCAGCCGACCGCGATGGCCTTGCCACCGGCCGCGGTGATCTTCTCCACGGTGTCCTTGCAGGCGGCCTCGTCGAGGTCGAGCACGGCGACCGCGCGGCCCTCGGCCGCCAGGCGTACGGCGGTGGCGGCGCCGATGCCGCGCGCGGCACCGGTGACGACTGCGACCCGCTGCTCAGTGGTGGACATTGCTGCTTCTCCTCGCCCTTGGGATGCGGCTCAGCGGCACGCTCCCCGATGAGCGACCGCTTAGTACCTTCAGCAGACGTGACGCTAGAAGCCCTGGCACCCCGTGTCAACGGCCCATCGGGGTGCATGTGATCCCTCACCTCACCAGCAGGTCGAGCAGCCGTTCGGTCTCGGCCACCGGATCGACGGTCAGTCCGGTGTGCACGGGCCCGGGCTGCACGACCGTGGAGCGCGGCGCGATCAGCCAGCGGAAACGCCGCCCGGCGTCGTCGCCCGCCGCCTGCCCGGCCGCTTCCCCTCCCTCGCACACGCCCTCCACCGCGCGCAGCGCGGCACGCACGCCGGCCACGTCCGCGTCCGGGTCGAGGGCCAGCAGCCGCGCCTCGTCCAGATGGGTGCGGGCGCCGACGTAGGCCTTGGCCCGGCAGTACACGAGCACGCCCGCGTTGATGCACTCGCCGCGCTCGACGCGTGGTACGACCCGCAGCAGCGCGTACTCGAAGACGTCCCGGCCGCCGCCCTGGCCGGCCCGGGTGATGTGACGCTCGCTCACTTGATCCCCTCGATGCGTTCGTGGACGACTGCGGCGCGCGCGAGCAGCGCTCGCGCGTAGGCCCGGCGCAGGTCGTCCGGGGTGTCGAAGCCGGGCTCGCCGGTCAGCCAGGCGTCGGGGATCTCGGCGGTGACCTCGGCCAGCAGTTCCTCGGTGACCAGCGGCGCGAGCGCGGCGGCCGCGGTGACGTCCGGCGCGAACGGCCGCAGGGCGTGGTCGGACGCGTCGTACGGGCGGGCGGCGGAGGCCTCGGCGCCGGGCCAGTTGTGGTGCCAGATCATGGTGGCGCCATGGTCGATGAGCCACAGCTCGCCCTGCCACATCAGCAGGTTGGGGTTGCGCCAGGAGCGGTCGACGTTGTTGACCAGCGCGTCGAACCAGACGATGCGCCCGGCTTCCTCGGGGCTCACCGCGAAAGCGAGCGGGTCGAAGCCGAGCGCGCCGGAGAGGAAGTCCATGCCGAGGTTGGTGCCGCCGCTGGACCTGAGCAGCTCCTGGACCTGCTGGTCGGGTTCACCGAGCCCGAGGACCGGGTCCAGGTCGAGGGTCACCAGGCGGGGCACGCGGAAACCGAGCCGACGGGCGAGTTCACCGCAGACGACCTCCGCGACGAGTGTCTTGCGGCCCTGCCCCGCGCCGGTGAACTTGATCACGTACGTCCCGAAGTCGTCGGCCTCGACGAGTCCCGGCAGCGAGCCGCCCTCACGCAGCGGCGTGATGTAGCGGGTTGCGATGACTTCCTTGAGCATCGCCCCAGGTTACTGTCGTGTGACGGGGGCGCGGGTCGGGATCCCGCGGCAGGGCGCTCGGGAACGCGCCGAGATCGACAGGGAACCGACAGGCGTGTTTTACCCACCTCTCGTGCTGGGCGGGCGAGGATTTCGACATCGTCTGAACAGGCAGTCCGCCGGGGCCGTACCTCACGGCGGATCACGAGACACCTCCCGAAGGGAACGCCAGCATGACCAGCGCATCGCCCAGGCCCACGGCAGGACCGAACCGTCGTACCGTCGTGGCGGCGGCCGGAGCGGCGGGGCTCGCCGTCGCGCTGACCGCGTGCGGGGGCTCGGACGGCGACTCGTCCAGCAGCTCCCAGGACAGCGGCAGCTCCCAGGACAGCGGCAGCACTCCGGAGGACGGCGGCAACGCCGCGGCCGGTGCCGCGCTCGCGACCGTCGCCGACATCCCCGAGGGTGGCGGAAAGGTGTTCGAGGCCGAGAAGGTCGTGGTCACCCAGCCGTCGGCCGGCCAGTTCAAGGCCTTCTCGGCCACCTGCACGCACCAGGGGTGTGCGGTGAAGAGCATCGAGAACGGCATCATCAACTGCCCCTGCCACAACAGCAACTTCTCGATCACCGACGGCAGCGTGCAGAGCGGGCCCGCGACCAAGCCGCTGCCCGAGGTGCAGATCAACGTCAGTGGCGACTCGATCACCCTGGCCTGACCGTCAGCGCCGGCGCGTGGGCCTGAGGCACGCCAGCACCTCGTCCGTGGTCGCGACCGTGGCGACCAATGCGAGGGTGTTGCGGATCATCGCGGGGGTGTAGTCGGCGGGCACCCCCGCGATGGCGTCGGCCGGAACCACGGCCGTGTAGCCGCGGTTCACGGCGTCGAAGACGGCGTTGGGCACGGCCACGTTGGCGGAGACGCCGGTGACGATCAGGGTGCGGCAGCCGAGGTTGCGCAGCAGCGCGTCGACGTCGGTGCCCTGGATCGGTGACAGACCGTGCAGCCGTCGTACGACGATGTCCTCCTCGGTGACCTCGATCGGCGCGGCGACGCGCACCGCCGCGGTGCCGGCCAGTTGTTGGACGGGCAGCCGTTCGGCGGCGCGGAACAGGCGGGCGTTGTGGCTCGCGCCGCGGCCGTCGGGGCGGCGTTCGGCGATGGCGTGGATCACCTGGATGCCGCTCTCGTGGGCGGCGGCCACCAGCCGGGCGACATTGCCGAGGGCGCCCGAGGAGCGGAACTCCTTCGCCAGCTCCGGCAGCGCGCTGTCCGGGCCGACGACGCCCTGCTGGCACTCGACGGTGAGGAGCACCGTGGTCGCGGGGTCGAGCAGTTCGCTGAGCTGTTCGAACGACGGCATGGCGCCCCCTGGTGGCCGGCGGTGTGGGAGCGGGTGAGATTAACCACCATTGCACGGGGATGGAAGACGGCCCATTCTTTCTGACGTATCGTCAGGTGCCGTTCTTTCGAGGGGAAGCCGAGGGAAACACATGACAGCCACTCAGCGCCGGGGCCGGAAGATCATGATGACGCCCGGTGAGCTGGACGAGTTCCTCACCAGCCAGCGCACCTGCCGGGTCGCCACGGTGTCGGCCGACGGGGCGCCGCACGTGAGCACGCTCTGGTTCGTCTGGGACGGCACGTCGATGTGGCTGTACTCCGTGGTGCGCAGCAAGCGGTGGGCGGATCTACGCCGTGATCCGCGGGTGGCGATCGTGGTCGACACCGGTGAGGAGTACGACGAGCTGCGCGGCGTCGAGCTGTCCGGGACCGTCGAGTTCGTGGGCGAGAGCCCGCGCACCGGGGAGCTGTGCGCCGAACTCGACGTGCCGGAGATGCTGTTCGCCCGCAAGAACTTCGGCCTGGAGGACATGCCGCACGACGGCCGACACGCCTGGATGCGGCTCACGCCGTCGAAGACGGTGTCCTGGGACTTCCGCAAGCTGGGGTCGCTGTAACACACCCGACGAACACCCTCAGCGCGACTCGAACCGCCGCCGCGGGGGGCCGACCGGCTGCCTCAGCACCCACGGACGCCTGCCCACCCGGGCCGACCGACTCCCTCAGCGCCGTCGGACCCCTGCCCGCCCCGGCCGACCGACTCCTCCAGCACGCCGGGACCGCCGCCCCGCATCGCCCCCCGACTCCGTCCACACCACTCGCCCCGTCGCGCGCCGAGGACCCGCCGACTCCTTCAGCGCCGTCGGACCCCTGCCCGCCCCGGCCGACCGACTCCTCCAGCACGCCGGGACCGCCGCCCCGCATCGCCCCCCGACTCCGTCCACACCACTCGCCCCCCGACCCGCCCAGGCCAACCGACTCCTTCAGCCCCCTCGGCCCCCGACCCGCCCAGACCGACGGACTCCTTCAGCCCCCTCGGCCCCCTGGCCCACCCGAGGCCGACCGACTCCGCCAACGCCCTCGGCCCCTTGGCCCGCCCAGGTGGGCCGACTTCCTCAGCGCCCTCGGACTGCTGCCCCGCCCCGGCCAACCAGCGCCTGGGGTCACGGGCATGCCCCAGCCGGTCGAAGCCCCGCGCCGCTCGGCCCGCCGGCAGGCGCTCAGCCGACGCTCTCTCCCGCCGCCCGCAGGGCCGACACCGCCGCTCGGATGGACGGGCGGCGGTCGGCGTCCGCGCGCCAGACGACGTACACATGCCGCCGCACCCCCTGCTTCAGCGGCACGGTGACGACCCCGGCGGGCATCGGATGGCGGCCCAGTAGTGGGGCGATGCACACGCCCAGCCCGGCGGCGACCAGCGCGAGCTGGGTGTGCGTCTCGGCGGCGCGGTGGCCGAGGATCGGCTCGACGCCACGGGAGCGCAGCGTGAACATCAGCCACTCGTGGCAGAACTCGCCCTGACCCCAGGTGATCCACTCGTCCTCGGCGAACTCCCCGAGGTCCACCTCGTCCCGGCCGGCGAGCGGATGCCCGGCGGGCATCGCCACGTCGGCCGGATCGTCCAGGATCGACGCCTTGACCAGGCCGTCGGGCAGCGCCATCGGCTTGTTGTACCAGTCCAGGACCACGGCGAGATCGAGGTCGCCGCGCACCACACCCCGGATGCCGGGCTCCGGCTCCAGCTCGCAGGTGCGCAGCCGCAGCCCGGGATGGGCGGCGCGCAGCGTGGCGAGCGCGGTGGGGAACAGCCCGCGCGCGGCGGTCGGGAACGCCGACAGCCGCAGCTCACCGGCGACCTGTCCGCGCTGCGCCTCCAGGTCGGACTGGGCGAGGGCGACCTGCGACAGGATGCGCGCCGCGTGCTCGGCGAGCAGCCGTCCGGCGTCGGTGAGCCGGACACCCCGCCCGTGCTTGGCGAGCAGTTGCTGGCCGACCTCGCGCTCCAGCTTGGCCAGCTGCTGGGACACGGCCGAGGTCGTGATGTGCAGCCCCTCGGCGGCGCCGCTCACCGAGCCGTGCCGGGCGAGAGCGTCGAGGGTGCGGAGACGGTCCAGGCTCAACATATAAGCAATGCTACGAGGTACGGCGTGCGAAATCTCGCTTGTGCTACGAGATGACGTCCCGCATGGTTGCTTCCGTGAGCACCGCCACGACCAAAGCCACCGACAGTCCTGTACAAGCACGCGCCCGCCGCACGATCGACTGGCGAATCCGCTTCGCCGCCGTGTCGCTGGTCTGGGGTTTCAGTTTCCTGCTCATCAAGGTGGGCACCGACGGCTACGTCCCCTTCCAGGTGACACTCGGCCGCCTGGTGTTCGGTACGACGGTGCTCGCGGCGGCGATGGCCATGAAGCGCGAGCGACTCCCGCGCGGGGCGCGCACCTGGGCCCATCTGACGGTCGCCGCGCTCCTGCTCAACGCGCTGCCGTTCTCCCTGTTCGCCTACGCCGAGCTGACGATTCCGTCCACGCTCGCCGGCATCTGCAACGCCACCTCACCGCTGTGGGGCATGGCCCTGTCCATGGTCGCCCTCTCCGAGGACCGGCCCACCCGGGTCCGGGTCGCCGGCCTGGGCCTGGGCTTCCTCGGCGTGCTGACGGTGCTCGGCGCCTGGCAGGGCTTCACCGGCGTCGACCCCACGGGCACCGCCCTGGCACTGCTCGCCTCGCTCAGCTACCCGATCGGCTGGATCTACGTCCGGCGCACACTGGCCGGGTCCAGTGACTCGCATCTGTCCCTGACCGGGGCCCAGCTGCTGCTGGCCACGCTCCAACTGGCGGTCGTCACACCGCTGTTCACCAGCATGCCGACCGCCTTCCCGGTGGTGCCGCTGCTCGCCGTCGCGGCCCTGGGCGCCCTGGGCACGGGCCTGGCGCTGCTGATCCAGTACGGCCTGGTCGCCGAGGTCGGCCCGACCACCGCCCAGATGGTCACCTACTTCATCCCGGTCATCGCCACCGCCGCAGGCGTCGCCATCCTCGGCGAGTCCCTGACGTGGTCGACGCCGGTCGGCGCGCTGATCGTCCTCGTGGGGGCGGCCCTGACGCAGGTCAGGCCCCGGAGCTGAGCCGGCGGTCAGTCCTTCGGCGTGCCGATCCGCAGCCGGTTGCCGTCGGGGTCGCGCAGCTCGATCTCGCGGGCCCACGGGGCCTGCCGCACCGGCACGCCGAACTCGGCGGCGACCTCGTCGACGTCGGCGAGCCGCAGATAGACCAGCGTGTCGGGGCGGGCGTCGCCAGTGTGCTCCGACAGGAAGAGGCTCACCGGCCCCCGGGCCACCTCCACGAACGCCGGGAGCCCCGGCTCGAAGCGGTGCTCCCACTGCTGGGCGAAGCCCAGGCGCTCGTACCAGCGGACCGCCGCGGCGGCGTCGGCCACGCGCAGGATCGGGATGACGTCCTCGTCCATGACCCCATCGTTCCAGACGCCGCCCTACACGTAGCTGCGCACCGGCGCCGGGCGGACGGCGGTGGCGATCGCGTCGGCCAGCGGTTCCGTCTCCGCCTCGGTGAGCGTCGAGACGGTGACCCGGATGCCGGGCGGGGCGCTCATCCGGAAGCGGGCGCCGGGGGCGACGGCCCACCCGGCATGCAGCAGGCGGGCGACGGCCGCGGTCTCGTCCGGCACCGGGATCCAGACGTTCAGTCCACTGCGCCCGTACGCCGTCACCCCGCGCCGGGCGAGCGCCTCGATCAGCGCACCACGGCGCCGCCCGTACGCCGCCGCCACTGCCGTCGGGTCCACCGCGCCGTCGGCCCACAGCCGTGCCACCGCCCGCTGGGTGATCCGGCTGACCCAGCCGGGGCCGAGCCGCTGCCGGCCACGCACCCGGTCCAGCGTGACCTCGTCACCGGTGAGCACGGCGAGCCGCAGGTCGGGACCGTAGGCCTTGGCCGCCGAGCGGACGAAGGCCCAGTGCCGGGTGACACCGGCCAGGGGATGCAGGGGCAGGTCGACGATGCCGTGGCCGTGGTCGTCCTCGATCAGCAGGGTCGCCGGATGCCGACGGATCACTGAACGCAGGGCACGCGCGCGTGCGGAGCTCAGCGCGGCGCCGGTGGGGTTCTGCGCGCGGTCCGTGACGACGAGTGCCCGGGCGCCCGCACCGAGGGCGCGATCCACCTGGTCGGGAAGCGGTCCGTCGTCGTCGAGGGCGACGGAGAGGGTGCGCAGGCCGAGCGCCGGCACAAGGTCCAGCAGGCCGCCCCACCCGGGATCCTCCACGGCGACGGCGTCGCCCGGCTTGAGGTGGGCGGCCAGGACCCGCTCGATGGCGTCCAGTGATCCCGAGGTCACCGCGATCGGGCCCGCGGGCACTCCCCCGGCGCCCAGCTCTGCCAGGGCGAGGCGGGCCAGTTCGGGCTCCACGGGCACGTCCCCGTACAGCACCGGCTCCCGGTCCGCCGCATGCGCGAAGACCGCCGCCAGCGACGGCAGCAGCGCCGGGTCCGGGTTCCCGGCGGCCATGTCCCGCACGCCTTCCGGTACGTCCACCCCGATCTCCTCGCGCCCGGTGGTGGCCGGTTTGTGCCGGACCCGGCTGCCCCGCCGCCCGTCGGTCTCGATGACCCCGCGCTCACGCAGGATCCGGTACGCGGCAGCCACGGTGTTCGGGTTCACACCGAGCCGGGACGCCAACTCGCGCAACGGCGGCAGCAGTTGCCCAGGTCCCAGCTCGCCCGCAGCCACCGCGCGCTCCACGCTCGCCGAAATCTCCGCTGCGCCCCGGCCTCTGATCGGATACTCTCCTAGCACAAAACCAAGTATGCACTAGTGCAATGGAGAGCGCCATGCAGGGGACCCAGGAGACGACGTCGCGACCCGCCGCCTACACCCCGACCGACCGGACCGTCCCCACCCGCTCCGCGGAGCGCGCGGCGTACGACAAGGAGCTGGTGCACGCGATACTCGACGAGGGCTACGTCTGCCACCTCGGCTTCGTCCGCGACGGCGCTCCGGTGGTCCTGCCGACGCTGTACGGCCGGGTCGGTGAGCGGCTCTACGTGCACGGCTCGACCGGCTCGCGCCCGCTGCGGATGACCGGCCAGGCCGACCCGGGCCTCCCGGTGTGCCTGACGGTCACGCATGTCGACGCCCTGATCCTGGCCCGCTCGGCCTTCCACCACTCGATCAACTACCGCTCCGTGGTGGTGCACGGCATCGCCCACGACGTCGCGGACCCCGAGGAGAAGCGGCTGGCGCTGGACGCGCTGGTCGACCATGTCGTGCCGGGCCGGTCGCGCGACTCCCGGCCCGCCAACAAGAAGGAGTTCGCCGCCACCGCCGTCATCCGCCTGGACCTCGACGAGGTCTCCGCCAAGCTGCGCACGGGCGGCGTCAACGACGAGCCCGAGGACCTCGCCCTCCCGCACTGGGCGGGCGTGGTCCCGCTGCGCAAGGGGTACGGGACGCCGGTCCCGGACCCCGAGCTGGCGCCGGGCACCGAGGTGCCCGACTACCTCACCGGGCGGTGACCCCACGGGCCGGCCCTCGTGGGGCCGGCCCGTGGGCGGTCAGCCGAGGGCCGGCTCGGCCCGCGCCGCGCGCGCCTCCGCCACCGCCAGCCCGGCGACCGAACCCAGCATCAGCAGGGTGCCCATCAGGGTGGCGGTGGTGAGCTGTTCGCCGAGCAGGGTGACGGCCAGGACCGCCGCGCTGACCGGCTCCAGCAGCATGATCACGGACACGGTGGCCGACCGGACGACGGCCGCGCCCGCGAAGTAGAGGGCGTAGGCGAGGGCCGTGGGGATCGCCGCGATGTAGACCAGCAGCCAGAGCAGCAGGACGGGTTCGGCGGTGTGCGGCACCAGACCCTCCGTCAGCGCGAACGGCAGCAGGCACAGGGTCGTGACCCCGAACGCCCAGACGGTGGTGCCGGAGGCGTCGGCGCCGCCGTCGCGGCCCCAGTAGCGGGTGAGCAGGGTCATCGCGGAGTATCCGGCGGCGGACAGCAGGGCGAGTGCGACTCCCCACGGGCGGACAGCGGTGTCTCCGCCGCCGAGTACGAGCACCCCGAGTCCGGTGAGCGCCCCGGTGACGGCCAGGACGCCGGCGCGGCCGAGCCGCTCCCCCATGGTCAGGCGCGCGCCGAGCGCGATGAGCACGGGGCCGGCGCCAAGGGTGATGACGGTGGCGACGGCAAGGCCGGTGGCGGACACGGCGGCGAAGTAGGCCGTCTGGAACACCGCGAGCCCCAGGCCGGTGGCGCCGACCCGGAGGGCCTTGCGGGTGAGCGGTTCGGGGGCGGCGGTGGCTCGCGGGCGCGGGGCGGGGGTCGCGCCGGGACGCGGGCGCAGGTGACGGGCCGCGAGCAGCAGGAGCAGCCCGACCGCGCAGCGCCAGAAGGACAGGGCGACGGAGCCCATGTCACTGGCGCGGTAGACCAGTGAGGCGGCGGCGCCCGCGGTGCCCCAGGCGGCACCGGCGACGATCAGATAAAGGAGGCCTCGCCCGACGGGCAGGCCGGAAGCAACAGTGGACACGCGTTTCTCCGCAGTTGCGCAAGAGCGCAGAAGATCGGAAGGACCGCCGCTCAGCGGGGTCCGCGGACGTCTTCCGCGGGCAGCACCGTTCCGCCCGGCGGGTTACCGCGGGGCATGGAGGTCCGGAGGGCCCGCCTCAGGCGGCCGGAGGCGGAAGAACGCGTGCGTCCGAATGCATGATCGGCAGCTTAAGCGGCCGTACCCCGGGCGGACAACTCGCGCTCGGGCCCGCCGCCCGCCACCGGCTCCGCGGATCCCTTCGCGGGCGTCGACGACTGCGCGATGAACGCCCCGACGAGAACGACCACACCGCCCACGATCTGCGGCGCCGAGAGGTGCTCGCCGAGCAGCACCCAGGCCAGGACGGTCGCGATGACCGCCTCCAGGCACGCCACCACGCCCGCGACCTGCGGGGAGAGCCGGCGTACGGAGAGCACGCCGGTGACGTACGCGACGACGGTCGCGATCAGCACGATCCAGGCCAGCAGCAGGGTGGCCGGGACGGCGGTGCCGTCCATGTGCGCCGAGTTCGCGAGCACCGACCAGTCCATGCCCCAGGGGCGGGCCACGACGGTCAGCACGGCGGCGCCGATCAGGAGGCCGTACGCGATCACGCCGAGCGGGTCGGGGGCGTCGGCGCCGGAGTCGCTGCCCTGGTCGGACAGCACGAAGTAGCCGACCTGGCAGCAGGCGGCGCCGAGGGCGAGCAGCAGCCCGATGGCGTCGAAGCCGAGACCGGCCCACACCTCGACCACACAGGCGAGGCCGCCGACCGCGAGGACCACGCCGAGCGCCGCCGCCCGCGTCACCGGCCGCCGCTGCACGAACCGCACCCAGCCGAGCACCAGGGCGGGCGCGAGGTACTCGACGAGGAGTGCGACACCGACCGGGATGCGCGAGATCGCGGCGAAGTAGCAGGCCTGCACACCGGCGACGGCCAGCAGTCCGAACCCGGCGAGCAGCGCGGGGCGGCGGCGCAGCAGCGCGCGGTGGCGCACGGCGAGCGGCAGCATCACCAGGGCCGCGCCGGCCACCCGCAGCCACACCACGTGCAGCGGGTCGAGACCCGCCTCGATCAGCGGCTTGGCCGCGACTCCCGATCCGCCGAAGGCGACCGCCGACCCGAGGGCGAGCGCGAGCCCGGCGCCCTTGCCATGGCTGCCCCGACTGCTGACTGACGTATGCACCCGGACATGATGGCAGGCGACGACATGACCGTCACCCCTGATGACTCCTGTCTCATCGGCTGGACGTCCCGACCCCGGTCAGCCACCGGCTTCGGCGCCACCGACGTACTCCTGCGAGCCGTGTTCGATCCGCATGAACAGTTCGGGCACGTCCACCCCGGCACGCTCCAGTACCTCCACGGCCCGCGACCGCGGGTCCACCACGATCCCCACGAGCAGATCGACCCCATGGGCCGGGCCGTCGCCACGGCGGGCGGCGCGCTCCGCGGCGTACGACATCGCCGTGGCGGCCAGCGGCGAGTGGCCCGCGACTCCGGTCACGACCGGGATCGCGCCGGAGTCCTCGACGGTGCTCTGCCAGCGCAGGCCGTAGCCGATGCTGCGCTGCACGAGATAGCCGAGCAGCCGGGCGATCTGGGGTTCGCCGTCGAAGGTGGCGCGCACGTCGGGGTCGTACTCCAGGAGCGAGTGCAGCAGATGGGCGGTGTCGATCTGCCGGTCCCCGTCCCGTACGGCCCGCCTGCGGGCAGCCGCGACCACCGCTGCCAGCTCGGCGCTGAGCCTGGCATCGTCGTCCACACCGGAGTGTTCGTCGGCCTGCTGCCGGGGGATGGGGTATTGCACACCCCCTACCCCATCAGTCCCCCGGGAACAGGTCATCCTCGGCCAGAACCATTTTCGCGTCCCACACAGAGCGGACATCCCGAGCGGGAATCTCCTCCTTACGGATGAGATCAGGCCGTATCGACGGTGGAGCGCCCGAACGCGTCCACTTTTTCTGACGACTCATCAGTATTGAATGTTGCAGACCCTGCGGCTACGTTCCGCGACACCGAAGCCCGACACGAAGAGGTGGTCGCATGGCCGAAGTCAGCGCGGAGGCACGCATCGGGGCGCCGGCCGAGAAGGTGTGGGCGCAACTCACGGACTGGTCCGCGTACGGGGAGTGGAACGCGACCCACACCAGCTTCCCCAAGGGCGGCCCCACGACCCTGGAGGTCGGCGCGACCTTCCAGGAGAACATGAAGCTGATGGGCTTCCCGGCCGAGGTCGAGTGGACCGTGGAGGAACTGACACCGGCCCGGGTACTGGCCATCCGCGGCAAGGGCCCGATGTCCGTGACCGTCGCCACGCGCTACACCCTGACCCCCGACGGCGACGCCACGACGGTGCGCATCGACGGGGAGTTCACCGGCGCGGCGGTGTCCCTGATGGCGGGCAAACTCAAGGACTCGGCGACGGCCGCGCTGAACGAGTCGCTGCGGAAGCTGGCGGGGTTGGTGGCCTGAACGCACGCCACAGGGGAACGCCCCGTGGATCGCTCCACGGGGCGCCTTTGGTGCCGTACGGCTGCTGTCAGTCCTCGTCGGCGAGGATCAGGTACAGCTTCTTGCGGGCCTCGTTGATGACCGTCAGCGCCTTCTCGCGCTGCTCCTTGTCGCCGGTCTTCCAGACCTGACTGAAGGCCTCCATCAGTCCGAAGCCGGCCTGGCGGATCTCACTGAGAGCCTCCCAGTCGACGCCGCGCGAGGCCTCTTCCCAGGGGGCGTCCGGGCCTTCCTCGGCCGCCGCGCGGCCTGCCTCGGTGAGCGAGAACAGCTTCTTGCCGCCCTCGGTCTCGCTGGCGATCAGCCCTTCGTCCTCCAGCAGTTGGAGCGTGGGGTACACCGAGCCGGGGCTGGGTTTCCACGCCCCGCCGCTGCGCTCGGCGATCTCCTGGATCATCTCGTAGCCGTGCATCGGCCGGTCCTTCAGCAGGGCCAGGATCGAGGCGCGTACGTCACCGCGCCGCGCCCTTCCCCTCGGTCCGCCACGCCCTCGTCCGCCCCAGGGGCCGGGACCGAAGCCGCCGAAACCGCCCGGGCCGCCGGGACCGAAGCCGTGCCCGCCCGGACCGAAGGGGCCGAAGGCCGCACGCCGCGCGTCGAAGTCGCCCCGGCCGCGCCGGGGGTCACCGTGTCCGTGTCCACGCTCGTATCCGTGGTTACGCATTGCCATCACTCCATCTTTTGCGTGTTTGTTGATCTAGCGCAGACCTACCGTTGATCTGTCGCGATGCCTCAACGATATATCGCAATAGTTCGGCTGGCAAGAGCCTCGCCGACGACCTCACACAGAGGAAGCGCATCCAAGAACGGTCCAGTGATCGCAAATTGGCCTTGGTCTGCGGCTTTGCCTGGCCCCTACCGTCATGGCCATGCGGATCCGAATCGTCGACGCCTTCACCGACCGTCCCTTCGCCGGCAACCCGGCCGGGGTCCTGCTCCTCGACGCCTTCCCCGAGGACGACTGGCTCCAGAAGGTGGCCCTGGAGGTCAACCACGCCGAGACGGCCTTCGCCCACCCGCTGCCCGAGGGCGGCGAGGCCGACTGGGCGCTGCGCTGGTTCACCCCGGCTGCCGAGGTGGCGATGTGCGGTCACGCCACGCTCGCCACGGCCCACGTCCTGCACACCACGGGCGTCCACCAGGGCCCGGTACGGTTCGCCACACGCAGCGGCGTCCTCGTGGCGTCGCCCCGGGACGACGGCTCGATCACCCTGGACTTCCCCACCGCTCCGCTCACGCCGGTCGATGTCCCCGAGGGGCTCGCGCAGGCCCTGGGCGCGCGGCCGCTGGCGGCCTTCGACACCGGCCCCAACGTCGGTGACCTGCTGGTGGAGCTCGCCGACGAGAAGACCGTGCACGCCCTGCGCCCCGACCACAAGGCCATCGGCACCCACTCGACGCGCGGCATCATCGCCACCGCCCGCGCCGAGGACCCGGCCCTCGGGTACGACTACGTCTCGCGGTGCTTCTTCCCGAACGTCGGCATCGACGAGGACCCTGTCACCGGCAGCGCCCACACCGCGCTGGCCCCGTTCTGGTCCGAGCGGCTGGGCAGCGCCGAACTGACCGGCCTGCAGGCATCGCCGCGCTCCGGCCGTGTCCGCACGGAACTGCGCGGCGACCGCACCCTGCTGAGCGGCCGGGCGGTGACAGTGATCGAGGGCGAGCTGCTCACCTAGGACCTGCTCAGGCCGTGGGCAGCCAGTCCACCTTGCCGGCGAGCAGGGCGTACCCCACGAACGCCCCGATGTCGAGCAGCGAGTGCGCGACCACCAGGGGGCCGACACGGCCCCAGCGGCGGTAGAGGTAGACGAAGACGACGCCCATCACCATGTTGCCGATGAAGCCGCCAATGCCCTGGTAGAGGTGGTACGAGCCGCGCAGCACGGAGCTGGCCAGCAGCGCGGCGCCGGGCGTCCAGCCCAACTGGTCGAGACGGCGCAGCAGATAGCCGACGACGATGACCTCTTCGACGATCGAGTTCTGCAGGGCCGACAGGATCAGCACCGGGAACTTCCACCACACGTCGGGCAGGGCCTCGGGGACGACCGTGAGGTTGAAGCCGAGGCCGCGTGCGGCGAGGTAGAAGGCGATGCCGGTACTGCCGATCACGGCGGCGATGGCGGCTCCACGCCCGAGGTCCGGCCAGGGCCGGGTGCGGTCGAAGCCGAGGGTTCTGAGGCTCTGCCCCTCACGCAGCAGGAAGTGCGCGACGAGGGCGACGGGGATGAGGGCGGTGGTGATCCCGAACAGCTGCCAGGCCAGATCGAGCCAGGGGCGGCCGGGCGCGGCCGAGGCGTTGAGGGTGGCGGCCTGGTCCTTCAGCCCACCCGGTTTGGTGACGGACCCGACGAAACTGATGAGCGCGGACACGGCGCTGGCGCCCAGCGAGACACCGAGCACGAGCAAGGTCTCGTCCCGCAGCACCCGCCGCGACGGCACCTCGCCCGACGCGGCCCCGTCCCCGGTCCCCACCTCACCCTGCACGCCCGCCTCCAGTCGAGTAGTCCAGCGCACATCTTCGCCGAGCCACGAAGATCCCACCCGACAGCCTCGCAGACGCACCTGTGCTTCAGTGCCCTGGGTCGGCACTCACCCCAGCCGCGCAGCCTCCGGCAATCCCACCGGCCATGTGTGCACCGGCTCCCCTTGATGCATCAGCTCGGCATAGCGCCGCGTCGTAGCGGCCAGGGCGGCGTCCCGGGACATGCCGCCCTCCAGGGCCCGGTGGAAGGTCGCGACCTGCCAGGACGCCCCGTTCACCCGGCGCCGGCAGCGCTCGTCGATCACGCCGAGGTACAGGTCCCGGTCGGCCGGTTCGACACCCCACGCGTCCAGTCCGGCCTCGGCAAGCGGCAGCAGTTCGTCACGTACGAGGCTGACCGCGTCGACCTCGGTGGTACCGCCGTACCGCCCCCGCCGCGGCCAGGTGAAGCGCGCCTCGATGCCGTACCGGCACGCGGCGTCGAAGTTGGCGGCGGCCGCCTCGAAGGGCAGCCGGGTCCACACCGGCCGGGAGTCCTCCGCGAGCGCGCGGATGACGCCGTAGTAGAAGGCCGCGTTGGCGATGACGTCGGTGATGGTGGGCCCGGCGGGCAGGACGCGGTTCTCGACGCGCAGGTGGGGGACGCCGTCGGCGATGCCGTACACGGGCCGGTTCCAGCGGTACACCGTGCCGTTGTGCAGCACCAGCTCGGCGAGCTTCGGCACGCCGCCCGCGTCGAGCACGGCCAGCGGGTCCTCGTCGTCGCAGATCGGCAGCAGCGCGGGGTAGTAGCGCAGGTTCTCCTCGAACAGGTCGTACGCCGAGCCGATCCACCGCTCCCCGAACCAGGTGCGCGGCCGGACCCCCTGCGCCTGAAGTTCCGGCGGGCGGGTGTCGGTGGACTGCTGGAACAGCGGCGGCCGGGACTCGCGCCACAGTTCCCGGCCGAACAGGAACGGCGAGTTCGCGCCCATGGCTATCTGCGCGGCGGCCGCCGCCTGCGCGGCGTTCCACACGTCCGCGAACCGCGCCGGCGTGACCTGCAGGTGCAGTTGCACGGACGTGCAGGCAGCCTCCGGCGCGATCGACTTCGACGTGCAGGTCAGATGCTCCACACCGTCGATGTCGAGCGTGAAGTCCTCGCCCCGGGCGGCCACGATCTGGTCGTTGAGCAGGACGTAGCGATCCACGTCGGACAGGTTCGAGGAGACCAGATCATCCCGTTCGAGGGTCGGCAGAATGCCGATCATCACGATTCCGGCGTCCACCTCGCCGGCTTTCCGGTGGGCATATGCCAGGGACGTACGGAGTTCCTCCGCGAGCCGGTCGAATACCCGCCCACCCAGCCGGTGGGGGGCTATGTTGACTTCCAGGTTGAACATGGCGAGTTCTGTTTGGAAGTCTCGACTGGCGATCCTTTCCAGGACCTCGCCGTTGAGCATTCTCGGCATGCCGTCGGCGCCGGCGAGATTGAGTTCGATCTCCAGCCCCATGAGGTTCTTCGGTCGATCGAACCGCTTCTCCTCCAGCAGCCGCTCCAGTCCCCGCAGGCACTGGCGGAGCTTCGTGCGGTAGCGCTGGCGATCGGACAGGTCGAACGCGCCCGCCACGACCTTCTCCCCCATCGAAGCGTCCCTCCTCGGTGGGCGGGCCGATGATCCGGCCGCCGGTGTCCGGGTCAGGGTGGATGATGCCCAGCCCGAGCGATCCATAACGCCCCCGGTGAACGCCTCCAACAGCTACTCTGGTCACTTCGGCCAAAGAAGATCAGCGGCACATTCACCGGGCATGGCGCAGCGTGCACTTTTCGCCGTCGAGGGCCTCGTGAAAAACGCCGACGGGAATTGGCCGACCGCGGCGCGGGCATTCTCCGAGGTCATCGCGGTGTACCCCCTCCGGAATCGGGATGATTTCCACGTATCACCGACCGAATGAACTCTTGTGCGAGTGCCCGGAAGCGGTTAGACGAAACACCGGCTGAACAAATGTCGTATAAACTCGGTCGACAGGGCAGAAGGCTGGCGCCCATGGTCGGAGGAAACTGTCGTCGCGCTCACGCCCGGCAGGCCTCACACCCACGCCATCGTTCGCAGACCCGGCCCCCGCCTCTCTGTCCCCGTGAGCTGACAGCGCCGTCCGCCCCGCCCCCTCGCGCCACCCTGCCTGTCGAATGAGAGGCGACCCACCATGCCGCTGCATGTCCCGCCGGCTCCCGCGCCCGCACTTCGCTCCGTCCTCACGGCCCTCGGTTCCCCCACCGCGGTCCGCGAGGCCCGAACCCCCGCCCTGCGCAGCGCCCAGGGCCCCGTCACGCCCGAGCTGCCTCTGCCGGTCCACGTACTGGACCGGATCACGGCCAAGGGCGAGCCCGTCACCCGACTGGCCGGCTGGCGCTTCCTGATCCGCTCCGGCGACCACGCGGTCGCCGCGGCGGAGACGATGCTGACGCCGGACGGCTGGGCGTTCTCGCACTTCTTCGAGGGGCCGTACGTCGTCTCCACCGAGCGCGCGCTGCGCCAGGCTGAGACGCTCACCCAGTCGTACCAACCGCGCCTGCTGTCCGTGCCGGGCCTGTACATGCTCACGCTCTGGCTGCACGGCGACTGCGCCTCCGACGGCGTAGCCGGCCACCCCGCGGCGACCGATCTGCTCGTCCCGCTGGCTCCCGCCCCGCCCGGAATCGCGGCCAACCGCCCGCACCGGGTCGCCGAACTGCTCCCGGTGCTGACCCTCCGGGTGCCGCCGGCCCCGCCCACCCCACTGCTCGGCTCACCGGCCTGACAGCCGACCGGACATCACGCAGCGAACGTCTCCCGCACCCCGCCGCCGGATTCCCCGGTGGCGGGGTGCGTTGTTGATTGACTCACGAGCAAAGACACTCGCTCGTACGAGTACCTATTCGCTCGTAGGAGCCGGAAAACGCGTTCCGCCCCGTCCGGACTAGCCCCATCCGGCCACCCCGAACCACCCGAAGGGACAGTGGAGTTGGGATGAACCGTCCGCGCGGGTGATGCGTCATCAACCTGTGAAGAAGCGGTGCAGCGAAATCCCTGCGGAATGTCGTCCGTGGGGCAACACTGGGTTCGACCGACTTATCGCAACGGGGGCGGCCATGAACGACACAACAGAGCGAGAGATCCCTTCCATGTGCCAGCACCAGCCACCGTGCCCGACCGCCGACTCCGCCGACCGGGAATCCGCCCGACTCGTGGCGCACCACCCGGAGCAGGGTTGGAGCCTGCTGTGCAACGGCGTCGTGCTCTTCGAGGACACCGGTGAGCTCCTGCCGGACGGCCAGATCATCGCCCCGCACCGGCTGCCGGCCGGCAGCCAGGTGATGACCGCCGCCTGAGCACCACCAGGGCGGCGCCCAGCGCACCGCCCGGACCATCTGGGGCCGGACGCGAACTCCACCGCGCACCGGCCCCGACGCGTGTCCGGATCCCGTCACTCCCCGTGGTCGCCCGCATCCGGCGAGGGAGACCCGAGGTTGTAGCCGGAGGCCATGGACAGGGGGTAGGCGCCGGCCACGTGGGACGGCGAGCAGATCTCCGGGGGGTGTGTCGGCGGGGACTTCGACGTCGGCGGCCAGGAGGTCGCCCGCCTCGCAGTGCCGGCCGACGACGGTCATCCGGGCCGTGGGTGCCGTGCTGGGGCGGCCGACGAGCCGCGGGGCTTACAGCACGCCGTACAGGGCGGGCCGGGAGTTGTCGCTCATACCGCCGTCGACGGCGACGAACAGGTGCGGGCCGGTGCGCTTGACGGCCAGGACGTGGTGCAGGGCGATGCCCGCGGGGCCCGCGATCGCCCGGCCCGGATCGACGAGCAGGCGCGGCACGGAAAGCCCCGCCGCCGTGCACGCCTCGGCCGGCACCGCGCGGATCCGGCGGGCCAAAGCCGCGAGATCCAGGGCCGGTTCGCCCCGTCGGTAGGCGATGGCGTGGCCGCCGCCGAGGTCGAGCTCGGACGGGATCAGACCGTGCTGGTCGTGCAGGCGAGCCATCAGGCCGACCATGCGGCGTACGGCGGCCAGGTACGGCTTGACGCTGGTGATCTGCGAGCCCAGGTGGCAGTGCAGGCCGGTCAGTTCGAGCTGCGGCTGGCCCACGAAGCGGGCGATGGCGTGCTGGGCGTAGCCGTCGCAGAGGGAGAGGCCGACCTTCTGGTCGCCGGTGCCGGTTCGGATCTTGTCGTGGCCGCCGGCGCCGATGCCGGGCGCCACACGGACCATGACCTTCTGGTGGCCGTCGGTCCCACCGCCGCCGGCCGGGCGATCTCCGAAAGGGCTGTCGATGACGATCCGGCCGACGCCGAGGCGCAGCGCGGTCGAAAGGTCGTGCGGCGACTTGGCGTTGCCGTGGCTCGGTGGTGGAGGCGGGCCACACCGACAGGTCGGCGGGTTCGTACAGGGTCGTCATCGCGCGGTCCCTGCTGCCGGGGCGTGATGGCCCCGGACGCGGGGAGGCGGGCCGGGGCTCGTCTTCGACGCTGTGCCCGGCAAGTGGGGCACCGGGCCACTTTGATACGTGATGCTGACGCCGGTCAGGCCGACGTTGACGGCGCGTTGACGCCATCGGTACGCCCCTGGGCCACCACAGCCGCGCCCCGGCCGGGCGCCATCCGCAGACTCAGCACCATCGTGAGCCCACCGCCGGGGGTGTCCTCGGCGTTGAGGGTGCCGCCCATGGCCTCGGCGAAGCCGCGGGCGACCGCCAGGCCGAGGCCGACTCCGGCACCGCGCGGGGCGTCGCCGTACCGCTGGAACGGCTCGAAGATCCGCTCCTTCGCCTCGTCGGGCACCCCCGGTCCCCGGTCCACGACCCGCACCTCGACGCGGTCGGCGATGGCGCTGGCGGCGACCAGCACGGGCGTACCGTCCGGGCTGTACTTGACCGCGTTCTCCACGACGTTGGCCACCGCCCGCTCCAGCAGGCCCTTGTCGACATGGACCATCGGCAGGGTCTCGGGGATGTCCAGCTCGACGCTGTCCTCGGGGACCCCGCCGAGCGCCATGGGCACGACCTCGTCGAGGTCGACCTCACGGATGATCGGCGTGACCGTGCCGGTCTGCAGGCGGGACATGTCGAGCAGGTTGCCGACCAGATGGTCGAGCCGGTCGGCGCCCTCCTCGATCGCCTCCAGGAGGTCGGCCCGGTCCTGCTCGGACCACTCGACGTCGTCCGAACGCAGCGAGGTGACCGACGCCTTGATACCGGCGAGCGGCGTACGGAGGTCATGGCTGACGGCGGCCAGCAGGGCCGTACGGATGCGGTTGCCCTCGGCCAGAGTGCGGGCCTGGTCGGCCTCCTCCTGGAGGCGGCGGCGGTCCAGTACGACCGCGGCCTGGGCGGCGAACGCGGCCAGCACCCGGCGGTCCTCGGCGGGCAGCACCCGGCCCGTCAGGGCCAGCGTCATGCGGTCGCTGACCGGCATGTCGACCTCCGCGTCCTCGGGGCACCCGGCCGGACGCGGGCCCACGCTGCCCGCGCACGTCCACGGCGCCACGTCGCTCTCGCGCTCCAGCAGCGCCACCGACTCCATGCCGAACGTCTCGCGCACCCGCTCCAGCAGGGCCTCCAGACTGGTCTCGCCGCGCAGCACGTTACCCGCGAGGAAGGACAGGATCTCGGCCTCGGCCCGCAGCCGGGCCGCCTGGTGGGTGCGCCGGGCGGCGACGTCGACCACCGACGCCACGGACACCGCGACGCCGATGAAGATCGCGATGGCGACGATGTTCTTGGGGTCGGCGATGGTCAGGGTGTGCACGGGCGGGGTGAAGTACCAGTTCAGCAGCAGTGAGCCGACGACCGCCGAGGCCAGCGCCGGAAGCAGCCCGCCGAGCAGGGCGGCTGCCACGGTCAGCGTCAGGAACAGCAGCATGTCGTTGGCGAGGCCGACGCCGGGAGCGACGCTCGTCAGCAGGAAGGTGAACAGGACGGGGCCGAGCACGCCGACGAGCCAGCCCCACACCAGGCGCAGTCCACCGAGGCGCGTGCCCCGGGCGACGGGCAGGCCCCGCCCCTTGCCCGCCTCGTCGTGCGTGATGAGGTGGACGTCGAGGTCGGGTCCCGACTCGCGGGCCACCGTCGCGCCGACGCCGGGCCCGAAGACGTACTGCCAGGTCTTGCGGCGGGAGACGCCGAGGACTATCTGGGTGGCGTTCACACCGCGCGCGAAGTCCAGCAGCGCGGCCGGTATGTCGTCGCCGATGACGTGGTGGAAGGTGCCGCCGAGGTCCTCGACCAGGGTGCGCTGGACGGCGAGTTCCTTCGGGGAGGCGGCGGTCAGTCCGTCACTGCGCGCTATGTAGACGGCGAGCACCTCACCACCGGCGCCCTTCTCCGCCAGGCGGGCCGCACGCCGGATCAGGGTGCGGCCCTCCGGGCCGCCGGTCAGACCCACCACGATCCGCTCCCGCGAGCCCCAGATCTTCGACACCCGGTGCTCGCTGCGGTACTGCTTCAGATACTCGTCGACCCGGTCGGCCACCCACAGCAGCGCCAACTCGCGCAGGGCGGTCAGGTTTCCCGGCCGGAAGTAGTTCGACAGGGCGGCATCCACCTTGTCCGGCTTGTAGATGTTGCCGTGCGCCATACGACGGCGCAGCGCCTCCGGCGACATGTCGACAAGCTCGATCTGGTCCGCCCGCCGGACGACTTCGTCCGGCACGGTCTCCCGCTGCCGGACCCCCGTGATCGACTCCACGACATCCCCCAGCGACTCCAGGTGCTGGATGTTGACGGTGGAGATCACGTCGATCCCGGCCGCCAGCAGTTCCTCGACGTCCTGCCAGCGCTTGGCGTTGCGCGAGCCGGGGACGTTGGTGTGGGCGAGTTCGTCGACGAGCGCGACCTTCGGCCGGCGGGCGAGCACCGCGTCGACGTCCATCTCCGTGAACGCCGTGTCGCGGTAGCGCAGTTCCCGGCGCGGGACCTGTTCCAGGCCGTGCAGCATCACCTCGGTGCGCGGCCGTGCGTGGTGTTCGACGAAGGCCACCACGCAGTCCGTGCCGCGCTCGATGCGCCGGTGCGCCTCGGACAACATCGCGTACGTCTTGCCCACGCCCGGCGCCGCGCCGAGGTAGATCCGCAGCTTGCCGCGTGCCATGTTCACCCTTCGAAGCGGTAACCCATGCCGGGTTCGGTGATGAGATAACGGGGGTGCGCGGGGTCCGCTTCCAGTTTGCGGCGCAGTTGGGCCATGTAGACCCGCAGGTAGTTGGTCTTGTTGCTCCGGGAGACTCCCCAGACCTCCTGGAGCAGGTGCTGCTGCGCGATCAGCCGGCCGGGGTTGGTGACCAGGATCTCCAGCAGATGCCATTCGGTCGGGGTGAGCCGTACGTCGTGCCCGTCCCGGACGACCTTCTTGGCGAGCAGGTCGATGGTGAACTCGTCCGTCTCCACCAGTGTGGTCTCGGGGGCGAGCGGGATCTCCTCGGTGCGGCGTACGGCGGCCCGGAGACGGGCCATCAACTCGTCCATGCTGAACGGTTTGGTGACGTAGTCGTCCGCGCCCGCGTCCAGCGCGGCGACCTTCTCGTCGGACCCCTGACGGGCCGACAGCACCAGGATCGGCACGCGGGTCCAGCCCCGTAGCGCCTTGATGACGTCGACGCCGTTCATGTCGGGCAGCCCGAGGTCGAGCATCACGACGTCGGGCCGGCGGGCGGCCGCCAGCCGCAGGGCGGTGGCGCCGTCGGGGGCGGCATCCACTCCGTACCGGCGGGCCTGCATGTTGATCACGAGGGCCCGGACGAGCTGCGGGTCGTCCTCCACCACGAGCACCCGGGTCATAATGCGCCTTTCCAGTCGTAGGAGCCGCCGGAGCCGGACAACGTCATCAGCCGCTCTTCGCCACGAGTTCCTTGAGCGCGATGTTGAGTTCGAGGACGTTCACCCGGGGCTCGCCGACGAAGCCGAGGGTGCGGCCCTGGATGTGCTCGTCGACCAGCTTCCGCACCTCGGCGACGGGGAGGCCGTTGCGCTCCGCGACCCGGTGGACCTGGAGGTCGGCGTACTGCGGGGAGATGTCCGGGTCCAGTCCGGACGCGGACGAAAGGACCGCGTCGGCGGGGACGTCGGACGGCTTCACCTTGTAGTCGGCCGTCGAGTTGTCCTTGATGACCTTGGCCTTGGCCTCCTTGACCCACTGGATGAGTTCGGCGTTGTCACCGGAGCGGTTCGTCGCGCCCGACAGGATCAGCTTGTACTGGGTGTTGACGCTGTTCTCACCCAGTCCGTTGGCGGGGCGGGACTGGAAGTAGTCCAGGCTGTAGCCCTGTTGGCCGATCAGGGAGGAGCCGACGACCCGGCCGTCCGCCCTGACCTCCGAGCCGTTCGCCTTGTTGTTGAACAGCGCCTGGGCCACGCCTGTGACGGCCAGCGGATAGAGGATGCCGGTGAGCACGGTCAACACGAGCAGCGCCCGCAGACCCGCCCCGAGCAACCGGCCGGTGTTCACAAAGGAGTTGTTCATGGTCCTTCACCCGATCCCGGGAATCAGCGAGATGAGCATGTCGATGATCTTGATGCCGATGAACGGGGCTATCAGCCCGCCCAGGCCGTAGATCCCGAGATTGCGGCGGAGCATCCGGTCGGCGCTGACCGGCCGGTACTGCACGCCCCTCAGGGCCAGCGGCACCAGCGCCACGATGATCAGCGCGTTGAAGATGACGGCCGAGAGGATCGCGGAGTCCGGCGAGGACAGCTGCATGATGTTCAGCTTGTCCAGGCCCGGGTAGACGGCCGCGAACAGCGCCGGGATGATCGCGAAGTACTTCGCGACGTCGTTGGCGATGGAGAACGTGGTCAGCGCACCGCGTGTGATCAGCAACTGCTTGCCGATCTCGACGATCTCGATGAGCTTGGTCGGGTTGGAGTCGAGGTCGACCATGTTGCCGGCCTCCTTGGCGGCCGACGTGCCCGTGTTCATCGCCACGCCGACGTCCGCCTGCGCCAGCGCGGGGGCGTCGTTCGTGCCGTCGCCGGTCATCGCGACCAGCTTGCCGCCGGCCTGCTCCCGCTTGATCAGCGCCATCTTGTCCTCGGGAGTCGCCTCCGCGAGGAAGTCGTCGACGCCGGCCTCCTCGGCGATCGCCTTGGCGGTGAGCGGGTTGTCGCCGGTGATCATGACGGTCTTGATGCCCATGCGGCGCAGCTCGTCGAACCGTTCGCGCATGCCGTCCTTGACGACGTCCTTCAGGTGGAT
Organism: Streptomyces spinoverrucosus; assembly: GCF_015712165.1. Classification (NCBI taxonomy): domain Bacteria; kingdom Bacillati; phylum Actinomycetota; class Actinomycetes; order Kitasatosporales; family Streptomycetaceae; genus Streptomyces; species Streptomyces spinoverrucosus. Next base: position 7,653,799 of record NZ_JADPZX010000001.1, on the reverse strand, counting down.
GACGCCCAGGATCCGGGCCCCGGCGCCGTCCTCGACGGCGACCAGGAGCGGCGTACCGCCCGCCTCGGAGATCCGGTTGGCGAGCCGGTCCGCGTCCTCGGCGATCTCGCCGCCGCGCTCCTCGACCCAGGCGATCACGGAACCGGCCGCGCCCTTGCGGATCCGTCGTCCGTCGACGTCCACGCCCGACATCCGGGTCTGGGCGGTGAACTCGATCCACTCGGCGCCCGTGAGCTCGCCCTGGTGCCGCTCGCGCAGTCCGTACTTCTCCTTCGCCAGTACGACGACGGAGCGGCCCTCGGGCGTCTCGTCGGCCAGCGACGACAGCTGGGCGGCGTCCGCGACCTCGGCCTCGGTGGTGCCGCGCACCGGCACGAACTCCGACGCCTGCCGGTTGCCCAGCGTGATGGTGCCGGTCTTGTCGAGCAGCAGCGTGGAGACGTCACCGGCGGCCTCGACCGCGCGGCCCGACATGGCGAGCACGTTGCGCTGCACCAGCCGGTCCATGCCGGCGATGCCGATCGCGGAGAGCAGGGCGCCGATGGTGGTCGGGATGAGGCAGACCAGCAGGGCGACCAGCACGACCATCGTCAGGTGGGTGCCCGCGTAGTCCGCGAACGGCGGCAGGGTCGCCACCGCGAGCAGGAAGACGATCGTCAGCGAGGCGAGCAGGATGTTCAGCGCGATCTCGTTCGGCGTCTTCTGCCGTGCCGCGCCCTCGACCAGGCCGATCATCCGGTCGATGAAGGTCTCGCCCGGCTTCGTCGTGATCTTGATGACGATCCGGTCGGAGAGCACCTTCGTACCGCCGGTGACCGCGCTGCGGTCGCCGCCGGACTCACGGATGACCGGCGCCGACTCGCCGGTGATGGCCGACTCGTCGACCGAGGCGACACCCTCGACGACGTCACCGTCACCGGGGATGACGTCCCCGGCCTCGCAGACGACCAGGTCGCCGATCTTCAGCTCGGTGCCCGGCACCACGGTCCCGTCGACCTTGCGCGCCACGGAGTCCGTCTTGGCCTTGCGCAGGGTGTCCGCCTGCGCCTTGCCGCGGCCCTCGGCGACCGCCTCCGCCAGATTGGCGAAGATCACGGTCAGCCAGAGCCAGGCGCTGATCGTCCAGCCGAACCAGTCGGTCGGGTCCGTGAAGGCGAACACGGTGGTCAGCACGGACCCGACCAGCACGACGAACATCACGGGCGACTTGACCATCACCCGCGGGTCCAGCTTGCGAAACGCGTCCGGCAACGACCTGACCAGCTGCTTGGGATCGAACAGGCCCGCGCCGACTCGGCTTTCGGGGGTCTTGTGCCCGGTGGGTACGTCGCTGTGCGGCGCCCGGGTCGGAGTGGCTGTGGACATGGAGTCCTCTTGGTTCGCGGTACGAGTGGTCATGACGCCAGCCCTTCGGCCAGCGGCCCGAGCGCGAGCGCCGGGAAGTACGTCAGACCGGTGATGATCAGGATGGCGCCCACCAGCAGTCCGGTGAACAGCGGCTTCTCGGTGCGCAGGGTGCCCGCGGTGACCGGCACCGGCTTCTGCTCGCCGAGCGAGCCGGCCAGCGCCAGCACGAACACCATCGGCACGAACCGGCCGAGCAGCATCGCGATGCCGAGGGTGCTGTTGAACCACTGCGTGTCCGCGTTCAGGCCGGCGAAGGCCGAGCCGTTGTTGTTCGAGGCGGAGGTGTAGGCGTAAAGGATCTCGGAGAACCCGTGCGCCCCGCTGTTGGTCATGGAGTTCGCCGGGGTCGGCAGCGCCATCGCGAAGGCGGTGAGGACGAGGACCAGGGCCGGGGTGACGAGGATGTAGCAGGCCGCCAGTTTGATCTCGCGGGTGCCGATCTTCTTGCCCAGGTACTCGGGCGTCCGGCCGACCATCAGACCGGCGATGAACACCGCGATGATCGCCATGATCAGGATGCCGTAGAGGCCGGAGCCGACACCGCCGGGCGCGATCTCGCCCAGCATCATGCCGAGCATGGTGATGCCGCCGCCGAGGCCGGTGTAGGAGGAGTGGAAGGAGTCCACGGCTCCGGTGGAGGTCAGGGTGGTCGACACCGCGAAGATCGACGAGGCGCCGATGCCGAAGCGGACCTCCTTGCCCTCCATCGAGGCCCCGGCGATCTCATAGGCCGGGGCGCGGTGCGCGAACTCGGTCCACCACATCAGGCCGATGAAGGCGACCCAGATGGTGGCCATGGTCGCGAGGATCGCGTAGCCCTGCTTCACCGAGCCGACCATCACACCGAAGGTGCGGGTCAGCGAGAACGGAATCACCAGAAGCAGGAAGATCTCGAACAGGTTGGTGAACGGCGTCGGGTTCTCGAAGGGGTGGGAGGAGTTGGCGTTGAAGTAGCCGCCACCGTTGGTGCCCAGCTCCTTGATGGCCTCCTGCGAGGCGACCGCACCGCCGTTCCACTGCTGCGAACCGCCCATGAACTGACCGACCTCGTGGATGCCGGAGAAGTTCTGGATGGCGCCGGCGGAGACCAGCACGATCGCGGCGACGAACGCCAAGGGCAGCAGGACACGGGTGACACCGCGGACCATGTCCGCCCAGAAGTTGCCCAGTTCGCCGCTGCGGGACCGGGCGAACCCCCGTACGAGCGCGACCGCGACCGCCATGCCGACGGCGGCGGAGACGAAGTTCTGCACCGCCAGACCGGCCGTCTGCACGATGTGGCCCATGGCCTGCTCGCCGTAGTACGACTGCCAGTTGGTGTTGGTGACGAAGGACACGGCGGTGTTGAACGCCTGGTCCGGGTCGATCGAGGCGAAGCCGAGCGAGCCGGGCAGCACGCCCTGGAGCCGCTGGAGCAGGTAGAGGAAGAGGACGCCGACCGCCGAGAAGGCGAGGACGCCGCGCAGATACGCGGTCCAGCGCATCTCGGTGTCGGGGTTGGCGCCGATGCCCTTGTAGATCCACCGCTCGACACGCCAGTGCCGTTCGGAGGAGTAGACCTTGGCCATGTAGTTGCCAAGGGGGACGTAGGCGATCGCCAGCGCGCCCATGAGGGCGATCAGCTGGAGGACGCCTGCCAGTACGGGACCCATGCTGTGCTCAGAACCTCTCCGGGAAGATCAGGGCGAGGACGAGATAGCCCAGCAGGGCGACGGCCACGACCAGGCCGACGACGTTTTCGGCGGTCACAGCTTCGTCACCCCCTTGGCGACGAGGGCCACCAGCGCGAAGAGCGCGATCGTGGTGACGACGAAGGCCAGATCGGCCATCGTGAGCTCCTGGAGTCGAGGTTCGGTTGGACAAGGACGGTTAGAGGAAACCGCGTCTGTGGCCGGATTCGACCGTCGTTGACGGCTCCCTTACGGGGCACTGCGCGGCTTTGACGGGTCTCTTACGGCGACCCTCGGACGTCAGCTCAGTCGGAACCGCAGGCGGCAGATCACCGCGTCGGTCTGCCGCCGCACGGCGTGCGCGACGACGGCACCCCGCTGGTTCTGCAGCAGCCGCTGCCAGAGCCGCTCCGGTTCGGCCTCCGGGATGAGCACGGTGATCTGCGTGCCCGGCTCCGCGGCCGTGACCCGGCGGACGTACGCGGCGATCGGACGGCCCAGCGTGCGGCGCTCGGAGGTCAGCGTGACCAGCGGCACCCCGGGGTCCCACTCGGCCCAGGCGCGCTCCAGGGCGTGCAGCTGGGCCCGGTCCTCGGGATCGGGGTAGCAGACGGTGACCGCGCGGACCTCGTCGCCGAGGGAGGTTGCGGCCGTCAGCGCCTGGGAGGTGAGCCGGGACAGGGAGGAGACCGGCACGATCACGACCGAGCGGTCGCGGTGCGGTGCCTCGGGTACGCGGCCGAGGCCGAGCCGCTCGCCGATCCGGACGTAGGCGCGGTGCACGGTCCGGAACGCCACGACCAGCAGCGGCAGGGCGACCACGATCAGCCAGGCGCCCTCTTCGAACTTGGTCGCGGTGACCACGACGGCCGAGACGCCGGTCAGCACTCCGCCGAAGCCGTTGAGCACCGCCTTGGACCGCCGGCGAGGAGCCTTTGAGAGCCGCCAGTGCCTGACCATGCCGACCTGGGCGATGGTGAAGCCGACGCAGACACCGATCGCGAACAGCGGCACGAGCGTGTTGGTTTCACCGCCGGAGAAGACCAGCAGCGCGGCGGAGACCAGGGCGAGGGCGAGGACGCCGTGCCGGTGGACCTGGCGGTCGGCCTTGAGGGCGAAGACGTGCGGCAGGTAGTCGTCGCGGGCGAGCAGCTTCAGCAGGACGGGAAGGCCGCCGAAGGAGGTGTTCGCGGAGAGGGCCAGCAGGATCATCGTCGCGAACTGGATGACGTAGAACGCCCAGTTGTGGCCGAGGGACGCGTCCGCGAGCTGGGCGAGGACGGTGACGCCGTCGACCGGCTGGAGGTGGAAGCGGGAGATCAGCACCGACAGGCCGATCAGCATCACACCGAGCACGGCGCCCAGGGCGACCTCGGCGCGCTGGGCGCGCCTGACGCGCGGGACCCGGAAGGAGGGGACGGCGTTGGCGATGGCCTCGACACCGGTCAGCGCGCTGCATCCGGAGGCGAAGGCCTTGAGGAGCAGTAGGGCGCCCACGGTGGTGGCGTTGTCGGCCAGCACCGAGACGTGGCCCTGCGCGGTCACCGTGCTCACCGGCTCGGACCGGAACAGGCCCACGCCGATCAGCACGAAGATCGACCCGACGAACACGACGGTCGGCACGATGAACGCCTTCGCCGACTCCACGATCCCGCGCAGGTTCACCGCCGTGATCAGCACGAGCACGGCCAGACACAGCCACAACCGGTCGTCGTAGAGCGCGGGGAAGGCGGAGGTCAGGGCGGCGACACCGGCGGTGACGGCGACGGCGACGTTGAGGACGTAGTCCAGGACGAGGGAGGCCGCGGCCACCAGGCTGGTGCGCGCGCCCAGGTGCCGCTTGGCGACGGCGTACGAACCACCGCCGTCCGGGAAGGCCGCGATCACCTGGCGGTACGAGGCGACCAGCACCGCCAGCAGACCCGCGATGGCCAGCGTGACCGGCAGGGTGAAGCCGAGGTCGTGCGCACCGGCGGCGGCCAGGACGAGCACGATCGCCTCGGGCCCGTACGCCACCGACGCCATCGCGTCCAGCGACAGCGCGGCCAGGCCGGTGACGGCGGTGAGGCGATGCCGCTCACCGGTATCGGGCGGCTCCTCACCGGAGGGTGCGGCACCCGGTTCGGCGGTCAGTACGGACATGGGTGGGCGCTCCTTCGTACGGTGTGACAGGCCGCGTGGGGCGGGGCCCACGCGGTGCACCCTGGTTGTGTCCGGATCCGGCCGTCCTCGACGGTTCCTTGCGCCTTCTTCGCACGGAACCGGCCGGTCCTGGCGCGGTTTTGAGGCGGGTACGGCGCTTTTGAGGCGGGTTGCGAAGGACACCTCCGGGCCGCCGTGCTGTGCGTGCGTCAAGAAACAACCGAGCGCTCGTATGGGTCCCGTCAAGCGGGGTCGTCCCCCCTCGGTCCGTCCCTAGCGTCGACGGCATGGAACCCCCGACGACGTGCGACACGGACTCTCCCGCGCACCCGAACGGCACTTCGACACCGAGGCGTACGACCGCCGCTGGGCACGGGACCTGTACAGCGCGGTCCGCTGCGCGGCCGTACTCCTCGCCCTGCTCCTCGTCATCGACTGGGCCGCCGGCACGCTCGCGCCGTGGCGGGCCGGCCTCTGGTGCACCCTCGCGGCGCTGCTCTTCGCGGTGCTCAGCCCGCCCCGCGTCTCGGCGGGCACGGGCTGGCTGGAGTCGCGCTCGCTGCTGCGCACCCGGACCGTGCGCACCGACCTGCTCGTCTCGGTGCGCTGCCTGGACGGCGTCGCCCAACGGCTGGTGTTGCGCGACGCGTTCGGCGAGCGCGTCGAGATCGACCCACGGGTCCTCATCGACAACCCCGCACTGTGGCACCGTCTCGACGAGGACGCCCACCGCTCGGAGGCGTGCGGGTCACTGCTGTGCGGGGCGACCGCGCTACGGCGCGTGTCGAAGCGGATCGACTGCGAGACGGCACGGACGGTGTTCAAGGTGTCGGGGCTGGAGTAGGCAGACCATGGAGCGGGCGGCTCCGCTTCCCTGATCCCCATACAGCCCATCTGCGTCGGAGTCGATCCGGCAACTGCGCTCTCGATGCGCGGCCCACGTTTCACCGGCCACTCTTAACGCAAGCTTGACGCCGCACGCCCCCGCGACCGCGGGCCCAAGCGTCACTCTCCGCTTACGCTGAGGGCTCCGTCCGCGTGATGGCCGGAAACGCACGCCGATCCGTACATCAGGAGCACGCCGATGGCCCCGACCGAACAGTCCGCGCCCAGTCGCCTGCGCGCCTGGATGCTGGAGGGGCTGTCCGACATGGGCAAGGCCGGCGGCCTCCCTGGGCCGCACGCCGCACCGGCGCCCGCACATCAGGGCCAGCCCTGGTACCGCGTGATGTGCCTGACCGGCGTCGACTACTTCTCCACCCTCGGCTACCAGCCCGGCATCGCCGCCCTCGCCGCCGGTCTGCTCTCGCCCGTCGCGACCGTCGTGCTCGTGATCGTCACCCTGGCGGGCGCCCTGCCCGTCTACCGCAGAGTCGCCGAGGAGAGCCCGCACGGCCAGGGCTCGATCGCGATGCTGGAACGTTTGCTCACCTTCTGGAAGGGCAAGCTGTTCGTCCTCACCCTGCTCGGCTTCGCCGCCACCGACTTCCTCATCACCATCACGCTCTCGGCCGCGGACGCCTCCACCCACCTGGTCGAGAACCCGCACCTGAACGAGGCCCTGCACGACCAGCAACTGCTGATCACCATGGTGCTCATCGCCCTGCTCGGCGCGGTGTTCCTCAAGGGCTTCCTGGAGGCGATCGGCGTCGCGGTGGCCCTCGTGGCGAGCTACCTCGCCCTGAACGCCGTAGTGGTCGCGGTCGGCCTCTGGCACATCGCCACCGAGGGCCACGTCGTCACCGACTGGTCCCACGCCCTGACCACCGACCACGGCAACATCTTCGTGATGATCGGCGTGGCCCTGATCGTGTTTCCGAAACTCGCCCTCGGCCTCTCCGGCTTCGAGACCGGCGTCGCCGTGATGCCCCACGTCAAGGGAGAGCTCGGTGACACCGAGGAGCACCCCAAGGGCCGGATCCTCGGCGCCAAGAAGCTGCTCACCACCGCGGCCCTGATCATGAGCTGCTTCCTGATCAGCACCAGCTTCATCACCACCCTGCTCATCCCGGCGGACGAGTTCGAGGAGGGCGGCCAGGCCAACGGCCGCGCGCTGGCGTATCTGGCGCACGAGTACCTCGGCAACGCCTTCGGCACGGTGTACGACGTCTCGACCATCGCCATCCTGTGGTTCGCCGGCGCCTCCGCGATGGCGGGCCTGCTCAACCTGATGCCCCGATACCTGCCGCGCTACGGCATGGCCCCGCACTGGGCGCGGGCGGTCCGCCCGATGGTCGTCGTCTTCACCCTGGTCGCCTTCCTGGTCACCTGGATCTTCGACGCCGACGTCAACGCGCAGGGCGGCGCGTACGCCACCGGTGTGCTGGTGCTGATCAGCTCCGCCGCGATCGCGGTGACCATCGCCGCGCGCAAGGCCGGACAGCGGAACTGGACCGTCGCCTTCGGGGTGATCTCGGCGGTCTTCGTCTACACCACGGTCGCGAACGTCATCGAGCGCCCCGACGGTGTGAAGATCGGCGCCTGCTTCATCGCGGGCATCATGATCCTCTCCCTGGCGTCCCGGCTGGCGCGCGCCTTCGAACTCCGGGTCACCAGCGTGACGCTGGACCCCATGGCGGAACGGTTCGTCCGGGACATCGCCAGCCGCAAGATCCGGTTCATCGCGAACGAGCCCGACAGCCGCGACATCGCCGAGTACCGCGACAAGATCGAGCAGATCCGCCAGGACAATGAGGTCGCCGGCTCGGAGGACTTCGTGTTCGTCGAGGTGACGGTGACCGACCCGTCCGAGTTCGAGGCCGGCGTGACGGTCCACGGCGAGGTCCTGCACAACCGCTACCGCGTCCTGACCCTGGAGTCCTCCTCGATCCCCAACGCCCTGGCCGCCCTGCTCCTGCACGTCCGCGACACCACCGACCGCATTCCGCACATCTACTTCGAGTGGACCGAGGGCGACCCCTTCGCCAACTTCCTGCGCTTCTTCCTCTTCGGCCAGGGCGAGATCGCCCCGGTCACCCGAGAGGTGCTCCGCTCGGCCGAACCTGACGTGACCCGCCGGCCGCGGGTGCACACGGGGTGAGGTCGACGCCCAGGACTGACGGGGTACGTCACCGCCGTATGCCCTGTCGCGCAGCCCGACGGTGCACGTCAGCGCCCTATGCCCCGCGGCGCAGCCCGACGGTGCACGTCAGCGCCCTATGCCCCGCCGCGCAGCCCGACGGTGCACGTCAGCGCCCCATGCCCCGCCGCGCAGCCCGACGGTGCACGTCAGCGCCCCATGCCCCGCCCCGCAGCCCGACGGTGCACGTCAGCGCCCCATGCCCCGCCCCGCAGCCCGACGGTGCACGTCAGCGCCCCATGCCCCGCCCCGCAGCCCGACGGTGCACGTCAGCGCCCCATGCCCCGCCCCGCAGCCCGACGGTGCACGTCAGCGCCCCATGCCCCGCCCCGCAGCCCGACAGTCCACGCCACCGCCCCATGCCCCCGCCGCCGCAGCCCGACGGTGCACGTCACCGCCGCATGCCCCGCCGCGGAGCCCGCGTCAGCACCCGACCGAAGCTGAGCCGGCCGCCCACCTCCACTCGCAGCCGCACCGGGGTGTCGGGCTCCCCCGAACCGCGTGTCTTGACCTTGGCGTAGTCGGTGGCCAGGGAGTCCGTGTCCACCACGACCCCCGGCCGGGTCACCAGCCGCAGCGTGCCGCCTTGCATGTCGAGGTCGACGCGCAGAGTGTCGTACGAGATCACCGCCCGCGTGAAGTCGAGCGTCACGTCACCCCACGACGACTCGATCCGCAGCCGCCGCGGCACGGCCCATTCGCCTTCCCGCACGACCGAACCACCCTGCTGTTCGATGCGAACGACGTCCTTCGCCTGGGCCGCGACGGGCAGATCGCCGGTCAGCGCGGCCAGCTCCCCCATCGTCCGCGCGGTCAACGCGGCCTCCACCCGCTCATCGAGCTCGTCGGCGGTCAGCCGCCCGTCCCCGGCGGCAGCGGTCAGCATCTCCACCACCCGGTCCCGATCCGCATGCGAGGCCCTCAACGCGGACGACGTACCCTCACGCACCAGCTCGGCCGACACGCCCTCACCCCGATCACCCATCAGCCACCACCCGTCAGGAACTAACGCTATATCGCGTTATACCCAACGGCCAACCACACGTCCACCACCACCCGTTGCCGCCCTATCGTGACCGGCATGCACTCCTACACGATCGGCCAGGCCGCACGACTGCTCGGCGTGAGCCCCGACACCGCACGTCGCTGGGCGGACGCGGGCCGGGTGGCCACCCACCGCGACGAGAGCGGGAGGCGGCTCATCGACGGCCGGGACCTGGCGGCGTTCTCCGTCGAACTCGCCAGGACGGGCAGCGGCGAGGAGGAGCCTCCGTACACCTCGGCCCGCAACGCCTTCCCCGGCATCGTGACCGCGATCAAGCTCGGCGATGTCGCGGCCCAGGTCGAGATTCAGGCCGGCCCGCACCGCCTGGTCTCCCTCCTGACCCGCGAGGCCGTCGAGGAACTGGGCCTGGAGGTCGGCATGGAGGCCACGGCCCGAGTGAAGTCGACGAACGTACACATCGACCGCGTCTGACAACCGCCAGGCTCGCACATACAATCATCCACCCCTCCCATGCCCCGCTCATGCGATGCCACAGCAGACTTCCGGCTGGCATCTGCGTCAGTATGATCGACGCACTGGAAGAGCCCGAGCGGCCACTTCGGCCGCTTGCTCCGCAAGGCCGTCCGACCGCCTCCCCGCGAGGCCGTTCGGGCTCCTCCCCGAGTTTCGGGCTCGTCCCCGAGCAGCGAGTAGACGAGGAGTCGATCGTGATGACCCGATCCGCACGCCGGACCCACAACCCCCTTCGGGCGGCCGGCGCAGGAGCCGCGCTGCTCCTCGCCCTGACCGCCTGCTCCTCCTCGTCCGACACGTCCGCCACGTCCGCCACGGAGTCCTCCGCGCAGTCCGGCTCCTCCGCCTCGGCCGCCTCGAAGGTCTCCGGCACGGTCACCGTCTTCGCCGCCGCCTCCCTCAAGGAGAGCTTCACGAAGCTGGGCGACCAGTTCGAGCAGCAGCACCCGGGCACCGAGGTCACCTTCAGCTTCGGCGGCAGCGACTCCCTCGCCGCGAGCATCACGGGCGGGGCTCCGGCGGACGTCTTCGCGGCGGCCAGCCCCAGGACGATGAAGATCGTCACCGACGCCGGCGGCACGTCCGGCGCTCCGACCACCTTCGTCCGCAACCAGCTGGAGATCGCCACCCTGCCGGGCAACCCCGACAAGATCACCTCCCTCAAGGACCTCACCAAGTCCGGTCTGAAGGTCGTCCTCTGCGACGAGTCCGTGCCGTGCGGCGCCGCCGCGAAGAAGGCGCTGGACGCGAGCGAGCTCAAGCTCACGCCGGTGTCGTACGAGCAGGACGTGAAGAGCGCCCTGACGAAGGTCGAGCTGCAGGAGGCCGACGCCGCGGTCGTCTACAAGACCGATGTGCGGGCCGCCGGTGACAAGGTGGCGGGCGTGGACTTCCCCGAGTCGGCCGACGCCATCAACGACTACCCGATCGCCGTGCTCAAGGACGCACCCAACGCCGAGGCGGCGCAGGCCTTCATCGACCTGGTGAAGTCGGCCGACGGCCAGAAGGTGCTGACCGAGGCCGGGTTCCTGAACCCGTGAGCAGGCCTGCCGACACCTTGAAGGGCGGGCGCACGGGTCCGCGCCCACGCACGGTACCGCTGCCGTTGCTGCTCCCCGCCCTGCTGGGCCTGGCGTTCCTGCTCCTCCCGCTCATAGCCCTGCTCATTCGCACGCCGTGGAGCACCCTGCCCGACCAGCTCACGAGCCCGGGGGTCTGGCAGGCCCTCCGGCTCTCGCTGGTCTGCGCCACGGCGGCGACGGCGCTGAGCCTGGTCATCGGCGTCCCGCTGGCCTGGCTGCTGGCCCGCACGGACTTCCCCGGACGCGGCCTGGTCCGCGCCTTGGTCACCCTGCCGCTGGTCCTGCCGCCGGTGGTCGGCGGCGTGGCCCTGCTCCTCGCGTTCGGCCGCAACGGGGTGGTCGGGCAGTGGCTGGACTCGTGGTTCGGCGTCACCCTGCCGTTCACCACGACGGGCGTCGTGATCGCGGAGACGTTCGTGGCGATGCCGTTCCTCGTCATCAGCGTCGAGGGCACGCTGCGCGCCGCCGACCCCCGCTACGAGGAGGCGGCGACCACCTTGGGCGCCTCCCGCTTCACGGCGTTCCGCCGCGTCACCCTCCCGCTGATCGCCCCCGGCATCGCAGCGGGCTCGGTCCTGGCCTGGGCCCGCGCCCTCGGCGAATTCGGCGCGACGATCACCTTCGCGGGCAACTTCCCCGACCGCACCCAAACCATGCCCCTGGCGGTCTACCTGGCCCTCCAGAACGACCCAGCGGCGGCGATCGCCCTGAGCCTGGTCCTCCTCACGGTCTCGATCGCAGTCCTGGCAGCCCTACGAGACCGCTGGATGACCGCGTCATGACCCCCGATCGCAGGTGCGGGCAGTCCTGGTACCGCTGCAGCGGCAGGGGTGGGCGCAGCCACCACACCCCCGCAGCCGCGGGCAATCATCCCGCTGCGGCAACACAGACGGCCGCACCGGCACCCCGCCAACGCGGCGCCCCCACCACCCAGCCCCAGCCCCAGCCCCAGCCCCAGCCACCCCACCTGCCCCAGCCCGGAGCCGCCGCACCACGCAGCCGCAGGCAATCGTCCCGCTGCGGCAGCAGGGACGGACGCACCAGCGCCCCGGCGGCACGGCCAAGCCCCAACCGCCCAGCACCACCCCACAGCCGCCCGCGCTCGCCTCAACCACCCCACAGCCACCACACCCACGCAGCCGCGGCCAGTCGTCCCGCTACGGCAACACGGACGCACGCACCAGCACCCCGCCAACACGGCCAAGCGCCCCAACCCGCCGTCAGCACCACCCCCGGCCCACCCCCAAACCGGCCTCAGCACCACCGGCCCCACCCCACGCCCACCCCCAGGACACCCACCCCATGACCAACGTCGACGCCTCAACGCCCCCGCACCCCACCCGCCCCCACCCCGAAGGCCTGCACGCCCACCTGGTCGTCGACCACACTCCCTTCCGCCTGGACATCACCCTCACCGCCACCCCCGGCGAAGTAGTCGCCCTCCTGGGCCCCAATGGCGCAGGCAAAACCACCGCCCTCCGCGCCCTCGCCGGCCTCACCCCCCTCACCGCCGGCCACCTCCACCTCGACGGCACCGACCTGCACCACACACCCCCCGAATCCCGCCCCGTAGGCGTCGTGTTCCAGGACTACCTCCTCTTCCCCCACCTCACCGCCCTGGACAACGTCGCCTTCGGCCCCCGCTGCCACGGCGCCACCAAGCCCCAGGCCCGCGCCCAGGCAGCCGAGTGGCTGGCCCGCATGGGCCTGACCGACCACGCCACCGCCAAACCCCGCCAACTCTCCGGCGGACAGGCCCAACGCGTAGCCCTGGCGCGTGCCCTGGCCACCCATCCCCGCCTCCTCCTCCTGGACGAGCCACTCGCCGCCCTCGACGCCCGCACCCGCCTGGAGGTCCGCGCCCAACTCCGCCGCCACCTGGCCGACTTCGAGGCGGTGGCCGTACTCGTCACCCACGACCCCCTGGACGCCATGGTCCTGGCCGACCGCCTGGTCGTCATCGAGCACGGCAGCGTCGTCCAGGAAGGCACCCCCGCCGAGATCGCCCGCCGCCCCCGCACCGACTACGTGGCCCAACTCGTCGGCCTCAACCTCTACAAGGGCACCGCCGAAGGCCACACCGTCCACCTCGAAGCCGGCCCCGCCCTCACCACCACCGAGGACCTCAAAGGCCCGGTCTTCGTCGCCTTCCCCCGAGCGCGGTCACCCTCTACCGCGACCGCCCCACCACCTCCAGCGCACGCAACCTCTGGCGCTGCGAGGTCACCGGCCTGGAAACCCACGGCGACCAGATCCGCGCCGCCCTCACCGGCGAACTCCCACTCACCGCCGACCTCACCACAGTCGCCGCCGCCGAACTCGACCTGCACCCCGGCGCCCCCGTCTGGGCCACGGTCAAGGCCACCCAGACACACGCCTACCCCGCCTGAAACCCAACGAGGGCCCCCACAAAGGGAGCCCTCGTCCACTACGGCCGGCCTACGCCGCCGCCTCAGTCCTCGTACGCGTCCAACGGCGGGCAGGAGCACACCAGGTTCCGGTCACCGAACGCCTGGTCGATCCGCCGCACCGGCGGCCAGTACTTGTCGGCAACCGACACCCCGTCCGGGAACACGGCCTCCTCACGCGAGTACACGTGCTTCCACTCACCACCCAGCACGGCGGCGGTGTGCGGAGCATTCCGCAGCGGGTTGTCGTCGGCCGGCCACTCCCCCGCCCCGACCTTCTCGATCTCCGCCCGAATCGCGATCATCGCCTCGCAGAACCGGTCGAGTTCGGTCAGGTCCTCGGACTCGGTCGGCTCGATCATCAGCGTCCCGGCCACCGGGAACGACATCGTCGGCGCATGGAAGCCGTAGTCGATCAGCCGCTTGGCCACGTCGTCGACGCTCACCCCCGTCGCCTTGGTCAGCGGCCGCAGATCGATGATGCACTCGTGCGCGACCAGCCCGCCCGGACCGGTGTACAGCACGGGGTAGTGCGGCTCCAGCCGCTTGGCGATGTAGTTGGCGCTCAGCACGGCCACCTGCGTGGCCCGCTTCAGCCCCTCGCCGCCCATGAGCCGCACATAGGCCCACGAGATCGGCAGAATCCCCGCCGAACCCCACGGCGCGGCCGAGATAGGCCCGACCCCGGTCTCCGGCCCGGCCGCGGGCTGCAGGGGGTGGTTCGGCAGATACGGCGCCAGGTGCGACCGTACGGCCACCGGACCGACGCCCGGGCCACCGCCGCCGTGCGGGATACAGAACGTCTTGTGCAGGTTGAGGTGGGACACATCGCCACCGAAGTGCCCCGGCTTCGCGAGCCCGACCAGGGCGTTGAGGTTGGCCCCGTCGACGTACACCTGCCCACCGGCGTCGTGCACCTGCGCGCAGATGTCGGCGACATGCTCCTCGAACACACCATGCGTGGAGGGGTACGTGATCATCAGCACCGCCAGCTCGTCACGGTACTGCTCGATCTTCGCCCGCAGGTCCCGGACGTCGATCTCCCCGTCCTCGGCGGTCTTCACCACGACGACCCTCATGCCGGCCATGACGGCGCTCGCGGCGTTCGTGCCGTGCGCGGACGACGGGATCAGGCACACGGTCCGCTGCTCGTCGCCGTTCGCCCGGTGGTACCCGCGCACGGCGAGCAGCCCGGCCAGCTCACCCTGCGACCCGGCGTTGGGCTGCAGCGACACCTTGTCGTAGCCGGTGACCTCCGCGAGACGTTCCTCCAGCTCCCGAATGAGCGTCAGGTACCCCTGGGCCTGCTCGGCGGGCGCGAAGGGGTGCAGTTGCCCGAACTCCGGCCAGGTGACCGGCTCCATCTCCGTGGTCGCGTTGAGCTTCATGGTGCAGGAGCCCAGCGGGATCATGCCCCGGTCGAGCGCGTAGTCGCGGTCGGCGAGCCGACGCAGGTAGCGCAGCATCGCGGTCTCGGAGCGGTGCTGATGGAAGACCGGGTGGGTCAGGTAGTCGTCGGTGCGCAGCAGTCCGCCGGGCAGCGACTCCGCCGTGACATCGTCCAGCGCCTCGATGTCCCCCTCGACACCGAACGCCGTCCATACGGCGGCCAGTTGGGCCCGGTTGGTGGTCTCGTCGCAGGCCATGGAGACGTGGTCGGCGTCGACGAGCCGCAGGTTGACACCGTTCTGGCGCGCGGCGGCGACGACCTCGGCCGCCCGCCCCGGCACCCGCGCGGTGACGGTGTCGAAGTAGGCGTCGTGGACGATCTCGACGCCGCCGTTGCGCAGACCCGCGGCGAGGATCGTGGCGTACCGGTGCGTGCGCCGCGCGATGGCCTTCAGCCCCTCGGGCCCGTGGTACACGGCGTACATCCCGGCCATCACGGCGAGCAGCACCTGCGCGGTGCAGATGTTGCTGGTCGCCCTCTCCCGCCGGATGTGCTGCTCACGCGTCTGCAACGCCAGCCGGTACGCCTTGTTGCCGTCGGCGTCGACGGACACGCCCACGAGCCGCCCGGGCAGGCTGCGCGCGAACTTCTCCTGCACCGCCATGTAACCGGCGTGCGGCCCACCGAAGCCCATCGGCACACCGAACCGCTGCGTCGTACCGACCGCGATGTCCGCGCCCAGCTCACCCGGCGACTTCAGCAGCGCCAGCGCCAGCAGATCGGCGGCGACGGTGACGAGCGCGCCCAGTTCGTGCGCCTGGTCGATGACCGCCTTGATGTCGCGTACGGCCCCGGAGGCGCCCGGGTACTGGATCAGCACGCCGTTGATCTCACGCCCGGCGACCTCGGCCGGGATGCCCTCGCCGAGGTCGGCGACGACGACCTCGACGCCGGTCGGCTCGGCGCGGGTCTGGATCACGGCGATGGTCTGCGGCAGCACGTCCGCGTCGACCAGGAACAGGCCCTTCTTGTTCTTGCCCATGCGCCGGGACAGCGCCATCGCCTCGGCCGCGGCCGTGCCCTCGTCCAGCAGGGAGGCACCGGAGGTCGGCAACCCGGTGAGGTCGGCGACCACGGTCTGGAAGTTCAGCAGCGCCTCCAGCCGGCCCTGCGAGATCTCCGGCTGGTACGGGGTGTACGCCGTGTACCAGGCCGGGTTCTCCATGACGTTGCGCAGGATGACGGGCGGGGTGAACGTCCCGTAGTACCCGAGCCCGATCATGGAGCCCAGGACCTGGTTGCCGTCGGCCAGGGAGCGCAGCTCGCGCAGCACCTCGGCCTCGGTGCGCGCGCCCGGCAGGTCCAGGGCGTCGGCGTTCTTGATCACATCCGGTACCGCCGCGGCGGTGAGCTCGTCGAGCGAGCCGTAGCCGACCTGCGCGAGCATCTTCGCCCGCGCCTCCTGGTCGGGCCCGATGTGGCGCTGCTCGAAGGGTGTGCCCTGTTCGAGCTCGGAGAGCGGAATGCGCTGGGCGGTCATTGCGGAGGCCTCCTGGTCTGACGCGACCTTCGAGGGGCACCACGGCACGGGTGCCCCGACGGCCTCCCCCTCTGTCATCTCAACCTGAGAGCTTCACCGGCCGCCCTGCGGACGCCCGGCTTGCACCGTCGGTGAGAGCGGAAGCCGTGACACCCGCTCTGCTTTCCAGAGTGACCTCGTCCGTGCGGTACGTGGGCCTGAGAGATTCCGGGGAGGATTTGCTCCTTCGGCGCCTCCGGTGATCTCCGGAGGACTCTCCCGCACGGGGTCAGCAGCCGTTGCCAGACTACCAGCGAGGTCAACGCCAGGACCTTCGAGTGGCCGCGTTCCCCATTGTGCTCTTTCGTAGTGCTTACGAATGTGGTGCGAGCAAGTGGAGGGCCCGTGCAGACCGACATCGATCCGCGCAACCTGATCGGCCGCAAGGCCTTCGACCGCAACGGCACCAAAATAGGCACCATCGACGAGGTCTACCTCGACGACGCGACCGGCGTTCCGGAGTGGGCCGCCATACGTACCGGCCTGTTCAGCAGGGACGCCTTCGTCCCATTGGAGCCGAGCCGACTGGTCGAAGGCAGCCTGCACGTCCCCTTCGACCGGGCCCTGATCAAGGACGCCCCCGACTTCGGCGTCGGCCGCCACCTCTCCCCGGAACAGGAACTGCAGCTCTACCACCACTACGGCCTCGACGTGGCCGCCCCGCCCAGGTTCCCGGACCGCGACTTCGGCAAGCTGGCGGGCTCGGACGAGACGTGACCCCGAAGGCTCAACCCTGGAGCTCGGGTCTTCGCGCCACCAGTGGCAGCGGATCCGCAGGCTCCAGCGCGGGATCGTCGATCAGGAAGGTCCGCACCCGCCCGGGCTCCGAGTCGGGCGTCTCGAACCGCACGGTCACTCTGCCCAGCCCGCTGCCCTGCACCCACCCGTGCCCGTACTCGGCGTGCCGCACATCGTGCCCGGCAGCCCACCGCCGCTCGACGGGCTCGACCTCCTCCGGCACTGGCTCGTCCGCCACGTCCTCCGTCGCCCCCTCGGCCCGCTCCCCCGCCGCCTGCGCGAACAGGTCCTCCTGCGTGTAGTCGGCCAGCCCGCTCACCCCCACCCCCAGCAGCCGCACACCCCCTGTCGTGTCCACGGACTCCAGCAGCCGCGCCGCGGCCTCCCGCACCACCGCCGGATCGTCCGTGGGCCCACGGAGCGTCTCGGACCGGGTCAGCGTCGAGAAGTCGTACCGCCGCACCTTCAGTACGATCGTCCGCCCCGACAGCCCGGCCCCGCGCAGCCGCCGCACGCACCGGTCCGCGAGCCGCTGCACCTCCAGCCCGACCCGGACCCGGTCGTGGATGTCCACGTCATACGTGTCCTCGACCGACACGGACTTCGCCTCCCGCTCGGCGACCACCGGCCGGTCGTCGCGGGCCAGCGCCATGGCATACAGGGCGTGCCCGTGGGCCTTCCCCAGCAGCCGTACGAGCTCGTCCTCGCCCGCCTCGGCGATCTCGTCGACCGTGGTGATCCCGGCCCGCCGCAGATGGTCGCCCGTCGCGGGCCCCACCCCCGGCAGCGTCCGCACCGGCATCGGCCCCAGCAGTGCCCGCTCGGTGCCCGGCTCGATCAGCACCAGCCCGTCCGGTTTGGCCTGCTCGGAGGCGATCTTCGCGAGCATCTTGGAGGCGGCGAGCCCGACGGACCCGGTGAGCCTGGTGACGGCCCGGATGTCGGCCCGCAGCTTGACGCCCGCCAGCCGCGCCGACTCCTGGTCCCAGGCCGCCCCACCGGCCTCCAGATCCACGAACGCTTCGTCCAGGCTCAGGGGCTCCACCAGCGGCGACAGCGCCCGCAGCAGGCTCATCACCTGCTCACTGATCGTCCGGTAGAACCCGAAGCGCGGCACGAGATACGCGGCGTTGGGCGCGAGCCGGCGCGCCTGGCCCATGGGCATCGCCGAATGCACCCCGAACACCCGGGCCTCGTACGAGCAGGTCGCCACCACCCCGCGCGGCCCGAGCCCACCCACGATCACGGCTTTCCCGCGCAGGCTCGGCTTGGATGCCTGCTCCACCGAGGCGAAGAAGGCATCCATGTCGAGATGCAGGATCGTGGGCGCTGTTCTCACATGTCCGATGCTGCCTCACGCCACTGACAATGCCCCCAGGCCTGCGGAACAGCCGTGCGAAGGACTTCAGACGGCCCGGTTGCGCCGTCGCGCCAGTTCGTCCGCCGGATTGTTCCCGACAAGCGTCTCACCGGTGTCGATGCGCTCTCCGTGCAGCTGCGACAGGGCACTCTCGACGTCCCGCCACACCACACCGACGGCGATCCCGAAGATCCCCTGACCGCCCTGAAGCAGCGCGTGGACCTCGTCGGGCGAGGTGCACTCGTAGACGGTGGCACCATCACTCATCAGCGTCATCCGCTCAAGGTCCCGGAAGCCACGTTCCCGCAGATGCTGGACGGCGGTGCGGATGTTCTGCAGCGACACCCCGGTGTCGAGGAACCGCTTGACGATCTTCAGGACGACGACGTCACGGAAGCTGTACAGACGCTGCGTCCCGGACCCGTAGGCGGGCCGCACGCTCGGCTCGACGAGTCCGGTGCGGGCCCAGTAGTCCAGTTGCCGATAGGTGATGCCGGCGGCCGCGCAGGCCGTCGGACCGCGATAGCCGATCTCCTCGGACGCCATGGACGCCGCCCCTCCGCCGCTGGGAACGGCCGTCGGTCGCTGTGGAGCCTGATCGCTCAGCCTCCCGTGCGGCGCGTACCCCCCACTCGGACGGAGCCGAGAGCTCGGGGGAGGGTACGGACCGCTTTCCCCGAAACTGCGTCCGGGGGCACCCCCAGCCGTACCGTCGCCGCTGCTTCTCACGCCGACCTCCGTCCTTGACCTGCCTTCTCGACGGTAGGCAGTCACCAAGGGTGCGTCAACGATCGCCACACTCGGCACGCCGAGTGATAATCACCCTAAGAGTGGTTTCCCGCACCCAACCGCGGGGAAAGGCTAGCCGAATGCTCTGACGGGAAGCCGCAGGACGCTCTCACTGGCCACTGGCACGTGCCGGGGCGAGAGGCGCCGCCCCGCACACACCGACCCGCCACGGACCGTACGTCCGCCCGGGTCGGCCACTTCTCACTGGCTGCTGGTGCCGAAGTCCTCGGGGAGATCTGGTCGAGGAACTCCCGGAACTTCTCCACCTCGTCCTCCTGCTCGTCGGGGATCGCAATGCCGGCGTCGTCGAGCACCCCGTCACTGCCGTAGATCGGCGTGCCGGTGCGCAGGGCGAGCGCTATGGCATCGGACGGACGGGCGCTCACCTCGACGCCGCTGGCGAAGACCAGCTCGGCGTAGAAGACGCCTTCACGCAGGTCCGTGATGCGCACTTCGGTGAGCTCCTGGCCGACGGCCTCCAGCACGTCCTTGAACAGGTCGTGGGTCAGCGGTCGCGCGGGGGCCATACCCTGCTGGGCGAAGGCGATCGCCGTCGCCTCCCCCGGCCCGATCCAGATGGGGAGGTAACGGTCGCCTCCCACTTCGCGCAGGAGCACGATCGGTTGGTTGGAGGGCATTTCGACCCGGACACCTACGACATCGAGCTCGTTCACACAGCAACCCTAGGCCGTGCCCGGGACGTTTGGGTAGTCGGGCCACGATCGACCACGGGATCCGGCCGCTGCGGGCCCCCTCCGCCGCCATTCTTGAGAAGCCGACTGCCGCACACCTAGGGCTACCCCCAACCCCCAAGCCAAGCCCACGGACGCCCTCGGCCTCCCACTCACCCGCTCCCCTCACACCGGAGCCGACGGATATGCCGGAGCCGGAAGCCCGGCGCAGGACGCAGGCCGACGGAGAAGCCAGACCGGCGCAGAACCCGGGCCGCCAGCCCAGGTGCACCCCCCGCTCAGGGCAGCCGCACCCCAAGCGCACTCTGCACCAACGCCGCATGCAGCTTCACCGTGAGCCCGGCCAGCTCCTTCGCCCGAGCCTCCGCATGGGCCCTCGTCTGCGGATTCCGGTGCCGCCTCAGGGGGGCCACCACCTGATCCACGAGCCCGGCCTCACGATCAGCCGCAGCCTTCATCGCCCGCAGATGCCGCGGCTCGATCCCGAACCGCCCCAGCTCGACGATCAGCGCCGCCACGGTGACCGCCTCGGCGTCGTACGCACCGTCCGCCACCGGGGTGACCAGCCCGTACGACTCCCACTCGGCAAGCTCCTGCTCGCCGATCCCGGCCGCCGCCAGCAACTCCGCCCGCCCGATCCGCGCCGCCGTCGGCCCATCGGACACCTCGACGGCCGGTACAGCCTCACCGTGACGCTGTCGGCCCAGCGCGGGCAGCCGCACCTGTTCCCCGCGCTCCATGGCCTCAAGATGCTCACGGATCACCTTGAGCGGCAGATAGTGGTCCCGCTGCATCCGCAGCACATGCCCGAGCCGCTCGACATCCCCCGCGCTGAACTTCCGGTACCCCGAAGGCGTCCGCTGCGGCTCGATCAGCCCCTCCGACTCCAGGAACCGGATCTTGGAGATCGTGACCTCGGGAAACTCCTCGCGCAGCACGTTCAACACGGTGCCAATACTCATCAGCCCGCTGCCCGTGGCGGCGGCACCATACCCGGCACCGCCGCTCGGTGTGTGACGCATGGACCTTCCCTCGGAGTCCCTCCGGACGGATTCCGGAGGAGGGTCAGATGCCCTGCCGGCTCGCGTAGAAGACCAGCCGGTACTTGCCGATCTGCACCTCGTCACCGTTCGACAGAGCGACCTGGTCGATCCGCTCCCGGTTCACATACGTGCCGTTCAGACTGCCCACGTCGGCCACCGTGAACGACCCGTCCGGGCTGCGCCGGAACTCCACATGGCGGCGCGAGACCGTCACGTCGTCCAGGAAGATGTCGCTCTGCGGATGACGCCCGGCCGTGGTCAGGTCGCTGTCCAGCAGGAAGCGGCTGCCCGAGTTCGGCCCCCGGCGCACCACCAGCAGCGCGGACCCCAGCGGCAGCGCATCCACCGCGGCCTGCGCCTCGGGGGACAGCGTCGGCAGCGGCGTCTGACCGGTGACCTCGGCGTCGTACGCCTCGAGCCCGCTGATGGAGATCGTGGAGGTCGTCTCGGAGGGACGCTCGGGAACCGCCCCGGCCCGCAGCGGCGCACCGCAGTTGGAACAGAAGCGGCTGCTCTCCGCGTTGCGGTTACCGCACCTCGTACAAACCAGGGCCGACATGGATGGATCCTCCTGCCGCGGCTGCCCCGCAGGGGCGTGGGACGCGTACGGGTCGGCGGAGAACCCTCCACCCGCACTTGAGGTTGACGGTTGCCCGAAACCTATGCCGCCGGCCTGGGCAGGGTCAACCGACGGCGCGCCCTGACCACCGGAAATGTCACCACCCGGACCAGCCACCTGGTCCCGGAACAGCGGACGCTGGCCCTCCGCGTCAGGCTGTGCGCGATGACGAGCGGTCGCGTTGTCGCTGCCCTCTCGCGCGCTCTTGCCGAACAACTTCGCAAACAACTTCACGGGCGATTCCCCTTGACCGAAACAGACCCGCCCGTGGGCAGGACGAACCCTGATTGCACACTCTGGCCGACCCGGACATCCTCACAACGTCCGTATCCACCAGACAGTTTCCACCACGCACCACCCATTCGGTGCGTCGACCCCCCGCAACCTCATGCCCTCCCCGGACGTCCCCCATGCACCCCCGGTTCACTGGGAGGACGACCGAGCGTAGTCAGGTCGCTTCGCCGCTCGCAAGGCGTCCACGACGATCTTGTCCGACCGCTCGACCGTCACGGTGGCCTGCTCCTTCTCAAGCGTCTGCACCACGCCTCCTGGGATGTTGAGCGCCGGTTCGAGGTCCTGCGGCTTGCCGATGACCTTGAAACGAAAGGGAGCGTTGATCTTGTTCCCGTCGACACTCACACTTTCCCCGGAGTCCGTCAGGTAGGTGCTCGCGACGACCCGCACGCCGTTCACCTGGATCGCCTCCGCGCCGGCCGCGCGCAGCTCCTGGATCGCGTCGAGCAGCATGTCCGCCTCGACCGTCCCCTTCGTGTCGTCGATGGTCATCGTGATGCCGGGCCCCTGTGCCGCCACCGTGCCCGCCAGCACGCCGAGTTGCCGTTCCTTCTCGATCGTCTGCCGCCGGGCCTCCTCGGCCTGGTTCGAGCTGTTCTCCAGCTCGTCCCGCTGCTTTTCGAGACCCTGCTTCTCGTCCTCAAGACGCTGAGTACGGTCGTCCAGTTCATCGAGGATCCGCACAAGATCCTCCTGCCGGGCCCCGCGCAGGGCGCTGTCGCCGTCGCTGTTCGAGGCGACCTGCACGGCCAGGCCGAAGCCCAGCCCGAACAGCAGCAGCGCGACGATGAGTTGGGCCCGGGTCACGCGCGGCGGCCACAGCCCGTTGATCAGCCGCTGCCGCCCGGTGATCTCCGGCTGGGGCTTCTCCTCGGCGACCTCCGCGTTCGCCCCGGCAGGCGTGCTCGCCCCGGCAGGCGTGCCGGCCGCGATAGGCGTGCTCTCTGCGGCCGGATCGGCGTCAGCGGTCGGCGTGGCCTGGGCCGGCACCTCGTCCGGCAGCTCCTTGCGCAGCCGGTTCGTGCCCGTCTTCTCGTCCTGCTCGCTCATCTGCCTCACGCCCGGAACACGTGCCGACGGATCGCCGCGGCGTTGGAGAAGATCCGGATGCCGAGGACAACGACGACACCGGTGGACAGCTGGGCACCGACGCCCAACTCGTCGCCCAGGAACACGATCAGCGCGGCGACGACCACGTTCGACAGGAACGACACCACGAAGACCTTGTCGTCGAAGATGCCGTCGAGCATGGCCCGCAGACCCCCGAAGACGGCGTCGAGGGCCGCCACCACGGCGATGGGAAGATAAGGCTCGACGACCGCCGGAACCTCGGGCCGGACCAACAGGCCGGCCACGACTCCCACGACGAGGCCCAGTACGGCGATCACGATGTGCCTTTCTCAGTTCTCTGCTGTGCTGACTCGGTTATCGGCTGTGCTGTGCGAACAATCACACTCGGCGCGGCCGGCAACCGTAGGTCCCCCTCCACGGAGATGCTCGTCCGAATACCGAAGTTCTCCTGCAGGGCGTGCAGATAGAGTCCGTCCGCGCTGTTCTGGAACTTCGTGCTCAACCCTTCCCCGTCCCCCACCGCCAGCACCGTGTACGGCGGCACCAGCGGCCTGTTGTCGACCAGTATCGCGTCGCCGGCGGCCCTGATCGCGGACAACGCGGTCAGCCGCTGCCCGTTGATCGAGACGGCCTCGGCGCCCGACTCCCACATCCCGTTCACCACGCGCTGCATGTCCCGGTCACGTACCCGCCCCGTGTCGGAGAAGCCGCTCGTCCCGCGCGGGTCGCTGTCCGCGCCGGCGGCGGCCTCCTTGGCGTCGTTCACGACCAACTTCACACCGGGTCCGTGCACTTCGGAGGCACCGGACAGAATGCCGACCAGCTCGGTCTGGTCACCGCCGCCGCTCTGCTTGAGCGCCTCCCGCTGCCGGGCGCTCACATCGTCCCGCAGCCTGTCGACGGTGCTCTCCAGCTCGTCGGCCGCCGCGGTCTCCCGGTCGATCCGGTCGATGAGCTCCTCGCGCTCCTTGGCCACGACCGGCGCCGCCACGCGCGCCTGTGCCGCGCCGACGGTCACCACCAGAGCCGCGAGCACCAAGCCCGCCGCGAGACCGAGCTTCGCCCTGAGGGTCTTGGGCATGCCCCCGGCGCCCGCCGCCTTCTTCCGGGCGGCCGCCTCCGCGTAGCCGTCGTCGAGGCTGTGATCCATGACGTTGGTCAGCAGCGACATGGAGGCGTCCGGGCGCGAGGCGCGGGCGGGAGTGCTCCGAACGGGGGGCTGCTGCGGCATGCCGCACATCGTCGCACGTCGTGGCCGCTACCTCCGAATGGCCCCACCGGCGTGCCGGACAGGCCCCCTTGGGGACAGTTGTCCGGCACGCGCGCGTGCTGCCGCCTTACCGGCCGGCGCTGTCCACCACCGCCGACCACTCGTCGAGCAGGGCCTGTGCGGAGGCATCGTCCGGCCCCTCGGCCCACAGGTGGGTGACCGCCTCGGCCGGATCGGGCAGCACCATCACCCAGCGCCCGTCGGCCTCCACCACGCGCACCCCGTCCGTGGTGTCCACATCGCGATCTCCGGCCGCCTCGACGACCCGCCGCATCACCAGTCCCTTGACGGCCCAGGGCGTCGCCAGATCCCGCTTCAGGACGTGCGCACGCGGAATGCGCGCGTCGATCTGGCTCAGCGTGAGCTGCGTCCGCGCCACCAGCCCGATCAGCCGTACGAAGGCCGCCGCACCGTCGAAGACACTGCTGAACTCCGGGACGATGAAGCCGCCCTTGCCGTCACCTCCGAAGATGGTCGACTCGTCGCCGCCGACCCGGGTCAGATCGTCGGGCGACGTGGTCGTCCACTCGACCTGAGTCCCGTGGTACGCCGCGACCTGCTCGGCGATCCTCGTCGTGGTCACGGGCAGGGCAACCCGCCCACTGCGGCGCTCCGCGGCGACCAGGTCGAGCATCACGAGCAGCGCCCGGTCGTCCTCGACGATCCGCCCCTTCTCGTCGACCAGCGACAGCCGCTCGCCGACGGGATCGAACCGCACCCCGAACGCGGCCCGCGCCGACGCCACGATCTC
Organism: Streptomyces spinoverrucosus; assembly: GCF_015712165.1. Lineage (NCBI taxonomy): Bacteria > Bacillati > Actinomycetota > Actinomycetes > Kitasatosporales > Streptomycetaceae > Streptomyces > Streptomyces spinoverrucosus. Next base: position 7,628,896 of record NZ_JADPZX010000001.1, on the reverse strand, counting down.
TCCCAGCCGCACGAGCCCCGACCGCCGCGCATCCGCCGACTCCGTCGGCCTGGACTCGTCCAGACCGGGATTGATCGTCAGCGAGTCCACGCCCAGCTTGCCGAGCAGGCTGGGCAACACCAGTCCCGCGCTTCCGTTCGACGCGTCGACGACGACCTTCAGCCCCGACTCGGCGATCCCGGTGGTGTCGACATTGCGCAACAGCGATCCGGTGTAGGAGTCGAACACGCTGGCCGGGAAATGCAGATCCCCGATCTCGCCGGGGAACGCCCGCCGATACTCCTGACGCGCGAACACCCGGTCCAACTTCCGCTGACTAGCCTGCGAAAGATCGGCACCCTGCCCGTCGAAGAACATGATGTCCACGGAATCCGGCACCCCGGGCGTGGTCCGGATCATGATCCCACCGGCACTGCCCCGAGCGGTCTGCTGTCGCGCAACCGGCAGCGGTACGTTCTCCAGGTCGCGTACGTCGATGGCGCTGGCCTGCAGCGCGGAGATCACGGCCCGCTTCAGCGCACGGGCACCACGGGAGTGGTCGCGGGCCGTCGTGACGGTCGAGCCCTTCTTCAACGTCGTCGCGTAGGCGCCGGCCAGCCGCACGGCCAGCTCCGGCGTGATCTCGACGTTCAGGATTCCGGAGACCCCGCGGGCACCGAAGAGGTGCGCCTGGCCCCGCGATTCCCATATGACCGAGGTATTGACGAAGGCACCGGCCTCGATGGTCTTGAACGGGTAGACCCGCACATTGCCCTGCACGATCGATTCTTCGCCGATGAGGCACTCATCACCGATGACGGCGCCGTCCTCGATGCGGGCCGCCCGCATGATGTCGGTGTTCTTCCCGACGACACAGCCCCGCAGATTGCTGTGCTGCCCGACATACACGTTGTCGTGCACGACGGCCTTGTGCAGGAAGGCCCCACTCTTGACGACGACGTTGGAGCCCACAACGGTGTGCTCACGGATTTCCGCGCCGGCCTCCACCTTCGCGTAGTCGCCGATGTACAGCGGTCCTCGAAGCACCGCATCGGGATGTACTTCGGCGCCTTCGGCCACCCACACACCCGGGGAGATCTCGAAGCCGTCGATCTCGACGTCGACCTTGCCCTCCAGGACATCGGCCTGCGCCTTCACATAGCTCTCGTGCGTGCCGACGTCCTCCCAGTAGCCCTCGGCGACATAGCCGTAGACCAGCTTTCCCTCCTTCATGAGCTGCGGGAAGACATCGCCGGACCAGTCGACGGGCACATCGGCCTCGACATAGTCGAAGACCTCGGGCTCCATGACGTAGATACCGGTGTTCACGGTGTCCGAGAAGACCTGGCCCCAGGTCGGCTTCTCCAGGAACCGCTCGACCTTGCCCTCTTCGTCGACGATCGTGATGCCGAATTCCAAAGGGTTCGGGACACGGGTCAAGCAGACGGTGACCAGCGCACCCTTTTCCTTGTGGAAGTTGATCAGTTCGGTGAGGTCGAAGTCGGTCAGGGCATCACCGGAGATGACCAGGAACGTGTCGTCCTTCAACGCCTCTTCAGCGTTCTTGACACTTCCGGCGGTACCGAGTGGCTTCTCCTCGTTGGCATAGGTGAGCTCCATTCCGAGCTCTTCACCGTCACCGAAGTAGTTCTTGACCAGCGAGGCAAGGAACTGGACAGTTACGACGGTCTCGTTGAGCCCATGCCTTTTGAGCAGCCGCAGAACATGCTCCATGATCGGCCGGTTGGCCACCGGCAGGAGCGGCTTGGGCATGCTTGAGGTCATGGGACGAAGGCGTGTGCCTTCGCCACCGGCCATCACGACGGCCTTCATGTCGGAAGCGTCCTCCTCGAAGAGACGACGGTCTAGCCGACTTCACCCGTCCGAATTGTCCCGCACTTTTCCCTCGCGGGCCATCGCACCGCTACAGGCCGCTCAATCGGCGAGCTCAATCGGCCATGGTGTCCGCTCGAACCAGACGGCGGACCTGTACCACGTAGAGGACTCCTGCCCACCAGTAGAGGGTTGTACCCCACCCGGCGAACGCCCATCCGAAAATAGCAGCGAGTGACGAGATCCATCCGCTTCCGTCACTGAGCAGCAACAACGGGAAGGCGTACATCAGGTTGAAGGTGGCGGCCTTGCCAAGGAAGTTCACCTGCGGCGGCGGATAGCCGTGGCGCCTGAGGATGCCCACCATCACCAGCAGAACCAGTTCTCGCGCCAGCAGTACGGCGGTCAACCAGATAGGCAGAATCTCGCGCCAGGTGAGCCCGACCAGGGTCGACAGTATGTAGAGCCGGTCCGCGGCGGGATCAAGGAGCCGGCCGAGGTTGCTGATCTGGTTCCAGCGCCGCGCGAGTTTGCCGTCCAGGTAGTCACTGATCCCGCTCAGAGCCAGCACCAGCAGCGCCCAGCCGTCACTCTTGGGCCCCCCGAACTCGGGCCTGAGGATCAGCCACAGGAAGAGGGGTACGCCGAGGAGCCGAGCCATGCTGAGGATGTTCGGGATCGTGAGGACCCGGTCCGTCTGAACGCGGGTCTCCTGGACCTCCAACCGGGGGCCTCCTGTCAAAAAACGAGCCAACGATGCCCCCGACCTTACCTCAACGCAAAAAAGCTCCGGCCCCTGGGTCAAGTGCCCAAGAACCGGAGCTACAAAGGTAGTTCGGCGGCGTCCTACTCTCCCACAGGGTCCCCCCTGCAGTACCATCGGCGCTGTAAGGCTTAGCTTCCGGGTTCGGAATGTAACCGGGCGTTTCCCTCACGCTATGACCACCGAAACACTATGAAACTGACAACCGGAAACGGCTGTTCGTGGTTTCAGAACCAACACAGTGGACGCGAGCAACTGAGGACAAGCCCTCGGCCTATTAGTACCGGTCAACTCCACACGTTACCGTGCTTCCATATCCGGCCTATCAACCCAGTCGTCTACTGGGAGCCTTACCCCATCAAGTGGGTGGGAGTCCTCATCTCGAAGCAGGCTTCCCGCTTAGATGCTTTCAGCGGTTATCCCTCCCGAACGTAGCCAACCAGCCATGCCCTTGGCAGAACAACTGGCACACCAGAGGTTCGTCCGTCCCGGTCCTCTCGTACTAGGGACAGCCCTTCTCAAGACTCCTACGCGCACAGCGGATAGGGACCGAACTGTCTCACGACGTTCTAAACCCAGCTCGCGTACCGCTTTAATGGGCGAACAGCCCAACCCTTGGGACCGACTCCAGCCCCAGGATGCGACGAGCCGACATCGAGGTGCCAAACCATCCCGTCGATATGGACTCTTGGGGAAGATCAGCCTGTTATCCCCGGGGTACCTTTTATCCGTTGAGCGACGGCGCTTCCACAAGCCACCGCCGGATCACTAGTCCCGACTTTCGTCCCTGCTCGACCCGTCGGTCTCACAGTCAAGCTCCCTTGTGCACTTACACTCAACACCTGATTGCCAACCAGGCTGAGGGAACCTTTGGGCGCCTCCGTTACCCTTTAGGAGGCAACCGCCCCAGTTAAACTACCCATCAGACACTGTCCCTGATCCGGATCACGGACCCAGGTTAGACATCCAGCACGACCAGACTGGTATTTCAACGACGACTCCACACGAACTGGCGTCCGCGTTTCAAAGTCTCCCAGCTATCCTACACAAGCCGAACCGAACACCAATATCAAACTGTAGTAAAGGTCCCGGGGTCTTTCCGTCCTGCTGCGCGAAACGAGCATCTTTACTCGTAGTGCAATTTCACCGGGCCTATGGTTGAGACAGTCGAGAAGTCGTTACGCCATTCGTGCAGGTCGGAACTTACCCGACAAGGAATTTCGCTACCTTAGGATGGTTATAGTTACCACCGCCGTTTACTGGCGCTTAAGTTCTCAGCTTCGCCCCACCGAAATGGAGCTAACCGGTCCCCTTAACGTTCCAGCACCGGGCAGGCGTCAGTCCGTATACATCGCCTTACGGCTTCGCACGGACCTGTGTTTTTAGTAAACAGTCGCTTCTCGCTGGTCTCTGCGGCCACCCCCAGCTCCGGCAGCAAGTGCCGTCACCGGATGTGGCCCCCCTTCTCCCGAAGTTACGGGGGCATTTTGCCGAGTTCCTTAACCATAGTTCACCCGAACGCCTCGGTATTCTCTACCTGACCACCTGAGTCGGTTTAGGGTACGGGCCGCCATGAAACTCGCTAGAGGCTTTTCTCGACAGCATAGGATCATCCACTTCACCACAATCGGCTCGGCATCAGGTCTCAGACACATGCCAGGCGGATTTACCTACCTGACGTCCTACACCCTTACCCCGGGACAACCACCGCCCGGGATGGACTACCTTCCTGCGTCACCCCATCACTCACCTACTACCAGCTCGGGTCACCGGCTCCACCACTCCCCCTCACTCCGAAGAGATCAGGGGCGGCTTCACGGGCTTAGCATCACTGGATTCAATGTTTGACGCTTCACAGCGGGTACCGGAATATCAACCGGTTATCCATCGACTACGCCTGTCGGCCTCGCCTTAGGTCCCGACTTACCCTGGGCAGATCAGCTTGACCCAGGAACCCTTAGTCAATCGGCGCAAACGTTTCTCACGTTTGTATCGCTACTCATGCCTGCATTCTCACTCGTCAACCGTCCACAACTCGCTTACGCGGCTGCTTCACCCGGCAGACGACGCTCCCCTACCCATCCATACACCCGTTGGGGCTACTGTATGAATGACACGACTTCGGCGGTACGCTTGAGCCCCGCTACATTGTCGGCGCGGAATCACTTGACCAGTGAGCTATTACGCACTCTTTCAAGGGTGGCTGCTTCTAAGCCAACCTCCTGGTTGTCTGTGCGACTCCACATCCTTTCCCACTTAGCGTACGCTTAGGGGCCTTAGTCGATGCTCTGGGCTGTTTCCCTCTCGACCATGGAGCTTATCCCCCACAGTCTCACTGCCGCGCTCTCACTTACCGGCATTCGGAGTTTGGCTAAGGTCAGTAACCCGGTAGGGCCCATCGCCTATCCAGTGCTCTACCTCCGGCAAGAAACACACGACGCTGCACCTAAATGCATTTCGGGGAGAACCAGCTATCACGGAGTTTGATTGGCCTTTCACCCCTAACCACAGGTCATCCCCCAGGTTTTCAACCCTGGTGGGTTCGGTCCTCCACGAAGTCTTACCTCCGCTTCAACCTGCCCATGGCTAGATCACTCCGCTTCGGGTCTTGAGCGCGCTACTGAAACGCCCTATTCGGACTCGCTTTCGCTACGGCTACCCCACCCGGGTTAACCTCGCAACACACCGCAAACTCGCAGGCTCATTCTTCAAAAGGCACGCAGTCACGAGATACAGCAAGCTGCATCCGACGCTCCCACGGCTTGTAGGCACACGGTTTCAGGTACTATTTCACTCCCCTCCCGGGGTACTTTTCACCATTCCCTCACGGTACTATCCGCTATCGGTCACCAGGGAATATTTAGGCTTAGCGGGTGGTCCCGCCAGATTCACACGGGATTTCTCGGGCCCCGTGCTACTTGGGTGTCTCTCAAACGAGCCGCTGACGTTTCGACTACGGGGGTCTTACCCTCTACGCCGGACCTTTCGCATGTCCTTCGCCTACATCAACGGTTTCTGACTCGTCCCACGGCCGGCAGACCGTGGAAGAGAGATCCCACAACCCCGCATACGCAACCCCTGCCGGGTCTCACACGCATACGGTTTGGCCTCATCCAGTTTCGCTCGCCACTACTCCCGGAATCACGGTTGTTTTCTCTTCCTGCGGGTACTGAGATGTTTCACTTCCCCGCGTTCCCTCCACTTGCCCTATGTGTTCAGGCAAGGGTGACAGCCCATGACGACTGCCGGGTTTCCCCATTCGGAAACCCCCGGATCAAAGCCTGGTTGACGACTCCCCGGGGACTATCGCGGCCTCCCACGTCCTTCATCGGTTCCTGGTGCCAAGGCATCCACCGTGCGCCCTTAAAAACTTGGCCACAGATGCTCGCGTCCACTGTGCAGTTCTCAAACAACGACCAGCCACCCATCACCCCGGACCAACAGACCCGAGTGCACTGGGACCGGCAACTGAGGAAAGTTCATTCCCTCAGACACCCAACAGCGTGCCCGACACAGTCAGCTGACCAGATCAGCGTTCCACGCCCCAAGGGGCAGTACTAGCGCCTGATCCATCCTGGACCGTGCCGAGTAGTCAACGTTCCACCCATGAGCAACCAGCATCAGACGTTCGCTGATGTACTGGCCTCTGAACCGGGCAAGCCCGGCTGAGAAGTGCTCCTTAGAAAGGAGGTGATCCAGCCGCACCTTCCGGTACGGCTACCTTGTTACGACTTCGTCCCAATCGCCAGTCCCACCTTCGACAGCTCCCTCCCACAAGGGGTTGGGCCACCGGCTTCGGGTGTTACCGACTTTCGTGACGTGACGGGCGGTGTGTACAAGGCCCGGGAACGTATTCACCGCAGCAATGCTGATCTGCGATTACTAGCGACTCCGACTTCATGGGGTCGAGTTGCAGACCCCAATCCGAACTGAGACCGGCTTTTTGAGATTCGCTCCACCTCGCGGTATCGCAGCTCATTGTACCGGCCATTGTAGCACGTGTGCAGCCCAAGACATAAGGGGCATGATGACTTGACGTCGTCCCCACCTTCCTCCGAGTTGACCCCGGCGGTCTCCCGTGAGTCCCCAGCACCACAAGGGCCTGCTGGCAACACGGGACAAGGGTTGCGCTCGTTGCGGGACTTAACCCAACATCTCACGACACGAGCTGACGACAGCCATGCACCACCTGTACACCGACCACAAGGGGGCGACCGTCTCCGGCCGTTTCCGGTGTATGTCAAGCCTTGGTAAGGTTCTTCGCGTTGCGTCGAATTAAGCCACATGCTCCGCCGCTTGTGCGGGCCCCCGTCAATTCCTTTGAGTTTTAGCCTTGCGGCCGTACTCCCCAGGCGGGGCACTTAATGCGTTAGCTGCGGCACGGACAACGTGGAATGTTGCCCACACCTAGTGCCCACCGTTTACGGCGTGGACTACCAGGGTATCTAATCCTGTTCGCTCCCCACGCTTTCGCTCCTCAGCGTCAGTATCGGCCCAGAGATCCGCCTTCGCCACCGGTGTTCCTCCTGATATCTGCGCATTTCACCGCTACACCAGGAATTCCGATCTCCCCTACCGAACTCTAGCCTGCCCGTATCGACTGCAGACCCGGGGTTAAGCCCCGGGCTTTCACAACCGACGCGACAAGCCGCCTACGAGCTCTTTACGCCCAATAATTCCGGACAACGCTTGCGCCCTACGTATTACCGCGGCTGCTGGCACGTAGTTAGCCGGCGCTTCTTCTGCAGGTACCGTCACTTTCGCTTCTTCCCTGCTGAAAGAGGTTTACAACCCGAAGGCCGTCATCCCTCACGCGGCGTCGCTGCATCAGGCTTTCGCCCATTGTGCAATATTCCCCACTGCTGCCTCCCGTAGGAGTCTGGGCCGTGTCTCAGTCCCAGTGTGGCCGGTCGCCCTCTCAGGCCGGCTACCCGTCGTCGCCTTGGTGAGCCATTACCTCACCAACAAGCTGATAGGCCGCGGGCTCATCCTGCACCGCCGGAGCTTTACAGAACCAAGGATGCCCAAGGTTCTCATATCCGGTATTAGACCCCGTTTCCAGGGCTTGTCCCAGAGTGCAGGGCAGATTGCCCACGTGTTACTCACCCGTTCGCCACTAATCCACCCCGAAGGGCTTCATCGTTCGACTTGCATGTGTTAAGCACGCCGCCAGCGTTCGTCCTGAGCCAGGATCAAACTCTCCGTGAATGCTTACCGGTAATCCGGTGACACACACGGGAGCGGAACGCCGGGAGGAATAATCCCGACGCTCACAGCGTCCTCGCTGTGTTTTTTCAAAGGAACCTCGCCTCAGTCATGATGACCGGAGACGGGGTATCAACATATCTGGCGTTGACTTTTGGCACGCTGTTGAGTTCTCAAGGAACGGTCGCTTCCTTTGTACTCACCCGAGATTCTCTCTCGCGGCTTTCCTCCGGGCGCTTCCCTTCGGTGCTCCAAACTCTATCAGTGTTTTTCCGTCTCTCTGACCACTCTCCTGCAGGCATGCAGAAGAAGACCCCGAGATAGGATCTGACAAGTTGGGTGCCGCCAGGCAACGATGCTTGTTCGCATCGCTCAGCCTCAAGCAGGGGTATGACTGTACACGGGGCCGCAGAGTGGGCGCAAATCGATTAAGGTAGGGGTGGTCTAGACCTCTAATGGGAGATCTCGTACAGAACCGGGACTTCCCATGGCATACCCTGCTGAACAGTGTGCCGTCGGGACAGGCAGTGACGGCCCATATATGAAGCTCCACCCCTGGGAGGCTCCCCATGACCACCGTGACGTCCCCGATCGCCGGACGCGCCGTCGGACTGGCCGCCGTGCCGGATCCGGTCTTCTCCGGGGCCATGGTCGGCCCGGGCACCGCCATCGACCCCGTGCGTGAGCCTGCTGAGGCCGTCGCCCCCGTGGACGGAGTCATCGTCTCCCTCCACCCGCACGCCTTCGTCGTCGTGGACGGGGACGGACACGGGGTGCTCACCCACCTCGGCATCGACACCGTGCAGCTCAATGGCGAGGGCTTCGAGCTGCTCGTGAACAAGGGCGACACCGTGACCCGCGGTCAGGGCATCGTGCGCTGGGACCCGACGGCTGTCGAGGCCGCCGGCAAGTCGCCGGTGTGCCCGATCGTGGCTCTGGAGGCCACGGCCGAGGCTCTCTCCGAACTCCGTGAGGACGGCGACGTCAAGGCAGGCGACAGCCTCTTCATCTGGAAGTGATGTCATGGCCGTCGTATGACGGCATACAGGCCAACCACTGCGGCGGCGGGACCCGCCGCACTATCGGAGACGGGTGAGATGGAGACAACGCTGCGAGGCGTCGGCGTGAGCCACGGAGTGGCGATCGGCGAGGTTCGGCACATGGGAACGGCGGTGCTCGAGCCGCCTGCCAAGCAGATCCCGGCCGAGGAGGCGGAGCGCGAACAGGGGCGCGCCCGCCAGGCTGTTGAAGCTGTGGCAGCCGACCTGATTGCGCGCGGCAATCTGGCGGGGGGCGAAGCCCAGGCGGTACTCGAGGCGCAGGCCATGATGGCCCAGGATCCCGAGCTGATGGCGGATGTGGAGCGGCGGATCGCCGTCGGCAGCACCGCCGAGCGCGCGGTCTACGACGCTTTCGCGGCGTACCGGGACCTGCTGGCCGGTGCCGGTGAGTACCTCGCCGGCCGCGTGGCGGACCTTGATGACGTGCGGAATCGTATCGTCGCACGCCTGCTCGGTGTGCCGATGCCGGGTGTGCCGGACAGTGACGAGCCATATGTCCTGGTCGCGCGGGATCTCGCGCCGGCGGACACGGCACTGCTGGATCCCACCCTGGTCCTCGGTTTCGTCACCGAGGAGGGCGGGCCGACAAGCCACAGCGCGATCCTGGCCCGGGCGCTCGGTGTACCGGCCGTGGTGGCACTGCCGGGTGCCGGTGAGTTGGCAGAGGGCACGATGATCGCGGTGGACGGCAGCACCGGCGAGATCTTCGTGAATCCCAGTGACGCGAAGAAGGCCCAGCTGGAAGCCGCGGCCGCCGAGCGCAAGGCGGCGCTGGCCGCGTCGACGGGGCCGGGGGCCACCTCCGACGGTCACAAGGTGCCGCTGCTCGCCAACATCGGCGGTCCCGCTGACGTGCCGGCCGCGGTCGACGCCGGCGCCGAGGGCGTCGGCCTGTTCCGGACCGAGTTCCTCTTCCTGGACGACAACAAGAAGGCTCCGGCCGAGGAGAAGCAGGTCGAGGCCTACCGGCAGGTGCTCGAGGCGTTCCCCGAAGGCCGTGTCGTCGTGCGGGTGCTGGACGCCGGTGCGGACAAGCCGCTCGACTTCCTGACGCCGGCCGACGAGCCGAACCCGGCCTTGGGCGTACGCGGTCTGCGGACGCTCCTGGACCACCCCGAGGTGCTGCGCACCCAGCTGAGCGCGCTGGCGAAGGCGGCCGAGGGTCTGCCGGTCTACCTCGAGGTGATGGCCCCGATGGTCGCGGACCGCCTTGACGCCAAGGCGTTCGCGGATGCGTGCCGGGAGGCTGGGCTGCAGGCGAAGTTCGGTGCGATGGTGGAGATCCCGTCGGCTGCGCTGCGGGCGCGTTCGATCCTGCAGGAGGTCGAGTTCCTGTCGCTGGGGACGAACGACCTGGCTCAGTACACGTTTGCCGCCGACCGTCAGGTGGGCGCGGTGTCCCGGCTTCAGGACCCGTGGCAGCCCGCGCTGCTCGACCTGGTCGCGCTGTCCGCCGAGGCGGCCAAGGCCGAGGGCAAGAGCTGTGGCGTCTGCGGTGAGGCCGCGTCCGATCCGCTGCTCGCGTGTGTGCTGACCGGGCTGGGTGTCACCTCCCTCTCCATGGGTGCGGCGTCGATTCCTTATGTCCGGGCGACGCTGGCGAAGTACACGCTTGCGCAGTGCGAGCGGGCCGCGGCGGCCGCGCGGGCGGCCGACACCGCCGAGGAGGCGCGCAGCGCGGCTCAGGCGGTGCTGTCCGGCGAGTAGGCGGAACGAGCCGACGGCGGTTCTTCTTCCGGGGCGCTCCACCTGCTGGTGGGGCGCCCCGTCCGTCTTTGTGGGCGGATGCTCAGTGGCGATGCTCCGCCGCTCCCTCACCTCCGTTCTCTCCGGTCTCTCCGTCTGCTGTGTCCTCCCCCAGGTCGGGCGGGACGCTGTAGTCGACCCCTGATTCCGGAGAGATGAGGTCGCCCGACTCGACGTCTGTGCAGTAGGCGTCGAAGACCTCGCCCGCGGTCAGGGGGTCGAGGCCGTTTCCGCGCAGGCGCCAACCGTAGATGCGGTCGGGGGTGCCGGGGGCGGTGGTCCGCATGACCAGTCCACCGGGGCTGCGGGTGGCGATGCCCAGGGCCAGGACGGTGGTGAATTCGAGTGCCTCGGCCTCATCGAGTTGTGTGGTCCCGTCGGTGTCCTGGTCCGCGTGGAGGGCGGCGACGAGGGTCTCCGGTGTGCCGGACACGCTGCAGACGAGATGCCGGTTGCCTGGCGGGGCCGTGTCGAGGATGCGGACGAGGAACTTCGAGGCGCGGGCGAAGGCCGTGCGGCCGATGTCCTCGCCGCAGGTCGCGCAGGCGCCGACGCGGGCCAGGAGTGTCGAGGCGTACTCCCAGGTCGCCTGCCGTACTGCTTCGTCCACTAGGGCCGGGACGAGGTCGGCCAGCTTCTGGCCGTCATAGGGAACGGTGGGGCCGGTGGCCGCCAGTTCGGCTGTGAAGCGTGCGCGGCTCGACGGGAGGTCGGGGTCGAGATCTCCGTCCTTGCAGAAGTCGGCGTACTCCTGTGGGTCGAAGAGTGCCACGGTGGTGTGGCTGCCCTCGGCGGCGCGTGTTTTGAGCAGTGCTTCCACCTGCTGCAGGTAGGTTTCGTGGTCGTCGAACGTGAAACTGCGGTAGCGCCGCATGGCCCGGAAGTCGTACTCGTCCGTGAGCAGGCCGATCGTGCCGGCGATTTCGCGGTGCAGGACGCGACGCATGGTCTGGTGGTCGGTGTGCGCCATGTTTCCCCCTGTGCGCAGTCGATCAGTGCTCACTCACAGTAACCGGGGGCACTGACAGTGAGGTCGGAGCCAGTCGACGGCACAGGAAAAGTGCAGGTCAGGGCAGCTGTGATGGTCAGTTTCGTTTGCGGGCGAGGTCCTCGTAGAAGTGGAGCAGGTCGAGGTTGTCGATGGAGCCGGGGTTGACCGCCTTTTCCAGTGGCGTGCCCTGGAGCAGGCGTTTGACCGGGACCTCGATGCGCTTTCCGGTGAGGGTGTGCGGGATTCCGGGCACTTCGATGATCTCGTCGGGGATGTGGCGCGGTGAGAGCTGTTCGCGGATGGTCTGCTTGATGCGGTTCAGGAGGGCGTCGTCGAGGACGGCTCCGGGGGCGAGGTGCACGAAGAGGGGCATCCAGTAGCCCCCGTCGGGCTGTTCGATGCCGATGACGAGGGATTCCCTGATCTCCGGAAGGCGCTCCACGGCTTCGTAGATGTCGGCCGATCCCATCCGCACGCCCTGCCGGTTGAGTGTGGAGTCGGAACGGCCGTGGATGATCACGGAACCTCGGGAGGTCACGGTGATCCAGTCGCCGTGACGCCATACGCCGGGGTAGGTGTCGAAGTAGCTGTCGTGGTAGCGGCTGCCGTCGGGGTCGTTCCAGAAGTGGATCGGCATGGACGGCATGGGGTTGGTGACCACGAGTTCGCCGACGTCGTCGGTCAGGGGTTTGCCGCTCGGGTCCCAGGACTGCAGGTCGGTGCCGAGTCCTGGGGCCTGGAGTTCGCCGATGTACACGGGGAGGGTCGGTACGGCACCCGCGAAGCAGGAGCACACGTCCGTGCCGCCGCTGACCGAGGCGATCCACAGGTCGTCGCGGACCTCGTCGTGGAGCCAGCGGAAGCCGTCGGGCGGGAGGGGGGAGCCAGTGGTGGCGACGCACTGGACGCTGGAGAGGTCGTAGTCCCGGCCCGGGTGGATGTCCGCCTTGCGGCAGGCCATGACGTACGCGGCGGAGGTGCCGTAGAGGGTGGCTCCCGTGCGTTCGGCGACCCGCCATTGGGCGCCGGTGTCGGGAAAGCCGGGGCTGCCGTCGTAGAGGACGATCGTGGTGCCGGTGAGGAGGCCGGAGACGAGGAAGTTCCACATCATCCAGCCAGTGGAGGTGTACCAGAAGAAGCGGTCCTCGGGACCCAGGTCACAGTGCAGGCCCAGTTGTTTGAGGTGTTCGACGAGGATGCCGCCCTGGGACTGGACGATGGCCTTGGGCAGGCCGGTCGTGCCGGAGGAGTAGAGCACCCACAGGGGGTGGTCGAAAGGCACCTGCTCGAATACGGGTTCTGTGTCCGCGCTGGTCAGGGCGGACCACTCCAGGGCGCCTTCGGGAGCCGCCGTGCCGAGGAGCGGGATGTGGACGACCGCGCGCAGGGTGGGCAGCTCGCGGCGCAGTTCGGCTACGGTGTCGCGGCGGTCGTGCTCCTTGCCGCCGTAGCGGTAACCGTCGACCGTGAACAGGACGACGGGTTCGACCTGCTGGAAGCGGTCGAGGACGCTGCGGGCGCCGAAGTCCGGGGCGCAGGAGGTCCAGACGCCGCCCACGGCGGCCGTGGCGAGGAGGGCGACGACGGCCTGGGGGATGTTGGGGAGGTAGCCGCTGACACGGTCTCCGGGGCGTACGCCGAGGGCGCGCAGTTCGGCGGCGAGGGAGCCGACCTGGCGGCGGAGTTCGGACCAGGTGACCGGGCGTGGTTCGTGGGTCTCGTCGACGCACAGGAGGGCCGGTTCGTCCGGTCGGGTCGCGGCCGCTCGCAGGGCGTGTTCGGCGTAGTTGAGGGTCGCTCCGGGGAACCACTGTGCGCCGGGCATCGATCGGTCGGCCAGCACGCGCGCGTAGGGCGTGCTGAACCGTACGTCGAACCACTCCGTGACGGCTTTCCAGAACGTGTCCAGTTCGTGGACGGACCAGCGGTGCAGCGCGGCGTAGCCGCCGTCGCTCGGGGCGCCGTGGCGCTCGGCCGCCCACGCCTGGAATTTGGTGATCTGCGCCTGGGCGATGCGTTCCGGATCTGGCTGCCAGAGCGGCTGGGGGTTCACGATCGACATGGGCGGCTCCCGGAATGTGCGCGTCGTGTGCGTCGCTCGCGCACGGGCTGGGGTGTGCGCGTGACGCGGCTGACACGGACGATGCCATGTGATCGACTTCTGCACCAGGGTGCCGCCCACATAGTCCGTGTCATGAAGATGTGGTCCCGGCACGGGTGAACGGCAGTTGAACGACACACGCGTGTACGCCGGTCAATGGCAGGGTGAGCAGCATGGACGGTCGTGACCTGGTGCATTCGGTGAGGACGGTCGGTTTCGTGGGGGCGGCTCAGGGATTGCGTACCGTACGTGCGGCGTGGCGCAGGCGCCGTGCGGACGCCGCCGGCCTGCCCCCGCGGGGCGCCGAGCGCGCCCGGGTGCCCGGACAGGTGCGCGAGGTGACGCCGGGCCCGGGTGGCGGGGTGCTGCGGTTCAGCCGTTCCGAGCTGCGGGTCACCGTCACGGTGAACGGGGCCGTCTTCTGGGGCTGGGACGGCGCGGGGCCTGAGCCGTCGTACGCGCTCGCAGGGCGCTGTCCGGAGCCCGATCCCCGGGCGGTGCTGGAGCCGGACAAGGACGGCGGCTGGCGCGTCGTGGCGGAGCGAGTGACGGTCGTCGTGTCACGGAACGGCGCCGTCGAGGTGCGCACCCCCGGTGGCGTGACTCTGCGCCGGGATCTGCCGCCCCGGTGGTGGGAGCCGGTCGGGGGCGGCCGGGCCCGATGGATGCAGCGCTCCGAGGTGTCCGCGGACGCGCGTTTCTTCGGGCTGGGCGGGCGCTCGTCGGGGCCCCGGCTGCGGGACGGCACGTACCGGCTGTGGAACACCGACCAGGGGCGTACGTTCGTGCCCGGCGACGATCCGCTGTACATCACCATGCCGGTGCAACTGGTGGTGGCCGACGCGGGCACGCATCTGGTGTTCCACGACACCTCGTGGGACGGCACCGTGGCGCTGCGGGAGGGTGAGGAGGGGGCCGGTTCCGGGCACGACCGTGCGGGGATGTGCGAGATGCGCATGGACGGTGGTCCGCTGCGGTGCTGGGTGATCGTCGGCAGCCCCGCGCGCGTGCTGCTCGCCTGGGCGGCGCTCACCGGAGCAGCGGCGCTGCCGCCGGCGTGGGCGCTCGGCCATCATCACGCGCGGTGGGGCTTCGGAAGTGAGCAGGAGGTACGGCGGATCGTCGCGGGGTATCGGGAGCACGGTCTGCCGCTCGACGCGGTGCACCTGGACATCGACCACTTCGACGCCCATCGAGTGTTCACCGTGGATCAGGAGCGGTTCCCGAAGCTGCCGGCGCTCGCCGAGGAGCTGCGACGGGACGGAATCCGGCTGGTGTCGATCGTCGACCCCGCGGTGAAGGCCGAGCCCGGCAACGAGGTGTACGACGGCGGGACGGCCCACGACGTCTTCGTGCGGGACGCTTCAGGACAGCCGGTACGCGGTGTGGTGTGGCCCGGGGAGGTGGTGTACCCGGACTTCACGCACGCGCGCGTGCGCAAGTGGTGGGGTGGCCTCTACGAGGAACGGCTCGCTCAGGGGTTCTCGGGGTTCTGGCATGACATGAACGAGCCGACGTCGTTCGCCGCGTTCGGGGAGTCCACGCTGCCGCGTTCGGCCCGGCATGACCTGGAGGGGCGGGGCGGCGACCATCGCGAGGCGCACAACGTGTACGCGTTGTGCATGGCCAGGGCGGGCTACGAGGGACTGCGCGAGCTGGCGCCGCGGCAGCGGCCGTTCCTGTTCTCGCGGTCCGGCTGGGTCGGGATGCAGCGCTACGGGGGCACCTGGTCCGGCGATGTCGCCACCGGCTGGCCAGGGTTGCGGGCCTCGCTGTCGCTGGTCATGGGACTGGGGCTGTGCGGGGTGCCGTACTCGGGGCCGGACGTGGGCGGATTCGACGGAAGTCCCTCGCCGGAGCTGTTTCTGCGCTGGTTCCAGCTCGGCGCGTATCTGCCGCTGTTTCGCACCCACGCGAGTCTGCGGGCGGGGCGCAGGGAGCCGTGGGAGTTCGGTGCCGAGGTGCTGGAGCACGCGCGCGTGGCGCTCGTCGAACGCGGGCGGCTGCTGCCGTACTTCCTGACGCTGGCGCATCTCGCCCGCCGTACCGGGGCGCCCTATGTGCGGCCGGTGTGGTGGGGCTCCCCGAGGACCGGGCGCTGCGTGACTGCGAGGACGTATTCCTGCTGGGCGACTGTCTCCTGGTGGCGCCCGTGCTCGACCCGGGCGCTGACCGGCGTGCGGTCCAGCTGCCGCGGGGGCTCTGGTACGACACGGCCACGGAGCAGCCGTACGAGGGGCCGGGGCAGGTCCTCGTCGACGCCCCCTTGTCACGGATTCCGGTGCTCGCGCGCGCGGGTGCCGTGATTCCCACGCGCGGGTCGGACGGCGGGCTGGAGCTGGAGGTGTGGGCTCCCGCGCGGGGACGGACCGGGGCCGGGCTGGTGGTGCCGGATGCCGGAGACGGATGGGAGGAACCCGAGATAGAGCGCTACGTCGCGCGTTGGGAGGGCTCCGGGATCGTCGTCGAGCGGGAGGGCGGCGGGGAGCCGCCCCACCCGGTGCGGGTACGCGGGCTCGGGGAGCGCTGACTCAGATGTAACGGCCCTCGAACCAGGCGCGCACGGCGAGCGTGTGCAGCGGGAAGGCGAGTTCGTCGGGCCTGCGCAGGAGGTGCCAGCCCTCCGTCTCGTCCGTGGCGGTGGGCTCGGGCAGGCGGTCGGCGGGGCGTTCCGGCAGAGCGCCGAACAGCAGCAGATGGCCGTCGGGAGAGCTCATCGCGTCGACGAGCCGCACGTCGCGGCTCGCCGCCTCGATGCCGGTCTCCTCCTTGAGCTCGCGCACGAGTGCCTGCCGCCAGTCCTCACGGTCGCCGATGTAACCGCCGGGCAGTGCGATGCCCCCGCGCGCGGGGGCGATGGTTCGGGTGATGACGACCAGGGCGGTGCCCTTGGTGTCGTACACGGGCTGGAGTGCGACCGCGACCGGCAGCGGATTGCGGTAGGCGACGGTGCCGCAGGCCGGGCAGGTGCGGGGCCAACCGGAGACGCCCTCTCCGTAGGGCGATCCGCAGCTCGAACAGTGGGAGTCCGGTGCGGAGTTGGGGGTGGAGTGCTGAGTTTCGGACACGCGGCGGACTGTATCCGATCATTGGAGGGGCGTCTTCCGGGGGTCCGTCACTACTGCCTTGTGAGGGATTTCGACGACACCGGGAAGTTGAAGTAGGTGTCGGGATAGGGCTCCGGCTTGTACGTGTAGTGCCACCATTCTTCGGCCAGGTTCACGAATCCAACGGCTTCCAGCGTGCTCTTGAGCAGCAACCTGTTGACGCGCTGCTCGCCCTGGATGCGCGGGTCGAGGGTGTGGGAGAGGGTGTCGAAGCAGTCGAATGCGGTGCCCATGTCCAGGGAGTTGTCGGGGAAGCGCTCGCTTTGGGGTGCGTAGCAGGGCACGAGGGGCTCTCCCGGGACGTACGGCCTGGTGGGCTTGGCCGGCAGCCTGACGATGGTCAGGTCCATGGTCGAGCCGCGGCTGTGGCCGGATTTCGCCGCGATGTAACCGTCCACGAACAGGCGTGTCTTGTCGACGTTCGGGTAGAACTCGGCCTTCATGGCCTGATCGTCGAGGTCTTCGGCCCAGCGCGCGAAGTGGTCGACGGCGCGCTGCGGCCGGTAGCAGTCGTACACCTTGAGCGTGTAGCCCTGGCGCAACAGCCGCTTCTGTGCCTTGTGGAGCGCTTCGGCGGCCGGGCGGGTGAGGATGCACAGGGGCTGTCGGTAGCCATCGATGCGCTCGCCGACGAAGTTGTGCGGAGTGAAGTACCGCATCTCCTGAATGATGGTGGGGTCCACGGTTCTCAGCGCCACGAAGTCCTTGGGCGCCTTCGGCTCGGTCTTCGCCTGGGCGGTGGTGGAGGCGGCGGTCAAGGCCAGCAGGGTGGCGAGTGTGGTGACCAGTCCCCGTACCGCGGTCGAGAGTCGTGTCATAACTCCTGCATCTATCAGGAGTGTGTTCCGCCGGGGAAGCGATCGGATGCAGTCGCTGCGGCTCTGCCTCTTTCCGGTTGACCGTGGCACACTTCTGACGTTCCGTCAGATCGGTGTCGGGAGGGGCTGTGCCACGCACGCGTACACCTGTGGTCATGGGGTGGTTCGCCGGTGACGGGGATGACTTTCGACTCCTCGGCACCCGCTGCTCGACATGCGCCTCGGTCTTTTTCCCGCGCGAGGACGTCCACTGCCGCCATCCCGGGTGCGCCGGCGGTGATCTGCAGGAAGTGGCGCTGTCGCGGCGGGGGCGTATCTGGTCGTACACGGACAGCCGGTACCGGCCTCCGTCACCCTACGTGACCGATTCGGAACTTCCGTGGGAGCCGTACGCGTTGATCGCTGTGGAGCTGGAGTCCGAGCGGATGGTGGTGCTGGGACAGGCGGCTCCCGGGGTCACCGTCGCTGATCTGGCGGTGGGCATGGAGGTGGAGGTCGTGCCCGGCGTGCTGCACGAGGACGCGGAGACGATCTGGACGACGTGGCACTGGCGGCCGACGGGGGTGGCGGTATGACAGGCGATGTGGCGGTGCTGGGGGCCGGTATGCATCCGTGGGGCAAATGGGGGCGGGGTTTCGTCGAGTACGGCGTCGCGGCTGCTCGCGCGGCGCTTGCCGACGCCGGACTGGAGTGGCGGCAGGTTGGCTCGATCGTCGGTGCGGACACGGTGCGCGGCGGCTACCCCGGGTATGTGGCCGGGGCGACCTTCGCCAAGGCGCTGGGCTGGCAGGGTGCACGGGTCACCAGCCTGTACGCGGCGTGCGCGTCAGGGGCGCAGGCCATCAGCACCGCGCGTGCACAGATCCTTTCGGGCCTCGCGGACGTGGTGCTCGTCGTGGGCGCGGATGCCGCGCCCAAGGGCTTCTTCCGGCCGGCGGGAGGTGACCGGCCGGACGATCCCGACTGGCTGCGGTTCAGGGTGCTCGGGGCAACCAATCCGACGTACTTCGGGCTGTACGCGCGGCGCAGGATGGCTGTCCATGGGGACACCCTGGAGGACTTCGCTCAGGTCAAGGTGAAGAACGCGGCGCTCGGCGCGCTGAACGCCAACGCGCGGTACCGCAAGCCGGTCACCGCTCAGGAGGTCGCCGCCTCGCCGGTGGTCGCCGATCCGCTGCGGCTGCTCGACATCTGCGCTACCTCGGACGGAGGGGCGGCCCTGGTGCTCTCCAGCATGGAGTTCGCCCGTCGGCACGGGGTGGCGGAGCCGGTGCGGGTCCGGGCGGTGTCCACGGTGACGCCGCGCTACCCCAATCCGGTGCTGGATCTGCCGGACATCGCGACGGACTCCGCGGTGGCGGTGAAGCCCGCGGCTGAGACGTTCCGGGCGTCGATCGCGCGGACGGCCTACGAGGAGGCGGGCATCGGGGCCGAGGACCTCTCCCTCGCGGAGGTGTACGACCTGTCCACGGCACTGGAGTTGCAGTGGTACGAGGATCTTGGGCTGTGCGGCGAGGGCGAGGGCGCCAAGCTGCTGCGGGACGGCGAGACGGCTCCGGGCGGGCGTATACCCGTGAACATGAGCGGCGGCCTGGCGTCCTTCGGGGAGGCGGTTCCGGCTCAGGCGGTCGCTCAGGTCTGCGAGGTGACATGGCAGTTGCGGGGGCAGGCCGGTGACCGGCAAGTCGCCGGGGCACGCGTGGGGATCACCGCCAACCAGGGGCTGTTCGGGCACGGGTCCGCGGTGATCGCGGTGCGGTGAGGACCGCGTCCACGTGGCGTGCGGCCGCCCGGCCGTACGCGCGGCGGTGACGCTTCATGCGAGTTTCGACGCCACCGTTGTATCTCTGGTGATGCCTCGTCACACGGCTTCTGTGCGGGCAGTTCGTACGCTGTGTGATCGCCCCGGAATCCTGCGTGAACGTCTCATGAACTGGGCCTCAGTGCTCTCGAAGGGCGCCATTATGCTCCCGTGCGCTCCTGGTCGGATACTCTCCGCTTTGCTTTCCAACCGGTGGTCAACTTGTCCACCGGCGGGATCGCGGCACTGGAGATCCTCGCCCGCCCAGAGGCCGGCGACATTCTGGCCGAGGCGCGTCGCGACCCCGAACTCGACAGTCGGCTCGCCGTGTTGGCGGTCCGCGCGGCGATTCGCAAAGAGTCGCTGCTGCCACTGCACGTCAACGTGTTCGCCGGGACGCTCGCGGACCTCGGTGGACTGGCCTCGCTGCACGCAGCAGTGCGCGCGGCCGGACGTATGCCGTGGGAGGTGACGATCGACGTCGGCCCGCCGTACACGCACGTGCCGCAGAAGGCGCTGCTGGAGGCGGTGACCGCGCTGCGCGAACAGGGCTTCCGGATCAGCGCCGACGGCGTCGGGGACGGAGACATACCGCTGCGGCTGCTCACGGACATCGAGCCGGATCTGGTGAAGCTCGACGCGTCGCTGCTGGCGCGGCCGGCAGCGGTGCGGGCGATGCGGACGCTGTGCGACGAGCTGCGGGCGCTGCTGTGCGTGGAGGGCGTGGAGACCGAACTGCAGTTCGCGGCAGCGTTGTCGGCCGGTGCGCAGCTGGCGCAGGGTGAGTTGTTCGCGCCACCGGCGAGGCTGCCGGCGGCGGAGGTGTACGTTCCGCCCCGTTCCCCCGACGTCGAGGCGCCGTCGCCGTCGGGACCGCTGGTGCGGGAGTTCGTGCGGCCGGCCGCGCTGCTGCCCGCGAACGCGTCCGCGGCCCAGGTACGGGCGCTGCTGACCGGGTCGCCGGACGTGTCCGGGGTGCTGCTCGTGGACCGGGACGGGGTGCCCGTGCGGTCCGTGCACCGGTCGCGCTTCCTGCTGTCCATGTCAGGCCGCTACGGCCACGCGCTGTACGCCGACCGGCCCGCCGCCAAGCTGGGCGATCCGCCGCGCACCGTGGGCATCGACGCCACCGCGTGGGAGGTGCTGGAGGTGGTCGCGGACGGCGGCCGGGACCGTACGTCGGACGATGTGGCCGTAGTCGACGCATACGGGCGGTGCGTGGGCGTCGTGCGGCTGGCGGACCTCGTACGGGCGCTGGCAGAGACACGCGTCGAGGAGGCGGCCGGGCTCAACCCGCTGACGCGGCTGCCCGGGTCGGACGCAATCACCGGTGAGGTGGACCGGCGGATCGCGGACGGCCGGCCGTTCGCACTGAGCTGGCTGGATGTCGACCACTTCAAGCAGGTGAACGACGGGGCCGGGTTCGCGGCGGGCGACGAGCTGATCCGCTCGGTGGGGCGGGCGCTGCAGCTCGCGGCGTCCGGGACGACGCGCGTGGGGCACATCGGCGGGGACGACTTCCTGGTACTCGCGGATCCGGAGGGACTGAATCCGCTCGCGGTCTCGGTTCTGGACATGCCGTGGTCGGCGGGGGGACTGCCGGTGACGCTGTCCCTGGCCACCGTGCTGTGCCCGCCGGGCAGCGTGACGGACCACCGAGAGGCAGCGGCCTGCCTGGCACCCCTGAAGAAGGCAGCCAAGTCGCTGAGCGGGGCGAGCTGGGTGTTGGGGCACGCCGGGCTGCCCGGGCATGAGATCCGGCGTGGCGCGGAGCCGACGCCGAGCGAGGCCGGATGTGCGGTGGGGGACCTGGCAGGGGGTGAGGGGCGCTGAGAGCCGGTGCGGCATGGCCTCGCGGACCCGTGTGGGGCGGCGTCGCACTGCTGCGGTCCGGCGTGGCGGCCTCCTGCGGTCGCGGTCTCGCACGCGGGGGCGGACACTGCGTTGTGAACGGGTGTCGTCCGCGACCTTGACGCCCCCTTAGCGCCGGTGAACACTTCCCGTTGTCAGCCGACATCGCCGTACATTCTCGGCGTATTCCGGCACTGCGCCGTAGGGGCTTCTGGGCCGAGGCCCACTCCCCAGGCCGGTCGGCTGCGACGGCACGCTCGTCACGGACGCCGGGCGGGGCGCGGGACTCTCCCTGGCTCCGGCTGATCGGCACGGGAGCAATGCGACGCACCCTGCACGGAGGACCGGGGCCGAGCACCCCGTCCACGGCCTAGGAGCCGCCCATGAGCAACGGAGACATCCTCGTCGGCGAGATCATCGGTACCGCGACCCTGATCCTGTTCGGTGCTGGTGTCTGCGCAACGGTCACGCTCAGATATTCGAAGGCGCGGGCTTCGGGGTGGATCGTCACCGCGTTCTGTTGGGGCTTCGGCGTGACGGGGGGGCGCCTACCAGGCGAGTGTCCGTACGACGGGCACGACCGAGGGCACGGTGGACGAGCCGACGCCGACGCTCGGCATCTTCTCCACCAGCCCGGAGATCCGGAATCCGGCCGCCAACCTCGTCACGGAGATCATCGCGACGATCTCCCTGGTCCTGCCGATCCTCGCCTTCGGGCCGACCGAGAGGCTCGGCGCATCCGGAACGACCGTGCTGATCGTCTCGCTGCTGGTCTTCGGTATCAGCCTCTCCCTCGGCGGACCCACCGGCTGTGCGATCAACCCGGCGCGCGATCGCGGCCCGCGCATGGTGCACACCTTCCTGCCGATACCGACCCAGGCACCTCCGACTCGGGCTACGCCTGGGTTCCGGTGGTCCAGCCACTCGCCGGAGGAACGCTCGCCGGCCTCATCTACAACGTAGCTTTCTGAACCGAGCCCAAGGGGTAGCCATGACGGACAACGCCGAGAAGTACGTGGCCGCGATCGACCAGGGCACCACGTCAAGCCGCTGCATCGTCTTCGACCGGAACGGCGCGATCGTCGCCGTCGACCAGCGTGAGCACCGGCAGATCTTCCCCAAACCCGGCTGGGTCGAGCACGACGCGACCGAGATCTGGTCGAAGGTGCAGGCGGTGGTCGCCGGGGCGATCGCCAAGGCCGGACTGCGTGCCGAGCAGCTCAGCGCGCTCGGCATCACCAACCAGCGCGAGACGACGGTGCTCTGGGACCTCTCGACGGGCAAGCCCGTCCACAACGCCATCGTGTGGCAGGACACCCGCACCGCCGCGCTGTGCAACGAACTGGGCGGTTCGGACGGCCAGGACCGGTTCCGCGAGCAGACGGGACTGCCGCTGGCGAGCTATTTCTCCGGGCCCAAGGCGGCCTGGCTGCTCGACAACGTGCCCGGCCTCAGGACCCGTGCCGAGCGGGGCGAGATCGCCTTCGGGACGATCGACTCCTGGCTGATCTGGAACCTCACCGGCGGCACCGACGGCGGCCGGCACGTCACCGACGTCACCAATGCCGGGCGCACCATGCTGATGAACCTGGACACCCTCCAATGGGACTCCTCCATCCTCTCCGCGATGAATGTGCCCGAGTCCGTGCTGCCCGAGATCCGGTCCTCGGCCGAGGTGTACGGGACAGCCGTGGGCCAGCTCGCAGGGGTGCCCGTGGCGTCCGCGCTGGGCGACCAGCAGGCGGCCGTGTTCGGGCAGGCGTGCTACGACGTGGGGTCGGCGAAGAACACGTACGGCACCGGCAGTTTCCTGTTGCTCAACACCGGGAACCGGCCGGTGCCGTCCAAGAGCGGGCTGCTGACGACGATGGGCTACAAGATCGGCAGTGAGGCACCGGTCTACTGCCTGGAGGGGTCGATCGCCATAACGGGCGCGCTCGTGCAGTGGTTCCGCGATCAGCTCGGCATCATCCGTACCGCCGACGAGATCGAGACACTGGCGGCGAGCGTCGAGGACAACGGCGGCGCGTACATCGTGCCCGCCTTCTCGGGCCTGTTCGCGCCGTACTGGCGTTCCGACGCGCGCGGGGTCGTCGCAGGGCTGACCCGGTACGTCACGAAGGGGCACCTCGCGCGTGCGGTGCTGGAGGCGACGAGCTGGCAGACCCGTGAGGTCGTCGACGCCATGTACCAGGACTCGGGCGTGCACATCACCACCCTGAAGGTGGACGGCGGCATGACCAAGAACAACCTCCTGATGCAGCACCAGGCGGACGTCCTCGACGTACCCGTGATCCGGCCCAAGGTGTCCGAGACGACCTGCCTGGGTGCCGCCTACGCGGCGGGGCTGGCCACGGGCGTGTGGAACGACCTCGACGAGCTCAAGGCGCACTGGGAGAAGGACGCGGAGTGGACGCCGACGATGGAGGCGTCGGTGCGGGACCGCGAGTACCACAACTGGCGCAAGGCGGTGGAGAAGAGCTTCGGTTGGCTGGAGGACGGCGTCGACTAGGCACACGCGCGCGTGCGGTGTCCTCGGAGTGCCTGGACTGCGGCCCGTACCCCAGTCGGCGGGGGTACGGGCCGTACGCGTGAGTCAGGTCGTCACGGCCTGGCGGCGGTCCGCCGCGTGCGCCATGGCGTGCTGGACGACACCGATGAGGACCTCCTTGACCGACTCCCGGTCACGCGCGTCGCACAGCAGCAGCGGGACCTCCTCGTCGAGGTCGAGGGCCTGGCGCACCTCCTCCGCCGGGTAACGGGCGGCGCCCTCGAAGCAGTTGACGCCGACAACGAACGGTATGGAGCGCCGCTCGAAGTAGTCGACGGCGGCAAAGCAGTCCTCCAGGCGGCGGGTGTCGGCCAGCACGACGGCGCCGAGCGCGCCCTCGGAGAGCTCGTCCCACATGAACCAGAACCGCTCCTGGCCGGGTGTGCCGAAGAGGTACAGCACGAGATCCTCGCGCAGCGTGATGCGGCCGAAGTCCATGGCCACCGTGGTGGTGTGCTTACCTTCCACGCCGCTGGTGTCGTCGACCGGGCGCCCGGCCTCGGTGAGCAGTTCCTCGGTGCGCAACGGCCTGATCTCGCTGACCGCGCCGACGAGGGTCGTCTTGCCCACCCCGAAGCCGCCGGCCACCAGGATCTTGAGCGTGACGGGCTCGACCGGGGGCTTGCCGCGCTCAGAACGCCCGAAGATCATCGATCTCTTCTCCTGCTTGATGGGGGTCGGGTGGCGGCGGCCCGTAACCTCCGCCACCGGGGGTTTCGATGACGAGTACGTCGCCGGGGCCGACGTCCGTCGCGTCGCTGCCGCCGAGTTCGGTGATCGTGCCGTCCGCCCGCTCCACGCGGTTGGCGCCCAGGGCGCCGGGCTCGCCGCCCGCCATGCCGTACGGGGGCACCCTGCGGTGCTGGGAGAGCGTGGAGACGGTCATCGGCTCAAGGAAGCGGATGCGGCGAACTGCGCCGTCCCCGCCGCGCCACCGCCCCGCGCCTCCGCTGCCGCGCCGGACGGAGAACTCCTCCAGTCGCACGGGCAGGCGCCACTCCAGGACCTCTGGGTCGGTGAGCCGGGAGTTGGTCATGTGGGTCTGGACGACGCTCGCGCCGGGGAAGCCGTCCCCGGCACCGGAGCCCGAGGCGACGGTCTCGTAGTACTGGTGGCGTTCGTTGCCGAAGGTGACGTTGTTCATCGTTCCGGAACCCTCGGCCTGCACGCCGAGCGCGGCGTAGAGGGCTCCGGTGATGGCCTGGGAGGTCTCCACGTTGCCGGCGACCACTGCGGCGGGTGGCTCCGGGGACAGCATCGAGCCGGACGGCACGATGATGTGGATCGGTCGCAGGCAGCCGTCGTTCAGGGGGATGTCGTCGGCGACCAGGGTGCGGAACACGTAGAGCACGGCCGCGTTGACCACCGAGTAGGGGGCGTTGAAGTTGGTGGCCAGCTGGGGTGACGTGCCGGTGAAGTCGACTGTGGCGGAGCGGTTGTCGCGGTCCACGCGCACGCGTACGCGGATGACGGCGCCCGAGTCGGTCTCGTAGGCGTACTCGCCGTCGTCGAGGGCGTCGATGACCCGGCGTACCGCCTCTTCGGCGTTGTCCTGGACGTGCCGCATGTACGCCTGGACGACGTCGAGGCCGAAGTCGTCGATCATGCGGGTGACTTCGTCGACGCCCTTCTGGTTGGCGGCGATCTGGGCACGCAGGTCGGCGAGGTTGGTCCTCGGGTTGCGCGAGGGGTGGGGCGCCTCGGTGAGCAGGCGGTGGGTCTCCTCCTCGCGGAAGCGACCGTTCTCGGCGAGCAGCCAGTTGTCGAAGAGGACGCCTTCCTCCTCGATGGTGCGGCTGCCCGCGGGCATGGAGCCGGGGGCGATGCCGCCGATTTCCGCGTGGTGGCCGCGGGAGGCGACGTAGAAGAGGATTCGGTCACTGTCCGTGTCTGCCGTGCCGCCCGTGCCGAAGACAGGGGTGATCACGGTGACGTCCGGGAGGTGGGTCCCACCGTGGTAGGGGTCGTTGACGGCGTACGTGTCCCCCGGCCGCATGCCGGTGCCGCGGCGCTGGATGACCTCCTTGACGCTGGTGCCCATCGAGCCCAGGTGGACGGGGATGTGGGGGGCGTTGGCCACCAGGTTTCCGTCCGGGTCGAACAGGGCGCAGGAGAAGTCCAGGCGCTCCTTGATGTTGACGGACTGGGCCGTGGATTCGAGTCGGGCGCCCATCTGTTCGGCGATGGACATGAACAGATTGTTGAAGACCTCGAGAAGAACCGGGTCCGCTTTCGTGTCGAGATCGGAACTCTGCGTAACCGCCGCGCGTTCCATGACCAGATGCCCGTCGTCGGTCGCCGCGGCCCGCCAGCCGTCGTCGACGACGGTCGTCGCGCCGGACTCGGTGATGATCGCGGGTCCGGTGACGGTTTCGCCCGGGGGCAGGTCCTCGCGGCGGTGGAGGGGTACGTCGCGCCAGGTGCCGCCGGTGTGGAGGCGGACGGTGTGCGGGGCGGTGGGGCGGTCCGGACGGGCTGCCTCATAGGGGGCAAGAGCGGAGAGATCAGGGGGTTCGGTGATGCCGGTGGCTTCCACGGAGAGGGCTTCGACGACGATCGGGCGGTCGAGCGTGAAGGAGTACGTGGCGCGATGACGTTCTTCGAAGTCCTGCTTCATGGTGTCGGGCTCAGTGAGCTCGACGGTGAGCGTGGTGTCGGTGCCGTCGTAGCGGAGCTGGGCGCGGCGGGTGACCTCGATGCGGTCCTCGGGGATGTCCTCCGCGAGGAGTTCGGCGCGGGCCGCGGCCTCCAGGTCGTCCGCCGTCTTGGTGACGCCGGGCATGGAAGCGGGCTCAAGGGGTGCTTCGACGGACTGTTCCCGCATGGCGGTGGTGTCGGCGAGTCCGATGCCGAGCGCGGAGAGGACGCCGGCCATGGGGGGTACGAGGACGGTTCGGATGCCGAGCAGGTCGGCCACCATGCACGCGTGCTGCCCGCCGGCGCCGCCGAAGGTGGTCAGGGCGTAGCGGGTGACGTCGTGGCCCTTCTGGACGGAGATCCGCTTGACCGCGTTGGCGATGTTGGCGACGGCGATCTGCAGGTAGCCCTCGGCGACCTGTTCGGGGGTGCGGTCGTCGCCGGTCCGGTCGCGGATCTCGTGCGTGAGGGCGGTGAAGCGGTCACGGACGAGTGGTGCGTCGAGGGGCTGGTCGCCGTCGGGACCGAACACATGAGGGAAGTGGTCGGGTTGGATACGCCCGAGCATGACGTTGGCGTCGGTGACGGCGAGGGGGCCGCCCGCGCGGTAGCAGGCGGGCCCCGGGTCCGCGCCCGCCGAGTCCGGCCCTACGCGGTAGCGGGAGCCGTCGAAGTGGAGGATCGAGCCGCCCCCTGCCGCGACGGTGTGGATGTCCAGCATGGGCGCGCGCAGCCGGACACCCGCGATCTGAGTGGTGAAGACGCGTTCGTACTCGCCGGCGAAGTGGGAGACGTCGGTGGAGGTGCCGCCCATGTCGAAGCCGATGACGCGGTCGAAGCCGGCGAGCTGCGACATCCGGGCCATGCCGACGATGCCGCCCGCGGGCCCGGACAGGATCGCGTCCTTGCCGCGGAACTGCCCGGCTTCGGCGAGCCCTCCGTTGGACTGCATGAACATCAGCCGCACGCCTTCGAGCTGGTCGGCGACGCGCTGCACGTAACGGCGCAGCACCGGCGACAGGTAGGCGTCGACGACGGCGGTGTCCCCGCGCGGGACGAGTTTCATCAGTGGGCTGACCTCGCTGGACAGCGAGATCTGCGGGAAGCCGATGCCGGCGGCCAGCTCGCCGACGGCCTGCTCGTGGGCGGGGTGAAGATGGCTGTGCATGCAGACCACGGCGACGGCGCGGATTCCGTCGTCGTAGGCCTGACGGAGCGGCTCGGCCAGGGCGTCCAGGTCGGGTGGGGTGAGGACGGTGCCGTCGGGGGCGATGCGCTCTTCGACCTCGATGACCCGCTCGTAGAGGAGCTCGGGGAGTTCGACGCGTCGGGCGAAGATGCGGGGGCGGTTCTGGTAGGCGATGCGCAGGGCGTCACGGAACCCTCGCGTGATGATCAGCAGGGTGCGTTCGCCCTTGCGTTCCAGGAGGGCGTTGGTGGCGACCGTGGTCCCCATGCGCACCGCTTCGATGGGGTCCTCGGAGCCGGACAGGAGTGCGCGCACGCCCGCGACGGCCGCGTCGGAGATGGGGGTCCCCTCGCTCGTGCGCAGCCGAGAGTGGGACAGGGCCGGGTTGTCGGACAGCAGCTTGTGGATCAGCAGCCGTCCGTCCGGGCGCCGCGCGACGATGTCGGTGAAGGTGCCGCCCCGGTCGACCCAGAACTGCCATCCTGTCACGTCTCCACCTCGCTTCCGCGCTGCTCACAGCGCCCGGAGGCCGTTGATCACGTCGCGCAGAATACTCTCGTCCGGCAGCTCGGCCGGGGGTACGGGCCGTGTCACATGGACCAGCTCCGCGTCGGTCAGGTCCCCGACAAGGACTCGTACCACTCCGATGGGCAGGTCGAGTTCGGCTGCGAGTTCGGCGACCGACTGTGGGGCGTCACGGCACAGATCGACGATGTCCACGTGTTCCGGGGACAGGGTCGGGTCCGCTTCCGGGTCGTCCACATGGGGTTCCGTGACCACCACCGCGATCAGATCGAGGCGGTGCTGGGCCGCATGGCTGGTGCGGCCCCGCGTCATGGCGTAGGGGCGGACGACCGGTCCTGCTTCGTCGTCGAACCAGTGGCTTCTTGCCTCACCGTCTGCGCTCATGCCATCCCACTACCCGCCCGAGGGCAGATCGGTGCGCGGAGCGGCGCCCAGATGCGCGCCGACCCGCTTCACGAGGAGCGTCATCTCGTAGGCGACCTGGCCGACGTCCGAGTCGGCGTCCGACAGGACGGCGAGGCAGCTGCCGTCGCCGGCGGCCGTGACGAACAGGAAGGCGTCGTCCAGTTCGACGACCGTCTGACGGACGCTGCCCGCGTCGAAGTGTCGGCCCACGCCCTTGGCGAGGCTGTGGAACCCGGAGGCGACGGCGGCCAGGTGCTCGCCGTCCTCCCGGGTGAGGTCCTTCGAGACGCCCGTCGCAAGGCCGTCGCTGGACAGCACGACGGCCTTACGGATGCTCGCGACGCGGTCCACGAGGTCGTCGAGGAGCCAGTTGAGCTCCCCGGACTTTCCGTGCTCGGTCTGGCCGGTCGCCTTCGGTGCGGTCATCGACCGTCCCCCTTAGTCGTTCCTTGTGGTGCTGTGCCGCGTTGGGCGTCGTCGCCCGCGGCGTTCTCCTGGCGGCCGCGCTGCCAGCCGCGCTGGAGCGAGGCCATACGGCTGCGGACCTCGTCGGCGTCCCGTTCGACGGGCACTGTTCGGTCCACGGTACGGCCGCCGGGGTCCTGCCTCAGCTGCGGCGCCAGGTTGGCCTGGCGGACGCGGCGTGGCAGGGCGCCGGTGCCGGACGCCTCGGAGCCGGGCTCGTCGGGGCGCGGGCGCCGGGAGGTCTCGTCCGGGTCGAGGGCAGGGACCCGGGGCTCGGCGCGATCGCCGAGGTGGGGAAGTGGAGGCTGGGCGCCGTCGCTGAGGCGGCCAAGCGGGGGCTCGCCCTCGCCGACGCGGCCGAGCGCGGGGGCGGAGCCGTCGTCCGGCTGGCCGAGCGGAGGCTCGGAGCTGTCGCCGACGCGGCCGAGCGGAGGCTTGGAGCCGTCGCTGAGGCGGCCAAGCGGGGGCTCGGCGCCCTCGCCGACGCGGCCGAGCGGAGGCTCGAAGCCATTGCCGACGCGGCCAAGCGGAGGCTCGGCGCCCTCGCTGTGGCGGGACCCGGCAAGCGGGGCGTGCTGGCCGGTGTCATCGGGCAAGGAGCCGGGCTGCCCCTCGGCGTCCCTTTCCTTGGAGACGTCGCCCAAGGCCCTGCCCGGGTGCTCCGAAGGCTCGTTCCCGTCGCGGTTCGTGGGCTCGCTCGGGTCGTTGAGGCGGCCTGGGCCAGGTGTTCGGCCGAGTGCGGAGCTGCCGCGGCGGCGGGTCGGGAGAGGGGGCGTGCGGTCCCGGTCCGGGCGGCGCGAGGCGGGGCCGGTCGAGTTCTCCTCGTCGGTGTCCGCTCGCCGGGACCGCTGGTCGGTGACCGGGCGGCCGTGCGAGCTGACCAGTTTGGGTGTGCGGCGTTGGGGCAGCGGCACTGGGGGGTTGACATGATCGTCCGTTTCGGAACGAGCAGGTCCGGCGCCGCGGGCGTCGGCCCGGGTGGTCGTGTCCTCGTCGGCGCGGGTAAGGGCGCGGCGCGGGCGGAACAGCCCGCCCCGTTCGCTCGCCTCCTCGTCGAGTGCGCCGGGGAATTCGTCGATGGCGTCGAGGTCGACGGGGCCCTCCAGTTCGACCGGCCCGTCCAACAACCCGGCGGGCAGGCCGGGCAGTTGCACCGGCACGTGGGAGAGCGCGGTTCGGCGGCTCTCCTCGAGCTCAGCCTCCTTGGACGGGCGCGGGCGGTCCAGGCGGAAGCCGACGCCGTTGGTGTCGGGCACCTCGTCCGTCAGCAGCGAGTCGGGAACGAAGACGACGGCGGTGGTGCCGCCGTACGGGGACGGCTGCAGCGAGACCCGTACGTTCTGCCGCTGGGCGAGCCGGCTGACCACGAACAGCCCGAGTCGGTCGGTGTCGGAGAGCTCGAACTCCGGCGTCTCGGCGAGCCGGAGGTTGGCGTCCAGCAGGGCTTCGGCGGCCATGCCGAGGCCGCGGTCGTGGATCTCCAGGGTGAAGCCGTTGGCCACCCGCTCGCCGAGCACCTGGACGGCCGTGTGCGGCGGAGAGAACACGGTGGCGTTCTCCAGGAGTTCGGCCACGAGATGGGTGAGGTCCGCGACCGCCGGACCGGTGACGGCGGTCCGGGGCAGGCGGCGGACCTCGATGCGTTCGTAGTCCTCGACCTCGGCGACGGCGGCCCGGACGATGTCCATCAGCTGGATGGGCTTCCGCCACTGCCGGGAGGGCGCGGCGCCGGAGAGGATCACCAGGCCCTCGGCGTGCCGTCGCATACGCGTGGTGAGGTGGTCGAGGCGGAAGAGGTCGGCGAGTTCCTCGGTGTCCTCGGTCCTGCGCTCCATGGTGTCAAGCAGCGTGAGTTGTTTGTGGAGCAGGACCTGGCTGCGGCGAGCGAGGTTCACGAAGACCTCGGACACGCCGGCACGGAGTTCGGCCTGCTTGACGGCTGCTTCGACGGCGGCACGCTGCAAGGTGTTGAGGGCCTGGCCGACCTCGCCGATCTCGTTCCTGTCGAACTCCAGGCGCGGGACCTCGGTCTCCACGTCGACCTGCTCGCCCACGGAAAGGCGGCGCATCACGCTGGGCAGCCGGACGCCGGAGGCCTCGTGGGCCTCCAGGCGCAGTTGCCGCAGGTCGCGGACGAGCCCGCGGCCGATGCGTATGGAGACGACGAGCGAGAGCAGGACAGCGATCAGACCGAGGACACCGGCCACGACGGCCTTGACGATGATGCCGGTGGCAATCGGGCGAACGCGGTCCTGATAGCGGTCCGCCGCCTCGTCGTCGAGGGTGCCGAGTTCGTCGAGCACGTTGCCGGCTGTGGTGTCCCAAGTCTGCGCGGAGACTCCGCCGGCGTCACCCGAGGCTGCGGACACGGCGGATTCCTCGGCCACGCGCAGCGGAGCGGTGGCGGCGTTCTTCCAGAAGCGCTCGTACCGCTCACGTTCCGAACTGGGCAGCAGCGGCAGGTTGGTGTCGTACAGGACGTTCCGCTGGGCCACGAGATCGGAGATGTCACGGATCTCGGCGCGGGAGAGCTCGCCGACGACCAGGGCGGAGCCGAGGAGGGCGTCCTCGCGGGAGAGGAGTTCGCGGGCACGGACCACGTTGACGAGGGCGCGGTACTGGGTGTCCATCTCCACGTTGTCGACGACGTGGAAGTCACCGAGGAGGACGAAGCAGGGGTCGACCAGGCGGTTGTAGAGATCGAGCGCCTGGGAGCGGTTGACGGTGCCGTCCTCCACACTCTGGCGCAGGGATTCGATGCCGTCGAACGCGTCGAGAACGGCGATCAGCCGTTCGCCCGAGGTCTCGCCGAGGGCGTCGCGCACTTCCGGACTGTCGGCGTTCCTACGGACCTTGGCGATGGCCTCGTCCGTGGCGGCGCGGCTGCGGCCGAGAGCGGCGAGGCCGTCGGAGGCACGGGGGTCGGCGAGATGGACCAGGGTCTGGCGGCGTTCCTGCTGAAGGACCCGGACGACGTCCTCGGTGGGGTAGCCGATCTTCTCGACGACGGACGACGCGCTGAACAACTGGGCTGCCTCGCGTCCCGTGAGTGCCGTGGCGAAGGCCCAGATCGCGGTCAGGGACAGCAACGGCACGAGAAGCAGCGCCACGATCTTCCGGCGGATGGACTTCCCGCGAAAGCGCATGGCCTCCCCCAGCTCGACCCCCCACCGGCAGGGGGTACACATGTGCGTCAACAAACGGCGCGAGCCTACTACCGACGCACCCGTAACTCGAAGGGTGTTCCGGAAGGAGTGCTTCCATACGCGTTGTGATCATGGGGAGTTGTCCGGTCATTGCGGGAGATTGCCGCCTTGAATCTGGCGGCACCCGTGAAGCCGGATCCGGTCAGCAAGTCTGGGTGTTTGGCCGGAATTTTTCGCCCGGTGGGAATCTTCGGGGCGCACCGTTCGTCCTTCTCTACAGGAAATGGGGGCGGAATCGGCCACAGGAGCCGCATCCTGCACCCGGGCGGCGTAAAACAGCGCAAGCCGGGCAGCCAATGGGGAGTCGGTCTTCGGACTGGGGCGATCGGTCTGCTGGCGGTGGGGAGTGACACAGTGATGGGCACGGCGGAGCGGCATGAGGCGCCCGGCACAGGTGTGGTCGCACACATGACGGCGCGGCGGGGCGCCGAGGCGCCGGATCGCGACATTCGGGTGGGCGGACTGACGGTGCCGGACGGGGACCTGACGACGGAGGCGAGCGAAGGGGAAACTGGGGCCCGAGGGGCGCAGGCTTACGAGGGCGCCTCGCGGTCCCCTGAGCCAGAGGCATCCCAAGAGCGACCGCATTATCGGCCGTTGTGGGTCGAGGAGCCCGCGAAGCGGCGTCGGCTGCCGGATCCGGTGCGGACGGCCGCGGTGCGGGCGGTGCTCATCATGGCCGTGACGTTGATACAGGCGATGGTGGCGTTCCTGTGCACCCTTGCCGGGTCCTGGCTCGCGTTCCCCATGGTGCTCAGCAGTATCGCCAGCACCGTGGTGGCCACCTGGAGTGTGCTCGACGTGTGGGTGACACGTCAGGTGTGGAGCCAGCGCAATGGTGTGGTGTCGACACCGAGCAGCACGGCCCGGGCGCTGCGCCGCGAACGCCGCCAGGCCCGACGACAGGCCCGTGCCGCCGAGCGGGCGCAGGAGCGGATACGTCGGCGGGGCGGGGCGGGGCAGTTGTCGCATCCCTGAGGCGGTCGGGTGGTCGGACGGTTGGGGTGGGCCCGGTTGGGCGAGTGAGCCGGCTCGGGCCGGCTGGGCAGGCGGCGGCACGGGCGTGCGCTCCAGGGGCCTTCCGAAGCGGGGCGCGGAGCCAAGGACCCCTGGCAGGGCCTACGCTCCAGAGCGTTCCGAAGCGGGGTGGGAGCCCACGAACACCCCCGGCGGGCCTACGCTCACGGCTTCGAAGCGGGGCGAGCCCACGAACCCCCGGCCCGCTTACGCTCCAGAGCTTCGAAGCGGGGCGCGGGCCCAAGGACCCTGCGGGGCCTACGCTCCAGAGCGTCCCGGAGCGGGGCGAGCCCACGAACCCCCGGCGGGCCTACGCTCACGGCTTCGAAGCGGGGCGCGGGCCCAAGAGACTCCAGTCGGCCTGCGTTCCAGAGCCTTGCGAGGTGGTGCACCACCCCACCCACTAGCTCCCGCCCGGGCGCCTTCTGAGACAGGGCATGCACCCAAGCAAACTCCCTGCGGCGTGCGTCCAAGAGCTTTCCGAAACGAGGGTTTGCGCCTGCGAGTCTCTGCGGAGCACACGCTCAAGAGCTCTGTGAGGGAGCTCGCACGTTCCCCACCCCGCGCGCGAGTTCGCGTCGTACGCGCAGGAACGGCCGTGGACGGTCCACCGCGAGTACGGCGGTAGTACACCCCTCCCGCTCGTACAGCGCGAGGAAGCCGCCGCCGTCCGGTGCGGTGGCGTCGCCCTCGACGATGCGGACCGTGTCGCCGTCCTGGCGGCGGCCGGCGAACTGGATGCGTGCGCCGTACTGGTCGGACCAGAAGTACGGCACGGAGCACACGGTCTCGACTGTGCGTCCGGCGAGCAGGTTGGCCACGGCGACGCGGGGTTGCTCGGTCGCGGAGGTCCAGTGTTCCGCACGGGAGCCACCGACCCGGGCGACGTCGCCGACGGCGACCACCTGCGGCAGTGATGTCACGCAGCCGTCGTCGCACAGGACGCCGTCGTGCAGGGCGAGCGTCGAGCCTGTCAGCCAGCCGGTGTTGGGGGTGGCGCCGATGCCGATGATCACGATGTCGGCGGGAAGCGTGCGACCGTCGGTGAGAGCCACGCCGGTGACGGTGCCGCTGCCGCGCGGCCCGGCCGATCCGGCGACCGCGCTACTGCCAGGCGGTCCGGCCGCTCCGGTGACGGCACCCCAACCATGCGACCCAGCCACGCCGGTGACGACGCCCTCACCATACGGCTCGGCTACTCCAGTCACGGCGCCCGCACCAAGCGCCCCTGCTACTCCGGTCACGGCGCCCGCAGCACCACACGCCCCTGCCACTCCGGTCATGGCGCCCGCAGCACCACACGCCCCTGCCACTCCGGTCACGGCGCCCTCACCAAGCGCCCCTGTCACTGCCATGACGGCGCCCGTACCGCGCAGCGCAGCCACTCCCGTCCCGGTGATCAGCTCCACTCCACCCCGCCGGTGGAGTTCGGCGCAGACGGCGGCCATCTCGGGGCCGAGTTGGGGCAGGAGCGGGAGCGGGGCGGCCTCGATGACGGTGACGCGGTGACCGAGGGCGGCGCACGAGGACGCTGTCTCGGCGCCGATGAATCCGGCGCCGATGACGACGACGCGGCGGGGGCCACGGGTGAGTTCCTCGCGCAGGGCGCGGGCGTCGTCGAGGGTGCGGAGGGTGTGGATGCCTGTGAGGTGGTCGCCGGGAAGGCGGCGGGCCGAGGCGCCGGTGGCGATGACGAGGCCGTCGGTGGGGACGGCGCGGCCGTCGTCCAGTAGGACGGTGCGGGTGCGGGGATCGAGGCCGCGGGCGCGGATGCCGAGGAGCCACTCGGCCTGGAGGTCGGCGGTTTCCTCGGGGTCGGTGAGGGCGAGTTGGGTCTCGTCGGTGCGGCCGGTGAGGAAGTCCTTCGACAGGGGCGGGCGGTCGTACGGACGGTGGGCTTCGTCGCCGACGATCACCAGCCGGCCCTCGAAGCCTTGGGCGCGCAGCTCGCGGGCGGCGTACAGACCGGAGAGCGAGGCGCCGACGATGGTCACGGTCCTCATGCGGCGCGGGTCCTTTCTGGGGCGGGGGTTGGATGGAGCAGAGACACGCCAGAGCGGAACAGCGAAACAGGCGAAGGGAGGGCGAATGCACCGGAGCCACGCAGCCAGCGGGACTGACAGTGCCGGCGACTTGCGTGGAGTACGCCGCCGGGCGAGGGCAATTACAGGCCCCGGGCCCCCTCAGCCCCCTCACGTCACGCGGCACTACCCTCCTCCGCCGCCAGGTGGACGTGGATGATCCCGTCGTCCACGGTCACCCGATGGGTCCGCACGGCGCGGCGAGCGGGCAGGCAGGTCGGTCGGCCCGTGCGCAGGTCGAATGACGCCGCGTGGAGTGGGCATTCGATCAGGCAGCCTTCCAGCCACCCCTCGGAGAGGGAGGCGTCCTGGTGGGTGCAGGTGTCGTCGATGGCGTACAGCTCGCCGTCCTCGGTGTGGAACACCCCGACGGGCGGAGTGGTCTCGACGCGGACGGACTCGCCCTCGGGGAGGTCTTCAAGGCGGCAGACGGGAATCACGGGCCCCCCTCTCAGTCCTGGACACTCGGTCCGGACGTGTGTGGTCCAGGCGTAACGGATGGATCGGACAGGGCAGCCCGATCAGGGAGTGCGGATCTTCGTTGGTCCGGCAGAACTGCGGCGTGCACTGCCTAGCAAGGGAGTTCGAGAGACTTCACGAGCACGGAGCACGGAGCACGGAGCACGGAGCACGGAGCAGCGCCGACCCAACGCCGGGACCAGCGTCAGTCCGCAGCCGGACCAGCAGCGGCCTAAGGCTCGGACCAGCGACAGCCCACGCTCGGACCCGCGACGACCCACGCTCGGACCCGCGACAGCCCGAACTCGGACCCGCGACAGCCCGAACTCGGACCCGCGACGACCCAAGACCGGCCCCCCGTCGGTTCGGACAGTTCGGCCCCCTTCCGGGTGCCCGACGCTTCGGTAACATGATGTTTCGTATGGCGCACGAGTCGGCGCTATGCGCAACAGAATCCGGGCGGGGCGACCGTCGCGTCAAGGGTTTCCCGCAGATGCGGCCCAAACAGGGCCGTCAGGTGGTGAGAGTTGAGCTATGGCCCGCACGCAGAAGCAGTCCGACCACGGCGAGGAGACCGTCGACAAGAGCGCGAGGCAGGGCGGCAGGGGCGCGGCCAGCGCCGTGCAGTCGGTGGACCGTGCGGTGAGCGTGCTGGAGATCCTCGCCCGGCACGGTGAGGCGGGCGTCACCGAGATCGCCGACGAGCTGGACGTGCACAAGTCCACGGCGTTCCGGCTGCTCGGCGTCCTGGAGAACCGCGGCCTGGTGGCCCAGGCGAAGGACCGCGGCAAGTACTACCTGGGCGCCGGCGTACTACGCCTGGCGGGGGCGGCGGCGGTGCGGCTGGACATCTCGCAGGAGGGCGTCCCGGTCTGCCGGGAACTCGCCGACGAGCTCGGCGAGACGGTGAACATCGCGGTCCTCGACGACGACGCGGCCGTCAACATCATGCAGGCCCGCGGCACCGCGTCCGTCACCGCGCAGAACTGGCTCGGCCGGCGCACCCCCCTGCACGCGACCTCCAGCGGCAAGGTGCTGCTGGCGCACATGCCGCCCACGCTGCGCGAAGGTCTGCTCGCGCGGTCGCTGCCCCGGTTCACCGAGCGCACCATCACCGGCGCGACCATGTTGCGCGGCGAGTTGGAGGCCGTGATCGAGCAGGGGTACGGCGTGACCATCGAGGAGCTGGAGCTGGGGCTCGCCGCCGTGGCCGCGCCGATCCGGGCGCACGACGGCAAGGTGCTCGCCGCGATCAGTGTCTCCGGGCCGGTGTACCGGCTGAACAGCGACCGGCTGCCCGAGCTGACCAAGCGCACGGTGGCGGCGGGCGCCGAGCTGTCCCGGCGTATGGGATACGGCTTCTGACCGAGGGTCGGGCAGACTCCCGACGCAGCACGAACCGCAGTGCGGGACCGGGAACTTCCTGGTCCCGCACTGCTGTGTGTCCAGCACGTTTCGGCCCCTGCGGCTGCTTTTGCCGAGGGTTAACCCGCGCCCCTTGACGGCCCCGTGACGGCGTTCTCACTATGTTCCCTATCGCGCAACCCATCTTGTATTGCGCAACAGCAGAGGAGCTAGGTCGTGCCACATGAGGTCCGTGCCGTAGTTGCTGTCAAGAAGGGCGCACCCGTCGAGGTGCGGACGATCGTCGTGCCCGATCCGGGGCCCGGAGAGGTCCTTGTGGCCGTGCAGGCCTGCGGGGTCTGTCACACGGATCTGCACTACCGGGAGGGCGCGATCACGGACGACTTCCCGTTTCTGCTGGGCCATGAGGCGGCCGGCACGATCGAGGCGGTCGGCGAGGGTGTCACCGACCTCCGCCCGGGCGACTATGTGGTGCTGGCGTGGCGGGCTCCGTGCGGTTCCTGTCGTTCCTGTCGGCGGGGCCGGCCCTGGTACTGCTTCGACTCCCGCAACGCCACCCGGCCGATGACGCTGCTGGACGGCACCCCGCTGAGCAACGCGCTCGGCATCGGCGCGTTCGCCGAGAAGACGCTGGTCGCGGCCGGTCAGGCGGTGAGGATCGACCCGGCCGCCCGTCCCGAGGCCGCGGGTCTCATCGGCTGCGGTGTGATGGCGGGGTACGGTGCCGCGGTCAACACCGGGAACGTCGGCCGGGGCGACTCGGTCGCCGTCATCGGCTGCGGCGGCGTCGGCAACGCGGCCATCGCGGGCGCCTGCCTCAACGGCGCCATGAAGGTGATCGCCGTCGACATCGACGACAAGAAGCTGGACCAGGCCGAGAAGTTCGGTGCCACGCACACCGTCAACTCCCGAGGCACGGACCCGGTGGCGGCGGTCCGCGAGCTCACCGACGGTTTCGGCGTCGACATCGCCATCGACGCGGTCGGTCACCCGGAGACCTTCAAACAGGCCTTCTACATGCGCGACCACGCGGGCCTGCTGGTCCAGGTCGGCGTCCCGGCACCGGAGATGAAGGTCGAACTGCCGCTGATCGACGTGTTCTCACGGGGCGGC
Organism: Streptomyces spinoverrucosus; assembly: GCF_015712165.1. Taxonomy (NCBI): domain Bacteria; kingdom Bacillati; phylum Actinomycetota; class Actinomycetes; order Kitasatosporales; family Streptomycetaceae; genus Streptomyces; species Streptomyces spinoverrucosus. The sequence continues at coordinate 7,590,627 of NZ_JADPZX010000001.1, read as the reverse complement.
GCGATCAAGTCCTCCTGGTACGGCGACTGTCTGCCGAGCCGCGACTTCCCGTTCCTGATCGACCAGTACCTGTACGGGCTGCTCGACCTCAACGCCTTCGTGACCGAGACGGTCGCGCTGGACCAGGTGGAGGAGGCGTTCGCCAAGATGCACCGGGGCGAAGTGCTGCGTTCGGTGGTGGTGCTGTGAGCGCCCACCGGACCGTAGGAGCAGAACGCGTCGTCGCCTCCGGCGCGAACAGCGAGCTTTCCGACGGCCACACCCTCACGCCCGAAATTCGCCCGCAGCAGCCGCGCGTGGTCATCGTCGGTGGCGGCATCGTCGGCTGCTCGCTCGCCGACGAGCTCACCGCCCTCGGCTGGTCCGACGTCACCGTCCTGGAGCAGGGCCCGCTGCCCGCACCCGGCGGATCCACCTCCCACGCGCCCGGCCTGGTCTTCCAGACCAACCCGTCCAAGACGCTCACGGAGTTCGCGCGGTACACGGTCGAGAAGTTCTCCGCCCTCGAAGCGGACGGCCTCTCCTGCTTCGACCAGGTCGGTGGTCTGGAACTCGCCACGACACCCGAGCGCCTGGCCGACCTGCACCGCAAGGCCGGCTGGGCCGCGGCCTGGGGTGTCCGCGGCGAGGTGGTGAGCGCTGCCCGCTGCAAGGAACTCTGGCCGCTGATCGACGAGTCGATCGTCCTCGGCGGTTTCCACACACTCGACGACGGACTGGCCCGCGCGGTGCTCGCCGCCCGGGTCCAGATGGAGCGGGCCACCGGGCGGGGCGCCCGGTTCCTGGACCGCCACACGGTCACCGGAATCGAAAGCCAGGACGGCCACGTCACCGCAGTCGTCACCGACCGGGGCTCTTTCCCCGCCGACCACGTCGTCTCGGCGGCCGGATTCTGGGGTCCGGTCGTCGGCCGGATGGCCGGTGTCGACGTCCCCCTGCAACCCCTCGCACACCAGTACGTCAGGACGATGCCGCTCCCCGAGCTCGGCGCCGCCACGACGGAGGCCTCGAAGCCCATCCTCCGCTTCCAGGACCGCGACCTCTACTTCCGTGAACACGCCGACCGCCTCGGCATCGGTTCCTACGCCCACCGACCACTGCCGGTCGACCCGTTCACGATCCCGCCGTACGACGAGGCCCGGGCCCGGGGCATGGACATGCCGTCCTCGTATCCGTTCACGCCGGACGACTGGGCCGCGAGCTGGGACGACTGCCGTCGGCTGATGCCCGCGCTCCGCGACACCGCCATCGACATCGACCTCGGCACGGCTTTCAACGGCGTCTTCTCCTTCACCCCGGACGGCATGCCGCTGCTCGGCGAGTCGCGCACCGTCAGGGGCTTCTGGCTGGCGGAGGCGGTCTGGGTGACCCATTCCGCGGGGGTCGCCAAGGCCGTCGCCGAGTGGATGGTGAACGGGCGTCCGGCCATCGACGTGCACGAATGCGACGTCACGCGTTTCGAGGAAGCGCAGCGTTCACCGTCGTATGTCCGTGAACGCGGTTCACAGCAGTTCGTCGAGGTGTACGACGTCATCCACCCCCTCCAGCCCCTGGAGCACCCCCGCCCCCTCCGCGTCAGCCCCTTCCACACCCGCCAGCAGCAACTCGGCGCCTACTTCCTCGAAGGCGGCGGCTGGGAACGCCCCCACTGGTACGAGGCCAACGCGCCCCTCGCCGACGCCCCCCTCGCCAACTCCTCTCTCTCCGACGGCATCGAGCCCCCCTCCCGCGACGCCTGGTCCGCCCGCCACTGGTCCCCCATCGCGGCGGCCGAGGCGAAGGCGACCCGCGAGCGAGTCGCCCTCTACGACATGACACCCCTGCGCCGCCTCAAGGTCGAGGGCCCCGGCGCCCTGGACTTCCTCGACCGCATGACCACCAACAACCTCCGCAAGAAACCCGGCGCGGTCACCTACACCCTCCTCCTCGACGACACCGGCGGCATCCGCTCCGACCTCACCGTCGCCCGACTCGCCCCCGACCGCTTCCAGGTCGGCGCCAACTCCCCCGCCGACCTCGACTGGCTCCTGCGCCACGCCCCCACGAACGTGCACATCGAGGACATCACCTCCGGCACCTGCTGCATCGGCGTCTGGGGCCCCCTCGCCCGCGACCTCGTCCAGCCCCTCACTCCCGACGACTTCTCACACGAGGCCTTCGGCTATTTCCGCGCCCGGCAGACGTACATCGGCCATGTCCCTGTCACGGCCATGCGCCTGTCGTACGTCGGTGAGCTCGGTTGGGAGTTGTACACCACCGCCGACCTGGGCCTGCGCCTCTGGGACACCCTGTGGCAGGCCGGGCAGCACCTCGGCGTCGTCGCGGCCGGCCGCTCCGCCTTCAACTCCCTGCGGCTCGAAAAGGGTTACCGGGCCTGGGGCGTCGACATGACCGACGAGCACAACCCCTTCGAGGCGGGCCTCGGCTTCGCGGTGCGCATGGACAAGCAGCACTTCACCGGCAAGGCGGCACTTGAAGCGGCCCAGTCACCGCAACAGGCCCGGTCACCGCAACAGGCCCAGTCACCGCAACAGGCCCAGTCACCGCAACAGGCCCGGTCACCGCAACAGGCCCAGTCACCGCAACAGGCCCGGTCGGCGGCGTCACCGCCCCGCCGCCTCACCCCCCTCCTCCTCGACGACCCGGCCTCCGTGGTCCTCGGCAAGGAGCCCGTATATGTCGACGGCTCCCCCGCCGGTTACGTGACCAGCGCGTCGTACGGCTACACCCTCGGCCGCTGCATCGCCTACGCCTGGCTGCCCGCGGCCCTCACCACCGGGACCGCCGTACACATCGACTACTTCGGCGGGAAAGTCGCGGCGACCGTCGCCGACGAGCCGCTCTTCGACCCGAAGATGACCCGCATCCGCCGTTAGGAGAGCCGTATGTCCCCCACGTACGACGTGATCGTCATCGGTCTCGGCGGTATGGGCAGCGCCGCCGCCCACCACCTCTCGGCGCGCGGCGCGCGCGTCCTCGGCCTGGAGAAGTTCGGCCCCGTCCACAACCGGGGCTCCAGCCACGGCGGTTCCCGGATCACCCGGCAGTCGTACTTCGAGGATCCGGCCTACGTCCCACTGCTGCTGCGCGCCTACGAGCTGTACGACGAGTTGGAGCGGGCCACCGGACGTCGGATCGCGATCCTCAGCGGCGGCGTGATGGTCGGCCGCCCCGACTCGCGGACCGTCTCCGGCTCGCTCCGCTCGGCCCGGCAGTGGGGTTTGCCGCACGAGGTGCTGGACGCACGGGAGATCCGCCGCCGGTTCCCGACCCTCACGCCCCGGGACGACGAAGTCGCCCTCTACGAGCGGAAGGCGGGCCTGCTGCGTCCGGAGAACACCGTCGCCGCACACCTGCAGCTGGCCGGCCGCCAGGGCGCCGAGCTGCACTTCGACGAGCCGATGACCCGCTGGGAGCCGTACCGGGACGGGGTTCGGGTGCACACCGCGGAGAACACGTACACGGCCGGGCAGTTGGTGATCTGCCCGGGCGCGTGGGCGCCGCGGCTGCTCACCGACGTCGGGGTGCCGTTCACGATCGAGCGGCAGGTCATGTACTGGTTCGAGCCGAAGGGCGGTATCGGGCCCTTCCTCCCGGAGCGTCACCCCATCTACATCTGGGAGGACACCGAGGGCGTCCAGGTGTACGGCTTCCCGGCCATCGACGGCCCCGGCCTCGGCGCCAAGGTCGCCTTCTTCCGCAAGGGCGAGGTCACCACCGCCGAGACCATCGACCGGACGGTGTACGACCACGAGGTCCAGGCCATGGCGGACCACATGGCGGACCGCATCCCGGAGCTGCCGGGCACCTTCCTCAAGGCCGCCACCTGCATGTACTCGAACACTCCGGACGAGCACTTCGTCATCGCCCGCCACCCGGCGCACCCCGGGTCGGTCACCGTGGCCTGCGGTTTCTCCGGGCACGGCTTCAAGTTCGTGCCCGTGGTCGGGGAGATCCTCGCCGATCTGGCCCTGACCGGCACGACCGGCCACCCCATCGGCCTGTTCGACCCCGCCCGCCTCGCCGCCGCGCCCGCCTGAGGAGCCCCGCCGTGTCGACGACCCCGCTCTCCCCGAGTCTGATCGCCACCCTCCCCGGTGCCTACTACACCGACCCGGGGATCTTCCGGCAGGAACAGGAACTCCTCTTCGAGTCGATGTGGTTCTGCGCGGTCCGCAGCGCCGACCTCGCCGCCCCCGGCGCCTTCCGCACCGTCCAGGTCGGCCGCGAGAACGTCCTCGTCACCCGCACCCGCAAGGGCGAACTGCGCGCCTTCCTCAACGTCTGCCGCCACCGAGGCGCCCGGCTCTGCCTGGAACAGGAGGGCCTGATCCGGCGCAACCTCCAGTGCCGTACCACGCGTGGACGTACGACCTCGACGGCACGTTGATCGCTGCACCCAACTTGATCAAGATGCCTGACATTGATCGTGTCGCGTACGGGTTGATCAAGGTCCAGCTGCGCGAGTGGCTCGGCTACGTCTGGGTGTGCCTGGCCGACGAACCGCCCTCCTTCGAGGAGACGGTGATGGGCGCGGCCGTCGAACGGCTGGGCGACGCGGCCGCGATCGAGCACTACGGCACGGAGAACCTCGCCCTCGGCAAACGCATCTCCTACGACGTGAAGGCGAACTGGAAGCTGATCGTCGAGAACTTCATGGAGTGCTACCACTGCGCCACGATCCACCCCGAACTGACCGACGTCCTGCCGGAGTTCGCGGACGGCTACGCGGCCCAGTACTACGTGGGACACGGCGCGGAGTTCGGGGAGGAGATCCGCGGCTTCACGGTGGACGGCAGCGAGGGCTTCCGCCCCCTCCCCGACCTCACCGAGGATCAGGACCGCCGCTACTACGCGATCACCGTCAAGCCGACGGTCTTCGTCAACCTCGTACCGGACCACGTCATCCTGCACCGGATGTTCCCGCTCGCCCACGACCGCACGGTCGTCGAGTGCGACTGGCTGTACTCGCCGGAGGTGGTGGCGTCGGGCGCGGACGTGTCGAAGTCGGTGGAGCTGTTCCACCGTGTGAACGTGCAGGACTTCGACGCCTGTGAAAGGACTCAGCCGGCCATGGGGTCCCGCGCGTACCGAAAGGGCGGTGTGCTGGTTCCCAACGAGCACCACATCGGCCTCTTCCACGCGTGGCTGACCGAGAAGCTGGGAGGCGGGCATGCGGGATCTGCTCATTGACGGCGAGTGGCGCGGTGCCCTCGACGGAGGCACCCGCGAGATCCGCTGCCCGGCCGACGGCTCGCTGGTCGGGGTGGTGGACGAGGCGGGCGGCAAGGACACCGCCGAGGCCGTCGCCGCGGCCCGCCGCGCCTTCGACGCCGGCCCCTGGCCGCACACGGCCCCGCAGGAACGCGGTGACCTGCTGCTGCGCGTCGCCGACCTCCTCGTACGGGACCGGGCAGCGCTCGCCCGCGCCGAGTCGCTGGACACGGGGAAACGGCTGGTCGAGAGCGAGTACGACATCGATGACGTCGTTGGCTGCTTCCGCTACTACGGGCGGCTGGTCGCCACCGAGACCGGGCGGGTCGTCGACACCGGCCGCGCGGGCGTCGACAGCCGGGTGGTGTACGAGCCGGTCGGCGTCTGCGCGCTGATCACCCCCTGGAACTACCCGCTCCTCCAGACCTCCTGGAAGGTCGCCCCCGCCCTGGCCGCCGGCAACACCTTCGTCCTCAAGCCCAGCGAGCTCACCCCGCACACCGCGATCCACCTCGTGCGGCTACTCGCGGAGGCGGGGCTGCCGGCCGGGGTGGCCAACCTGGTCCTCGGCGCCGGTCCACAGGCGGGCGCCCCGCTCGCCGACCACCCGGACGTGGACCTCGTCTCCTTCACCGGCGGTCTGGAGACCGGCCGGCGGCTGATGGCGGCCGCCGCCAGGACGGTGAAGAAGGTCGCCCTGGAACTCGGCGGCAAAAACCCCAACATCATCTTCGCCGAAGCCGACTTCGACACCGCCGTCGACATGGCCCTGACCTCCGTGTTCCTGCACTCCGGTCAGGTGTGTTCGGCGGGCGCGCGGCTGCTGGTGGAGGACGCGCTGCACGACCGGTTCGTCGACGAGGTCGTACGGCGGGCGAACGGGATCCGGCTCGGGGGACCGTTCGACGAGCGGACACAGAGCGGGCCGCTGATCTCGGCGGCCCACCGTGCCAAGGTCGAGGCGTACGTCGCTCAAGGGCTGGCGGAGGGCGCGGTGCTGCGCTGCGGCGGGAAACGCCCCTCGGGACCAGGCCTCGACGACGGCTTCTACTACCTGCCGACCGTGCTGGACGAGTGCACCGCCGCCATGTCCGTGGTCCAGGAGGAGTCCTTCGGCCCGGTCCTCACCGTTGAACGCTTCACCGGTGAGGACGAGGCGGTGCGCCTCGCCAACGACACGATCTACGGGCTGGCGGGCGCCGTGTGGACCAGCGACGAGGCCCGGGCCGCGCGGGTCGCGGCGCGGCTGCGCCTGGGCACGGTGTGGATCAACGACTACCACCCGTACGTCCCGCAGGCCGAGTGGGGCGGCGTCAAGCAGTCCGGGACCGGGCGCGAGCTCGGGCCGTCCGGGCTCGCCGAGTACCGCGAGACGAAGCACATCTGGCGCAACACCGCGCCGTCGCCCCAGGGCTGATTCGCGACATAGTCCTGCAAAACCACCCCGCCGACCAGGAGTCCGCCGATGGCGACAACGCAGCAACCATCCGGCCCGCACCAGGACGACGTCGAGCTCGCCGAGTTCGGCTACCGCCCCGAACTCAAACGCACCCTCGGCAACTTCCACACCTTCGCCGCCGGGATCAGCTACATCTCGATCCTGACCGGCACCTTCCAACTGTTCTACTTCGGCTACGGCAGCGGCGGCCCGGCCTACTGGTGGTCGTGGCCGCTGGTCTTCGCCGGGCAGTTCATGGTGGCCCTGTGCTTCGCGGAGCTGGCGGCCCGCTATCCGGTCGCGGGCTCGGTCTACAACTGGTCGAAGAGGATAGGCAATCCGCATCTGGGCTGGCTCGCGGGCTGGATGATGCTGGTCGCCTCGATCGTGTCGATCGCCGCCGTGGCCCTGGCATACCAGCTGACGCTTCCGCAGATCTCCTCGTTCTTCCAGTTCGTCGGGGACGGCACCGGCACCTACGACGTGGCGACCAACGCGGTGATCCTGGCCGCGGTGCTGATCCTGTTCACCACCGTGGTGAACGCCTTCGGCGTCAAGCTGATGGCCCGGATCAACACGGCGGGCGTGTTCATCGAGCTGATCGCCACCGTCGTACTGATCGCGCTGCTCGCGGCGAACATCACGCGCGGCCCCCAGGTCGTCACGGACACCGCCGGGACCGGGGCGGGCCACTCGGCCGGGTACCTGGGGGCGTTCCTGGTGGCCTCGCTGGCGTCGGCGTACGTCATGTACGGCTTCGACACGGCCGCCTCGCTCGGCGAGGAGTCGCTGGACCCGTCCCGGAACGCGCCGCGCGCCATCATCCGCGCGATCGTCGCGTCCTTCGTGCTCGGCGGGCTCGTGCTGCTCCTGGCGCTGATGAGCGTCTCGGCCCTGAACGGGGAGAAGCTGTCGACTCAGGGCCTGCAGTACATCGTGCTCGACGTGCTCGGTCCGACGGCCGGCAAGGCGATGCTGTGGTGCGTGCTGATCGCGGTGACCGTGTGCGCGCTGGCCGTGCACACGGCGGCGATCCGGCTGGCGTTCGCCATGGCCCGGGACAACAACCTGCCGGCGTCCGCCCTGCTGGCCCGGGTCAGCCCGCGCTTCCAGACACCGGTACTGCCCGCCGTGATCATCGGGGTCCTGGCGCTGGCGATCCTCGTGGTCAACATCCGCCAGCCGCAGATCTTCACCGTCGTCACCAGCATCGGCATCATCATGATCTACCTGGCCTATCTCGGCGTCACCGTGCCCATGCTGGTGGCCCGGCTGCGCGGCAGGTGGCAGCCGGCCGAGGGCAGGTTCTCGCTGGGCCGCTGGGGGCTGCCCGTGAACATCGCCGCGGTGCTGTGGGGCGCCGCCATGACCATCAACCTGATCTGGCCACGGGCCTCGGTCTACAACGCGACGGCCCCCTTCCACTGGTACCTGCGGTGGGGTGCCGTGCTGTTCGTCGCGATCATCGCGGGCGGCGGGTTCGCCTACTACTGGTTCGTGCAGCGGCACCGGACGGGCGTCCTGGCCGAACACCGTCTTCAGACCCAGCCGACCGCTCCGCTCGCCGCTCCCGCCGCCGACTGAAGGAGGCCAACAGCTCATGCGCTTCGACGAGTTCGACTATGTGGTGGTCGGCGGCGGCACCGCGGGCAACGTCGTCGCGACCCGGCACTCCGAGGATCCGTCGGTCACCGTGTGCGTGCTGGAGGCCGGACCGAGCGACGTCGGCGACGACGACGTACTGAGACTGGAACGCTGGATGGGCCTGCTGGAGTCCGGCTACGACTGGGACTACCCCGTGGAACCGCAGGCCCGCGGCAACAGCTTTCTGCGCCACGCCCGGGCCAAGGTCCTCGGCGGCTGCTCCTCGCACAACTCCTGCATCGCCTTCTGGGCACCGGCCGAGGACCTCGACGACTGGGCCGCCCAGGGCTGTACGGGGTGGAGCGCGGCCGACCTGTTCCCGCTGTTCCGGCGGCTGGAGAACAACGACGCGCACGGCGACCACCACGGCCGCTCCGGCCCGGTGAGGCTGCGCACGCTCAAGGGCGGCGACCCGTGCGGCACCGCTCTGCTGAAGGCCTGCGAGCAGGCGGGCATCCCGACGGTCCCCTTCAACACGGGACGGACGGTGATCCGGGGCGCCAACTGGTTCCAGATCAACGCCGACGAGAACAACGTCCGCCAGTCGTCCTCCGTGGCGTATCTGCACCCGGTCCTGGGCAAGCGGCCCAACCTGGAGGTACGGACCGGCGTGCGCGCCAAGCGGCTGGTGCTGGACGGGCGGCGGTGTGTGGGCGCCGAGTACCTGGACCCCGACCTCGCGCACACGCGGACGGTACGGGCCCGGCGCGAGGTGATCGTGTCGTGCGGGGCGATCGACTCGCCCAAGCTGCTGATGCTGTCCGGCATCGGGCCCGCCGCGCATCTGCGCGAGGTCGGCGTCGAGGTCGTGGTGGACGCCCCGGGCGTGGGCGAGAACCTCCAGGACCACCCCGAGGGCGTCATCATGTGGGAGGCGCGGCAGCCGATGCCCACGACGTCCAGTCAGTGGTGGGAGGCGGGCATCTTCTACGACACCGAACCGGGCCTGGACCGGCCGGATCTGATGTTCCACTACGGGTCGGTGCCGTTCGACATGAACACGGTTCGATGGGGATATCCGACGGCGGAGAACGCCTTCTGTCTCACCCCGAACGTCACGCGCGCGAAGTCGCGGGGCACGGTACGGCTGCGCACGCGGGACCACCGGGACAAGCCCAAGGTGGATCCGCGGTACTTCACGCACGAGCACGACGTGCGCGTGATGACGTACGGGCTGCGGCTGGCGCGGAGGATCGTCGAACAACCCGCGTTGAGCGGCTGGGCGGGCGCCGAACTCGCGCCCGGGCCGGACGCCAGGACGGATGACGAGCTGCTCGACTACATCCACAAGACGCACAACACCGTCTACCACCCGTCCTGCACGGTGCGGATGGGCGCCGACGACGACCCGTCGGCCCCGCTCGACGCGCGGCTGCGGGTCAAGGGGGTCGAGGGGCTGCGGGTGGCGGACGGGTCGGTGATGCCGGATCTGGTGACCGTCAATCCGTGCATCACGACGATGGTGATCGGCGAGAAGTGCGCGCAGCTGTTGAGCCCCCGCCGCTTCAGGGCGTTGCCGGGGCCGGGCGTTTGAACATTCTCGTCGCCGTGATCTCGCTGTGCACCGACTCTCCCGCCTGGGGCTGCTGCGGCAGCCCCGGACGGAGATGTTCCTCCACGCTGATGTACTTCAGGCCCGCCCGCAGGTCGGCGTCGTTGCGCAGGCGGATGACCAGGGGGAACTCGGCCAGAGCGGTCGTGTCGAACAGGCCCGTGGTGTACAGGAGCTGCACACCCAGCGCGTCCGACACCGCCCGCTGGAGTTCCAGCAGATACGTCGCGTTGGCGCGGCCGATGGGGTTGTCGAGGAAGAGGGTGCCGGCGTGCCGGTGCTTGGCGCGGCCCCGGTCGTTGGAGCGCAGGGCGGCCATCGTGCAGTACAGGGCGATGGCCGCGGTGAGCAGCTGGCCGCCGGAGAACACGTCGCCCATCTGCCCGACGGGCACGCGCTCGGCGCGCAGCACGGCGTCCGGCTTGAGGATCTCGACTGCGACGCCCTTGGGCTGCAGGGCGGCGGCCACGCCTCGCAGCAGCAGGGACATGCCGTCGCGGCGCAGGTCGGAGTTCTTCTTGACGGCGGCCCGGGTCGCCTCGTCGATGACCTCGCCGAGCCGTTCGGTGAGGGTGGCCTGGTCGGGTTCCTCGAAGCGGATCCGCAGGAACTCCTGACCGGACCACTCGCCGAGCCCTTCCGGCAGACGGGAGAGCCGCTGGGCGGACCTGAGCGTGGCCAGCGCCGACTCGACCAACCCGCGCAGTCGGTCCACGATCGAGTCCCGGTTGCGCTCCAGCTGCGCCAACTCGTCGGTGAGGACGCGCAATCGGGGCGCGAAGGCGTCGGCCCACTTCTGCGCGTGCTCGGGCAGCGCGGACGCGGGCAGCTCACGGATCTGCTGGCGGGCGGGGGTGCGGACCTGCTCGTAGCGGGTGGAGTTGGCATGCCGTACGAGGATGTCGCTCGCCTCGCGCACGGCGGCCTCGGCGGCGGACAGGTCGGCGGCGCAGCCGCGCAGCGACCGGCGGGCCTCGGCGGCGGAGTGCCGGGCGTCCTCCGGGCTGCCCGGGTACGGCTCCGGCGCCTCCTGCTCGTCCTCCCCGGCGTGCTCGCGCAGCAGGTCCCGCAGCAGTGCGGCGATCTCGTCGAAGCCGCCGGCCGCGTCCTCGGCGGCGCGGTGCGCGTCGAGCAGCTCGGTGTGTGCCTCGCGGGCCTGGGTCAACGCCTCGGAGCGGGAGGCGAGTTCGGCGGTCGCCGTGCGCAGCAGCGCCTGCGCGTGCTCGGCGTCGCGCGGCTGGAGCTCCTCGGGCAGCTCGGTGTGCGCGTCGCCGTCCTCGGGCGCGTGCCGCTCGGCCTCGCCGCGCAGCCGGCCGAGCTGCTCGCTCGCGCTGGACATCCGGGTCTCCAACAGCTGCACCAGCTCCTCCGCGCGGGCGGCGGCGGCCTGCCGGGACGGGCCGTCGGACCCGTCGGGGGACTGCAGCAGCTGCTCCGCGCGCGTACGGACCTTGTTGCTCAGCCGGTCCAGCTCCGCGCGCGCCGCGCTCTCGTCGCTCTCCGCCCGCGCCTGCTCGGCCCGCAGATCGGCGCCGACGCCGACCTTCTCGTACACCTGGGATGCCGCCCGGTACGCCTCCCGCAGGGCGGGCAGCGACGCCTTGGGCGCGTCCGCGTCGTCTTCGGGTACGTCGTCGGGGGCGCCGGCGATCTCGGAGCGCTCGGCGCGCAGCGCACGCGCGGTGCGGCGGGCGTCGTCGGCGGCGCGCTGGGCGGCGCGCCGGTCCTCGTCGGCGGCGCGGGCCCGCTCCAGGCAGGCCTGGGCGCGGGCCTCGGACTCGGTGGCCTCGTCGGCGAGTTCACGCAGGCGGACCTGCCAGCCGGACCGCTCCCGCAGCCGGAACGCGAGCCCGGCGAGGGCGTCGGCGGAGCGGCGGGCCTTCTGCGCGGCCTCCTGCCGCTCCTCGCGCGCCTGCGCGGCCTCCGCGGCTGCCTCCTCGGCCTCGGCCCGGACGGTCCGCGCCTCGGCCAGCTCGGCCTCGGCCTCCTCGGCGAACGCGCGAGTCTCCCGCGCGGTGCGCGCCAGCTCCACCAGCCGCCCGGCCGGACAGCCCGTACGCCACGAGGCGAGCCGCGCGGCCAGCTCGCGGTCCTTGCCGAGCCGGGCCGCGAGCCTGCGGATCTCCTCGTCCCGCTCGGTCGCCCGCGCGCGCAACGCCTGCCGTTCCTCGTCGGCGGCGTGCTCGTCGTGCATGGCGGGGTTCGGCGGTACGAGGAAGACGTCGCCGTCGCTCTCGGCGTCCGGGGCGGGGGTGGGTGCGAGCAGGGCGGCGGCCGTACCGACCGCGACGGCGGAGCGGGGCAGCAGCGCGGCGTCGCTGAGCGCCTCCCGGGCGCGTGCGTGCGAGGCCGGGTCGGTGATGATCACACCGTCCACGAGTTCGGGCCGGGCGGCCAGTACGCGCGCGTGGTCGGCGGGGTCGACGGCCTGCGCGAGGTAGCGCCAGCCGGGCAGGGCGGGGATGCCGTGCTCGCCGAGGAACTCCACGGTGGCCAGCACGTCCGGGCCAGGCGGCAGCAGGCCTCCGTCGCCGAGCGCGCCCAGGATGCGGGCGTCGTCGGCGGCGACGGTCCGCAGCTCGAACAGCTGGCGCTCGGCCGAGGAGACGGCGCCGTCGAGCAGCTCGCGCAACTCGTCTGCGAAGCGGTCGAGGTCCTCGGGGGTGAGGGGGCTCTCGGTGCGGGGGCGCGCGGCCCGCGCGCGGGTGTCGGCCGCGCCGGTGGCGTGGTCTGCGGCGCGCTCTTGCCCGGCCTGGCCGTCGGCGGGGGCCGCCGTGTTCTCCGGGCCCCGACGCCCCGCTGTGCCGTCGTCCGCAGCGTCGACGCCCGTGCGGGGCGCCGGCACACCGGCGCCTGCCATGCCACCGGGACCGGTGCCGACGCCGGAGCCGGTGCCCATGCCGGAGCCAGAGCCGGAGCCAGAGCCGACCCCGGAGCCGGAGCTGACGCCCGAGCCGGTGCCCATGCCGGAGCCAGAGCCGACCCCGAAGCCCGAGCCGACGCCCATGCCGGAGCCAGAGCCGACCCCGAAGCCCGAGCCGGTGCCCATGCCGGAGCCAGAGCCGACCCCGAAGCCCGAGCCGACGCCCGAGCCGGTGCCGGTTCCGACGCCAGAGCCAGAGCCGACGCCCATGGCGGAGCCGGTGCCGACGCCAGAGCCGGTGCCCATGCCCGAGCCGGTGGGCAGGCTGAGCAGTTCCGCCAGGCGCTCCTCCGCCGCCAGTGCCTCGGCCGTCCGCCGCTCGCCGTCGTACGCCCGCTCCGCCGCGGTCGCCGCGTCCGCCGCGCGGGCGGCCGTCAGCTCGGCCCGGGACTCGGCGGACGCCGCCTCGCGCGCGTGCTCGCTTGCCCGGCGGGACGCCTCCCGGGCCGTGTCCCAGGCGGCCACCGCCGACTTCTCCGCGTCGCTCGCCGCGAGGGCGGCACGGGCCGGGTCGGCGTCGGGCGCGCTGTCGTCGAGCCAGCCCGCGCGCACCGCCTCGGCGGTCTCCTGCTCGACCTCGGTGAGGCGCTGCCGCAGGTGCCCGGCCTCGCTGCGGGCCCGCTGCGCCTCCGTGGCGGCGGTGGTGGAGTCCCGGTACGCGCAGTCGCTGACCTCCTGGAGTGCGGCGGACCGCTCCTCCCCCTCGTTCGCGAGCGCCTCGGCGCTCTCCGCCGCCGCGTGCAGGGCTCGTACGAGATCCACGGCGGCCCTGGTCCGGGCCGCGAGCGCGGGAGCCGCGTCCCGTTCGGCCTCCTGGATCGCGGCGGCCACGCGCGCGACCCGGTCGGCGGCGGCGCGGTGGCGGAGCACCGCCTCGGCGGCCTGCCAGGCCGAGTGCAGGGTGCGCGCGTCGGCGAGCTCACGCTTCTGCGCGGCCGCCGACTTCTCGGCCGCGGCGAGCGCCAACGAGGCGTGCCGGTAGGCGAGTTCCGCGGTGATCAGGGCGCTGCGCTCCCGGGCCGACTCGGCGTGGGTCACGGCGTAGGCGGCGGCCGTGACCCGCTGCGCGAGGTCGGCGGCCCGCACCCGCTCCTGGGCGCCCCGCGCGGACAGCCGCCGGGCCAGCGTGCGCGTCCGCCGCTCGGCCCCGGCGTGGATGTCACGCGCGCGTGCACGGGCCTCGGCGGCCTCCACGATCCGCCCGAGCAGGTCGACCGACCCGGCGGTGAAGTCCCGCTCGGCGATCAGCTCGGCGCGCCTGCCCAGCTTGTTGCCGAAGCCGCTGACGAGATCGGCGAGCCCGTCGGTGTCCCGCGTGTCGGTGACGGCGCGCAGCAGCAGGTCGGTGAAGTCGGAGTCCTTCTTGACCGCGAAGAGACCGGCTGCCTCACCCTCGTCGGCGTTCATCTCCCGCTGATAGCGGAAGAGTTCGGGGTCGAGGCCGAGGTCGCCGAGGTGCTCGGTCCACCGTTCGTGGATCTCCTCCCAGTGCACTTCGAGGTGCGGGTACGCCTTGCCCGCCTCGGTCAGCGCGTCCCGGAACCCCTTCATGGTGCGCCGCCGCCCCTGCGCCCCCGACTGGCCCTCCACGGGCGGCCGTACGACGGTGGACTCGGCGACGGGCAGGTTGTCCAGGGTCAGCCCGGGGCCGGGCCGGAAGGAGTACCAGGCCTCGGCGAACTTCCGTGGGTCGTTGGAGACCTGACGTCCGCGCCACTCGCTCACCTTGCCGACGACGACACACTCGCCGGTCAGGACGTGCTGCCATTCCAGCGCGACGTGCCCGCAGTCGTCCGCGAGCAGGAACTTGCGCAGCACACCGGAGCTGGCGCCGCCCAGCGTGTTCCGGTGTCCCGGCAGCATCACCGAGAAGATCAGCTTGAGCAGTACGGACTTGCCGCCGCCGTTCTCCAGGAAGAGCACCCCGGCGGGCGCGGGCCGGCGCGGCGGGCCGACCGGCTCCTCCTCGAAGAACTCCGCCTGCGTCGGCGCGGGGTCGGGCACGGGCTCGCCCACACCGCGCAGGTCAAGCACGGTGTCGGCGTAGCGCGCACCGGCGGGCCCGATGGAGTAGAGGCGGACCCGGGACAGCTCGTACATGGCGGACTCTCGTAAGTCTTGGGCAGATCGGGGACGTTCAGGCGGAGGACAGGGAAGCTCAGGCGGAGTGGAACGGCAGTCCGGCGTCGGCCACCAGCTCCAGGTCGTCGCCGTCCTCCGGGGGCAGCAGCGTCGGCGTGCCGTCGGTCACCGGGACGACCCCCAGCTCCAGCAGTTCGGCCATGGCCGCGCTGCCGGCCATGTCACGGACCTGGAGCTGGTAGCGGGCGGTCGTGCGATAGGTGCCGCCGTTGTCGTCGCCCGTGCGCTGCAGGAACCCTGAGTCGGTGAGGAAGGCCACGGCCTTGCCGACGATGCCGGTCGTGGACCCGGCGAGTCGGCGCGCGTCCTTCGTGGCACCGGTGGCGCTGCGTCTCACCCAGATCCGCCAGGCGGCCTCCAGCCCGGGCGCGTCGGTCGCGGGGTCGGTGTTCTCCCCCTGCTCGGCGGCCCGCTCCTCCAGCCGCCGGCAGGCCTGCCGGACGAAGGCGTCGACGCCGTTGACCGTCACACGGCCGATGTACCCGTCGTCGGCGAGGTCCTCGGGGCGCGGGAACGCCATGGCGGCGACGGCGAGATGGGCGAGCCCGTGCAGGAACCGGTCGCCGGAGTCGGCGGCCGTTCGCCGCGCGTAGTCGCCCATCCGCACGGCGAACACGGAGTCCTCGGCGGCGGTCACCGCCATCCCCGCGCGCGGGGACACCTCCAGTACGACCAGGCCCAGCCCGGCGGCCACGGCGTCCGCGAGCCGCGCGAACGCCGGGTCCTCCCGGTACCGCCGCAGCAGGTCGGCGTACTCCTGGTCGCGCGCGGGGAGCAGCTTCGGCTGCAACCCGAACGCGACGAGCCGGGCCGCGTCGGCGGCGTCTGCGGGGGTGACGGCCGCACTGCCCGGCGTCCCGGCGCCCTCCGGCTCAACGTGCTCGCTCACGACTGCAACTCCTCCGAGATCATCACGCGGCCTCCGTCCGGTCCGCTGTCATCCCCGCCGCGTCCAGCAGGGCCGTGCCGACGATCAGGTCGGCCCCGCCGAACTCGGGATCGTCCAGCTCCGTCCCGTCGTCCACGGAGAACAACAACTTCTCCTCCCCCTGCCGATAGGCCGTCCCCACCGGCGGACTGGCCGCGTGGACCGCCATCAACGCCACCAGGTACGGCAGGTCGGGGTCGATCCGGCGGGCCTGGGCCAGCAGCCCCGACAGCCGTCTCGGTGCGTCCGCCGGCAGGTCCAGCAGCGCGTTCGCCGCGGCCAACTGCTCCTCGCTGAAGCGGCTGTCGTCCGGCGTGGCGATCAGGTCCGGCTCGGGCATCTCCGCCCCGAGGTGCTCGCGCTCCACCGGCGGAGTCAGCAGTATGTCGACCAGGTCCCCGACCCGGACGGACACCGGCGTGCGCAGTCCGGTCCCCCGGGCGAAGAAGGCGTCCGTGACGCGGATCGCCTGCTCCAGCGGCAGCGGAAGCACCGGCGCGACCAGATGCCCGTACAGGTCTGTCCCGGCCGTGGTCATCGGCGTCGCGAAGGCCTGCCGGTCCTGCTCGGCCCGGAACAGCGGTCCGGCTTCCAGCAGTCGCGACTGCAACTGTGTGTGCCGGCGGATGCAGTCCTTGACGATGTCGACCAGTTCGGCGGCCCGCCGCTTGTGCTCGGGGTCCTCGGACTCGTCCCGGGCCTTGCGGATGTTGGTGAGGATGGCGTTCTCGTGCCGGTACCGGTCGGCGACGTGGTCGAGCGCCTCGGCGATCATGTCGGGCACGGTGCTGAGCCAGTCCACCGCGCGGACGTTGCGCCGGGTCGCCTCCAGTGCCCGGCGGAGCGTCTCCGAGTACTGCACGGTCCGGTAGCGCGCCTGCTCGGCCGCCAGTTGGGCGTCCGCGAGCCGGCCGCGGTTGATCAGCACCTCCAGCTTGACCTCGGCCGCGATCTGGGCGCTGGTGACATCGGTGTCGAGGGCGCCGACGAGGACGTTCACCGCCTCGTCGGTCGTCCGGAGGTAGACGCTGCCGCCGGGGCCGGGCACCTCCTCGATCAGCTTGAAGTCGTAGTCCCGCCGGACATATGCGCCATCCGGGGCGAATGTGCCGTAAACCGCTCGGAATCCGCGGTCCACGCTCCCGACGTTGATGAGGTTCTCCAGCACCCAGCGCGCGACGCGCTCGTGCTCGGCGGCCGGTCGCCGCGGCGCCTGCGCCGCGATGCGCGGGACGAGCCGGGCCACTACCTGGTCGTGGTCGGCGCCGGTGTCGAAGTCCATGTTCAGCGTGACCAGGTCGATCGCGGCCAGGGCGACCTCGGCCATGCCGTACACCGAGTACTCGCCCGCGAGGTTGGCCTTGCGCGCGTCGAGGTCGTGCAGCGGCGCCGTGCAGGCGAGCGCGCGCAGCCGCCGCGCCAGTCCCTCGTCGGCGGCCGGGCCCGGGGCAGGGCGCGGCCCCGCGCTGAACTGGGGCGGAACACTGTCCGTCGATGCAGGCGAAGTCACGGTGCACAGATTAGGTCCTCGGTCTGACAACGACCCAAACGACGCAGATGCCGCCCCACGTCACGACGGTCGCACCGAGCCCGAGGAAGCCCTACGCGTCGTCGCCCACCCGCCGCCGGTAGACCTCCACGACACGCTTCAGGGAGTCGTCGAGGTACACCTCCAGCAGCCGCTCCGCCTCGCCCCTGTCGCCCGCCTCAAGGGCTTGGAGGATCTGGCGGTTGCGTGTGAGATACGGCTCGTGCAGCCGGTGCGGGTCGTCCACGACGTGGAAGGCGAGCCGAAGTTCGGCGAAGACGCTGCGCATCAGCTCGTCGGTGCGTTCACTGCCGGCAAGGGCGACGAGCTCGCGATGGAAGTGGATGTTGGCTGTGCCCAGGCCCTTCCAGTCCTGCTCGACGGCCGCCCGCTGCCCTTCCGTCACGGCCGACGCGAGCGCGTCGAGCGCGTACGGCGGCTCGCCGAGCCCTCGCACGACGGCGCACTCGACCAGGCGGCGGGTGCGGTAGATGTCCTCGACGTCCTCCACGGCCAGAACCCGGACGAAGACACCCCGGTTCAGCTCGTGCACCAGCAGGCGTTCATGAGTGAGCAGCCGGAACGCCTCGCGCAACGTGTTGCGGGAAACGCCGAGCGCCCCGCCGATGCTGTCCTCCGACAGCCGCGTCCCGGGCGGGAAGTACCCCTCGGCGATCCGGCTCCTGAGGATGTCCGAGACCCGCTCGGCGGTGCTGGTGCGCCCCAGGAGGGCCCGGTCGTCCGCCAGTCCCGTCAGCTGCTCTGCCATGCCCGGAATTCAATCGCAGATACAAGAACGAAACAACATGAGTATTGAGGGATCGTTCAACGATCCTCTACCTTGCTACGAACGGCGCCGCCCCCCTCACCGCGGCGCCGCCCAGCTTCCGCACGGCACGGCTCAGTCCGCAGCACCCTCCGTCCTCCCACTGCGAGGTGCACATGAGCACGACCCCTCCACCGCAGGCCCTGACCACCGACGCCCGCCCGGGAAATGGTGAACAAGCCGACGGCGACGGCGCGTTCGGCTGGCTGCGCGCCCTCGGCCCGCGCGGCCGCCGCGCCTTCGCGGGCGCGTTCGGCGGCTATGCGCTGGACTCGTACGACTACTTCACGCTCCCGCTGAGCATGGTCGCGCTGGCCGCGTACTTCGGCCTGGACAGCGGCCAGACCGGCCTGTTCACCACCGTCACGCTCGTCGTGTCCGCGATCGGCGGCGCCCTCGCGGGCGTGCTGGCGGACCGGATCGGCCGGGTGAAGGCGCTGATGATCACGGTCATCACGTACGCCGTCTTCACCGTGGCCTGCGGTTTCGCACCAAACTACGAGACACTTCTGGTCTTCCGGGCCCTTCAGGGCCTGGGCTTCGGCGGCGAGTGGGCGGTCGGCGCGATCCTGGTCGCCGAGTACGCGAGCGCCAAGCACCGGGGCCGCACCCTCGGGGTGATCCAGAGTTCGTGGGCCGTCGGCTGGGCCCTCGCCGCGATCGTGTACACGCTGGTGTTCTCGTTCCTCGACGAGGGCCTGGCCTGGCGGGTGATGTTCTGGACCGGCGCGCTGCCCGCGCTGCTGGTCATCTGGATGCGGCGCCGCGTGCACGACGCTCCCGAAGCGGCCGCGGCACGGGAGAAGAGCTCCCAAAAGGGTTCATTCGCCGCCATCTTCAAGCGGGGCACCGCCGAGGCGCCGGGCCTGCTGCGCACCACGCTCTTCGCCGTGCTGCTCTCGACCGGCGTCCAGGGCGGCTACTACACGCTGGCGACCTGGGTGCCGACGTACCTGAAGACGGAGCGTGGACTGTCCGTCGTCGGCACCGGCGGCTATCTGACCTTCCTGATCTCCGGCGCCTTCATCGGCTACCTGACGGGCGGTTACCTCACCGACCGGCTGGGCCGGCGGCGCAACATCTGGCTGTTCGCCCTGCTGTCGGCGGTCTGCATCCTGGCGTACGCCAACATTCCCAGCGGCGCCAACACCCTCGTGCTCGTGCTGGGTTTCCCGCTCGGCTTCTGCATGTCGGCCATCTTCAGCGGCTTCGGGTCGTTCCTGAGCGAGCTGTACCCGACCGCCGTGCGCGGTACGGGGCAGGGCTTCACCTACAACACCGGTCGTGCCGTCGGCGCGGTCTTCCCGACCACCGTCGGCTTCCTGGCGGACAGTTGGGGTGTGGGCGGCGCGCTGGTCTTCGGCGCCATCGGCTACGGTCTCGCCGCGCTGGCGCTGCTGGGCCTGCCGGAGACCCGGGGGAAGGAGCTGGTGTGAACCGCATCGACGACCATCCCCTGACCCTCGTCGACGAGCACGCGCACGCGTGGACCCCGTCAGCGGCCCGGTCCCGTTTCCGCGCGGGACTGACCGGCCCCACGGCCGGGGTCGCGGCGGGCCACACCCAGGTGAACCTGATCGCGGTGCCCGCCGACTGGGCCTACGACATGCTGCTGTTCTGCCAGCGCAACCCCAAGCCCTGCCCGGTGCTCGACGTGACGGACGCCGGTTCCTGGACCACCGTGCTCGCGCCCGGCGCCGACCTGCGCACCGATCTGCCGCGCTACCGGGTGTGGCGGGACGGCGAGTTGGTGGACGAGCCGACGGATGTGCTCGGGCACTGGCGGGACGACCTGGTGTCGTTCCTGATCGGCTGCAGCTTCACCTTCGAGTGGGCGCTGGCCGACGCGGGTGTACCGCTGCGCCATGTCGAGCAGGGACGGAACGTGCCGATGTACGTCACGAGCCGTCAGTGCCGTCCGGCGGGGCGACTGCACGGGCCGATGGTGGTGTCCATGCGCCCGGTGCCGCCGGCGCGTCTGGCGGCGGCGATCCGGGAGAGCAGTCTGCTCCCGGCGGTGCACGGCAGCCCGGTGCACTGCGGTGACCCGTCCGCGCTCGGCATCGACGACCTCGCCCGGCCCGACTTCGGCGATCCGGTTTCCGCCGAACCGGACGACATCCCGGTGTTCTGGGCCTGCGGAGTGACCCCGCAGGCGGCGGTGATGGCCTCCCGCCCGCCGTTCGCCCTCACCCACGCACCGGGCCAGATGTTCCTCACCGACGCCCGCGACGAGCAGTACCGCGTGGCCTGAGCAGCGAAGGGGACCCATGACCGCGATCGATCTGAACGCCGACCTCGGCGAGGGCTTCGGCCGCTGGCAGCTGACCGACGACGAGCAACTGCTGTCCGTCGTCACCAGCGCCAACGTGGCCTGCGGCTTCCACGCCGGGGACGCGGCCACCATGCGGCGGGTGTGCGAGCTGGCTGCCGCGCGCGGGGTGACGATCGGCGCGCAGGTCTCCTACCGCGACCTGGCCGGTTTCGGGCGGCGCGCGATGGACGTGCCGCCCGCCGAACTGGCGGCCGAGGTGGCCTACCAGATCGGTGCCCTGGAGGTGTTCGCGCGCGCGGCCGGGGCCCGGGTGGCGTACGTCAAGCCGCACGGCGCCCTCTACAACCGCGTGGTGCACGACGAGGAGCAGGCCGGTGCGGTCGTCGACGGTGTGCTCCTCGCCGACGGCGCGCTGCCCGTGCTGGGGCTGCCCGGCTCACGGCTGCTTGCACTGGCCGCCGAAGCGGGGCTCCCGGCCGTCCCGGAGGCGTTCGCCGACCGCGCGTACAGCGACGAGGGCACCCTGGTGCCGCGCGGGCGGGAGGGCGCCGTCGTGACCGATCCCGAGGCCGTCGTGGAACGGTCCGTGAGCCTGGCCCGATCCGGGACAGTCGTGTCCCACACCGGGGCCCGGATCGACGTACGCGCGCGTTCCCTCTGTCTGCACGGGGACACGCCCGGCGCGGTGGAGCTGGCCCGGCGGGTGCGGCGGCGGCTCGAGGTGGCCGGTGTCCGGGTGGAGGCCTTCGCATGAGGGTGCTGCCGGTCGGCGACAGCGCCCTGCTCGTTGAGGTGTCCTCCGGCGACGAGGCTCAGGCGCTGCACGCGGAGTTGCTGCGCCGCCGCGCCGAGGGGTCGATCGCGGTCCGCGAGATCGTGCCCGCGGCCCGAACCGTCCTCCTCGACGGCCTGACCGACCCGGTCCGTCTGGCATCCGAACTGACCGCCACCGATGTGCCACCCGCTCCCCCGCGCGCGGGTGAGGTCGTCGAACTCCCCGTGCGCTACGACGGCCCCGACCTGGCGGACGTCGCCGCCCTGTGGGGCGTGACCGAGCAGGAGGTGGCCCGCGTCCACGCGGGCACCGAGTTCCGCGTCGCCTTCTGCGGGTTCGCCCCCGGCTTCGGCTACCTCACCGGCCTGCCGCCGCGCTACGACGTCCCCCGCAGGGCCACACCGCGCACCGCCGTCCCGGCCGGCTCGGTGGCGCTGGCCGGCCCGTACACCGGCGTGTACCCGCACACGTCGCCCGGCGGCTGGCAGCTGATCGGCACCACGGACGCCGTGCTGTGGGACCACACGCGCGCGCCCGCCGCCCTGCTGTCGCCGGGCACACGCGTGCGGTTCGTTCCGGTGGACGCCGACCCCCGGGACCCGGCAGGCACCGACCCCCAGGACCCGGCGGGCACCGACCTCCAGGACCCGGCGGGCACCGCTCCCCGGGACCCGGCGGGCACCGCTCCCCGGGACCTGGTGGACGCCGATCGCCAGGACCTGGCAGGCGTCGATCCCCAGGACCCGGCAGGCACCGACCCTCGGGGCCCGGCAGGCACCGACCCCCAGGACCTGGCAGGCGTCGATCCCCAGGACCCGGCAGGCACCGACCCCCAGGACCCGGTGGACGCCGATCCCCGCCGCCCGGTGGGGCGCTCATGACGGACCGTGCGCTCGCCGTCGTCCGGGCCGGGGCGCTGACCACCGTGCAGGACCGGGGCCGCCCCGGGCACGCCCATCTCGGCGTGCCACGCTCCGGGGCGCTCGACGCTCCTGCGGCGGCACTCGTCAACCGGCTGGTCGGCAATCAGCCCGAAGCGGCCGTGCTGGAGACCACTCTCAACGGCTGCGCGGTGCGGCCCCGTTCCACGGTCACCGCGGCCGTCGCGGGCGCGCCCTGCCGGGTCACGGTCGACGGCCGCCCGGTCGCCTGGGGCGCGCCGGTGCGGGTGCCCGCGGGGGCGGTCCTGGACGTCGGCGCGGCGGTCCGCGGGGCGCGGAGCTATGTGGCCGTCTCCGGCGGCATCGCCGTGGAGCCGGTGCTCGGCAGCCGCTCCACCGACCTGCTGTCGGGGCTCGGCCCGGCGCCGCTCACGGACGGCGCGGTGCTCCCCTTGGGGCGAGTCGTCGGCCCCCACGCGCGCGTGGACGTCGCCCCGCAGCCGGCGCCGCCGGCCGAGCTGGTGCTGCGGGTGACGCTCGGGCCCCGCGACGACTGGTTCACGCGGGAGGCCGTACGGACGTTCACGTCCCGCACGTACCGCGTGTCCGCCGCGAGCAACCGCATCGGGCTGCGCACCGAAGGACCCGCCCTGGAGCGGGCCCGCCCGGGCGAACTCCCCAGCGAGGGCGTGGTCCTGGGCGCGGTCCAGGTCCCGCCCGACGGCCGGCCGGTCGTCTTCCTCGCCGACCATCCGACCACCGGCGGCTACCCGGTCCTCGCGGTCGTCCGGGAGACCGACCTTCCGGCGGCCGCACAGGCGGTGCCGGGGACACCGGTCCGTTTCGTGGCGGTACGTCGTCGTTGACGCACCGTGGTGTCCCCGTCGAGCACGTCAGCCCTACGCCGCCTCCGGCTCCGGCTGCGGCTCGGCCAGTGAACGCTGCTCCACCACCGAACACTGCTCCGCCACTGACCGCTGCTCCGCCACTGACCGCTGCTCAGCCACCGACCGCTGGCCCGGCATCGACAGCCCCTCCGGCAGAACGAGCCTGCCCGCCTCCGGGCGCTGCCCGGGCTTCGGCTCCGGCACCGACAGCGCCGCCAGCGCCATCGACACGGCGCTCGCAGCCCGCAGGTCGAGCCGGGCGCTGGTGCCGCGCGCGCGGTGCCGTATCTCCACGGCGGCGAGGCGCATCAGCTGGGGCAGCAGGTCGTTGCACCGGCGCACCACCCAGGCGGTGCCCGCGGTGGCCAGCCACAGCAGGCTCGCCGACCTGGTGGGGGGCGGGAACTCGGGCTCGGCGACGGGCGCTGTGCCCGTGGCGATCCCGGCGTCCGTCAGCAGCTCGTGGAACCGGATCGCCAACTGCCGGTGCCCCCGCTCCCCGGGGTGCAGCCGGTCCGAGCTCCACATGGCCCGGTCGTCGACCCAGTCACCCTCGGCGGCGTGCAGGTGCACGGCCCCGTACCGCTCGGAGAGCGCGTGGACCACGGTGTTCACCGCGCGCTGCCGCCGGGCCAGCGGGTTGGCCAGCACGCCCGGCAGCCCGAGCATCGAGCCCGGGTCGGGCAGGCAGGCGGTGAGCACGGCCGTGCCCTGCCGGGTGAAGGCCGCGTACACCCTGTCGAGGCGTTCGGCGATGTGGTGGATGTCGAACGTGCGGCGCAGCGTGTCGTTGACGCCGACCAGGACGGACGCGACGTCCGGTCGCAGGGCCAGCGCGGCGGGCAGCTGGGTCTCCAGCACATCGCGGGTCTGGGCCCCGCTGACCGCGAGGTTGGTGAACGCGGCGGGCGGTTCGGACAGGCCGCCGGCGAGCAGCGCGGCCCAGCCGCGCCACCCATTCCCCACGGGATCGCCCACCCCCTCGGTGAGCGAATCCCCGAGGGCCACGTATCGGACGGCTCTCATGCCGCGCCCTCCGCACGGACGAAGGGGCGCTTGGGAACCGCCGCGTCGTGCGCGGTGAGGAAGGCGTCCACCGCCGTACCCCAGCCGAAGCACTCCGCACGCGCGCGTGCGGCCTCCCGGCGCTCGCGCTCGGGACGGTCGAGGAGCATCTCCACGGCGTCCGCGAAGGCGTCCCCGTTGTCCGCGGCGGTGGCCCCGGCGGATCCGATCACCTCCGGCAGCGCGGAGGAGGCGCTCGCGACGACGGGCGTGCCGCAGGCCATGGCCTCCAGCGCGGCGAGCCCGAACGTCTCGGCCGGCCCGGGGGCCAGGCACACGTCGGCGGTGGCCTGGAGCGCGCCGAGCAGGCTGCGGTCGGCGACATGCCCGAGGAAGGTCACCGGCAGGTCGCGCTCCTGCGCCCGCTTCTCCAGGCCCGCGCGCAGCGGCCCGTTTCCGGCGACGACGAGCACCGCGCGCACGCCGCGCTGGCGCAGCGACTCCAGGGCGTCCAGGGCGGTGCCGGGCCGCTTCTCCACGGACAGCCGGGAGCACATCACGAGTAGCTTCTCGTCCGCCCGCGCGTGGGTGTCGCGCAGTGCCGCGTCGCGCAGGGTGGGGCGCCGGTTCATCAGGTCGACGCCCAGGGGCGCCCGTACGACGTTGCGGGCGCCGATCCGGACGAACTCCCGCTCGGCGAACTCGGTGGTGCACAGGACCTTGGAGTAGGTGTGGGCCGTGCGGACGTTGAGGGCGTCGGCGGCGCGCCGGGAGAGGTTCTCCGACAGGCCCCAGGTGCGCAGCACGCCGTCGGCGGTCTCGTGGGAGACCATCACGGCGGGCACCCGGTGGCGCCGCGCCCACTTGCCCGTCCACCTCAGGGTCGTACGGTCGGAGACCTCCAGGCGGTCCGGGCCCAGCTCCTCCAGGAGGGCGGCGACGCGGCGCTTGTCGATGAGCACGCGGTAGCCGCCGGTGCCGGGCAGCACCGGTCCGGGCAGGGTGATCACCCGGCCCTGCTCGGTGTCCCGGTCGCTGTACTTCTCGCCCGGCACGATCAGGACGGGGTCGTGGCCCGCGACCTTGAAACCCTTGCCCAACTCGCGCAGCGCGGTGCGCAGGCCGCCGGATGCGGGGGCGACGAAGTTCGCGAGCCGGACGATGCGCAGGGAGGTGTTCATGCCGCCACCGCCGGCTTGCGCGCGTCGAGGACGGCCTCGTAGTGCGCGATGAGCTGGTCGCCGACGGCGGCCCAGGTGCGGCCCTCCACGGTGGCGCGGGCGGTGGCCCCGAAGGCGGTGCGCAGCGCGGGGTCGGCGGCCAGGGCCGCGACGGCGTCCCGGACGGCGTCCGCGTCGCGCGGCGGCACGAGGAACCCGGTGCGGCCGTGGTCGACCAGGTCCATGGGACCGCCGGCGGCGGGCGCGACCACGGGGACTCCGCTGGCCATGGCCTCCTGCACGGTCTGGCAGAAGGTCTCGAAGGGGCCGGTGTGCGCGAAGACGTCCAGCGAGGCGAAGATCCGGGCGAGTTCGTCGCCGGTGCGGCGGCCCAGGAAGACCGCGCCTGGCAGCGCCTCGACCAGGCCGGGCTGGCTCGGCCCGTCGCCGACGACCACCACGCGCACGCCGGGCATGGCGCAGACGCCGGAGAGCAGCTCGACGTGCTTCTCGGGCGCGAGCCGCCCGACATAGCCGACGATCAGCTCGCCGTTCGGGGCGAGTTCCCGGCGCAGCGCGTCGTCCCGCAGCTCGGGGCGGAAGCGCACGGTGTCGACACCGCGCTGCCACAGGTGCACCCGGGGCACGCCGTGTGCCTCCAGGTCACCCTGGGAGGCGCTGGACGGGGCCAGGGTGCGGTCGGCGGCGGCGTGCACGGAGCGGATACGCCGCCAGGCCGCGGCCTCACCGGCGCCGACGTAGGTGCGGGCGTATCCGGCCAGGTCGGTCTGGTACACGGCGATGGCCGGGATGCCGAGCCGGGCGGCGGCGGCCATGCCGCGGACGCCGAGGATGAAGGGGCTGGCCAGGTGCACGATGTCGGGCTGGTGCGAGAGCAGCGCGGCGGCGAGGCGCCGACTGGGCAGGGCGACACGGACCTGGGGATAGCCCGGGAGCGGGAGGGACGGGATGTGGACGACGGGGCACGGCGCGAGGGCGCCCGCCTTGTTGCCCGGAGCGGGAGCCGGTGCGACGACGAGGGGCGCGTGACCGCGATCGACGAGGTGTCGGGCGGTCTGGAGCGCGCAGTGGGCCACGCCGTTCACATCGGGGGGAAAGGATTCGGTCACGATGACGACACGCATAGGGCTGTTGTCGCCACGCTGGACGTGGCCGCGTCAACGTCGATCTTTCCGAACGGGGAACGATCCATGAGCGTTGCGCTGCGCACCCGGGTATGTCGGTCCACGGCCATGCACCTCTGACCCCGGAGTCACCCAATGTTCACCCAACGGGTACTCCGGCCCCCTGTCACCCGGCGGGTGGGTGAGGGTGGCGTTCACATGGCGTCGGGCCCGATCCGGCTGCGTACCGCCGTCTGGACCTCCGCCTCCTCGGCGGGGTCGGAGGCGAGCCGGCGCAGTTGCTCGACGACGCGGGCGTCGCCGGTCTCGGCGTGCCGGGCGGCGAGCTCCCGAGTGGTCTCCTCGCAGTCCCAGAGGCACTCGACGGCGAACCCGGAGGGGAACGAGGGATCGGTGGCGGCGAGGGCACGGGCTGCCCTGCCGCGCAGATGGGACGAGGCGGTCTCGCGGTAGACGTGGCGCAAAACCGGTGCGGCGCAGCCGATGCCGAGCCGTCCGGCGCCGTCGACGAGGGTCCACAGGGTCGCCGCGTCGGGTCCTTCGCCCCGCACGACCTCTCGGAGCGCGCCGAGCACCAGGTCGCTGTCCTTGGCGCCGCCCCGGCAGGCCAGCATGCGCCCCGCGGCGGCGCCCAGCGGATCGGGGCGGCGGGCCCAGCCGCGCGCCCGCTCCACGGCTGCCACACTGCGCATCCGTTCGAAGGCGTCGACGGCGGCCTCCACGACCGGCGCCGGGCCGGTGACGACGGCCGCCTCGATCAGGTCGAGGGCGGCGGGATCGTTGCTGTCGGCGAGATAGCGCAGCGCGGTGCAGCGGGCGCCCTCGGTGCCGTCCTGGGCGGCCTGGACGATTTCGGGCCGGTCCTCGGGACCTGCGACGGCGATGAGACAACGGGCGGCGGGGACATGCAGCGCCGCACCGCGTTCGACGCCCTGCTGGGCCCACTCGAACACGGCCTGCACGCTCCACCCCGGACGGGGCCCGGTTGGTCGCATCTGCCGCTGCCAGCGGTCGAAGCAGCCGGCCTCCTGGGCGGCACGCACGCGCGTGCCGATCGATTGGCGCGGGTCCTCGGCCCACAGCCGCCAGGGCCTCGGTTCGAAGGCGTCCCGCACGGCGGCGGCCAGCTCGGCCTCGCCCTCGGCGTCGGCCGGGAAACGGGCCAGCACGGGCGCGGCCAGGGCGCGCAGCCCGGCGTCGTCGTCGCGGAGGGCGAGTTCGTCCAGGGCCCAGGCCCAGTTGGAGCCGTGGGCGGCGTACCTGCGCAGCAGTTCGAGCGCGTCGCGCCTGCCGTAGGAGGCGAGGTGGCCGAGGACGGCGAGGGCGAGCCCGGTGCGGGACTCGTCGGTGTCGACGAGGTCCTCGGGGTCGAAGAGGTGCGCCTCGATCGCGTCCAGCTCGCCGTTCAGGTCGAGGTAGAGGCGGGCGTAGTACAGGGAGCGGTTCTCCACCTGCCAGTCGTGGCGGGGGTCGCGCAGCACACAGTGGTTCAGGGCCGCGAGCGCCTCGGGGCGGGGGGCGGTGAGCGCGTGCAGCGTACCGTCGCCGCGGCCCCGCTGAAGCAGGCCGAGCAGCGTACCGCTGGGCGCTATGACCGGATCGAACATGGGAAACAGCCTCACATCAAGCGTCGACGCAACCGGGAAACGTGCTCTACCTGGCCGCGTGACAACACGTCGGGGCGCCCGCCGTCTTCTGCTTGCTGTAGACCATCTTCCTCTGCCTCTCGTCGGTGGCCCATGCGGGCCGCATCACGGCCCGCGCGGTGCGGCAACACCTGCCCAGCCATCGCGTCCGTGAATCACGACGTCATGATGACCCGGCACTTCTCGATGCCGCGACCGAAATTTCCGGCGGCCTCTTACCGCCTCCCCCGTTTTCCGTGTCGTACCTGACCAGCAAGCCGTTTCTACCTGATCAGGGCATTCGGATCAGTGTGCGCCGAACAGTTCCAGCAGTTCCGTTTTGCCGAACATCCGAGCGGTGTCGACGGCCGACGGGGTGCCCGCGGCCGGGTCGGCGCCGCCTTCCAGCAGGGCCTTGATCACTTCTTCCTCACCCTTGAAGACCGCCCCTGCGAGGGGCGTCTGACCTCGGTCGTTGACCCGGTCCGCCGCGGCACCCCGGGCGAGCAGCGCCCGCACCGTCTCGGCGTGCCCGTGATAGGCGGCGAGCATCACGAGGGAGTCGCCGCGGTCGTTGGTGAGGTTGGCCGGAACGCCCGCGTCCACGTACGCCACGAGCGCCTCGGTCTGCCCCTGCCGGGCCAGATCGAAGATCTTGGTCGCGAGCTCCACGACCTCGGGGTCAGGGGCTTCAGTCATCGGCCGGACCGCCTCTCACTACACACGAGTACGAACTACACCTAACCGCACTGCTGGGCCCTATGGGTGAATCGCCAGCGTACTGGCTGCGCGGGGACATGACGGGCCACAGCCGAGGCAAAGATCACCAATGCGGCCGCCGGGCGCAAGCTCCGCGCGCCCCGAGACATCCGCGACTCAGCCGTCCGGACGAAATCCACCGGATTTCACCCAGTTGCACCTTTTATCGTATGGATACATCCTGTGAGCCTGGAAGTACTCATGGTGACTGTCCCCCTCGACACCAGGAGACCTCATGATTCTGTCCATCTCAGGCGTCGTCCTGCTCGGCATCGTCGTCCTCATCTTCTGCCGCAAGGACGGACTCAAGTCGTCCCACGCGCTGATCGCGGCCCTGTTCGGCTTCTACCTGGCGAGCACGGCCGTCGCCCCGAGCATCAAGGCCGGCGGCGAGAGCCTGGCGAGCCTGCTGGGCGGTCTGAAGTTCTGACGCCGCAGCCGCCCGGACCCACCACCCCGCCCACCCGCACCTTCAGGAGACACCCGTGGCCCGGCGCCCCCTCCCCCGCATTCTGAGCAACGGCGGCGCACAGCTCGCCCGGAGCCGGGATCTGGCCCGGACGGCGGCCGACAGCGCCACCGACGTCCTCCAACCGCTGATCACGATCATGCGAGGCCTGCGCCGACTGGCGGCGGCCGGGCGGCGCAGGTGGGCGGACACCCCCAAGGACAAGCGTGGTCCACTGCTGTTCCTGGTGGCCTCGGTGCTCCTCGTCGTGGCGCTCGCGCCGTACGGACCGCTGCTCGCCGTCATCGCGCTGATGGCGGCGGCGGCCTGGCAGGGCCGCGACCGCACCCCGCCGACCCCCGAGGGCCCCGACGAGACCCAGACGCAGCGCCTGCAGTCGCTGTACGAGGCGCTGGTCCCGTTCTTCTCCACCACCGAGGACCCGGCACCGCTGTACACCCACGGCGGGGAGTGGGAGAAGGCCTTCCCGGAGTACGAGTTCGACGCCACGGGCCGGTTCGCGCACCTGGTGATCCGGTACCCGGCGTACTTCCCGGACGGCGAGCCGGAGGCACGCGCGCGTGTCGAGCATCTGCTGACGGCCAAGGCGGGCCGTGGCCGCGAGTACCACTTCGCGTGGGACGAGGAGGGCAACCAGCTCACGGTCACGGTCCTCGCGGCACTGCCCACCGACATCGCCGCCCAGCGCTTCGTGACGGCACCCGGTGAGACGGTCCTGGGCTTCACCGACGCGAGCGCGGTCCAGCGCACGCTGCCGGTCACCCACGGCGAGCAGGAGCGCGACGTACCGCCCGTCGTGTGGCGCACGGGCGTCCGCTCCACCGAGCCGCACCTGCTGGCCGTCGGCCAGCCGGGCAGCGGGACGTCGACCCTGCTGCGCTCGGTGGCGCTCCAGGCCCTGCAGTACGGCGACGTCCTCATCGTCGAGGGCGGCGGCACCGGCGAGTACGCCTGTTTGACCGGGCGGGACGGTGTCCTTGCCGTCGAGTGCGCGCTGGCCGGGGCGCTGGCGAGCCTGGAGTGGGCCGCGACCGAGACGGAGCGCCGGCTGATCGCCGTCAACCGCGCCCGGCAGGCGGGTCATCCGCCGCCGGAGGACACCCAGCGGCCGCTGTGGATCCTGCTGGACCGCCCGACAGCGCTGGCCCACGTGGCCGCCGCCGACGGCCACAAGGACCCTCAGTCCCTCCTCCAGGTACCGCTCCGGCACGGCCGCGCGGCGAACGTGACGGTGGTGGTGGCCGAACAGTTCGACAGCCTGGACGTCCTGAGCGACCCCGTACGCCAGCACACCCGCGCGCGGGTGGTCCTCGGCCCGGCCACGGGCGAACAGCTCACGACGATCCTCGGCGCACCCCCGCACACCACGCCGGTCGCGCACGTCCCACCCGGCCGCGGCTACGCCCGCCTGGGCACCGGCCCGGTCCTGCGCCTCCAGGTCCCGGCGACCCCGGACCCGTACGACGAAGCCACCAGCGACGCCCACCGCCAGGCGGTACTCGATCTGCTCCCGCCCCGCACGACCCCGGCGGACGCGGACCCGGACCGGGTCCCGGCGGCAGCCGAACCGGAGCCGGTCCCGGCGGAGGCAGCGGTGGCGGAGAGTTCCTGAAGCGGCGGCGAGGCTCCTGAGACGGCAGCGAGAGCCCCTGAAGCGGCGGCGAGGCTCCCGGAGGCGGCAGCGATAGCCCCTGAAGAGAGCTCCCGTAGCGATAGCGGGAGCTCGCGCCCGGAGTCGCCGCTACGCCACGAACGTCCGCGGCGCCTCCGCCCCCACCGTCCCCCCGCTCCTCACCAACCGCGCCGCCGCGGCCAGCCGTACCGCGGCCTCCTCCGCCACCGCGCCCCCCACGGTGAACGGCAGCCGCACGTACCCCTCGAAGGCGCCGTCGACACCGAAGCGCGGGCCGGACGGGACCCGCACCCCCACCCGCTCCCCCGCCTCCGCGAGCCGCGAGCCCGACAGTCCCCCGGTCCGCACCCACAGCGTGAGCCCGCCGCGCGGTACCTCGAACTCCCAGTCCGGCAGCTCCCGGCGCACCGCGGCGACCAGCGCGTCCCGGTTGTCCCGCGCCTGCCCGCGCCGCAGGTCCACGGCCTGCTCCCAGCCCCCGGTGCCGAACAGCCAGTGCACGGCGAGCTGCTCCAGCACCGGCGTGCCCAGGTCGGCGTACGCGCGCGCGGCGACCAGGCTGCGGATGACGTCCGGCGCGGCCCGCACCCAGCCGATGCGCATCCCGGCCCAGAAGGCCTTGCTGGCGGAACCGACGGTGATGACGGTGGACCCGGCCGGGTCGAAGGCGGACACCGGACGCGGCATCTCCACATCCGGGTCCAGCCACAGCTCGTTCATCGTCTCGTCGGCGACGATCACGGTCCCCGCCGACCGGGCCGCCTCGACCAGCCGCCGGCGCTGGTCGTCGTCGGCGAGCGCGCCGGTCGGGTTGTGGAAGTCGGCGACGACGTAGGCGATGCGCGGCGCGGCGTCCCGCAGCACCTGCCGCCAGCGGTCCATGTCCCACCCGGCGAGCCCGTCGGCCATCGCCACGGGCACCAGCCGGGCGCCCGCCTCCCGCATCAACTGCAGGATGTTGGCGTACGACGGCGACTCGACGGCGATGCGCTCGCCACGGCCCGCGAAGAGGTGACAGATGGCGTCGATGGCGCCCATCGCACCGGTCGTCACCATGATCTGTTCCGGCATGGTGGGGATCCCGCGCGCGGTGTAGCGCTCGGCGAGCATCGAGCGCAGGGCGGGCAGTCCGGCCGGGTAGTCGCCGTGCGTGTGCGCGTACGGCGCCAGCTCCTCCAGGGCGCCCTGGACCGCGCGGGTGAGCCAGGGCTCGGGCGCGGGCAGCGCCGCGCAACCGAGGTCGATCATCGAGCCGAGTGCCTCGGGCGGCAGCGGCTCCAGCCCGCGCGCGGGGAGCGGGTTTCCGGCCGGTACGGCGGTCCAACTGCCCGCGCCGCGCCGGGACTCCAGGAATCCCTCGGTGCGCAGCGCCTCGTACGCGGCCGCGACCGTCGTACGGCTGACGGACAGGGCGAGCGCGAGCTCCCGCTCGGCGGGCAGCCGCGCGGCCACCGGCACCCGCCCTTCGAGGACCAGCAGCCGGATGCCGTCGGCGAGCGCGCGATAGGCGGGCGGGCGGCGCGAACCCGGGCCCGCCGGGCGGTCCTGCTGCGACTTGAGCTGCCGGGCCAGCTGTGCCGCACCCACCGCCGAGGTCCACTGCCCCATTTCGATCAGTCCACCTTCCCCGAATTGGCCATGGAGGGCTTTGCTTCCCAAGCCACAGAGTGTCATGCATCAGGCCACTACCACCACCAGGGGGGCACGTCTTGTCCATGCAGGGGCATCTCATACGCCGGTTGATCCAGCTCTACGCCGGCCTCTCGCTGTACGGCGCGAGCTCGGCGCTCCTGGTGAAGTCGGGACTCGGCCTGGAGCCCTGGAACGTGCTGCACCAGGGACTGGCCGAGCGCACGGGCCTGAGCATCGGCACGGTGCTGATCATCGTGGGGGCGGCCGTGCTCCTGCTGTGGATCCCGCTGCGCCAGCGCCCCGGCCTCGGGACGGTCTCCAACGTCATCGTGATCGGCGTCGTGATGGACGGCGCGCTGGCGGTGCTGCCCGAGGCGCACACCCTGCCCGTGCAGGTCCCGCTGATGCTGGCGGGCGTCGTTCTCAACGGCGTCGCCACCGGCCTCTACATCGCCGCGCGGTTCGGTCCCGGTCCGCGCGACGGGCTGATGACGGGGCTGCACCGGCGCACCGGCCGCTCGATCCGGCTGATCCGGACCGCCGTCGAGGTCGCGGTCGTCGTGACCGGCTTCCTGCTGGGCGGCACCATCGGCGTCGGCACCCTGCTGTACGCGGTGTCGATCGGCCCGCTCGCCCAGCTGTTCCTGCGGGTGTTCGCCGTCCCCACGGCATCCGGCGTCAGTACCGTCGTTGCCACCGGTCAACCCCGGCGCGCGATACTGCGTCCGTGAGCACGCGCATACGCCATCCGTATCTGGACCACCCCGGCCCGATCGCCTTCGCCCACCGAGGCGGTGCGGCGGACGGTCTGGAGAACACCGTGCTGCAGTTCCGGCGCGCGGTGGAGATGGGCTACCGATACATCGAGACGGACGTCCACGCCACGCGGGACGGACGGATCGTCGCCTTCCACGACGCGACCCTGGACCGGGTGACCGACGGGGCGGGCCGGATCGCCGACCTGCCCTGGGACGACGTACGGCACGCGCGCGTGGCGGGCATCGAGCCGGTGCCGCTCTTCGAGGAGCTCCTCGAGACCTTCCCCGACGTGCGCTGGAACGTCGATCTGAAGGCCGAGCCGGCCCTCCACCCCTTCCTGGAGCTGATCGAACGCACCGACACCTGGGACCGGATCTGCGTCGGCTCCTTCTCCGAGGCCCGGGTCATCCGCGCCCAGCGCCTGGCGGGGCCTCGCCTGGCGACGTCGTACGGCACACGGGGCGTGCTCAACCTGCGGCTGCGCTCCTGGGGCGTGCCGGCCGCGCTGCGCCGCTCCGCGGTCGCCGCGCAGGTGCCCGAGACGCAGTCCGGCATCCAGGTGGTGGACCGGCGCTTCGTGCGGGCCGCCCACGCGCGCGGGTTGCAGGTGCATGTGTGGACGATCAACGAGGCGGAGAAGATGCACCGGCTCCTGGACCTGGGCGTCGATGGCATCATGACCGATCACATCGACACGCTGCGCAAGGTCATGGAGGACCGGGGCGTCTGGGTCTGACGCCCCGGGCAGCGCCCCGCGCACGGCACTTCACGGGGAAGCGAGGGCACGGGTGGGCACCGAGACCGTGCGGACACCGGCGGACGACGACGCGGCCGGGCGGCGGCGCGAGCAGCGCGGCTGGTACTTCTACGACTGGGCGTGCTCCGTCTACTCGACGAGCGTGCTCACGGTGTTCCTGGGCCCCTACCTGACGTCGGTGGCCGAGTCGGCGGCGGACGCGGACGGCTTCGTCCATCCCCTGGGGATCCCGGTCCGCGCCGGTTCCTTCTTCGCGTACTCGGTGTCCCTGTCGGTGATCGTGGCCGTGCTGGTGATGCCCCTGGTGGGCGCCGCCGCCGACCGCACCGGACGCAAGAAGCCCCTCCTGGGCGCCGCCGCCTATCTCGGGGCCGCGGCCACGGCGGGCATGTTCCTGCTGGACGGCGACCGCTATCTGCTCGGCGGCGTCCTGCTGGTCGTCGCGAACGCCGCGCAGTCCGTGGCGATGATGCTCTACAACTCATACCTGCCGCAGATCGCCCCGCCCGAGGAGCGCGACGCGGTCTCCTCGCGCGGGTGGGCCTTCGGCTACACGGCGGGCGCGCTGGTCCTGGTGGCCAACCTGGTCCTCTACCTCGCCCACGACACCTTCGGCGTCTCGGAGAGCATGGCCGTGCGCATCTGCCTGGCCTCGGCCGGCCTGTGGTGGGGCGCGTTCGCACTGATTCCGCTACGACGTCTGCGCGACCGCCGCTCCCCCGCGCGCGGGACGACGGTCACCGGTTGGCGGCAGCTCGCGGCGACGGTCCGCGACATGCGCCGCCACCCGCTCACGCTGGCCTTCCTGCTGGCCTATCTCGTCTACAACGACGGCATCCAGACGGTGATCACCCAGGCGTCGGTCTACGGCTCGAAGGAGCTGGGCCTGGGCCAGTCCACGCTCATCGGCGCGGTGCTGCTCGTGCAGGTTCTCGCGGTGTTCGGCGCGCTGGCGCTGGGCCGGCTGGCCCGGCGGTACGGCGCCAAGCGCACGATCCTCGGCTCGCTGGTCGCCTGGACGGTCATCCTGGCCGCCGGGTACTTCCTGCCCGCCGGGGCGCCGGTGTGGTTCTTCGTGCTGGCGGCCGGGATCGGGCTCGTCCTCGGCGGCAGCCAGGCCCTGTCCCGCTCGCTGTTCTCCCACCTGGTCCCGCCCGGCAAGGAGGCCGAGTACTTCTCGGCGTACGAGCTGAGCGACCGCGGGATGAGCTGGCTGGGCCCGCTGCTGTTCGGGCTCACCTACCAGCTGACCGGGAGCTACCGGGACGCGATCATCTCGCTGGTGGCGTTCTTCGTGCTCGGGTTCGTGCTGCTGGCGCGGGTTCCGGTGCGGCGTGCCATCGCGGATGCGGGGAACCCGGTTCCGGAACGGATTTAGCACTCACGGCGAAAGGGCTGTAGTGTACGCGTTTGGCCTGCCAGGCGTACCGTTACTGCGCGTCAAAGATGCCGAAACGCTGGGTGACATCTGCTGTCAGATGTGACAAACCGGGCGCTGGTGGGTACAACATGGGCGGCTACGACGGCGACGCACGACCCGGAACGGGACTCCGAACGGGAATCTTTACCGCCGACCGGACGTTGACCGGATGACGACGACAGCGACACCTGTCCTGTGGGCGACAAGCCCGGGAGGCACGATTCATGAGTGAGCGAGCTCTTCGCGGCACGCGCCTCGTGGTGACCAGCTACGAGACGGAC
This sequence comes from Streptomyces spinoverrucosus, assembly GCF_015712165.1. NCBI lineage: Bacteria > Bacillati > Actinomycetota > Actinomycetes > Kitasatosporales > Streptomycetaceae > Streptomyces > Streptomyces spinoverrucosus. Next base: position 7,554,969 of record NZ_JADPZX010000001.1, on the reverse strand, counting down.
CGCGGCATCGACCTGGCCCCGCGCCAGGCCGTGGAGTACGCATGCGAGAAGGGGCACCGGTTCGAGATGCCCTTCTCGGTCGAGGCGGAGATCCCGCCGGAGTGGGAGTGCAAGGTCTGCGGGGCCCAGGCACTCCTGGTGGATGGCGACGGCCCGGAGGAGAAGAAGGCCAAGCCGGCGCGTACGCATTGGGACATGCTGATGGAGCGGCGCACACGTGAGGAGCTCGAAGAGGTCCTCGAAGAGCGTCTCGCCGTTCTGCGCTCCGGCGCGATGAACATCGCGGTGCACCCCCGAGACAGCCGCAAGTCCGCCTAGTTCCGACAGGGCTTGGGGCGGGGGTTTCACAGCGCACGCAACATGACCGCGGGCGCCGTACGTGAGTGTGACGTACGGCGCCCGCGGTCGTTTCGGTGTGTCGTGGACGCTGGGTGGGGTGTGCGGCAGGTGGCCGAGGTCATCGGTCCGCCGGGGCGCTCAGCGGTTCAGCCTGTCCCGGCAGCTCGGCCAGGCCCGGCGCATCGGCCAGGCCCGGCGCATCAAGCCGGGCTCAGCGGTTCAGCGGCGGGCGCGGCTCCTGTGGGGCGTCGCCCGGCTCCTCCCTGATGACCTCACCCTGCACGACCTTGCCGTCGGGGCGGTGAATGCGGGCCTGCTGAAAGGCGTCGCCGAGGCTACCGGGGGTGGCGCGGCGGAGCCCCCGGTCCACCGTGCGCTCCGCGTAGCGGCCGACGGCCTTCTGCACCGGCGGGAGCAGCAGGAGCAGGCCGGCCGCGTCCGAGATCAGGCCGGGCAGCATCAGGAGCAGGCCGCCCAGCATCATCAGGCCGCTGCCCCCACCGCTGGACGGCGCCACGCCGCGCTGCAGCGCCTCGTTCAGGTTCTGGAAGGCGCGTCGGCCCGCGCGCTTGATGACCACCGCGCCGAGCACGAACCCGGCGATCAGCAGCAGGAACACCGTCAGCCCGCCTGCCGCGCCCGCGACCACGGTCAGCAGCCAGATCTCCAGCACCAGCCACGCGGCGATACCCAGCGGCAGAAAAGTACGCAGCCGCGACCGCCGGGGCCGCGAGGAGGAGGGAGGGGTCGAGGCGCCAGTCATCATGCCCCCAGTGTGCCTGCCAACCGCTCAGCACGACATAAGAGCGCCGGTCAAGCACGCCGGGCGGCGTGCCAGCCACCGAGAACGTCCGGCGGCCAGCGGCCAGCGAGCAGCAAACAGCGACCAGCGACCAGCGACCAGCGACCAGCGACCAGCGACCAGCGACCAGCGAGCCGATGGTGCCCTGTGTTCTCGTGCGCCTGCGCGGGACTACGGCCGCGAAGGGCCGCCCTTGCCCAAGATCTTGCCCACCCTCTCGCCCACGCCCCACGACGTGACCCGCCACAGGGCCTCGACCAGGATGTCGCGGCTCATCTTGGAGTCGCCGAGTTCGCGTTCGACGAAGGTGATGGGGACCTCGACGACGTGGTAGCCGGCCTTGATGGCGCGGCGGGCGAGGTCGACCTGGAAGCAGTAGCCCTGGGAGGCGACCTCTTCGAGGCCGAGGCCCTCCAGGGTCTCCCGGCGGAAGGCGCGGTAGCCGCCGGTCACGTCATGGATCGGGACGTCCAGCAGCACGCGCGAGTAGAGGCTGCCGCCGCGGGAGATGAACTCGCGCGACTTGGGCCAGTTCACGACCCGGCCACCGGGCACCCAGCGGGAGCCGAGTACCAGGTCGGCGCCCTTGAGCGCGGTCAGCAGCCGGGGCAGCTCCTCGGGCTGGTGAGACCCGTCGGCATCCATCTCGATCAGTACGCCGAAGTCGTGTTCCATCCCCCACCGGAAGCCCGCGAGATAGGCCGCCCCGAGCCCCTCCTTGCCCTTGCGGTGCAGCACATGGACCTGCTCGTCACCGGCGGCCAGCTCGTCGGCGAGCTTGCCGGTGCCGTCGGGGCTGTTGTCGTCGGCCACGAGCACGTGGGCCTCGGGAACCGCCTTCCGCACCCGGCCGACGATGGCCTGGATGTTCTCCGCCTCGTTGTAGGTCGGAATGATCACCAAGGCCGTGCCGAGCGGGCCGAAGCGCCTCCCCTGGGCCTCTGCCGCGCGGGTCCCCTCGCCGTCGTTCACTGCTGCCCCTTCGTGTCCGTACGCAGAGGTCCACCATAGTGGCCGCCGCCTGCGCCGACGCGATAGGACGTTCGGATAGTGGTGTCGATTCCGGAAACGCGGGGTAAGGATCAGCGTTTGACCCTCTGCGGATGGGGGCCCGGCGCCCTTCGGGCCGACCTGGGACCCGCTGGCTGCGGATCGACCTGAAGCCGTTGTCTACTGAGCGCCCGGGCCCCATCCGGGTCACACCGTGCCGACCTGGCCGAACGTTCCCCCGCCGTGGCGCGGTCGCTGTGCCTGGCTCCCAGTGACGGTGCCCCGGTGCGGTACACCGTCCCTGACCCAGCGGCGCCGCGACGAGTGTGCGAGCGTTGCCCGGTCGGGCGTCCCGTGGTGGACTCGGCCGAACCTACCGGCCCCGGGCAGCCGCCTGTCAACAGCCGTGTCACCTGCGGATCTTCCGGCCGAGCGCAGGTCGGCCCGGTGGATACGCAGGTTGTGAGACACCGTTTCGGACGTCGATCTCTGTCGCGCCACCCCGGGAGATCACTCGCTCGGCCGCACGAACACGGTCCGGCCGCCCACGACGGTGCGCAGGCAGACGGGCAGGTCGGAGCCGGGGGTCAGGTCGGGCAGGCCGGGGGTGCCGGAGCGCGGGTCGGTCGACCAGCGCGCGACCCGGTCGTCGGGCGCCTGCACGACGAGCTCGCCGGTGCGCCACACGGCGTAGTCCGCGGGCGCGCCCGGCACGAGGACGCCCGCGTCGTCCCGTCCGACGGCCCGCCAGCCGCCCCGTGTGTGCGCGGTGAAGGCGGCGCGTACGGAGACCCGGTGCTCGGGCGTGCGGTGGAAGGCGGCGGCCCGGACGGTGCCCCACGGGTCGAGGGGCGTGACCGGGCTGTCGGAGCCGAGCGCGAGCGGGACACCCGCGCGCAGCAGTGCCGCGAAGGGGTTGAGCAGGCGCGCGCGTTCGGTGCCGAGGCGCTGGGCGTACATGCCGTCCTCCCCGCCCCACAGCGCGTCGAAGGCCGGCTGGACGGACGCGGTGAGGCCGAGCTCGGCGAAGGCCGCGATGGTGTCGGGCGTGAGCATCTCGGCGTGTTCGACGCGGTGACGGGCGGCGCGGACGCGGGCGAGGCCGACCTTCTCGGCGGCGGCGCGCACGCCCTCGACGACGGTGCTCACGGCGGCGTCACCGATCGCGTGGAAGCCCGCCTGGAGGCCCGCCTCGGTGCAGGCGGCGACGTGCGCCGCCACGGCGTCGGCGTCCAGGTAGGCGGTGCCGGTGTGGCCCGCGTCGGCGTACGGCTCGTGCAGGCAGGCGGTGTGCGAGCCGAGGGCGCCGTCGACGAACAGGTCCCCGGCGGCGCCGATCGCGCCGAGCTCGCGTGCCTTGTCGACATCGCGCTCGGCCCAGTAGCCGACGACGCGCGGGCCGGGCTCCTCGGCGGCGAGCCGCAGCAGGCCGGTGAAGTCGTCCTCGCAGGAGATGTCCGGCCCGGCGCACTCGTGGACCGAGCCGATGCCGAGCGAGGCGGCGTGCGCGAGAGCGGCACGCTGGGCCTCGGTGCGCTGCCGCGGCGTGACGGCGGCGAACGCGGCGGCGCGTACGGCGTGATGGGCGTCGCGCGTGAGGGGGGAGTCGTCCTGCCGCTCCAGGGCGGGCAGGAGGTCGAGCAGGGCCGTGCTGACGACCGCCGAGTGGACGTCGATGCGGCTGAGGTACAGGGGACGGTTGCCGACGGCCTCGTCCAGTTCGGCACGTGTCGGGGGGCGGCCGCCGGGCCAGCGTGCGGCGTCCCAGCCGTGGCCGAGCAGGACCCGGTCGTCGGGGCGGGCGGCCGCGAACTCCCGGACGCGGGCCAGCGCCTCGTCCAGGGAGCCGGCGCCGGACAGGTCGAGGCCGGTCAGGGCCAGGCCGGTGGAGGTGGTGTGCACGTGCGCGTCGGTGAACGCCGGGGTGACCAGGGCCCCGTCCAGGTCGACCACCTCGTCCACGCCGTCCACGAAGGCGTCGGCCGCGCCCTCGGAGCCGACCCAGGCGACCTGGCCGCGCTCGACGACCATCGCGGTCGCGAACGGGTCGGCGGGGCTGTGGACCTCTCCGCGGCGGAGCAGGACGGTCTTGGTCGGGGCGGTGCGTTCACTCATGAGGGACAGTCTCGCGCCTCCCGCGGGCCCCGGTGCACGCAGGTGCCCCGGATGCGACGGGCCGGGGCTGGAACGCGGGTGGCCTCAGATCCTGGGCGGCCGAGCCTCGTACGGCGTGGACAGCACCACCGTCGTCCGCGTCGACACCCCCGCGAGCGACCGCAGCCGCGCCAGCAGTTCCTCCAGCTCGTGCGGCGTGGCGACGCGCACCTTGAGGATGTAGTTCTCGTCGCCCGCGACACTGTGGCAGGCCTCGATCTCGGGGACGTCGGCGAGGCGTTCCGCGATGTCGTCGGGGGCACTGGGATCGAACGGTTTCACCGAGATGAAGGCGGTCATCGGCAGCCCCACCGCCTCCGGGTCGACGACCGCGGCGTACCCGCGGATGACGCCGCGCTGCTCCAGCCGGCGCACCCGCTGGTGCACGGCCGACGTGGACAGCCCCGTGGCCTTGCCCAGGTCGGTGTAGCTCATCCGCCCGTCTTTGACGAGCAGCTGCACGATCTGTCGGTCCAGCTCCTCCATGGCGCAAGAACCTACAGTGCGCCTGACCTCCCGGGATACCTGAGCGGCGCAGGTCATGCCCGCTTCGTGATGTCCCCGAGAGCAGGCTGTGAGCCACCCGGGGGACGGACGCGCCGCGCGTGGCACCTGCGAGCGGCATGTGACCAACGCCACAGGCCTCGAACAGTCTCCGTAATGAAGTCGTGATTACCCCCCAGAGCGGTTGGGAAGTGCTTGCTGTGGTCGAGGCCGCAGCGCCTTCACGGCCCAGCCCGAGGGGGAGAATCCCATGCAGAGTCTTAAGCGCCCTGGTCGTACCGCACCCAAGCGGCAGCAGCCGGTCGTCGAGCCCGAGCCGGAGGGTGTCGAACCCGACGCCTTCGACGCCGAGGAAGTCGACGAACTCGACGCGTACGACACCTTCGAGATGTACCGGGTGATCTGCCCGGACTGCGCACAGCCCATCGCCCTGCTCGCGGACGAGGAGTTCCTCCCGGAGCACGCGCTGTGCGCCTCACCGTGGAACCCGTTCGGACTCACGGTCTGTGCCGGTACGGGCCGCCGGGCCGTCGACGCGCGCCCCGCGGACGAGTCCTTCGAGCCCCAGGAGCAGGACACCGCCCTGCTGTTGACGCTCCCTCAGGGGCTGGACTGGCGGATGCAGCCCTTCTCGCACGTGGGCGGCCCGGGCTCGCGCCCCATGAGGGTCCCCGTCATGCGGCGTCACGCCGCCTGAGCGAGTTCGCTCCAGCGCCTCAACCCCAGTAACTGCCCTGCACCATGGCACGCAGGCTGCCGTGGTGCAGGATCAGTGTGTCCGGGTCGGCCGGGGCGGCGACTTCACCGAAGTACACCTGACGGTAGGCGACGCGCAGCATCACGATCGCGTGCCGCAGGGCGGCGTACAGCGTGTAGAAGTCCATGTCCTGCGGTGTGTGGCCGGTGAGTTGGGCGTAGCGTGCCTCGATCCGGTCGCGGCGCAGGAACTCCGGCAGCCCGCGCTGTCCCGAGGCGACCGTGAGGTCGTGGAAGAAGCGGTGCAGGTAGACGGTCCAGCCGAGGTCCACCTCGCGCGGGGCGACGGCCGCCATCTCCCAGTCGAGGACGGCGACGGGCTGGAAATCCTCGTAGAGGACGTTCCCGATCCGGGCGTCACCCCAGTTGAGCACGGGTGTGCCCGGATCGCGCGGCCACAGCTCCGTCAACCGGTCGAAGGCGGCCTCGATCAGCGGTGAGCGGGCGAGTCCGTCAACCACCCATTCGTAGTAGGCGCGTTGGGCCGCGACATGGCGGCGCAGCGCGTCACCCGTACCGGGGAGGTCGAGGAACTCGGCCTCGGGCAGCGGCACTTGGTCGTGCAGCCGGGCCAGCAGTCCGATCGTGGCGGCCTCCAGTCGCGCGCGTTCGGCGTCGCTCGCGGCGTGCAGCCAGTTGCCCTCGTAGGTGTACGGCATCACGTCCGGCGGCACGCGGCCCGCGACGCGCTCCATCACGAAGAAGGGCGCGCCCAGCGGGCCGGGGTCCTGCTCCAGCCACAGCACGCGCGGCACAGGCACGTCCGTGCGCTCGGCCACCAGGCGCAGGGTGCGGTACTGGCGGGCCATGTCGTAGACCGGGAACACGGTGTACGCCGCCGGATCCGCCGCGAGCCGCAACGCGCAGGCACGCAGGGGAGGTTCGGGGTGCTCGATGTCGAAGAGCAGGGTCTCGCTGGACATGCCGTTCGACGCGGGGACGGTGACGCCGACCGCCTTGGCGCCGGGCAGCCGGGCATCCAGCCAGGCCGTGAGGCGGCGCGCGAGGTCCTCGGGGTCACGGGTGGTGGTACGGGGGCGCGGTGCCATGGGGTCCTCCCGTCCTGAGCTACGGCGCGGCGTCACGGGCTCCTCCCGTCCTGGACTACGGCGCGCGTCACGGGCTCCTCCCGTCCTGGACTACGGCGCGAGGCCATTGGGTCCCTCCCTTCCTGGACTGCGGCACGGTGCGCCACGGGCCCTCCCGTACAGGACCACAGCGCGGTGCGCCACGGGCCCTCCCGTCCCGCACTACGGCGCGACCGAGTCGAACCCCGTGAACCCGCTCGGGTCGTGCCGCCCGAACGAGCCGTGCTCGAAGATGCCGTACCCGGTCTCGCCGTCCAGCCGGAAGCGGGCCGCGTGGTCGGTGACGCCGTACGCGGCGAGGGGGTGCGCGGCCGGATCGGCGAGGTCGTAGGTGCGACGGTCGGTCCAGTCACGACCGTGCCAGGTGCCGTGCTGCCAGTCGCCGGCCGGCGGATAGCCTGCGCCCACGGCGAGCGGTGACGACGTCAGGATCTCCACGTCCAGCTCCAGCGGCTTGCGGGGGTCGCCGAGGTGGATCAGGGCGCGTTCGGGGTGCCGGGTGCCGGGGCGGTACGTGATCTCCGGTTGGGGCCAGCCGAGTTGGCGGTCGCGGCGGCCCGGGTGTACGACGGTCGCGTCGTTCAGCGTGCGGTAGCCGTCGGCGTCCTCCTGCACGATCACCATCAGGAACCGGTCGTCGAAACGCACCGGGCACCACACCCAGTGGAACCCCTCGGTCGGGTACTCCTCGGCGAACCGCCCGCCGTCCTCACCGGGAATCGGCCGCACCCCCCAGCTGCGGTCGCGGGTGCCGGTCCACTCGCCGGCCTTGAGGCGGATCTCCCGGCCGCCGACCCGGATCCAGCCGACGCACCGGCCCGCCTGCACGAACCGTCTCCCCTCCAGCGTGAGCCGACTGCCGCGCCGCTGCTGGTGGTGCGGCTCCCACAGCGCCGGGAAGTCCGCCAACCAGTGGATCTCGTACGACAGTCCGTCCGGGTCGGCCGGATCGGCGGCGCAGCTCAGCACGTACTCGCGCAGCGGGTGCTCGACGTGGGTGCGCAGCGGGCCGACCGCCAGGCGCATCCGGTCGTCGCCGAGGGCGTCGGACGCGCGGACGGCGTGCAGGGTGTCGCCCGAGCGAAAGGTGGCGTACGCGTCGATCACGCCGGCGTTGGGGTAGACGCCGAGTCCGGTGATCAGCAGGGCGCGGCCCTGGTGGTCGAGGACGTGGAAGATGCTGCGGTCGTAGGCGTTCCGGTCCCCCGTCGCGACGTGCTTCATCGACAGGGGCACCTGGTGGACCGGGTAGTCGTCGAGCGGCACCGGACGGTCGTCGGCCACGGCAAACCTCCCTGGACACGGTGCAGTTGACGGTACGTCAGGCTCGCGTCGACGACCAGACACGGAACAGGACCCGTCCGAGGCGCCGAACCAGGACGGGCTACGAACTCACGCTCGACCCCATGGGTGGGTGACCTGTCCGCATACCGTCGCGTTGCCCAGGTATGACCCCCACTTCCTCCACGACCGGGCGTCAGTACTTCGCATCAGCTCCCCGGTACGCAGAATCGCTTCCGCGGACCCAGCGCCCCACGCACGCCCCAGCGCCGTCCCCGTCCCCGCAGCCGCTCCCCGACCCGCCCATCTACCGCGACCTGATGCGCACCTGGGCGCACCGCGGCCGCACTCTGCCGGGGCGCCACGACCCGGAGTGGATCCGGCTGGTGGCGCCCCTGGTCAGGCGGGGTCAGTTCAGCGCGTCTCCGGACCCGCGAGGTGACGGGCGATGACCATCCGCTGGATCTGGTTGGTGCCCTCGACGATCTGGAGGACCTTGGCCTCGCGCATGTAGCGCTCGGCCGGGAAGTCGGCGGTGTAGCCGTAGCCGCCGAGGATCTGGACGGCGTCCGTGGTGACCTTCATGGCGGCGTCGGTGCAGTGCAGCTTGGCCATCGCCGCCTGCCGGGCGAAGGGCCGCCCGGCGTCGCGCAGCCGTGCCGCCGCGAGGTACAGCGCGCGGCCCGCCTCGATCTGCGTCGCCATGTCGGCGAGCATGAAGCGCAGCCCCTGGAAGTCGGCGATCGGCCGGCCGAACTGCCTGCGCTGGGTGGCGTACGCGACCGCCTCGTCGAGCGCCGCCTGGGCCAGGCCGATCGCACAGGCCGCGATGCCCAGTCGCCCGGAGTCCAGCGCGGACAGGGCGATCGCGAAGCCCTGGCCCTCCTCGCCGAGGCGCCGGGCGTCGGGGACGCGTACGCCGTCGAGGTGGATCTGGGCGGTGGGCGAGCCCTTCATGCCCATCTTCTTCTCCGGCGCCGCGGCGCTCAGCCCCTCGGCGTCGCCGGGCACCAGGAACGCGGTGATGCCGCGCGGGCCCTCCTCGCCGGTGCGGGCCATGACGGTGTAGAAGTCGGCGACGCCGCCGTGCGTGATCCAGGCCTTGGTGCCGGTGATCACCCAGTCGTCGCCGTCCCGGACCGCCTTGGTGCGCAGGGAGGCCGCGTCGGAGCCGGACGCCGGTTCGGACAGGCAGTACGCACCGAGCAGGCCGCCGGCGAGGATCGCGGGCAGGTGTTCGACCTGCTGTTCCTTGGTGCCGTAGGCGGCGAGGGCGTAGGAGGCGAGGGTGTGCACGCTGACGCCGAGGCCGACGGTCAGCCGGGCCATGGCGAGCTCTTCGAGGACCTGGAGGTAGACCTCGTACGGCTGGTCGCCGCCGCCGTACTCGGAGTCGTAGGGCAGGCCGAGCAGCCCCGACCGGGAGAGCAGGGTGAAGACGTCGCGTGGGAAGCGTCCGGCGTCCTCCTCCTCGGCCGCCTGCGGGGCGATCTCGCCGTGCGCGATGTCGCGGACAAGCGAGATCAGGTCCCGGGCCTCGTCCGTGGGCAGTAGTCGGTCCACCGGCTGCGGGGCGCGGTCGGGCATGGCGACGCTCTCCTCCCTTTCGGGCGCGGCGGCGGACGTGCGCCGTGGGTGGGCGACGCCGCCGGGGTCTCACTGATGCGGCCGATGCTCGTGCTCCCGGGTCACGAAAGCTGCTGACCAGCGGCTGCGCGCTGTGAGTATGCCCGATCGGAGGCACCGAGTCACCGGTTAACGACCGCTCACTTCAAGAATTCCCCATCTCCGGAAATTGGTCCGCACCATTGACCCAACTGGTCTAGTCCTCCTACTGTGTCGGACCACCAGCGCGTCATCGCGTTCATGCCAATCGGCAGTCCGCCTCTCCCCCACGAGGAGACACCCGATGCACCTTCGCCTCAGTCCCCGCGTCCGGTTCCGGGCGCTCGTCGCCGCGGCCTGTTCCGCAGCCCTCGGCGCCGGCCTCCTCACCGGCGTCGGCACCGCCACGGCCGCCCCGACCGGGGAGAAGGCAGCCGGCACCAAGGTCGTCGGCTACTTCACCGAATGGGGCACCTACGACCGCAAGTACCTGGTCAAGAACATCGAGACCTCCGGCTCCGGTGCCAAGCTCACTCACATCAACTACGCCTTCGGCAACGTTGTCGGCGGCAAGTGCGCGATGGGCGACGCCTACGCGGCCACCGACCGCGCCTACACCGCCGCCGAGTCGGTGGACGGCGTCGCGGACACCTGGGACCAGCCGCTGCGTGGCAACTTCAACCAGCTGCGCAAGCTGAAGAAGAAGCACCCGAACCTCAAGATCCTCTGGTCGTTCGGCGGCTGGACCTGGTCGAAGGGCTTCGGCGAGGCGGCGCGGAACCCGGCCGCGTTCGCCCAGTCCTGCTACGACCTGGTCGAGAACTCCAAGTGGGCGGACGTCTTCGACGGCATCGACATCGACTGGGAGTACCCGAACGCCTGCGGCGAGAGCTGCGACACCAGCGGCCGGGCGGCGTACAAGAACCTGATGCAGGCGGTGCGCGCGAAGTTCGGCAGCGGCAACCTGGTCACCGCGGCGATCCCGGCCGACGCCACCCCCGGCGGCAAGATCGACGCGGCGGACTACGCGGGCGCGGCGCAGTACGTCGACTGGTACAACCCGATGACGTACGACTTCTTCGGCGCCTGGGACGCGGCCGGCCCCACGGCCCCGCACTCGCCGCTGACCTCCTACTCCGGCATCCCCAAGGCGCAGTTCCACACCTCGGCGACCATCGCCAAGCTCAAGGGCCTCGGCATCCCCGCCTCCAAGCTGCTGCTCGGCATCGGCTTCTACGGCCGCGGCTGGACCGGCGTCACCCAGTCGGCACCCGGCGGCACGGCGACCGGACCGGCGGACGGGACGTGGGAGGACGGCATCGACGACTACAAGGTGCTGAAGACCAAGTGCCCGGCGAACGGCACGGTGGGCGGCACCGCGTACGCCAAGTGCGGGAACAACTGGTGGAGTTACGACACCCCCGCGACCATCGCGACCAAGATGACGTACAAGAACCAGCAGGGTCTGGGCGGCACGTTCTTCTGGGAGCTGAGCGGGGACACCGCGAACGGTGAGCTGATCAAGGCGATCAAGTAGCGGCGACGGGCGGAGGTTCACCGGACCTCCGCCCCCTTGCTCACCCGTCCCGGCGGGCGGGCTCCGGCGCCGGGTACGCGGGGTCCAGGTCCTCGATCGCCCGCAGGGCGCCGCCCAGTGTCTTGACCAGCAGTTCGCGCATGGTGTCGCGGGTGAGTTCGGGGCGGTCGATCCAGTCGAGGGTCGTGCCCTCGACGCCGCACACCCAGCCGAGCAGGCCCATGCGCGCCAGCGGGGCGATCTCCCGTCGGCCGTACGCCCCTTCGGCGATGGTCCCGACGATCACCTCGCGCACCTCGTCCCGGATGGCCTGCACCTCGGTGTCGAAGCCGACGCCGCCGCTGACGATCGTGCGGTACGCGGCGTGGTTGTGCTCGGCGTAGCGCAGATAGCCGTCGATCGTGCGGTGCACCCGGTCCACGGGGGCGAGCTCCAGGCCGCCGGCCGCGAAGGTGACCAGGTCGGTGACCGAGTCCTGGACGATGGCCAGGTAGTAGCCGCGCTTGGACCGGAAGTAGTAGTAGATCAGCCCCTTGGCGACATGGGCCTGGCGGGCGATGTCGTCCATCGAGAGCGCGTCGTAGGACGTGTCGGCGAACAACCTCCGCCCGATGGCGAGGAGTTCGGCGCGGCGCGCCGCCGAACGTTCGGTGCCGCGCGCCCGGGGACGGGCGGCGTCGCGCTGGTGACTGATATTCAATTTCGACCCTGGTTCCAACGGGCGGCGGGACCTTCGCAGTATGGCAGGTCGCCCCACCCGTCAGGTCACATCAGTCCCAGCTGCGTCAGCAGCATCGCGAGCACCACGACGAGGGTCCAGCCCATGATGTGTTCGACGATCTTCGGGCCGTCGTCCTTGGGGCCGCCGGTACGGACACGGGTGGCGGTGGCTGACTGTGCGGTCATGGTCTCTCGCTGGTGTGTCGTGCGTGCAGTGGACTCCCCCCACCGTTCAGTGGGCGCACCCACCGATCTGTCCACCTTGCCACCGGCAGCGGCTTTTGTGGCGGAGACGTTGGTCACAGCGAACGGCCCCCGACGCGGAGCCGGGGGCCGTCGCGGGCCGGTTCAGCGCACCCCCACCGCCGCGAGCGCCAGCCGTTGACGGGTGGTCGGCTGCGCGGGGAAGTACAGGTAGCAGACACCGCCGGTGCCGGAGACGACGTTGCCGGAGGCGTTGTACCGCTTGGTCCTGAGCCAGATGTTCTCCCACTCACGCCGGTCGTAGACCCGCCGCACGGCCTGGTTGCTCGGCGACGCCGGGTCGTTGGCGATCACGTCGCCGTCGGCGGTGAAGCCGATCACGGTCATCAGGTGGCCGGCGGTGCCGTAGCCCGCGCCCGTCAGCTCCTTCGCCAGGAAGGACTGGGACGTTATGGCCGGGACACCGGCCGCGATCAGCGTCTCCAGATCGGTGAGCGAGGAGAGCCGGGTGACCACCCCCTGAAGGTCCCGGAAGGTCGCCGCGTAGGCGGCGTTGAAGGGCCAGTTGCCGCAGCCGGCGTACTGGTAGTCGTACGTGTACCGGGCCGCGTGGCACACCTGCGGGTCGGCGTAGTCCGGATCGACCCAGGACAGCTGCTCCCCGGTGAGCCGGCCGCCCCAGTACTCGATGATCATCTGCGAGGAGGTGGGGCTGCACCAGGCCTCGCCGCCGTTGTCGTACTCGGGATACTGCCCCTTGTGAATGTCCTGTGAGTACCTCGGCACGATCAGTTCCTTGGCGAGCCGGGGCGTGGAGGCCGGGACCGTGAAGCGGTCCGGGACGTCGGAGCCCATCGCGCCGAGCCGCCAGACCGTGGGGGTGAGCCGGGTACCGGGCTTGCGGTAGAGGGTCAGACGCAGCCGGTACGAGGTGAGACGCAGGCCCGATCCCGGGTCGTCGACGGCGAGGGTGTCCGTCCAGATCGTGCTCCTGCCGTCGGTCTGGTCGTCCACCGAGGTGCGCCTGATGTCCCGGTCGCCGGCCGCCCAGCGGCCCATGACGTACCAGGGCGTGTCCGTACCGTCGGAGTAGGTGCCGCGCAGGTCGACCTGGATCCAGGTGCCGGCGGGGGTGTGCGCGTTCCAGGAGGCGATGACCTCCGTCGCGGGGACGGCGAGCTTGTGGACCGGGGTGGTCCAGGTCGCGTACTCCCAGGTGGAGGTCCTGCCGGTGTGCGGGTCGGGGTAGGTGGTGGTGCCGAGCGGGGTGACGATCGCCACGCCGGGGCGGGTGCCGGGGACGGCACCGGTGCCTTGGGCGGTGCCACCGCGCCAGTCGGTGTACGTCGTCCAGAAGCGGTTGTCGACCGGGCGGGCCGGCGCCTTGGCGGGGTCGGCCGGCACCGGGTCCTCGGCGGGGGCGGACGGGGCGGCCGCCGCCGGGCTCGCGCTGCCCGCGACGGCGGCGGCGACCGCGGCGGCCAGGAGGGCTCTGCGGGACGGCTGTTCGTCTCTGCTCATGGGCGGATGACTCCCAGGGTCCGAGTCGGGACGGGGTCCGGTGCACGGATGTGTGCGCCAACTATGGCCGCAGGAGGCCGCCACTGCCAGCACCTCGGGGCGTGCCATGCCCGCCAATATTGGTCGGGACCACTGGCATGAGCTGGGAGATGATGAGGGCGTGTCGCACTCGTACCGCCTCGCCCCGCCCACCGCGCTGTCCGGACTCGCCCGCCGACTGCGCGCCCTGCCCCCGTCCTGCGGCCCGGTCCGCCTGATCGGCGTCGACGGGCACGCGGGCTCCGGAAAGACCACGTTCGCCGGGCAGTTGGCGAACGCGCTGGGCGGCGCGCCGGTGCTGCACCTCGACGACATCGCCAGCCATGACGAGCTGTTCGCATGGACCGACCGCCTGCTCGACCAGGTGATCGAACCCCTCGGCCGGGGAGAGACCGCCCACTACGCCCCCTACGACTGGCGGGCCCGCCACTTCGGCCCGCCCCGCCCGCTGCCGCCGGCGCCGGTGATCCTCGTCGAGGGCGTCGGCGCCGGCCGCCGCGCCCTGCGCCCCCATCTGGCGCATCTGCTGTGGCTGGAACTGCCGCACGAGGACGCCTGGGCGCGGGGGCAGTTGCGGGACGGGGAGGAACAGCGGGAGTTCTGGGCCGGATGGGTCACCGCGGAGCGACGGCATTTCGCCGAGGATCCCTCGCGGCCCTTCGCCGACCTGTTGGTGCATCCGTTGCACACGGGGTACGAGGTGCTGTCGGGACCGGCGGGGTCGACTGGTCCGGACCAGGATGTGACGCACGGTGACGGGCCATCCGCAATGTGCTGAACTTGTGAAGACCCTTGCGGCCGAACTTGGCCGACCGCTTCAACTCGGCTTGACCGGGGGGCCGTACAGGACTTACGTTCTCAATGTGCGGCCAATCGAGGTCGCCGACAGACGCGAAGCCCCCGGTTGTTCCCCCGTGATCGGGGGCTTCGTTCTGTCCTCTTCACTTCCGCCGGGCGCTCCGAGGCGCGCTCCGCTCACCCTCGGTCACCAAGCGCACCGCGCCCCATCTGCTCCCACCTCGCCAAACGCCCCCTGTCGCACCCTTCGACGGGCACCGACCCGCGGGTACGATGCCCTCGGTGCGACCTGTGGACGGCTGCTCCGCGCACCGTTGCAACTCCGGTCCGCGGCACAGCGGTTCGACCAAAGTCGGCCGACGGGCGACGGCCCGGCGGCGAACCAGCGGGGGCACGGTTTGTGGGGGGACGTGATGGACTTCGGCACGCAGGGCCCCGAGGCCCCGGCCGACCTGGCCTGGCTACGCGGCGTGGACGCCTACACCATGGGCGCGTATCCGCAGGCGGAGGAGGAGTTCCGCGCCGCCGTGCGGCTGGACCCGGGCATGGCCGACGGCTGGCTCGGGCTGCACGCGCTGCGGGTGGACACGACGACCGCGCTCTTAAGGATGTTCCGGCACCGGGACCGCTTCGGCGAGCAGCGCGCCCGGCACCGGCGCACGCTCAACTCCTGGTACTGGCTGGGCTGGTGGGTGCAGCCCGTGCTGGAGAGCCCCCGCGACCTGCTGCTCGCGCACGCCTCGCACTGGCTGGACGGCCGCCACGTCCCGGAGCTGGATCGCGCCCTCGCGGGCCTGCCGCCGATCGACACCGACCCACAGGTGCGCTTCCTGCACGCCTGCCGCGCCTACCTGGTCAAGGACTGGGAGCAGTTGGTACGGCACACCGACCCGCTGCTCGACGATCCCCTGCTCGGTATCGAGGCCGGCCTCTTCGGCGGGATGGCCCGGGTCCGGCTGGAGATGTACGGGCAGGCCGAGCCGCTGCTGTCGGCGGCCCTGATGCGCTGCCGCAGCGAGCAGCCGCAACGCAAGGAGCTGCGCTACTGGCTCGCCCGCGCCCACGAGGGCACCGGCCGCTCCGCCGCCGCACTCCCCCTGTACCGGGCGGTGCACCGCGTCGACCCCGCCTTCATGGACACCTCCGCGCGACTCGCGGCGATCGCCGAGGGCGACGGATACGACGACGCCGCCGACCTCGCCTCGATCGCGCTCACCGGCGCCGGGCAGGACAGCGTCGACGGCCCCGACGCGCTCGACCCGCTGTTCGGCACCGAGGGCCGGGACCTGAGACTCTCCGACCCCGCGCCACCGCCCACCGGTCCGCCGCCGTCGGTCACCGATCCGGCGGTACGGGAGAAGACCGTGATCCCCTCCCAGCCGCTGCCGGCCGGTCCGACCGACCCGGCGTTACTCGAGGAGGCGCTCGCCGAGCTTGAGCGCATGGTGGGACTGGAACCGGTGAAACGCCAGGTCAAGGCCCTGTCCGCACAGTTGAACATGGCCAGGCTGCGGGCCGGTCAGGGCCTGCCGGTGCAGCCGCCCAAGCGGCACTTCGTCTTCTCCGGCCCGTCCGGCACCGGCAAGACCACGGTCGCCCGCATCCTGGGCCGGGTCTTCTACGCCCTCGGGCTGCTCGGCGGCGACCACCTCGTGGAGGCACAGCGGGCAGACCTGGTCGGCGAGTATCTCGGGCAGACCGCGGTGAAGGCCAACGAACTGATCGACTCCGCGCTCGGTGGCGTCCTCTTCGTCGACGAGGCCTACTCGCTGTCCAACTCCGGCTACGGCAAGGGCGACGCGTACGGCGACGAGGCACTTCAGGTGCTGCTGAAGCGGGCCGAGGACAACCGGGACCACCTGGTGGTGATCCTGGCCGGCTACCCGGAGGGCATGGACCGCCTGCTCGCCGCCAACCCCGGGCTGTCCTCCCGCTTCACGACCCGCGTGGATTTCCCCTCGTACCGCCCCCTCGAACTCACCGCGATCGGCGAGGTACTGGCCGCCGAGAACGGCGACCGGTGGGACGAGGAGTCGCTGGACGAGCTGCGGTCGATCGCGGGGCACGTGGTCGACCAGGGGTGGATCGACGAGCTGGGCAACGGGCGGTTCCTGCGCACGCTGTACGAGAAGAGCTGTGCGTACCGGGATCTGCGGTTGTCGGCCTACCCGGGGGCACTGTCGCGGGAGGATCTGTCGACGCTGCGGTTGCCCGATCTGATGCAGGCGTACGGCGAGGTGCTGTCGGGGCGGGGGCCGCAGGACCCGTCGGCCATGTGACGGATCCCCGGCCCCGGCTTCAGCCCGCGGCGCGTGGCTCGGGCCCCACGCCCCCGGATGCTCAGGCCCCGCGACCCCGGATTCCGGCTTCAGCCCGCGGCGGGCGGCTCAGCCCGTCAGTACCTCCTCGCCCGAGCGGGGCCCGGACACCGCCGGGGCGGTTGGCGACTCCCGGTGTGCCGGATCCCGTACCTCACCGACCAGCAGCTCCAGTACGTCCTCCAGCGCGACCAGCCCCAGCACCCGCCCTGAGCCGTCCGCCACCTGCGCCAGGTGGGTCGCGGCGCGGCGCATGACGGTGAGCGCGTCGTCCAGGGGCAGTTCGGACCTCAGCGTCGTCATGGGCCGCCACAGATGCTGCGGAACGGCCCGTTCCGACTCCTCCAGGTCGAGTACGTCCTTCACGTGCAGGTAGCCCATGAAGGCCCCGTTCTTCGTGGAAACCGGGAAGCGGGAGTACCCGGTGCGGGCGGTCAGCTCGATGATCCGGCCGGGCGTCACCGAGGGGCTGACGGTGATCAGCGACTCGCGCCTGAGAAGCACGTCGGTGACGGGGCGGGAGCCCAGCTCCAGCGCGTCCTCCAGGCGTTCGGCCGCCTCGGGGTCGAGCAGACCGGCCTGACCGGCGTCCTCCACGAGCCGGTTGAGCTGCTCGCTGGTGAACACCGCCTCGACCGCATCCTTGGGCTCGACCCGGAACAGCCGCAGCACGCCCTGGGCGCAGGTGCCGAGGGCGACCGTGATCGGCCGGCACAGGCGGGCGAAGGCGACCAGGCCGGGGCTCAGCCACAGCGCGGCCTTCTCCGGCGCCGCCATCGCCAGGTTCTTCGGGACCATCTCGCCGATGACGAGGTGGAAGAAGACGACCGTGGCGAGGGCGATGACATAGCCGAGCGGGTGGACCAGCCCGTGCGGCAGGTGGATCCACTCGAAGAACGGCTCCAGCAGATGGGCCACCGTCGGCTCGGCGACCGCGCCCAGGGTCAGTGAGCAGATCGTGATGCCGAACTGGGCCGCCGCCATCATCTGCGGCAGCCGCTCCAGGCCGTACAGCACCTGACGGGCCCGGGTCGTGCCGAGTGGTTCGATCTGGCTGCGGCGGACCGACACCAGCGCGAACTCGGCGCCGACGAAGAAGCCGTTGGCGAGCACGAGCAGCGCCGCGAACAGGAGTTGGAGCACGCTCATCGCACGGCCTCCATGACAGGGGCCATGCGTACGATGCGGACCCGCTCGGCGCGGTAGTGCCCGACCTGGCGCACGGCCAGCCGCCAGCCGGGCAGTTCCGTGCGGTCACCGACGGCCGGGATCCGGCCGAGCAGGTCGGCGACCAGGCCGGCGACCGTCTCGTACGGGCCCTCGGGCACGTCGAGGCCTATGCGCCGCAGGGTGTCGATGCGGCAGCTGCCGTCGGCGTCCCAGGCCGGGCGGCCGTCCTCCGCCGGGGCGGAGGCCAGTTCGGGCAGGTCGTGACCGTCGTGCTCGTCACGGACCTCGCCGACGATCTCCTCGACGATGTCCTCCAGTGTGACGACCCCGGCCGTGCCGCCGTACTCGTCGACGACGACGGCGATCGGCTGCTCGCTGCGCAACCGGGTGAGCAGCGGCCGTACCGGCAGCGTCTCGGGGACCAGCAGCGGCGGCTTGGCGATCCGGCCGACGGGCGTGCGCAGCCTCTCCGGCGCCGGGACGGCGAGCGCGTCCTTGAGGTGGACCATGCCGACGATCTCGTCGATCCGCTCGCGGTAGACGGGGAAGCGGGACAGGCCGGTGGCGCGAGTCAGGTTGACCACGTCCTCGGCGGTCGCCGAGGACTGCAGCGCGCTCACCTTCACGCGCGGGGTCATGACGTGCTGCGCGGTCAGCTCGCCGAGGGAGAGGGTGCGGACGAACAGGTCCGCCGTGTCCTGCTCCAGCGCGCCGGCGCGTGCGGAGTGCCGGGCCAGGGAGACCAGTTCGTCGGGGGTGCGGGCGGAGGCCAGCTCCTCGGTGGGCTCGACGCCCAGCATGCGGACCAGCCGGTTGGCGACGGCGTTGAGACCGGCGATCACCGGCCTGAACACGCGTGCGAACAGATGTTGCGGGCCGGCGACGAAGCGCGCGACCTGCATGGGGCGGGAGACAGCCCAGTTCTTGGGGACGAGCTCACCGACCACCATCTGCACGGCCGAGGCCAGCAGCATGCCGAGGGCCACGGCCACCCCGGACACCGCGCCGTCGGGGATGCCGACGGCCGTGAGGGGGCCGTCCAGCAGCCGGGCGAGGGCCGGTTCGGCGAGCATGCCGACGACCAGGGAGGTGATGGTAATGCCGAGCTGGGTGCCGGAGAGCTGGAACGACAGCTCCTTCAGAGACTCGACGACCCGGCCGGCCCGTCGGTCGCCCTCGGCGGCGGCCTTCTCGGCGTCCGGGCGGTCGACCGTCACCAGGCCGAACTCGGCCGCGACGAAGAAGCCGTTGGCGAGGATGAGCAGGAAAGCGGCTGCGAGCAGCAGCAGCAGGGGGATGGTCATGATGCCGCCGCCTCCGCGCAATGTCGGCAGGGGGCGGCGCAGGTACTACAGGACGATCCGTCCATCGCCGGAGAGGGTCACTCCTCGGGTCGCAGGAACCCCTGTGCGCCGTCCGGCACAACAGGGGCGGAGGCGTCACACAAACGCCTCCGCCAACAGATTAATCAAGACACCGGCCGGTACGGCAGGGTGAAAGGCCCCGAGTCAGCTGTGATGTCCGCCGGCGCGCGCCTCGACCAGCGCCCGCAGGGTGCGCGCGTCGGCGATGGCCTGCGCCTTGGCGATACCGGGCTGGATGCCGATCGCGGGCAGGCTGGTGCCGTCGCTGAGGTCCAGGAACACCCACGGGTCGCCGACCCGCAGGTGCACCTGCACGATCTGCGCCCACTCCAGCCGGCGCCTGCTGGCGAAGTTCACGACGGTGACGCCGGTCTCGTCGGCGACGACTTTCGGGCGGGCCAGCACCAGCGCCACGGCCGACAGCATGGCCGCCGTGAAGACGAAGCTGATCCGCTCACCGGGGCTGAGCCGGTCCAGCGACATCGCGATCGTCGACACGACGACGAAGACGGCGACGCCCGCGGAGAGCAGGACGGCACGGGTGCGGCCCGGCCGGAAGGTGACGGGCAGCGGGGGCAGGTCCGACATCGGTGCGGGGTCCTCAGAGGCGGCAGGCGTGGATGGCGGTGGTCAGGATGGCCCGGGCACCGATGTCGTACAGGTCGTCCATGATCCGCTGGGCGTCCTTGGCGGGCACCATGGCACGGACGGCGACCCAGCCCTCGTTGTGCAGGGGCGAGATGGTCGGCGACTCCAGGCCGGGGGTGAGCGCGACGGCCTTCTCCAGCTGCTCGACGCGGCAGTCGTAGTCCATCATCACGTACGTCCGGGCCACCAGGACGCCCTGGAGCCGGCGCAGGAACTGCTGCACCTTGGTCTCCTCGCCGTCCGCGCCGGTACGGCGGATGACGACGGCCTCGGACTTCATGATCGGCTCGCCGACGACCTCCAGGCCCGCGTTGCGCAGGCTGGTGCCGGTCTCGACGACGTCGGCGATGACCTGGGCGACGCCGAGCTGGATGGCGGTCTCGACGGCGCCGTCGAGGTGGACGACGGAGGCGTCGATGCCGTTGTCGGCGAGGTGCTTGGCGACGATGCCCTCGTAGGAGGTGGCGACCGTCTTGCCGTTCAGGTCCGCCAGGTCGCTGATGCTGCCGGGCTTGGTGGCGTAGCGGAAGGTGGAGCGGGCGAAGCCGAGCGGCAGGATCTCCTCGGCGTTGGCGCCGGAGTCGATCAGCAGGTCGCGGCCGGTGATGCCGATGTCGAGCTGGCCCGAGGCGACGTAGATCGCGATGTCGCGGGGGCGGAGGTAGAAGAACTCGACGTCGTTCGCCGGGTCGACGATCCGCAGTTCCTTGGACTCGCGGCGCTGCTGGTAGCCGGCCTCATGCAGCATGTCCGCCGCAGGGCCGGAGAGGGAACCCTTGTTGGGGACGGCGATGCGCAGCATGAGGTCGGCTTCCTTTGTTCGGAGGGGGTGTCACTCAGAGGTTTTCAGAGGTGGGAGTAGACGTCGTCGAGGGAGATCCCGCGGGCGACCATCATCACCTGGACGTGGTACAGCAGCTGCGAGATCTCCTCTGCGGCCGCCTCCTTGCCCTCGTACTCGGCGGCCATCCAGACCTCGGCGGCCTCCTCGACGACCTTCTTGCCGATGGCGTGGACGCCCTTCTCGACCAGCTCTGCGGTGCGGGAAGTGGCGGGGTTGCCGTGGGCGGCCTTGTGCTGGAGCTCGGTGAAGAGCTCCTCGAACGTCTTCTTGGACATGGTGCCGCCCACTTTACGCGGTGTGTCGGCCCGCCTAACGCCACGGTTCAGATACTGAGCGGAGCGTGGCCGCCGTCGCGACCGCCGCGGTCACCGCTTCGTGCCCCTTGTCCTCGCTGGAGCCGTCCAGGCCGGCCCGGTCCAGGGCCTGCTCCTCGTTGTCGCACGTGAGCACGCCGAAGCCGACGGGGACGCCGGTCTCGACGGAGACCTGGGTGAGGCCCTGGGTGACGCCCTGGCACACGTAGTCGAAGTGGGGGGTGCCGCCGCGGATGACCACGCCCAGGGCGACGATCGCGTCGTAGCCGCGGCCCGCGAGGACCTTGGCGACGACCGGCAGCTCCCAGCTGCCGGGGACCCGCAGGAGGGTCGGCTCGTCGATGCCCAGGTCGTGCAGGGCGCGCAGGGCGCCGTCGACCAGACCGTCCATCACCTTCTCGTGCCACTGCGCCGCGATGACGGCGACCCGCAGGTCACCGACGTTGCGTACGGACAGTTCCGGTGCGCCCTTGCCGCTCACGTTTCTCCTCGGTGCTCTCTCTTGCTTACTGGTTGCCGCAGGTGGCCGCGGACGCGGCCGCAGAGGCTGTCACGGCGGGCGTGTCCAGCCAGGGCAGGTCGTGACCCATCCGGTCCCGCTTGGTGCGCAGGTAGCGGAGGTTGTGCTCGCCGGCCTGTACGGGCATCGGCTCGCGCTCGGTGACCTCGATTCCGTGCCGGACGAGCGCGTCGGTCTTCTCGGGGTTGTTGGTCATCAGGCGCACGCTGCGCACCCCGAGGTCCGTGAGGATCTGCGCGCCGGCCGCGTAGTCGCGGGCGTCGGCGGGCAGCCCCAGTTCCAGGTTGGCGTCGAGGGTGTCCCGGCCGCGCTCCTGGAGCTCGTACGCCCGGAGCTTGGACAGCAGGCCGATCCCGCGGCCCTCGTGTCCGCGCAGGTAGACCACCACGCCCCGACCCTCGGCGTGGATGCGCTCCAGGGAGGTCTGAAGCTGGGGGCCGCAGTCGCAGCGCAGGGAGTGGAAGACGTCGCCGGTGAGGCATTCGGAGTGGACGCGGACCAGGACGTCCTCGCCGTCGCCGATCTCGCCGTGCACCAGGGCGACGTGTTCGACGCCGTCGACGGTGGAGCGGTAGCCGTACGCCGTGAAGGTGCCGTGGGCCGTGGGGAGCCGGGTCTCGGCCTCGCGGCGGACGGTGGGCTCGGAGCTGCGGCGGTAGGCGATCAGGTCCTCGATGGAGATGATCGTCAGGCCGTGCTTGCGGGCGAACGGGATCAGTTCGGGCAGGCGCAGCATCTGGCCGTCCTCGCCGGCGATCTCGACGATGGCGCCGGCAGGGCGCAGGCCCGCGAGGCGGGCGAGGTCGACGGCGGCCTCGGTGTGGCCGTTGCGGGTGAGGACGCCGCCGGGCTTGGCGCGCAGCGGGAAGATGTGGCCGGGGCGGACGAAGTCGGTGGGCTCGGCGGTGCCGCCCGCCAGGAGCTGCAATGTGGTCGCCCGGTCGGAGGCCGAGATGCCGGTGGTCACACCGTGTGCGGCGGAGGCGTCCACGGAGACGGTGAACGCGGTCCTCATCGACTCGGTGTTCTCCTCGACCATCTGCGGCAGCCGCAGCCGGTCCAGTTCCTCGCCCTCCATGGGGGCGCAGATCAGGCCGCGGCACTCGCTCATCATGAAAGCGACGATCTCGGGGGTCGCCTTCTCGGCGGCGATGACGAGGTCGCCCTCGTTCTCGCGGTCCTCGTCGTCGACGACCACGACCGGGCGGCCGGCCGCGATGTCGGCGACGGCCTGCTCGATCGGGTCGAGGGTGAGGTCGAAGTCTTCGGTGTCGTAGAGGACGGTGGCCGCGGTCATGCCGGTGCTCCTTCCAGGACGGGCCGCGCGTCCCTGCGGGAGCGCAGCCACCAGTCGCGCAGGCCCCACAGGACGAGCGCGCCGTAGATGACGTAGACGAAGCCGGAGAAGGCGAAGCCGTTGGCGAAGTTCAGGGGTACGCCGACCAGGTCGACGAGCAGCCAGGCGAACCAGAACTCGACCATGCCGCGCGCCTGGGCGTACATGGCGACGACGGTGCCGACGAAGATGTACGCGTCCGGCCAGGGGTCCCAGGACAGGGTCGGGTACGCGGTGAACAGGCCGCCGACCGCGAGGGTGCCGAGCGCCGCCACGCCGAGCAGCACACCGCGCTCACGCCAGGTGGCGAACCGGACGGCGATCGAGCCGTCCTGCGCCTGCTGCCGGCCGCGGTTCCACTGCCAGAAGCCGTAGCCGGCGACGAGCATGACGACGATCTGCTTGCCCGCGCTGCCGGAGAGGTGGGCGGTGGCGAAGGCGGCGAAGAGGATCAGGCCGGAGACGAACTGGGCGGGCCAGGTCCAGATCGAGCGGCGCCAGCCGAGCGCCAGGGCGAACAGGCCGATCACGTTGCCGATCATGTCCGACCACTTGATGTGCTGGCCGAAGAGGGTGAAGGCCTCGGAGTTGAGCCAGTTCACCGGGTCGCCCCCTGACCGGCCAGGAGCCGCTCCACGTACTTGGCGATGACGTCGACTTCGAGGTTGACCGGGTCGCCGGGCTGCTTGAGGCCGAGGGTGGTCAGGGCGAGGGTGGTGGGGATCAGGCTGACGGTGAAGTAGTCGGCGCCGGCCTCGACGACGGTGAGGCTGATGCCGTCGACGGTGATGGAGCCCTTCTCCACGACATAGCGGGCGAGGTCGGCCGGGAGCGAGATCTTCACGATCTCCCAGTGCTCGGACGGGGTGCGCTCCAGGACGGTGCCCGTGCCGTCGACGTGGCCCTGCACGATGTGGCCGCCGAGGCGGGCGCCGACGGCGGTGGGCCGTTCGAGGTTGACACGGGAGCCGACGGCGAGGACGCCCAGGCTGGAGCGCTTGAGGGTCTCGGCCATGACGTCGGCGGTGAACTCGTCGCCCTCGTGGTCGACGACCGTGAGGCAGACGCCGTTGACGGCGATGGAGTCGCCGTGCTGTGCCCCCTCGGTGACGACGGGGCCGCGGAGTCGGAAGCGGGAGGCGTCGCCGAGGTTCTCGACGGCGGTGATCTCGCCCAGCTCTTCGACGATTCCGGTGAACACTTCCCGGGTCCTCCTGCCTCTTCGGGCACGGACTCCGGGGCTGTCGAGACGACAGAATGTACGAGCGAGACACCGGGGGCGACGCCGGACGGACTCGTCCCCACGGGGAACGACCACGGTCGGCGGCGCGCACGAATGCCCGCTCGCCGCGCACTGCCTCCCATCCGGACTTTAACCGTCGGTCCAGGAATTTCACCTGGTCAACCGGCCGCTGGAGGCGACCGGGTCGCGGACTGTAACCGCCGGTTCGGACTTTCACCGACCCCGGAGTGCGCTGCTACTGGTACAGGGCCAGTGTGCCACGACCGATCGACGTCCATACGGGCGGACGGTGTGGGGTGGCTCACAGGGTGCGTTGCTGGACTTCTCAGGCGGGCCGAACGGGCCCCAACTCCCCCTCGCGCACGCCCCTTTGAATTGGTCCATACCTATTGACGCACTGGTCTAGTCCTCTCTAGGGTCTGCGCAACTCCGTGGAGAGGAACCGACCGTGCTGTCCCCCTCACCTCACAGATCCAGATCCGCCCTGCTCACGGCCGCCGGCGCCGTCGCGGGCCTGGTCCTCGCCGGCCTCCCGGCCACCGTCTCGCACGCCGCCGACCAGGAGTCCTGCCGCCCCGACGGTCTCCACCGGACGCCCGGTGTGGACGTCCCGTACTGCTCGGTCTACGACTCGGCCGGCCGGGAGAAGATGGGCGCCGACCACCAGCGCCGGGTGATCGGCTACTTCACCGGCTGGCGCACCGGCAAGGACGGCACACCCGCGTATCTGGCCTCGGACATCCCGTGGGACAAGGTCACCCACATCAACTACGCCTTCGCGCACGTCGACGGCGGCAACAGGATCTCGGTGGGCACGGACGGCGCCACGAATCCGGCGACCGGTATGACGTGGCCGGGCGTCACGGGCGCGGAAATGGACCCGGCACTCCCCTACAAGGGCCACTTCAACCTGCTGAACAAATTCAAGAAACAGCATCCGGACGTCAAGACGCTGATTTCGGTGGGCGGTTGGGCCGAGACCGGCGGCTATTTCAACGACAACGGCACCCGTGTGAACTCCGGCGGCTTCTACTCGATGGCCACGAACGCCGACAGCTCGGTCAACCAGGCCGGCATCGACACCTTCGCGGATTCGGCGGTCGACTTCATCAGGAAGTACGGCTTCAACGGCGTCGACATCGACTACGAGTACCCGACGACCATGAAGGACGCGGGCAACCCACTCGACTGGTCGATCTCCAACACCCGCAGGGCCGGGCTGGTCAAGGGCTACGCCGCCCTGATGAAGACCCTGCGCGAGAAACTCGACCGCGCGGGCGCGGCGGACGGCCGGCACTATCTGCTGACGGTGGCGGCACCCTCCTCCGGATACCTGCTGCGCGGCATGGAGACCTTCCAGGTCCAGAAATACCTGGATTACGTCAACATCATGTCGTACGACCTGCACGGCGCCTGGAACGAGTACGTCGGCCCGAACGCCTCGCTCTTCGACGACGGCAGGGACGCCGAACTCGCGGCGGCGGGTGTGTACTCCACGTCCCAGTACGGCGGTATCGGCTATCTGAACACCGACTGGGCGTACCACTACTTCCGCGGCTCGATGCCGGCCGGGCGGATCAATATCGGCCTGCCCTATTACACCCGGGGCTTCAAGAACGTCACCGGCGGCACGGACGGCCTCTGGGGCAGAGCCCCGTCCACCGACTGCCCGGCCGGGTCCGGCCTGACCAAGTGCGGCGACGGCGCCATCGGCATCGACAACCTGTGGCACGACAAGGACACGAACGGCAAGGAGTCCCCGGCCGGCTCCAACCCGATGTGGCACGCCAAGAACCTGGAGAAGGGCGTCGTCGGGGACTACGTGACGAAGTACGGCTTCCCCGCCGACACCAGGCTGACCGGCAGCTACGCCCGCAGGTACGACGCGACGCTGGTCGCGCCATGGCTGTGGAACGCCGAGAAGAAGGTCTTCCTGTCCACCGAGGACGAGCAGTCGGTGGCCGCCAAGGCCGACTACGTCGTGGACCGGGGCATCGGCGGCACGATGGTGTGGGAGCTGGCCGGTGACTACGCGTGGAACGCGGCCAAGGGGCAGTACGAGCCGGGGTCGACGCTGACGACCCTGATGTACGACAGGTTCAAGTCGGCCTCGCCCTACGGCGCGACGCGGTCGACGATCGAGCTGCCGGCCGAGGCGCTGGACATCGACGTGGAGTTCGGGCAGTTCCCGCTCGGCGACTCCAACTACCCGATCAGCCCCAAGCTGAGGATCACCAACCGGACGCAGACGACGCTGCCCGGCGGTACGGAGTTCCGGTTCGACTACGCCACCTCGGCGCCCGGCAACGCCAAGGACCAGTCGGGGTGGGGGACTTCGGTGATCCGCAGTGACCACACCGGGTCGAACGTCGGCGGCCTCAAGGGCGACTACCACCGGGTCTCGCTGAAGCTGCCGAGCTGGCAGACGCTGGCGCCGGGCGCGTCGGCGGAGCTGGACTTCGTGTACTACCTGCCGGTGTCGACGCCGTCGAACTGGACGGTGACGTTCGGCGGGAAGACGTACGCGCTGGCCGGGGACCTGGCGCGCGGGACGACGGTGGTGGAGCCGGGGACGGCGACACCGACGCCCACGCCGTCCCCGACCGGCGGCACGGGGCAGTGCGCGGCTCCGGCCTGGAGCGCCGCGACGGAGTACGGCGGAGGCAGCACGGTGGCCCATCGCGGGCACTCGTGGAAGGCCAAGTGGTGGACGAAGGGCGAGGAGCCCGGCACCACCGGTGAGTGGGGGGTCTGGCAGGACCTCGGCGCCTGCTGACCCCCGGCCAGGACGGGCCCGGCGGCGGTGACGACGGCCCTTGCCCGCCGCCGGGCCTTCCCAGAGCCGCCCGCCCTGGCTTGGTTCGGGCAGCTGCGCGACGGTCTGATCACCGACCTGCGAGCCGTGCTGAACCTGGCCGAGCTGGAATTCGTACGACGTCAGCTCGGGCGTCCGTGAAACGCCGCCCCGGCGGTTGTCATATTCCCCAGGGGCTACTCGGTCCCAGCTGGCGAAGGGCGCTCCACCTGGGAGCGCACGGCGTGGCGAAGGGGCTGAACAGTATGACCACGATCCTGGTGACCGGCGGTACCGGAACCCTCGGCCGGCTCGTCACCGAGCGGCTGCGCGCGGACGGGCACGACGTGCGGGCGCTCAGCCGGCACGCCCAGCCGTACGCCGTCGACCTGCGCGAGGGCGGCACCGCACTGGACGCGGCCGTCGCGGGCGCGGACACGATCGTGCACTGCGCGACCACTCCGCGCGGCGGTGACGAGGAGGCGGCGGCCCATCTGATCGCGGCGGCGCGCCGGGCCGGGGCGGGCCATCTGATCTACATATCGATCGTCGGGGTCGACCGGGTGCCGTTGGGTTACTACGAGACGAAGCTCGCCGTGGAGCGGCTGATCGAGGAGTCGGGGCTGGGCTGGACCGTGCTGCGCACCACCCAGTTCCACGACCTGCTCCTCCGACTGTTCGACAGCCTGGCCAAACCGCCGGTCATGCTGCTGCCGGCCGGGGTGAAGGACCAGCCGATCGAGGTCGCCGAGGTCGCGGCGCGGCTCGCGGAGCTGGCGGCGGGCGGGCCCGCGGGGCGGGTCGAGGACATGGGCGGGCCCGAGGTGCGGACGCTCGACTCGCTGGCCCGCTCGTACCTCAAGGCCACGGGCCACCGACGGGCGATCGTGAACGTGCCGCTGTGGGGGCAGACGTACCGCGCTTTCCGGGGCGGCGGTCACCTCACGCCGCTGCGGGCCGTGGGGAAGGGAACGTTCGAGGAGTACCTGGCGGTGCGTGTCGGAGGCGTCCGGAGAGCGTGACCCCGGGGCGGGCCCCGCCGTCACCGTCCCCGGGGCCCAGGGGGTGCGAACAGCAGGGCTGCGCCGTCACCGTCCCCAGGGCCCAAGGGGTGCGAACAGCAGGGCTCCGCCGTCACCGTCCCCAGGGCCCAAGGGGTGCGAACAGCAGGGCTCCGCCGTCACCGTCCCCAGGGCCCAAGGGGTGCGAACAGCAGGGCTCCGCCGTCACCGTCCCCAGGGCCCAGGGGGTGCGAACAGCTCGTCCTGGGCCCGGTCCTGCGCGGTGAGCAGCGCCCCGCGGAGTACGGCACCGCCGCCCAGGACACTCGCCCGCACCTCCGTGACCAGCGGCGACATCCGCCGCACCCGCTCCTCCACCAGCCCCGCGAGGACCTCGCCCCCGGCCTGCCCTATCTCCCCGCCGAGCACCACGCACCCAGGGTCCAGGACGGCGGCAACGGAGGCGACGCCGATGGCAAGGCGGTCGGCGAGGGCGTCGAGGAAGCGGGCGGCAGACTCACCCGACTCCGCCGAATCCGCCGCTCCTCGCACCGACTCCGCCACACCACCGGCCGCCCCTCGCACCGACCCCGCCACACGATCCGTCGCCCCTCCCACCGACCCCGCCACACCACCGGTAGCCCCACCCACCGACCCCGCCACACCACCGGTAGCCCCACCCACCGACCCCGCCACACCACCGGTAGCCCCACCCACCGACCCCGCCACACCACCGGTAGCCCCACCCACCGACCCCGCCACACCACCGGTAGCCCCACCCACCGACCCCGCCACACCACCGGCCGCCCCACCCACCGACCCCGCCACACGATCCGTCGCCCCCCGCACCAACTCGGCGGCCCCCAAGCCACCCCCGTCGTCCGCCCCCACCCCGTACTCGCCCGCCAACCCCACGATCGCCCCCGCCGCCGCCAGCGAGTGAAAGCCCCCCGCGCAGTCCGTCGCCGACGGCAGCCCGCCCGTTCCCGGAACCGGCAGAAACCCGATCTCCCCGGTGCCCCCGGACGCCCCCCGCCGCAGCGCCCCGTCCAGCACCACCGCCGCCCCGGTCCCCTGCCCCAGCCACAGCAGCACGAACGTGTCCCGGTCCCGGGCCGCCCCCTCCCGCTGTTCCGCCAGCGCCGCGAGGTTGGTCTCGTTCTCGACGGTGACGCGCGCGTCGGGCAGACGTTCCTGCAGGACCGCGACCAGGCGCCGGTGCCAGGCGGGCAGGCCGGAGGAGTCGCGGAGTTCGCCGGTGGCGGGGTCGATCAGGCCGGGCGCGCCGATGCCGACCGTATGCAGCCTCCCCCACGCTCGAACGTCCTCGCGCGGGGGCGCCCCCATCGCCCCCGCCTCCTTCGCCGCCCGCTCCACCAGCGCGACCGCCTGCTCCACCGCGGGCCCGGTGCCCGTGTCGTCGCCGATCGGCACGGACGCCTCGGCGAGCACCCGGCCGAGCAGGTCGGACACGATCACGGAGACGCCCTCGGTGCGGACGTCGAGCGCGGCCAGATATGCCCGGTCGGCGACGATGCCGTACAGCTTGGCGTTGGGCCCGCGCCGCTGCTCGCCGGCCTCGCCGACCACCGCGATCAGGCCGGACACGGAGAGGCGTTCGACGAGATCGGCGACCGTGGGCCGGGACAGGCCGGTCAACTGTTTCAACTGCCCGGCCGTCAACGGCCCCTCCTGCTGCAACAGCCGCAGGGCGAGCCGGTCGTTGATGGCCCGGGCGGTACTCGGGGATGCGGGCATGCCGGGATCCTTCCAGATGAGGCCGTCGCGCCATGCCCTCTATCTATCAGGCAGGGTCCCTGATAATTTACCGGCCGGATCGCCGGACGCGGTCGGCGCCGGGACGCGACAAGGGGCGGGGAACATGAAAGACGTGGTCGACCAGCACCGAGAGGTGATACGTGCCCGGTATGCCGTGGCCGCCGTGTTCGCCGTGCACGGCGCGGTCACCGGCTCGTTCGCCACCCGCGTCCCCTGGATCCAGGACCACGCCTCGGTGAGCCCCGGCCAACTCGGCCTCGCGCTCGCCTTCCCCGCCCTCGGCGCGTCCGTCGCGATGCCGCTGGCGGGCCGGATCAGCCACCGCTTCGGCGCCCGTACGGCCCTGCGCGGACTGCTCGCCCTGTGGACGCTGGCGCTGGTCCTGCCGTCCCTCGCGCCCAATCTGCTCGCGCTGTGCCTCGCCCTGTTCGTCTTCGGCGCCACGGCCGGCATGGCGGACGTCGCGATGAACGCCCTCGGCGTGGAGGTCGAGAACCGTCTCGGCCGCTCGATCATGTCCGGTCTGCACGGCATGTGGAGCGCCGGCGCCCTCATCGGCTCGGCCGGCGGCACGCTCGCCGCGCACCTGGGCACGGACGCCCGGCTGCACCACGCGCTGGCGGCCGCGTGCCTCACCCTCCTGGGGCTGCTCGCCTGCACCTGGGTGCTGGACCTCCAGCCCACCGAGGACGAGGAACCCCCGCCCCGCTTCGCGCTGCCGCCGCGGTCGGCGCTGCTGATCGGCGCGGTCGGGTTCTGCGCGGTGTTCGCGGAAGGCGCGAGCCTGGACTGGTCGGCGGTCTACCTGGAGGACGAGCTGGGCACGTCGGCCGGTCTCGCGGCCGCCTGCACGACCGGCTTCACCCTCACCATGGCGCTCGCCCGGATCGCGGGCGACAAGGTGGTGGACCGCTACGGCTCGGTCCGCACGGTCCGCACCGGCGGTGTCCTCGCCGCCCTGGGCGGACTGCTGATCGTCCTGGCCGACCACCCGGCGGCGGCGATGGCGGGCTTCGCGCTGATGGGTCTGGGCATCGCCGTGGTCGTGCCGCTGTGCTTCGCCGCCGCGGGCCGCAGCGGCCCGAACCCGAGCCAGGCCATCGCGGGCGTCGCGACCATCACCTACACCTCCGGTCTGATCGCGCCGAGCGCGATCGGCACGCTGGCACAGGCCACGAGCCTGGTGGTGTCGTTCGCCCTGGTCACCTTCCTGTCCAGCGGGCTCGCGGTGTTCGCGGGCGTGCTGCGCTCCGGCGACCGCGACCGCCCGAAGGTGATGAGCGGCAGCCCACCGGTACGAAGCACCCGCGACCAGCCCTGACAATGGTCCGGCACTGCTGTTACGACGAAAGCGACACCTCACATGGATCTCGGCGTCCGCTGGAAACTGCACGGCGACGGACGCACCCCGGCACCCGGAGCGGTGGTCCGGCCCGACGAGCGGCTGTCCTGGCCGCGCACGGCCGGGCTCGGCGCCCAGCACGTGGTGGCGATGTTCGGGGCCTCCTTCGTGGCGCCGGTCCTGATGGGCCTGGACCCCAATCTCGCGATCATGATGTCGGGCGTCGCCACGGTCGTCTTCCTGCTCGCCACCCGCGGCCGGGTGCCCAGCTACCTCGGCTGCTCCCTGTCCTTCGTGGGCGTCGCGGCCGTGATCCGGGCCCAGGGCGGCAGCAGCGCCACGGTGACCGGCGCGGTCTTCGTGGTCGGCGTCGCGCTGTTCCTCGTGGGACTCGCCGTGCAGCGCTTCGGCGCGCGGATCATCCACGCGACGATGCCGCCGATCGTGACCGGCGCGGTGGTGATGCTGATCGGCTTCAACCTCGCCCCGGTCACGGCGTCCACCTACTGGCCGCAGGATCAGTGGACGGCCCTGCTGGTGATGCTGTTCACCGGCCTGGCCGTGGTCTGTCTGCGTGGTTTCTGGTCCCGGATCGCGATCTTCCTCGGCCTGGTCTTCGGTTACGGCATCTCCTGGGTCTTCGACCGGATCTTCGGCCGCATCCACTCGGTCAACGCGAGCGGCAGGCTCACCGACCACTGGCGCCTGGACCTCTCCTCAGTCGCCGACGCCGACTGGATCGGCCTGCCCACCTTCCACGGGCCGGCCTTCGAGTGGTCGGCGATCCTGGTCGCGCTGCCCGTCGTGATCGCGCTGGTCGCGGAGAACGCCGGGCACGTCAAGGCGGTCGGCGAGATGACCGGCGACCCGCTGGACGACAAACTCGGCACGGCGATCGCCGCCGACGGCGTCGGATCCATGCTGTCCACCGCCGTCGGCGGCCCGCCCAACACGACGTACTCCGAGAACATCGGCGTGATGGCCGCGACCCGCGTCTACTCCACGGCCGCCTACTGGGCCGCCGCCGGTTTCGCCCTGCTGTTCGGGCTGTGCCCGAAGTTCGGCGCGGTGGTGGCCGCGATCCCGGGCGGCGTGCTCGGCGGCATCACCGTCATCCTGTACGGCATGATCGGCCTGCTCGGCGCCCAGATCTGGATCAACGCCAAGGTGGACCTGCGCAACCCGCTCAACCTCGTACCGGCGGCCGCGGGCATCATCATCGGCGTCGGCAACGTGTCGCTGGAGTTCACCGACACCTTCTCGCTGAGCGGCATCGCCCTCGGCACGCTCGTCGTCATCACCGGCTACCACGCGCTGCGGGCGTTCGCCCCCGCCCACCTCAAGACCCAGCGGCCGCTCCTGGACGAGGGCACGTCCCGCTACGACGACGAGGCCAAGTCGTAGGCGTAGGAGGGCGAGAAGGTCCCCGGCGTCCCCTTGCACCCGTCCGACTCCCCCGGCAGCTTGACCCACAGGTAGGCGTCGATGCGCGCCTCGCCGGTGTGCAGGGTGGGCGCCCGGCCGATCTTCCGCCCGGCCGGGTCGCACCACGCCCCGTCCGCCGGTGCCCCGTTGCCGTTGCGGCTGGTGTCGATGACGGCGCCGAGGCCGTCCGGGCCGCCGAGCGCGGCCAGCACCTGCCGGTCGTAGGCGATCTCGTCGGCCGTGCGGTGGAAGTTGGAGACGTTGCTGAAGACGCCGTCGGAGGAGGCGGGCGAGGCCGCGCCCGCCTGCCTCAGCAGCGCCGCCTGCTTCTGAGCGGGGTTCCAGCCGGAGTGGCCGGCGTCGTAGTACACCCGCGCCTTCGGGTTGGCGGCCTTCAGGACGCGGCCCGCGCGGGCCAGTGAGGCGAAGCGGTCGGCGCGGTCGGCGGCGGGGAGACAGTCGGCCTGGGCGACGGAGTCGGGCTCCAGGATCACGATGACCTCGCCGGAGCCGAGCCCGGCCGCGAACCGCTCGATCCAGTCGTCGTAGGCCGCCAAATCGGGGGCGCCGCCCTGGGAGTGGCCGCCGCAGTCCCGGTCGGGGATCGCGTACGGCACGACGACCGGGACCCGCCCCTGGGCGGCCGCGCCGGCGGTGACGGCCGCGACCCGGGAGGTGATGGTGCCGGGCGTGAAGTCCGCGAACCACACCGAGGCCGGCTGGTCGGCGATCCGGGCGACGACCGCGCTCCGGGGATCGTCCGGGTTGGCGCGGACCCAGTCCAGGATCTGTGAGTCGGGATGGCGGTAGAGACGGGTCTGCACGGCGCCGGTCTGCCGCTCCCTGTCGGTACGGCTGGGCGAGGGCGTGGCGGTCGTCGGCGTGGGCGCGATCGTCGGCGTGGGCGCGACGGCAGATGGGGGTGACGGCGAGGGCCTCACCGCCGACGGTGACACCGACGGCACGACGGGCAGCCGGTCCAGACGCGCCGAGGCGGACACCGGCGACGGCCTGGCCTGGTCCGAGCCGTCCCCCTCGTCCAGCGCGGTCAGCATCCCGGTCACGGCGCCGACCGCGACGACCACGGAGGCCGCCGCCACCACGGCATTGCGCCGGGCGGCGCGCCTGCGCGCGGCCCGGCGGGCGGCCAGGCGTTGGGCACGTAAGCCAGACACAGTGCTGTTCCCCCCTCGTGCTCTCCCCCGCACTCCCCCACGCGCGGCGGCCGCGTTCCCCCGTTCTGGGGAAGCCTCGGGCTCGCCGGCACCCGGGCCAGCCTAGGGCTGGGACCCTGCCCCCATGACGCAGTTGGAAGAGTTCACCACTCCCGTCGACGCGGTCGTCTCCCGGATGCGCACGCTCGCCGCGACCCTGCCCCCACAGGACGGCGTCGCGGTCTTCAACCGTGTCTACCTCGCCGTCACCGAGGCCGTCGACCACCGCATCGACACCGGGGGTTTTCCCGACGCGCGGGCCGCGATCACGCTGGACGTGCGGTTCGCGGAGCGCTATCTGGCGGCCGTCGACGCGGTCGCGGCGGACCGGCGTCCACCCGCCTGCTGGCGGCCGCTGTTCCAGTCGCGCCGCCATCCCGGGGTACGGCCGCTGCAGTTCGCGCTCGCGGGCATCAACGCGCACATCGGGCACGATCTGGCGCTCGCCGTCGTGGACGCCTGTCGTACGTTGGACTGCGAACCGGCGGAGCTGGAGGACGAGTACGACCGCGTGGGCGACCTCCTCGTGACGCTGGAGGAGCGCATCCGCGAAGATCTGATGCCGGGTCCCGACCTGCTCCAGATCGCCGACCCGCTCACCCATCTGCTCGGCGCGTGGAGCCTGGAGCGCGCCCGGGACGCCACGTGGTCGGCGGCGCGGGCGCTGTGGGCGCTGCGCCGGCTCCCCGACCTGGCCGCGGAGTTCACCGAGCGCCTGGACGCGGCGGTGGGCTTCGCGGGGCGCATGATGCTCACGCCACTACCGAACTGATCCGGCCACTCCCGCGCCGCCACGCCTCCGCAAGCCCTGAACTCCTGTGTGAACGTTGTACGTTCGACATGAGCGAACCTCTTGCGAAGGAGCACAAGGTATGGCGATCCGGCTCGGCCTCAGCCTCCCCCAGATGCGGCAGTACGACCTCGGCAGGGACGTGCCCGACGTGGCCCGCGCTGCCGAGCAGGTCGGCTACGAGAGCCTGTGGGTGTTCGAGCGCGCCCTGTTCCCCGAGCCCGCCACACAGGGCCTGTACGGCGTCGAGGGCCTCCCCTGGCCCGACTTCTACCGGCATGTCGCCGACCCCCTGGTGACGCTCACGCTGGCCGCCGCGGCCACCGAGCGGGCCAGGCTGGGCAGCAGCGTGCTGGTGGCGCCGCTGCACGTGCCGTTCCAGCTCGCCAAGGCCCTCGCCTCGCTGGACGCGGCGAGCGGCGGCCGGGTGCTGGCCGGGTTCGGCACCGGCTGGTCCCTCGACGAGTACGCGGCAGCGTCGGTGCGGCCGTTCGAGGAGCGCGGGCAGGTGCTGGACGAGCTGATCGAGGTGTGCCGCGCGGTGTGGGGCCCGGACCCGGTCCGGTACGACGGACGCGTCACGAAGATCGAGTCGGCCGTGGTCGGCCCCAAGCCCGCCCGGCCGATCCCGATCCTGCTGGCCGCGAGTAGCCCGAAGGCCATGCGCCGGCTCGTCGACCACGCCGACGGCTGGCTGCCGGTCGGTATGGGCAGCGACCAGGTCGCCGCGCAGTTGCGCCAACTGCGGGATCTGGCGGCCGAGCGCGGGCGCGAGCGGCCGATCCAGACGGTGCTGCGGGTGAACGCCCAGTACTCGGCCAAGGCGTACGACGGCGCCGACCGCCAGCCCTTCCAGGGCAACGCCGACCAGATCGTCGAGGACCTCGTGCCGTACGCCGGGATCGACCTGGAGGAGATCATGATCGATCTCCAGATCACCCCGAGGGACGCCGAGGAGCTCAAGGACGCGGCCGCACAGGTCTACGAGAAGGCCCGCGCGGCCGGGGTGTGACGGCCGGTCAGTCCTCCGGGAGCTCCACCGGCGCGATCTCGTCGTAGACGTCGCCGGGGCCGGGGTTGGCCGGGTCGGTCTCCCCGCCGAGGTGGTGCATGACGCCCCAGACCGCGTTCAGCGCGGTCTGGACGGCGCCCTCGGCCCAGCCCGCCGTCCAGGAGATGTCGTCACCGGCGAGGAAGATGCCCCGCTTGTCCTCGGGCAGCCGGTCCTGCATGAAGTGCGTGAACAGACGCCGCTGATAGCGATAGTGCCCGGGCAGGTTGGCCTTGAACGCGCCCATGAAGTAGGGCTCGTTCTCCCAGGACACCGTCACCGGGTTGCCGATGATGTGCTTCCTGATGTCGACCTTCGGGTAGATCTCGCCGAGCGACTTCAGCATGACCTCCATCCGCTCGTTGGCGGACAGCGGCAGCCACTTCAGGCTGTCGTCGCACCAGGTGTACGACAGGCAGATCACGGCCGGCTTGTCGGGGCCGTCGTCGAGCAGGTAGGTCCCGCGGGTCATCCGGTCGGTGAGCGTCATCGACATGACGTCACGCCCGGTCTCCTCGTCCTTGTCCAGCCAGAACGGCCGGTCCACGGGCACGAAGAGCTTGGACGACTCCATGTAGTGGGTGCGCTCGATCGCCGTCCAGTGGTCGATCGGGAAGAGCGTGTCGTCGCACTGGATCTTGGACAGCAGCATCCAGGACTGGGCGGTGAAGATCGCCGCCCGGTAGGTGCGGATGTCGCCGTTCGCGTCCGTCACGGTGATCCCGTTGCCCGCGGTGCGGTTCAGGCGGGTCACCGCCGGGCGCGGCTCGCCGTTCTCGTGCAGCGTGGCCAGCGAGGTGCCGTAGGCCCAGTGCACGATCTTCTCCGGCTCGCGCTCCCACAGCCGCAGCGGCAGCTGCTGGGAGCCACCGACGATGCCGCGGTGGTGGTCGTCGGCCTCGGTGTAGACGACCCGCAGGATCTCCAGGATGGAGTTGGGGAAGTCGGTGTCCCAGCCGCCGGTGCCGAAGCCGACCTGGCCGAAGATCTCCCGGTGCCGGAACGACTTGAAGGCGTCGGAGTCGCAGAGGAAGCCGTAGAAGGTCTGGTTGTCGAGCTTCTGGACGAGCTGCGCCCAGATCTCCCGGATGCGCGGCACGTCCCGCTCGCGCATCGCCCGGTTCATGTCGGAGAAGTCGGCGCCCTCTTCCAGGCACTTGTTCCACGCCTCGGCCACGTCCCGGTAGACCTGCGGCAGGTCGTCGATGGTCTCGGCGTAGTGCGACTCGCCCTTCAGATCGACGACGGTCGACGGGGTCGCCTCGGCCAGCGGGTTCGGGAAGGGCCTCGTCTCCAGGCCGGCCAGGTCGATGTAGTGCTGCAGGGCCGTGGAGGAGGGCGGGAAGCGCATCGCGCCCATCTCGGCGGTCAGCGAGGGGTCGCAGCCCTCGAAGCCGACGGTGCGCAGGCGCCCGCCGATCCGGTCGGCCTCGTACACGACCGGCTTGAGGCCCATCTTCATCAGCTCGTACGCGGCCACGATGCCGGACAGACCGCCGCCGATGACCGCCACCTCGGTGCCGTGCTCGGTCGCCGGAAGCTGGCCGAGGCCCGCCGGGTGGGCGAGGAAGTCGTCGTACGCGTACGGGAAGTCCGGGCCGAACATGGTGATCGGCGGCTGCTGCTCGTCGGCGTGCTCGACGGCGTTGGGCACCGTGGACGTCATGGGGTACGGACTCCTTGCGCGAAACGGAAGATCAGGGGGGCGGGGGTTCAGACCAGGGACCCGTAGAGACCGGGGCGGCGGTCCTTCAGGTACGGGTTCGCCTCTCGGGAGGCGGCGAGGAAGGCGGGGTCCACATCGGCGAGGACGAGTTCCTCACCGCGCCCGGTGCGGGTGCGGGCGAACCCGTCCGGTCCGGCGAGCGTGGACAGCCCCACGAACTCGAACTCGCCCTCCTGGCCGACCCGGTTGACGTACGCCACGTACATCTGGTTCTCGAACGCCCGCACCGGCACCAGCGACTCGGCGACGAACTGGAACGGGTGCATCTGCGCGGTCGGCACCAGCAGCAGGTCGGTGCCGGCGAGGGCGTGGGCGCGGACGTTCTCCGGGAACTCCACGTCGTAGCAGATCATGATCCCGACCCGCAGCCCGTCCAGCTCGGCCTGGACGACCGGCTGCTCGCCCGGCGTGAAGTGGTCGCGCTCGAAGCAGCCGAAGAGGTGGGTCTTGCGGTAGTTGGCGAGCCGGGTGCCGTCGGCGGAGATCAGCTGGGCGGAGTTGAAGACGACGTCGGCGGAGCGCTCCGGGTAGCCGTACGCGACGGCCAGGCCGTGCCGGGTGGCGATCTCGGCGATCGCGTCGGCGGCGTCACCGTCGGCGGGCTCGGCGAGGCGGGCGATGTCGTCGCCGATCGCGTAGCCGGTCAGGAACATCTCCGGGGCGACCAGCAGCCCCGCACCGGAAGCAGCGGCACGGCCCGCGGCCTCGTCGAGGACCTTCAGGTTCTCGACCGTGGAGCCGGGCCGGCCGGAGCTCTGGAGCAGGGCGGTGCGCATGCGTGTTCCTCACCAGGACGGATGGGTGTGGGGGCCACGTAGACGGTACGGGCGGCGGACCGGGCCGGACAAGAAGGAGCCGTTGCGTGCCGGTGCGCCGATCGTTGCGTCGATTCCGGGCCGGGCGGCGATTCGTTGCGCGACCTGGGCCGCGGCTCCGGCCGGGTCCCGCCCCACGGAACCCCGTAGGGGCGCCGTTCAGATCTCGCGTCAGATCTCGCGAAGGCGTTCCACGATCTCCCGCAGCAGCTCCGGGTCGGCCGAGGGACCGTCGGGTGCGCGGCGCGGCGGGTCGATACGGACGAGGCCCGCATCGGCGAGGTCGCCCAGCAGAACGCGGACGACGGTCAGCGGGAGATCGGCGTCCGCGGCGAGTTCGACGACCGGTCGGGGCCCGCGCCGCACCAGGTCGAGCAGCGAAGCCCGGGCATGGTCGACCGCGGGTCGCTGATCGTCCGTCTCCACCACGCTGACCAGCGACATCATGTCGACGGCATGCTGCGGCGAGGGCCTGGTACGGCCCCGGGTCACGGTGTACGGGCGGACCAGTGAGCCGGTCTCGTCCTCGTACCAGTGGTCGTCGGTCACGGCCCGGCTCAGGCGCCCGCCGGGTCGGCGGCCGAGCGCACCGCGGCGTCCATGTGTCGGCCGACCCGGCGGACCAGCAGCGCCATCTCGTGGGCCAGCTGTCCCACGTCCGTCTGGGCCTCGCTCAGTACCGCGAGCCGGCTGCCGGCGCCGGCCGGGGTGACGAAGAGGTAGGCGTCGTCGAGCATCACCATCGTCTGCCGCACCTCCCCCGCGTCGAACCGCTCCCCCGCCGAGCGGGCCAGGGCGTGGAAGCCGGAGCTCACGGCCGCGAGGTGTTCGATGTCCGCCTCTCGCATGCCTTCGCTCGCGCTGAGCGGCAGTCCGTCGGCGGTGAGCAGGACGGCCTGGCGGACATGGCCGGTCCTCGCCACGAGGTCGTCGAGCAGCCAGCCGAGGTCGGTGCCTGGGGGGTCACCCGCGTCGGGCTCGCTGCCGGTGCGGGACTGCTGCTCGGGGGTCTGGTCAGGGCGCATCGTCGGCGTCCGTCCCTTCCTCGGTGTGGGTGCGCTGCGTGGAGGTGCCTTCCTGGGTTCCCGGCTCTGTCCTGGGCAGCCCCTTGCGTCCCCGGTGGAGCCCGCGCTGGAACGCGCCGAAGACGTCCCGCATCTCCTCGGCACTGACCTCACGCCGGGCGGGCGGCTCGGCGGCCGCCGGTGGATCACGGCGGAGCTCGGCGACCAGGGAGGCCTGGCGGACGCGGGTGGGGAGGGCGGGGGTCGGAGGGTCGGGCTCGGCGGCCGGGTCGGCACTGTCGGGTCCGGGGGCCGGGGCGGCATCGGCGCGTCCGGGGGCCGGGGCGGCATCGGCGCGTCCGGGGGCCGGGGCGGCATCGGCGCGTCCGGGGGCCGGGGCGGCATCGGCGCGTCCGGGGGCCGGGGCGGCATCGGCGCGTCCGGGGGCCGGGGCGGCATCGGCGCGTCCGGGGGCCGGGGCGGCATCGGCGGATCCGCCGCCCGGCTCGCTCACAGCGTCGCCCGCCCCCAGCCCGGCCCTCGGCCCGATCACAGCGTCGCCCGCCCCCAGCCCGGCCCTCGGCCCGATCACAGCGTCGCCCGCCCCCAGCCCGGCCCCCGGCCCGCCCTCGGTGCACTCCACCCCGGCGCGACCCACCCCCTCCCCCCAAGGCCGCGCAGGCGTCAGCACCGTCGCCCCTGATCCGGCAACCCGCCGCGCCTCTCCCGACCGTCGCCGCCGCTGCGGCAACGCCTCACCGCTCGCGTCAGCCGCCGCCTCCCCCTCCGGCCGCTCCGGATCCACCGCCGCCAGCACCGCGTCGGGCAGCAGCACCACGGCCGTCGTACCGCCGTACGGCGACCGGCACAGGGTGACCTCGATGCCGTGGCGGGCGGCGAGGCGGCCGACGACGTACAGGCCGAGCCGGTCGTGTGAGGCCGGGTCGAAGTCCTCGGCGCGGCGGATGGTGCGGTGGGCCTCCTCGATCCCGTCGGCGTCGAGTCCGAGACCCCGGTCGTCGATCTCCAGGACGAATCCGCCGCGGGCACGGCCGGCCCGCATCGTCACACGGGTGTGCGGCGGCGAGAACACGGTGGCGTTCTCGACCAGCTCGGCGATGAGATGGACGACGTCGGCGACGGCGTCGGCGGCCACGCCCACCCGTTCCATCGGCGGCACCTCGACGCGCGCGTAGTCCTCGATCTCGCCCACCGCGGCCACCACGACGTCGGCGATCGGCACCGGACGGCGCCAGCGGCGCCCGGGCACCGCACCGGAGAGGATGATCAGGCTCTCCGCATGGCGCCGCATCCTGGTGGTGAGGTGGTCGATCCGGAACAGCTCCTGAAGGACGTCCGGATCGTCCGTGCGCCGCTCCAGCGTGTCCACCAGCTTCAACTGCCGGTGCACCAGCGCCTGGTTGCGGCGGGCGATGTTCAGCAGCACCGCGAACAGCCCGCGCCGGAGCCGGGCCTGCTGCACGGCCGCCTCGACGGCGGCGAGCCGCGCCGCGTTGAAGGACCGCCCGACCTGCCCGATCTCGTCGGAGCCCGCCTCACCGTCGGCGAGCGGCGGCGCCTCGGCCACGGCGTCCACGTCCTCGCCGGCGCTCAACCGCTCCATCACGTCGGGCAGTTGACGCGTCGCGAGCAGGTCGGCGGCGTCGCGCAACGTCTCCAGGCGGCGGGAGATCCGACGGGCACCGCGCACCGCGAACCACAGCGAGAGCGCGACCGCCGCTAGCCCGACCACACCGACGACGACGGCCTTTGCCAGCTCGCGGTACGCGAACGCGCGCCCCCGGTCGGCGGAGTTGATCGCGGACTGGGTGGCCATCTCCATGTACCGCACGACGGCCCGGTCGACGGTGCTGCGCCAGGACCCGGCGGCGACGGCCTCGCCCGCGCCCGCCGCACCGGCGCGCAGCAGGGCGTCCTCGCCGCGGGTCAGCTCCCGGTACAGGTCCGAGCGCCGGAACTCCTCGTACAGCGACCGTGAGTCGGCGGGCAGATCGGGGACGTACGTCCGCTCGAAGACGCGCCGGTCCTCGATCGTCGCGACGAGCGTGTCGTACTGCTCGTCCGTGAGCGTCCCGGCCGCCCGCGCGCCCGCGACCAGCGCGTCCTCGCGCGAGACGAACTCCCGTACCCGCACCAGCTCGATGACGACCTGCGCCTCCCGGGCGAGCTGCCCGGCCTGCAGCGCGGTGAGGGTGGACTGCACGTCGAAGCCGGGTTCCACGAGGGTGCTGTACTCGGCCACGGCCCGGTCCCAGGTGATGTCCCGGGACAGCACGCGGTGGCGCAGCTCCTCCAGCCGGTCCGTCGATTCGGCGACCCCGTCGAGGATCTCCCGCTGCCGCTGCGAGAGCCGGTCGCGGTCGCCGTCCCGGAGGGCCTCGCGCATGGCGTTGACGGCCCGGTCGGTGCGCCGTTGCTGCTTGAGCAGGTCCACGGCGGCCTCGTCGCGGTGCCCGGTGCCGAGGTAGGCGGCGGACAGCCGGCGCTCGATCTGGATCTGGCCGACGGCCGTGTCCACGGGCGTGCCGAAGTCCTCGTACACGCCCTGGACCCGGACCAGCGCGCGCAGTTCCCCGGTGACCGACCACATGGCGAAGGTCCACAACAGGGCCAGGGCGAGCACGGGAGCCATGGCGAGCGCGACGATCCTCGAACGGACCGTGGTGGGACGGCCGATGCGCATGGTCTCCCCGGGGCTGCGGTGCGGTCGGGCGGGGGCAGCTACCCACTGGTGTTACCCGCGGGTAGAAAGTGCGGGCACAACCTACGGGAAGCCCCACCCGACCCGCAACGGTTACCCCGAGTACCCGAAGATCAGCGCACGGTCGGCAGCGCGAACCTGGTCACCACGGCCGCGTGGTCCGACGGCCAGTCGTTGCCGGCGACGTCCGGCCAGGGCGCCGGCGTGCCCGCCACGTACGTGCGCGAGTCCAGCACCCGCAGGCCGCGGTGGAGGACGTAGTCGATCCGGTCCTGCGGTTCGGGCCGCCCGCTGCCGTCCTCGTGCAGCACATGGATCGGCGACCAGGTGTGGCCCGGCGCGGCGACCGGATCCGGGTGCGCCTCGCGGTAGGAGTCGCGCAGGCCCGCCTCCTGCGCCGCGCGCGTCACCGGCCAGTCGACGTCCGGCCGGTCCAGGTGCGAGGGGCAGTTGAAGTCGCCGACCAGGACGACGGGTACGCCGTCGTCGCCCGCGTCGGCGATCCGGCGCAGCGTGTCGCACATCTGGGCCAGCCTGACCTCCTCGTGGGCGATCAGGTCGGCGGCGCCGAGCCCGTCGAAGGCCGCCTCGTAGGGCCCGTACGGCGTGTAGTGCAGGTGGGCCGTCCAGATGTCGACCTCGCGGCCCGGGGCGAGGCGGATACGGACGCCGGCGGCGCCGTAGAAGCCGACGTCGGGGTCGCCGTGGCGGGCGGTGATCGGGTGGCGGCTGATGATGCCGAGGTTCTCACCGGCCTGGTGGTGGTGCCAGCCGAGGGCGTCGGCTAGTTCCCGGGCGGCGGTGTGGGCGGTCTCCTGGAGGCCGACGACGTCCGCGCCCGTGTCGACGACGGCCTTGAGCTGCTTGGCGCGGTGGTCGTCGACGCCGGCGCCGCCGAGCCAGAGGTTCCAGCTCATCACGCTCAGTTCGAGGGGCATGACCATGGCGTTGAGTTCCTCGGTGGTCACGCCGACGAGGCTCGCTCGTACGGTCCGGCCGGGCGCCGCGTCGATCGGTGCGAGCGACGGTACGGCGAGCACCGCGCATCCGGCCGCCTCGGCGGAGGTGACGCCGGTCTGGGTGTCCTCGACGGCGACGCAGGCGGCGGGGTCGGCGCCGAGGGCGTGGCAGGCGGCGAGGTAGGGGTCGGGGGCCGGCTTGCTGCGGGCGGTGTCGTCGGCCGTGACGGCAACGGCGAACCGGTCGGCGCCGAGCACGTCGAGCACGGTGCGGGCGACGGCCCCCGGCGAGGCGGTGACCAGCGCGGTCGGTACGCCGTCCCGCGCGAGCGCGTCGAGCAGGTCGAGCGCGCCGGGGCGGGGCACGATGCCGGTGCGGACGCGTCCGGCGAACTCCCGGTGCAGCGCGGCGGCCAGGTCGGCGACGGGCCGTCCGGTGGCTTCGGCCAGCCACCCGGCGGTGTGCTCGACGGTCCGGCCCAGCACTTCGGGCCGGTCAGCGTCGGTCAACGGCCGTGCGGCGACGTGTTCCACCGCCTCCCACCACAGCCGCTCGGTGTCGACGAGCGTGCCGTCCATGTCGAACAGGACAGCCTGGAGGGGGAGGCGGGGGTGGGGGGTCACGTGGTTCTCTTTCGTGCGTCGGTACGGTGTTTCGGCTGGGCAGCAGCCGGCGCTGCAAGGGAGGCGTCAGTCGGCGGCACGCTCCGCCACCAGCACCGGCCGCTCCGGCAGCGACACGCCGACGGCCGCGCCGATGCCCAGCCCGGCGGCCTCGTGCGCGGGCAGGTCGGCCTTGACCTCGGTGCCGTCCGCGAGCAGCACGGTGACCCGTACGACGGCGCCCAGGAACGCGGTCGCGACGACCCGCGCCGTACCGTCCTCG
The DNA here is from genome assembly GCF_015712165.1 of Streptomyces spinoverrucosus. Classification (NCBI taxonomy): domain Bacteria; kingdom Bacillati; phylum Actinomycetota; class Actinomycetes; order Kitasatosporales; family Streptomycetaceae; genus Streptomyces; species Streptomyces spinoverrucosus. The sequence goes on along the minus strand of NZ_JADPZX010000001.1, from coordinate 7,511,366 downwards.
TCGGCCCGCACCCGCACGGCCTCCGGCCGCACCAGCACGTCCACGTCACCGTCCGCGGGCCCGGCCCCGTCCACCGGCAGCCGCTGCCCGAGCACCTCGACGTCCTCGCCCTTGCGCGTCCCCGGGATCCGGCTCATCGTGCCCACGAACTCGGCGACGAAGGCGGTCGCCGGACGCCCGTACAGCTCGGCGGGCTCGGCGCACTGTTCGAGCCGCCCGGCCCGCATCACCGCGACCCGGTCGGCGACGGACAGCGCCTCCTCCTGGTCATGGGTGACGAACAGCGTGGTGATGCCCAGCTCCTGCTGCAGCCGTCGGATCTCCTCCCGGAGAGCGAGCCGCACCTTCGCGTCGAGCGCCGACAGCGGCTCGTCGAGCAGCAGCACCCGCGGCCGCAGCGCCAGCGCACGGGCCAGCGCGATCCGCTGCTGCTGCCCGCCCGACAGCTGGTGCGGGAACCGCTCCCCCTTGTCCGCCAGCCCGACCAGCTCCAGCAACTCGGCCGCCCGCGCCCGCCGTTCGCCGCCGCGCACCTTCCGCATCCGCAGGCCGAAGGCCACGTTGTCCAGCGCGTTGAGATGCGGGAAGAGGCTGTACGACTGGAAGACCATCCCGGCGTCGCGGCGATGGGCCGGAACCCGGGTGACGTCCTGGCCGTCGACCAGCACCGCGCCGGAGTCCGGGTGCTCGAACCCGGCGAGCATCCGCAGCGCGGTGGTCTTGCCGCAGCCCGACGGCCCGAGCAGCGCGAGGAACTCCCCCGGCCGGACTGTCAGATTCAGCCCGTCGAGCGCGACCGTCGGCCCGAACTCCCGGCGCAACTCCCGGAATTCGACGGTGGCGGCGCCCACAGCGGTCGCCTTCTCAAGGGTGGTGGTCATTGGTTCATCCCCGGGATGCGGTACGGGTGCGTCCGCCGGCACCGGCGAGCGCGAGGAGCAGGACCCATGTCACGAGCAGGCTGAGCACGGACACGGCGACGGACAGCTGGGCCTGGGAGCCGCTGACGTTCACGATCCACACGGCGAACGGCTGGAAGCCCAGCAGCTGCGCCACCGTGAACTCGCCGAGCACCAGGGCGAGCGTGAGGAAGGCGGCGTTCAGCAGCGCCCCGCGCAGATTCGGCAGCACGGCCTGCGCGAGCGCCTGCGGCCAGCCGGCCCCGCAGCTGCGCGCCGCCTCGACCAGCGTGGGTACGTCGACCGACCGCAGCCCGGCATCCAGCGTGCGGTACACGAACGGCAGGGCCATCACGACGTACGCCATGACCAGCACGAACGGGAAGTCGGGGTTCTGGATCGCCACGAACGTCTGGAACAGCGGCGTACGCGACAGATGCTCCGGCCCCCACTTCAGGACGGTCCCGATGCCGGCGACGAAGGCGATCGGCGGCACTACCAGCGGCAGCGAGCAGATCACCTCGACGACGGGCCGCAGCCGGGACGCGCCGAGCCTGAGCGCGACCATCGCGGGCACCATCAGCAGCAGGACGATCGCGATGGTGGCGGCGGCGAGGCCCAGCGAGAGCAGCAGGCTGGCGACGAAGCCGCCGGTGGAGAAGATCTGTGTGTACGCGTCGAAGGTGATCCCCCTGCCGGGCACGTCCACCGTGAAGACGACGGACGCGGCGAGCGGCACCAGGAAGTACAGCGCGGCGAGGCCGAGCACGACCCACCGGGACAGGTTCAGGCGAGCCATCGGGCACTCCGGCGTTGCAGGGGCAGGTAGACGGCCATGACGAGGCCGGCGACGAGAACCATGTCGAGGCTGAGCGCGAGCGCCACGTTCTCCTGGCCGACCAGCACGTTGCCGGAGATGGCGTCGGCGATCTGCAGGGTGACCAGCGGCACCGAGCTGCCGACCATGGCCGCGGCGGTGGCGTACGCCGCGAACGCGCTCCCGAACAGCAGCACAAGCCCGCCCAGCAGCGAGGGCAGCAGCACGGGCAGGGCCACATGCCGCCAGTACTGCACCGCCGTGGCCCCGTTGTTCTGGGCGGCCTCGCGCCACTGGGCGCGCAGTCCGTCGAGGGCGGGGGCGATGGTGAGGACCATCAGCGGGATCAGGAAGTACAGGTAGACGAGGACCAGTCCCCAGAAGCTGTACAGGTCCCAGCCCGTCGCGCTCAGGCCCAGGTGCCGGGTGAGCACACCGGCGTTGCCGAGCGTGGCGACGAAGGCGAACGCCAGCGGCACGCCACCGAAGTTGGCGAGCACGCCGGACGCCGTGAGCACCGTCTCGCGCAGCGCCCGCGAGCCGGAGCTGACGACCACGTGCGCGAGCGGCAGCCCGAACAGCGCGCCGAGCCCGGCGGAGACGGCGGACAGCTTGACGCTGCCGAGCAGGGCCGTGAGGTAGGCGCCCTGGAGGGAGTTGGTGAGGTTCTCGGTGGTGTACGAGGTCGCGCCGGTCGCCGGGTCCTTGACCGTGAAGGCGCCGTTCAGCATGGCGATCGCCGGGAGCCCGAAGGCGATCGCGACGAAGACGAGCAGCGGCAGGACGGCGAGCCATCCGGGGGCGCGGCGCCGCCGCTTCGGGGAAGCGACGGGCGCCACGTCCGCCCGCGTGAGCGTGGCGGTCATCCGGAGACGGCCTTCGCCCAGCCCTGGGCGAGCACGGTCTTGGCCTTGCTCTGCTGCTCCTCGGTCGGGAAGACCGGCGTGCCGGCGACCTCGGGCAGCTTGGCGGCGGCGGCCTTGTCGAGGGTGCCGGCCTTCTCCATGGCGGGCATCAGCGCCGGACGGGCGTAGCCCGCGAGCCACAGGTTCTGGCCCTCGGCGCTGTAGAGGTACTCCTGCCACAGCCGGGCGGCGGCCGGGTGCGGGGCGTCCTTGTTGATGGCCTGCGAGTAGTACTGCGAGAACTTGCCGTCGGCCGGGACCACGACCTTCCAGTCGACGCCCTTGGACTTGAACTCCTCGGCGTAGCCGGCGTTCAGGTAGTCCCAGTCGATGCTGATCGGCGTCTCGCCCTTCTCGACGGTGGCCGGCGTGGACTCGACGGGCGTGTAGTTGCCGTTCTTCTTCAGCTCGGCGAAGAAGTCGAGACCGGGCTGGATGTCGTCGAAGGACCCGCCGCCTGCGAGCGCGGCGGCGTAGACACCGCCGAAGGCCGAACCGGACTTGGTGGGGTTGCCGTTGAGCGCGACCTGCCCCTTGTACTGCGGCTTGAGCAGGTCCTTGAAGGTCGTCGGGCACTGCTTCACGCGCTTCGCGTCGCACCCGATGGACACATAGCCGCCGTAGTCGTTGTACCAGCGGGCCTGCGCGTCCTTCTGCGCCTCGGGGATGTCGTCGTAGGCCGCCACCTTGTACGGCGCGAGCAGCCCCTGCTGGGCGGCGCTCACCGCGAAGGAGGAGCCGAGGTCGAGGACGTCGGGGGCACGGTCCTGGCCCTTGCGGGACGTGACGGCGTTGATCTCGTCCTGGCTGGAGCCGTCGGGGTTCTCGACCTCGATCTTGATGCCGTACTTCTTCTGGAAGCCGTCGATGAGGGCGCCGTAGTTGGCCCAGTCGCGGGGCAGCGCGATGGCGTGCAGCGTGCCCTCCTTCTTGGCGGCGGCGACCAGCTTGTCCATGCCGCCGAAGTCGGCGGCGGAGGTGGCCGTGGCGGCGGACTTGCCGTCGGCGGTGGTGGAGGCGTTGTCGGGGGCGGCGCCGCAGGCGCTCAGGGCGAGCGCGGCGACGACGGCGAGGGAGCCGCCGAGAACGGCTGATCGCGGCAGGGACACGGACACGGGTCTCTCCAGAAAGGTGCGCACAAGGGTGGGGTGCTGCCGAACTTGTTTGAACAAGTTGGCCTCAGTACGCCCGGCCTCGATGACGCGACAGTGAACGCAAGTCGAACGAGAACACCCTGTCGCCTGCACATTGGCGGCTGACACGAATCACTTCGGCTATCGATTAGGCTGGTGACGCTGTGCACAGCTACCGACTCAGAGGGGCAGCATGACCGCGCGACACGAGGAGATCGCCGACGCACTGCGACGGGCGATCGACCGCGAGGAGTACACAGTCGGCAGCCGACTGCCCTCCGAGACGGAACTCGCCGCGCAGTACGGCGTCTCCCGCGGCACGGTCCGCCAGGCCGTCGCGAGCCTGACCGCCGAGGGTCTGATCGGCTCCCGGCAGGGGGCGCGCCGGGTCGTGCTGGCGAGCCGGCGCAGCCAGAGCTTCGGCGAGCTGCGGAGTTTCGCCCAGTGGGCGCGGGCCATGGGGCGGGAGGCGACGGGGCGGGTGGTCGAGCAGGCGTACAGGGCCGCCACCGTGGAGGACTCCGTACGGCTCCAACTCGCCGAGGGCACACCGGTGTTGCATGTGCTGCGGGTGCGGGGGCTGGACCGCGAGCCGGTCCTGCTGGAACGCACGGTGTACGCCGACTGGATCTCCCCGGCGGTGGAGGCCATCGAGCCGGAATGCCCGTCCGTCACCCAGCGCCTGTACGACGACACGGGGCTGGTCTTCGCGTACGGCGAGCACGTCATCGACGCCGTCGCCGCCGGCGCGCAGGATGCCGAGCTGCTTCAGGTTCGTCGTACGAGCCCGTTGTTGCGGGTGCGCCGGGTGACCACGACGCACGAAGGGCGTCCGGTGGAGTGGTCGGACGATCGCTATCGCTCGGACGCCGTGAGCTTCAGCGTGCACAACTCGATCGGGAACAATGCGTTGGCGAGGAAGACCGCGGAGTAGGGATCGGGGCGCGATGTCGCGTGCCGGCTTTCCGTCGTCCGTGGCTTGTCGCGCAGTTCCCCGCGCCCCTTGCGGCGACTTACGCCGGCGCGCCCGACGAGTAGCGTCTGAGCAGGGGTGACAGGACCAGGACCGACTTCGTGCGCTCCACGAACGGCTCCCCGGCAATGCGCTCGAGCACCCGCTCGAAGTGCCGCATGTCGGAGGCGAAGACCTGGGCGACCGCGTCCGCGTCGCCGGTGACGGTGGACGCGGCCACGACCTCCTGGTAGCGCTCCAGGCCCCGCTGGATGGTCTCCGGCGAGGTGTTGCGGCGGCAGTAGATCTCGACGAACCCCTCGGTCTCCCAGCCGAGCGCCGACGGGTCCACCCGGACGGTGAAGCCGGTGATGGCGCCGGTCGCGCGCAGCCGGTCCACGCGCCGCTTCACGGCCGGCGCGGACAGACCGACGAGCTGCCCGATGTCCGCGTAGGAGCGGCGGGCGTCCTCGGCGAGGGCGTGCACGATGCGTTCGTCGAGATCGTTCAGCACTGCGGGTGGGTCACTTCACTTCGGGTACGGCGAGACGGGAGCGGCGGTAGCCGTAGAGGAAGTAGAACACGAGACCGGCGGCCATCCAGAATCCGAAGACCACCCAGGTCACGGTGTCGAGGCTGAACATGTTGTACGCGCAGAAGGCGAAGCCCAGCACCGGCAGCACCGGCCCGAACGGCACCTTGAACGTGCGCTCCAGCTCCGGCCGCCGGTAGCGCAGGACGATCACCGCGATGTTGACCAGCGCGAAGGCGAACAGCGTGCCGATGCTGGTGGCGTCGACGAGCTTGCCGAGCGGGATCAGCGCGGCGAGCGCACCGCAGAACAGGGACACGATCACGGTGTTGAGGCGGGGCGCGCCGGTCTTGTGGTGGACCTTGCCGAGCGCCTTGGGCACCAGGCCGTCGCGGGACATCGCGAACAGGATGCGGGTCTGGCCGTAGAGCACGGTCAGGACGACGCTCGCGATGGAGATGACCGCGCCGAGGGCGAGCAGGGTGCCCCAGAAGCTCTGGCCGCTGACGTCGCTCATGATCGCGGCGAGAGAGGCGTCGGAGCCCTCGAACTTGGTCCAGTTCCAGGCGCCGACGGCGACGGCGGCGACGAGCACGTACAGCGCGGTCACGATGATCAGCGAGAGCATGATCGCGCGGGGCAGGTCCTTCTTGGGGTTCTTGGCCTCCTCACCGGCGGTGGAGGCGGCGTCGAAGCCGATGTAGGAGAAGAACAGCGTGGCACCGGCGGCGCTGACACCGGCCATGCCGAGCGGCATGAAGTCGGCGTAGTTGCCGGACTTGAAGCCCATGAAGCCGACCGCGCAGAACAGCACCAGCGCGGCGATCTTCACCGCGACCATGATCGTGTTGGCGCGGGCGGACTCGCGGACGCCGCCGAGCAGGAACACCATCGCCAGCAGGACGACGATCAGCGCGGGCAGGTTGATGATGCCGCCCTCACCCGGCGCCGAGGACAGCGCGGAGGGGATGGTGACGCCGATCGTCCCGTTAAGCAGCTCGTTGAGGTACTCGCCCCAGCCGACCGCGACAGCGGCCACCGACACGCCGTACTCCAGGACCAGGCACCAGCCGCAGACCCAGGCGACGAGTTCACCCATCGTTGCGTATGCGTATGAGTACGAGGACCCCGCGACCGGGATGCTGCCCGCCAGTTCGGCGTACGACAGGGCCGAGAACAGGGCCGTCAGACCCGCGATGACGAACGCCAGGGTGACCGCGGGACCGGCCTCGGGGACGGCGTCGCCGAGGACGACGAAGATGCCGGTGCCCAGCGTGGCACCGATGCTGATCATGGTGAGCTGCCACAGGCCGAGGGAGCGGCGGAGCGACCCTCCCTCACCCTGGCCACCCTCCGCGACCAGGCGTTCCACGGGCTTGCGGCGCATCAGGCGCGCGCCGACCCCAAGGGACGAGGGATCGGTGTGGCTGCTGTGCTGCGGGGGTGCGCCTTGGTCGAGCACGCGCTGGCTCCTTTGTTGCTGCCGGTCAGGGGGACGGGGACCGGCGGCACCCCCGTGCAGACACGGGAACCCACCGAGCGGGGTCCCCGCCACGCCACGTACGAGGCGACAGCCTATGGGTAGGAGCGTTGCCGTTGTAATGCAGCAACCTTGCGTATGCCCGCAAGATCATTGCGTTCCTGGACGGCGGGCGGATGTTCGTTGCACGGTGACTGTCGACTGTTGCGTATCGGACATCCGGGGTTCACCCGGACAACGCCTCGGGCGGTCACGACGACGGCCCCCGTCGGTCCTCACCAGGAGGTCCGACGGGGGCCGTACGAAGGGGAGTCGATCAGTTCCAGCTGGCGTGCAGCGGCTTACCCTCCGCGTAGCCGGCGGCGCTCTGGATGCCGACGACGGCCTTCTCGGCGAACTCCTCCAGGGAGGCGGCGCCGGCGTAGGTGCAGGAGGAGCGGACGCCCGCGATGATCGAGTCGATCAGGTCCTCGACGCCGGGGCGGGCCGGGTCGAGGAACATGCGGGAGGTGGAGATGCCCTCCTCGAACAGGCCCTTGCGGGCGCGGTCGTAGGCCGACTCCTCCGAGGTGCGGTTGGCCACCGCCCGCGCGGACGCCATGCCGAACGACTCCTTGTACGCACGCCCGCTCGCGTCGTGCTGGAGGTCGCCCGGCGACTCGTACGTCCCGGCGAACCACGAGCCGACCATCACGTTGGACGCACCGGCGGCCAGCGCCATCGCCACGTCACGCGGGTGCCGGACACCACCGTCGGCCCACACGTGCTTGCCGTACTTCTTCGCCTCGGCGGCGCACTCCAGCACGGCCGAGAACTGCGGCCGGCCCACGCCGGTCATCATCCGGGTGGTGCACATGGCGCCCGGGCCCACACCGACCTTGACGATGTCGGCGCCCGCCTCGATCAGGTCGCGCACGCCCTGAGCCGAGACGATGTTGCCTGCCACGATCGGCACCCGCGGGTCGAGGGCGCGCACCTGCTTGACGGCGCTGATCATCGACTCCTGGTGGCCGTGCGCGGTGTCGATGACGAGCGTGTCCACGCCCGCGTCGAGCAGCTGCTTGGCCTTGCCCGCCACATCGCCGTTGATGCCGACGGCGGCCGCTATGCGCAGCCTGCCCTGCGCGTCGACGGCCGGCGTGTACAGCGTGGCGCGCAGCGCGCCCTTGCGGGTGAGGATGCCGACCAGCTTGCCGTCGGCGTCGACGGCGGGGGCGTAGCGCCGGTTGTGGTGGTCGAGGGTGTTGAACGCCTCGCGGGGGTCCATGTTCGCGTCGAGCAGGAGCAGCTCGTCCTTGGACATGACCACTTCGAGCTGGGTGAAGCGGTCCACGCCGGTGAGGTCCCGGTCGGTGACGACACCGATCGGGCGGTGCTCCTCGTCGACGACGACACCGGCGTTGTGCGCCCGCTTGGGCAGCAGGGAGAGCGCGTCGGCGACGGTCTGGTGCGGGGCCAGCACGATCGGTGTGTCGAGGACCAGGTGGCGGCTCTTCACCCAGGAGACGACCTCGGTGACGACGTCGATCGGGATGTCCTGCGGGATGACCACGAGGCCACCGCGCCGGGCCACGGTCTCGGCCATCCGGCGGCCGGCGATGGCGGTCATGTTGGCGACGACGAGCGGAATGGTGGTGCCCGTGCCGTCCGGGGAGCTGAGGTCCACGCCCTGACGGGAGCCGACCGCGCTGCGGCTCGGCACCATGAACACGTCGTCGTACGTCAGGTCGTACGAGGGCTGGATGTCATTGAGGAAACGCACGTGCTGCACATCCCAGTCGTTCAGAGGTGGCCCCCGGACAGGTCAGCCAGGGGAGAAGAGCACGTACTTCATTGTCCCATGTCGGCCGGAATGCCATGCCCGGTGACTTCATCCAGGCAGGTCAGGGGGTCCTTAGGAGGATCCTCCAAGAGCGAGCGCCACGGTCAGCCCCGGCGCCGCGTCCGCGGCCTGCGCGAACACCTGCTGGGCGGTCTCCCACTCCTCGGGCCGCGCCTTCGCGTACGGCCGCCAGTTCCGTACGACGACCAGCAGCCCGTTCTGGACGGCGTCCCCGGGCCAGACGCCCTGGTCGGAGAGGCTGTCGGCCAGCGCGTCCCAGTTGCGGCCGAACCAGTCGGGCAGCTGAAGCGCCCGGGCGCAGCGGTCCATCAGGCCCGCCTTGTCGGTGATCCCGTCGAGGTCGAGGGTGACCACGTGATCCGTCATGTCGGCACCGATCGTCGTCGTGGCGGGAGAGACCGCGGCAGCGTACCGCCCCGGCCCTCCCGTGTGACCTTCCGTCAGGGCCCGTCCGGATCGGCCCGGTTCAGCGCCGGCCGCGGTGTCGGTCCGGCCGCCATCAGGTAGTCGGCCGCGGAGGTGTCCGTGACCAGGCTGGTGACGAGCCCCGACCGCAGCACCGCGTCGATCGCGGCCGCCTTGCGCTGCCCGCCCGCGATCGCGACGACCTCGGGGATACGGCGGAGCTGGTCGGCCTTGACCGTGATGCACCGCTCCCCCAGGTCCCGTCCGACCCGGCGGCCGTCGGCGTCGAAGAGGTGCGCGGACGTCTCGGCGGCGACACCGAGGGACGAGTAGTGCGCCCGCTCCTCGTCGCTGAGCATGTCGTACACCGTGGAGATGCCCGGCTCCCAGGAGCCGATGGAGACACAGGCGACCGTGACCTTGTCGAAGTACTCGAAGGCCCGGGCGATCCCCGTCTGGTGGCGCAGCGCGGCCGCGGTGGCGGCGTCCGGCAGCAGCATCGGCGCGTAGATGGGGTGGGCGTCGCCGCCGGAGACCTGCGCCGCCCGGCGCACGGCCTCGACGGAGCCGCGCTCGGCGGTCCCGGCGTCGTACACGCCCGTCAGCTGCACCACCGTGCAGGGCGGCAGCTTGTCGAGGGCGGCGGCCATGTGGATGGTGGACCGACCCCAGGCCAGCCCGAGCACATCGCCCTCGTTGACCAGCTCGCCGAGCAGGTCGGCGGCCACCTCGCCCAGGTTCTCGGGATCCGGGGTCTCCTCGGCCTCGGCCGGGGACTCGACCACGACGGCGTGCCTGAGGCCGTAGCGGGCGCGCAGCGCGTCCGAGCGCTCGGCGTCCAGTTCGGCCGGCACACGGATCTCGATGCGTACGAGATCCCGTTCGAGGGCGGTCTCCAGGACCCGGGCCACCTTGAAGCGGCTGACGCCGAACTCCTCGGCGATCTGGATCTTGGACTTGCCCTCGAGGTAGAAGCGGCGGGCCATGGCCGCCGCCTGCACCAGCTCAGCGGGTCCCATCCGCATGGCTGACCGGCCCGCCGACATACCCGACACGGCGCTCTCCTCACTGCTGTTCACACTCTGGATTCGCCGTTCATCCTTGCAGATACGGCGCGCTTGATCAGCCCTGCTGGGCGCCCGACGGGCGCCGTTCACGTAACCGTGGCTCAGTGGTCGCACGCCCATGCCGCGTGCTTTGTCGCGGCCTCCGCCTTGGCGCGCAGGGCACGCACCGCGGCGGCCGGGTCGTCGGCCCCGTACACGGCGGAACCGGCCACGAAGACATCGGCGCCCGCCTCCGCGCAGCGCTCGATCGTCGCGTCCGAGACACCGCCGTCGACCTGGAGCCACAGCTCCAGACCGTGCTTGCTGATCAGCTCCCGGGTGCGGCGGATCTTGGGCAGCATGATGTCCAGAAACGCCTGCCCGCCGAAGCCCGGCTCGACCGTCATGATCAGCAACATGTCGAGTTCGGGGAACAGATCCTCGTACGGCTCGATGGGCGTCGCCGGCTTCAGCGCCATGGACGCCCGGGCGCCCTTGGCCCGGATCTCCCGGGCCAGACGTACCGGCGCGGCGGCCGCTTCGACGTGGAAGGTGACCGAGGAGGCACCCGCCTCGACGTACTGCGGGGCCCACCGATCGGGGGCCTCGATCATCAGATGGCAGTCCAGCGGGGTGTCCGTCGCGCGGGCCAGGGACTCCACGACCGGCACGCCGAGCGTGAGGTTCGGGACGAAATGGTTGTCCATGACGTCGACGTGGAGCCAGTCGGCCCCTTCGACCGCCCGCGCCTCGTCGGCGAGACGGGCGAAGTCGGCGGACAGGATGCTGGGGTTGATCTGCGCGGCCATGACCCAAGCGTATGCGCTGTGCTGTGCTTGGGGGGTTGGGGGTTGCGAGGGCGGATCGGGAGCGAGCCTCAGCCGGTCCGCCGGATGATCGCCAGGTACATCGCGTCCGTGCCGTGCAGATGCGGCCACAACTGCACATCGGGCCCGTCGCCGAGGTCCGGCACGCCCGGCAGCAGCGGCCGGGCGTCGATCAGCTCGGCCTCCGGGAACTGCTTGAGCACATCGGCCACCACGGCCCGCGTCTCGGCGAGGTGCGGCGAGCAGGTGGCGTACCCGACGACACCGCCGACCCGCACGGACTCCAGTGCGGTGCGCAGCAGCCCGCGCTGCAGCGGGGCGAACCCGTCGAGGTCCTCGGGGCGGCGCCGCCAGCGGGCCTCGGGCCGTCGGCGCAGCGCGCCGAGCCCGGTGCAGGGCACGTCCATCAGCACCCGGTCGAAGGAGCCGGGCCGCCACGGCGGCCGGGTCCCGTCGGCGGCGATGACCTGGTACGGCCCGGGGTTGCCGTGCAGCGCCTTGGCCACCAGCCCCGCCCGGTGCGGCTGCTTCTCCGAGGCGAGCAGCGCGGCGCCCCGCTCGGCGGCGAGCGCACCCAGCAGCGCCGCCTTGCCGCCGGGCCCGGCACACCCGTCCAGCCACTTCGCGTCGGGCCCGTCGAGCGGCGCGTTCGCGAGGGCCAGCGCGACCAGCTGACTGCCCTCGTCCTGCACGCCGGCCCGGCCCTCCCGTACGGCCTCGATGGCCCCGGGCTCCCCGCCCTCGGTGAGCCGTACGGCATACGGCGACCAGCGCCCCGGCACGGCGGCGTCCTCGCGCAGCAGCTCGTCGGTCGTGGCCCGGCCCGGGCGCGCGACCAGCGTGACCTCGGGCCGCTCGTTGTCGGCCGCCAGCAGCTCCTCGACTCCGGCCCGGCCACCGCCGAGCGAGTCCCACAGCGCGGAGACGACCCAGCGCGGATGCGAGTGCACGACGGCGAGATGGTCCTCGGGATCCTCGTCGTAGGGCGGCGCGACCCGCTCCAGCCACCCGTCGAGGTCGTGCTGCGCGACCTTGCGCAGCACGGCGTTCACGAACTTGGCCCGCCCGTCCCCGAGCACGACCCGGGCCAGCTCCACGGTGGCGGAAACGGCGGCGTGCGACGGGATCCGCGTGCCGAGCAACTGGTGCGCGCCGAGGCTCAGTACGTCCAGGACCGGCGGATCGACCTCCCGCAGCGGCCGGTCCACGCACTCCGCGAGCACGGCGTCGTACGTCCCCTGCCGCCGCAGCGTCCCGTACACCAGCTCGGTCGCCAGCGCCGCGTCCCGCCCGTCGAAGTCCCCGCTCTCGCGCGCCTTGCGCAGCAGCGGCGGCAGGACGAGATTGGCGTACGCGTCCCTCTCGTCGACGGCCCGCAGCGCCTCGAAGGCAAGGATGCGGACGGGGTCCTTCTTGGGCCGACGATAGGGCTTGCCGGGTTTGCGGGGCCGACGGGAGGTGTCGCTCACGTAAAGGTGCTCCGGATTTCTGTATACGGTGTGCACCCAGCGTACGTCGAACGGCCTGCGCCGACGGCTCAGCCCCCGAGCACCTCACCGTCCGCGATCCGCACCCCACGCGCCCAGTCCGCCGCCCGCATCGGCTTCTTGCCCTGGGCCTGCACCCACAGCAACTCGACGGCGTGCGAGCCGGTGCCGACGTAGACGTTGTTCTTGCCGACGGACAGCTGCCCCGAGGCGAGGTCCGTCCGGTCGGGCACGAGCGCGACCTGCACGAGCTTGAGCCGCTCGCCCCGGAAGACGGTCCAGGCGCCGGGCGCGGGCGTGCAGCCGCGCACCACCCGGTCGACGCGCAGGGCGGGGGTGGCCCAGTCGACCCGGGCGTCCTCGACGGTGATCTTCGGCGCGACGGTCACGCCGTCGGCGGGCTGCGGTACGGCCTTCAGGGTGCCGTCCGCGATGCCGTCCATGGTCGCGGCGAGCAGCCCGGCGCCGGCGAAGGCGAGCCGGGTCAGCAGGTCGCCGCTGGTGTCGGTGGGGCGGATCGTCTCGGTCACGGTGCCGTAGACGGGCCCCGAGTCGAGCCCCTCCTCGATGAGGAACGTGGACGCGCCCGTGATCTCGTCGCCCGCCATGAGGGCGTGCTGCACGGGAGCGGCGCCGCGCCAGGCGGGCAGCAGCGAGAAGTGCAGGTTGACCCAGCCGTGGCTGGGGATGTCGAGGGCGACACGGGGCAGCAGCGCCCCGTACGCCACGACGGGACAGCAGTCCGGCCCGATCTGACGCAGCCGCTCCAGGAACTCCGGCTCCCGCGGCCTGACCGGCTTCAGCACCTCGATGCCGGCCTCCTCCGCCCGCTCCGCCACGGGGGACGCGACCAGCCGACGCCCACGCCCGGCCGGCGCGTCCGGCCGCGTGACAACGGCGACCACCTCGTGCCGCCCGGAGTCGAGCAGGGCGTCCAGAGCGGGAACAGCGACCTCGGGGGTACCGGCGAAGACAAGCTTCATATGCGGACACGGGCCTCTCGGCTGGGGTTGGTCAGGGCAACGCACAATTCTAGAAGCCGGGAAAGCCGCCGACGACGATCAACCCCCACGGGAGAGGCCAACCTCTTGCCGGCGCAACCCGGCATCAACGGCGCACGCATATGCCCATACGCCCCCACAGCGTGACCCCCGGAGCGAATCCGCGTTGGTCAAGAAAGAGTTGACCAACGGGCCGCCCCAGCGGCCCGATCCTTTCTCTTCAACGCCGGTTCGAGAGGCTTGTTCATGGCCGACCACGCAACCCACGACGCCCAGGCTCGGGCCAGCCTGCACTTGCTGGTGCGGGACATCGAGCGGGTCCGCCGGCAGGTGGACGCACTCCGCACGCTCACGGCCCAGTTGGGCAACGTCTACCGCCCGCGCCGCTCCGGCCCGTCCACGGGCTTCGTCGTCTACGGACGCGCCCCCGCCCCGACGGTCCGTCTCGCCCAGGAACTGCGGGACAGTGTCGAGACCCTGGTCACGGCCGCGGTGGACTTCGACCGTTCACTCGGGTTCTCGTGGGACGCGGTGGGCTCCGCCCTCGGAGTCACCAAGCAGGCGGTGCACCGCCGCTACGGCTCCCGCCGTGCCACCGCCCAGGCGGCCGCCGAGGCCGAGCGGACCACGGAGCCGTCGGGCACCCGCACGGTGAACGTCGGCACCGGTATCTCCACGGTTCCGACGGTCCCCGCGGCCCGCTCCATGCCGACCCAGCCGACGGCGGGCAGCCCGTCACTGCGCGACGAGGTCAGGCCGACCGCCTTCCCCGGCCCACGCAACGGCTGAACTCGCGACGGCTGGCCCCGCAACGCCTGACCTCGCGACGGCTGCCCCACTCCGGCTGCCGGACCCGCCCTCCCGGCCACGCCCGGGAGGGCAGCCGTATCCGCACCGTATTCACGCAACCGCATCCGCCCGGGACGCACCACCTCCAGCGGGCCGCCGTCCTCAGCGATGACCACGCAACCCCATCCACCCAGAACCCACCACCCCCAGCCAGGCCACCCACCTCAGCAATGACCACGCAACCGCATCCGCCCAGGACCCGCCCCCGCCTAACGGGGCTCAGCCGATGTCAGGCGGATCGATCCGCACCCGCACCGCCGCCCCACTCCCCCGAGCCATCCGCGCCGCCTGAACGGCCTTCAGCGCGGCCGCCAGCGCGGCCCCCCGCCCCGGCGGCACCCGGACCAGCGCCCGCACCCACTGCTCCCCGGCGGGCGGCGCCCCCGGCCGTCGCGAGCGCCCCGCCGCGACCGGCGTGACGGGCAGCGGAACAGGCCCCAACACCTCGGCCTCCGACGGCAGTTCCACCATCCCCAGAAACTCGGCGACCGCCTCCGCCGTCCCCGATACGGCCGCCATCCGCGACACCGGCGGAAACCCCAGCTCGGCCCGCTCGGCCAGCTCCCGCACCGCATGCCCCACGGGATCCCACCGCACCAGCGCCTGCACCGGCCGCAACGTCGGCTCGGCGACGACGACCACGGCCCCGCCGTCACCCTGCGGCCGCACGAGCGCCGAGGCCCCGATCCAGCGCCGCAGCGCGTCCTCACCGGCCCGCAGATCGGGCCGCCCGAGCATGGCCCACCCGTCGAGCAGCAGCGCCGCCGCATACCCGCCCTCGGCGACGGGCTCGGCTCCCGGCGTACTGACCACCAGCGCAGGCGCCGCCGGCACCGTGTCCAGCACATGCTCCCGCCCGGACGTCCGCACCGGCACCGCAGGAAAGGCCCGCCCCAGCTCCTCGGCGGTCCGCCGCGCCCCCACGACCTGCGCCCGCAACCGGAACGCCCCGCACTCCGGGCAGTGCCACGCGTCCTCCTCCCGCCCGCACCACCCGCAGCGCAGCGCATCGGAGTCCCGCGCCTCCAACGGACCCGCGCAGTGCCGGCACCGCGCGGGCGTCCGGCACTGCGCACAGGCCATCCGGGGCACGTACCCGCGCCGCGGCACCTGCACCAGCACCGGCCCGAGCCGCAGCCCGTCCCGGACCACCTGCCAGGCGAGGGTCGGCAGCCGGGCGGCCCGCGCGGCCTCGTCCCGCGCCAGATCCTGATCCCCCACGGTCCGTATCAGCGGCGCGGCGGCCCGCACCTGCTCCCGCACGGCGACCAACGGCCGCGCCCATCCGCTCTCCACGAGCTGCGCGGCCTCCACCGTGCAGCTCCAACTGCCCAGCAGAAAACCGCACTTGTCCTGGGCGGCGCGCAACAGCAGCACGTCCCTCGCATGGGGCTGCGGCGCGTGCTGCTCGCTGTGGCTGTCGTCCCCGTCGTCCCAGATGGCGACCAGCCCGAGGTCCTGAACCGGCGCGAACATGGCGGCCCGCGTCCCCACCACGGCCCGCACCGACCCGCGCCGCACGGCGAGCCACTCCCGGTACCGCTTCTCCGGACCCGCGTCGGCCGTCAACAGCGCGTGCCGCCCCTCACCCAGGAGAGCCGTCAACTCGGCGTCCACCCGAGAGGCGGTCCGGCCATCCGGTACGACAACCAGCGCGCCGCGTCCCGAGGCCAGTGTCGCGGCGACGGCGCGGGCCAGCTCGGCACTCCACTCGGGCCCGGGCAGGGCGTTCCAAACGGCCCGTGGAGCTCCCCCGGAGGCCAGCGCCTCCAGGAAGGCGGTCCCCCGCTCGTAACGCGCCCAGGACCCCGTCTCGGGCGCCGGGGGCGGCGGCTGCGGGGCGGGCGACGGTCGCTGCTCGGCGCGGGCGCTGCGCGGCGGCACGGCGAGCTGCAGCACATCGGCGAGGCTCCCGGCGTACCGGTCGGCCACGGCCCGGGCCAGTCCCAGCAGTTCCTCGCTCAGTACCGGCTCCGGGGACACCACCTGCGCCAGCGCCGCCAGCGGCCCCGAGTAGTCCGACTCGGCCCGCCGCTCGACGAGGAACCCGTCGATCAGGCCGCCGCCCTCACGGCGTCCTTCCCGCACCCGATGCCGTCCGGCCCCGAACCGCACCCGGACCCGCACCCCGGGCTGCGCCTCGGCGTCGAGCTCCTCGGGCACGGCGTAGTCGAAGTACCGGTCGAGATGGAGCACGCCCTTGTCCACGAGGACCCGCGCGACGGGCAGCTCCTTGGCCAGCGCCGCCCCCCGCCACGTACGCGGCTTGGCCCGGGGCGCCTTGGCCCTGCGGACGCTCTCCCGAATGAACGCGAGCTGCTCCGGCGGCGCACCCTCCGCGCCGCCGTCCCCCCGGCTGTTCTCGCTGCTCACGCTTGCATTCTTACCAAACACCACTGACAACCGACGCCGGCCCGAGATCACCTCGGCCGCGGCGCATACGCCGTGAGGCCCGGCCCCCGAAGGGAACCGGGCCTCACATCAGGCATCAGGCGATGGGGACCTACAGCCCCGCGGCCGCGCGCAGCGCGTCCACGCGGTCCGTGCGCTCCCAGGTGAAGTCGGGAAGCTCACGGCCGAAGTGACCGTACGCCGCGGTCTGGGCGTAGATCGGCCGGAGCAGGTCGAGGTCGCGGATGATGGCGGCCGGGCGGAGGTCGAATACCTCGTCGATGGCCTTCTCGATCTTCTCGTGGTCGATCTTGGCGGTGCCGAAGGTCTCGACGAACAGACCGACCGGCTCGGCCTTGCCGATGGCGTACGCCACCTGGACCTCGCAGCGGGACGCCAGGCCCGCGGCGACGACGTTCTTGGCGACCCAGCGCATCGCGTACGCCGCCGAGCGGTCGACCTTGGACGGGTCCTTGCCCGAGAAGGCGCCGCCACCGTGGCGGGCCATGCCGCCGTACGTGTCGATGATGATCTTGCGGCCGGTCAGGCCGGCGTCGCCCATCGGGCCGCCGATCTCGAAGCGGCCGGTCGGGTTCACCAGCAGGCGGTAGCCCTCGGTGTCGAGCTTGATGCCCTCGTCCAGGAGCGCCTTGAGCTCCGGCTCGACCACGAACTCGCGGATGTCCGGCGCCAGCAGGGACTCCAGGTCGATGTCGCTGGCGTGCTGCGAGGAGACGACGACCGTGTCGAGGCGGACGGCCTTGTCGCCGTCGTACTCGATGGTGACCTGCGTCTTGCCGTCCGGGCGCAGGTAGGGGATCGTGCCGTTCTTGCGCACGTCCGACAGGCGCTTGGACAGACGGTGCGCCAGGAAGATCGGCAGCGGCATCAGCGTCGGCGTCTCGTCCGAGGCGTAGCCGAACATCAGGCCCTGGTCACCGGCGCCCTGCTTGTCGAGCTCGTCGTCGTCGCCCTCGACCCGGCTCTCGTACGCCGTGTCCACACCCTGCGCGATGTCCGGGGACTGCGCGCCGATCGAGACCGAGACACCACAGGAGGCGCCGTCGAAGCCCTTCTTCGAAGAGTCGTAGCCGATCTCCAGGATCTTGTCCCGGACCAGCTGCGGGATCGGCGCGTAGGCCTTGGTCGTGACCTCTCCGGCCACGTGCACCAAACCGGTCGTGATCAGGGTCTCGACGGCGACCCGGGAGGTCGGGTCCTCGCGCAGAAGCGCGTCGAGAATGGTGTCGCTGATCTGGTCAGCGATCTTGTCGGGGTGACCCTCGGTCACGGACTCCGAGGTGAACAGGCGACGGGACACAACGCTCCCTGGGGTTGCAGCGGCTGCTGGCTGATCATTGGTGGACGGGACGGGGGCTGCGCCCGACGACGTCCGACAACAGTTTATCGGTCGCTCTCCGCCACGAAGTCACCGTCTCGCCTCTCGGGAGCCCTGTGACCTGCGGCACGGGCATTCTGCCCAATGTGCGGCGACCTTGGCCAGGGGCGCCACACCGCGAATGTACAGGTCCGGGGGCAGCGCGCGGACCTTGTGGCAATCACCCCAGACGGGCCGCCACGAGGTCCCAGACCGTGTCGGCCAGCGCTTCCTTGGGGCCGTACGGCACGGGCGTTTCGCTGCCGTCGGCGCCGAGCACCACCGCTTCGTTCTGCTCTGAGCCGAAGGTCTTGCGCTCGCCGACCTCGTTCACCACGAGCAGATCACAGCCCTTGCGCTCCAGTTTCTTGCGGCCGTTGGCGAGGACGTCGTCCGTCTCTGCGGCGAAGCCGACGATCACCTGTCCGGGGCGGGCGCGGTCGGTCGAGATCTCCGCGAGGATGTCCGGATTCCGGACGAGCACGACGGGCTCGGGGTCCTGACCGTCCTGCTTCTTGATCTTTCCGGCCGCGTATGTCGCCGGGCGGAAGTCGGCGACCGCCGCCGCCATCACGACCGCGTCGGCGTCCGCGGCCGCCTTCAGCACCGCCTCACGCAGCTGCACCGCCGTGCCGACCTGGACGACGTCCACACCGGCCGGGTCGGGCAGCCCGGTGGTGTTCGCGGCGACCAGCGTGACGCGGGCGCCCCGCGCCGCGGCCGTGCGCGCGAGGGCGTAGCCCTGCTTGCCGGAGGAGCGGTTGCCGAGGAAGCGGACGGGGTCGAGCGGCTCGCGGGTGCCGCCGGCGCTGACGACGACGTGGCGGCCGCTGAGGTCCGGCTCGGTGGCACCGCGGACCAGCACGCGGCGGCAGACCTCGAAGATCTCGGCGGGCTCGGGCAGCCGGCCCTTGCCGGTGTCGACGCCGGTGAGGCGGCCGACGGCGGGCTCGATGACGACCGCGCCCCGGCGGCGCAGCGTCGCCACGTTCTCCTGGGTGGCCGGGTGCTCCCACATCTCGGTGTGCATGGCGGGGGCGAAGACGACCGGGCAGCGGGCGGTGAGCAGGGTGTTGGTCAGCAGGTCGTCGGCGAGGCCGTGGGCGGCCTTGGCGAGCATGTCGGCGGTGGCCGGAGCGACGACCACCAGGTCGGCCTGCTGGCCGATGCGGACGTGCGGGACCTCGTGGACGTCGTCCCAGACCTCCGTGGAGACGGGATGGCCGGACAGCGCGGACCAAGTCGCGGCGCCGACGAAGTGCAGCGCGGAGGCGGTGGGGACGACGCGTACGTCGTGGCCCGACTCCGTCAGCCGTCGCAGCAGCTCACAGGCCTTGTACGCGGCGATGCCACCGCTCACCCCCAGAACGACCTTGGGCTTGTCCACCGTCTCTCCCCGGACTCGACTTGTACGGCGTACGCGTCTATGACACACCACAGGCCCGACAGTCGCGCTGCCGGGCCTGTGGAAAAACCTACTGCGATCTGCAGATATGACTTACTGCGCCGGGCCCTCGACGGCCTCGGACGTCAGCAGACCCGCGTTGATCTCGCGCAGGGCGATCGAGAGAGGCTTCTCGTGGACGTGGGTGTCGACAAGCGGACCGACGTACTCGAGCAGACCCTCGCCGAGCTGCGAGTAGTACGCGTTGATCTGGCGGGCCCGCTTGGCCGCGTAGATCACGAGGCTGTACTTCGAGTCGGTCGCCTCGAGGAGCTCGTCGATCGGCGGGTTGATGATGCCCTCGGGCGCGGAGATGGAAGAGGACACGCTCTACCTTCCGATGGATGGGAAAGATTCAGTGTGAATGATCGGTGACGATCACACAACGTCCATCAAGGCTAGCAGCTCACGAGCCACGTCCTTGACGGAGGTGTTGACCAGGGTCTCGTCGAACTCCGGCTCCGCCGCCAGTTCGACCTTCGCCGCGGCAAGCCGCCGCTCGATCACCTCGGGCGGCTCGGTGCCCCGGCCGGTGAGTCTGCGCACCAGCTCCTCCCAGGAGGGCGGAGCGAGGAACACCAGCTGGGCTTCGGGCATGGACTCCCGCACCTGCCGGGCACCCTGAAGGTCGATCTCCAGCAGGACGGGCTCACCCTTCTCCAGCCGCTCCAGCACGGCCGCACGCGGCGTGCCGTAGCGGTTGCCGGCGAACTCGGCCCACTCCAGCAGTTCGCCGTTGGCGATCAGCTTGTCCATCTCGTCGTCGGTGACGAAGAAGTAGTGGACTCCGTGCCGCTCGCCGGGGCGCGGCTTGCGGGTCGTCGCCGACACCGAGAGCCAGACCTCGGGGTGTTCCTTGCGCATATGGGCGACGACCGTGCTCTTGCCGACCCCGGAGGGTCCGGAGAGCACGGTCAGCCGCGGACGTTCACTCATGCAGCGATTATTCCAGCTGTACCGGAGTGCCCGGGACCAGTCCCGGGGTCCTCCGAAGGTCAGGAACCGGTGCTGCCGAACTCACGCTCGAGGGAGGCGATCTGGTTGGAACCGAGACCACGCACGCGGCGGCTCTCGGAGATGCCGAGTCGCTCCATGATCTGCTTGGCGCGGACCTTGCCCACGCCCGGCAGGGACTCAAGGAGGGCGGAGACCTTCATCTTGCCGATGACGTCGTTCTCCTGGCCCTGCTTGATGACCTCGTGAAGGGAGGCGCCGGAGTGCTTGAGTCGATTCTTGACCTCGGCCCGCTCCCGGCGAGCCGCGGCGGCCTTTTCGAGCGCGGCTGCGCGCTGTTCGGGGGTAAGGGGCGGAAGAGCCACGCCTACGTCACCTCGGATGTCGAACTGTCGGATACGGACCGGTGAGGAACCTAGTCGCCCCACACCTGGGGAGCCACGAGCAACACGCTCGCCCGCTCTCCCCCACTGCCTTGAGGGCGTGGGAGGCGCCCCCACACGTCGGAGACTAGCGGTCAAGTCCGCCAGAGTCAGCGAGAACAGCGGAAAAGTCCTGGTCAGCCTCTGTCAGGACAGGATATTTCAGACATACTGCCCTGGATTTGAGGATGTATCCAGCCTCAAGTCGGATCCAAAGCCCTGGTCGGGACCTCAGCCCGCCGCCACGGCGGCCCGGATCTCCTCCGCGAAGCGGTCCGCGGCGGTACGCAGAGCGACCACGTCGTTACCGTGCCGCAGCACACCCCGGCTGACGTTCGGCACGACATTGCGCACGGCGGCCCCGAAAACCCCGGGAAGGTCGGCCGGAGTGGCACCCTGGGCACCGATTCCGGGGGCGAGCAGGGGACCGTTGATGTCGAGGTCGTACGACGACAGGTCACCGAGCGTGGCGCCGACGACCGCGCCGAAGGAGCCCATCGGCGCCTCCCCCGCGTTCTCGGCGGCCAGGTGGGCCAGCATGGTGGCGCCGACGGTGCGGCCGTCGGCGCGCACGGCGTGCTGGACCTCCGCGCCCTCGGGGTTGGAGGTCAGCGCCAGCACGAACAGACCCGCGCCGTTCTCGCGCGCCAGCTCCACGGCGGGCCTGAGCGACCCGTAGCCGAGGTACGGCGAGACGGTCAGCGCGTCGGAGAACAGCGGGGCGCCCTTGTGCAGGAAGGACTCGGCGTACGCGGCCATGGTGGAGCCGATGTCGCCGCGCTTGGCGTCCATGACGACCAGCGCGCCGGCCGCCCGCGCTTCCTGGACCGCCTTCTCCAGCACGGCCACGCCCCGCGAGCCGAAGCGCTCGAAGAACGCGCTCTGCGGCTTGAGGACGGCGACCCGGTCGGCCATCGCCTCGACGACCGTGCGGCTGAACCGCTCCAGCCCTGCCACGTCGTCGTTCAGGCCCCAGTCGGCGAGCAGGGAGGCGTGCGGGTCGATGCCGACGCAGAGCGGGCCGCGCTCGTCCAGTGCACGGCGCAGCCGTGCGCCAAAGGGTTCCAGGCTCATGTGGCCTTCCTCACATCGGCGCCGACGGCGTCGGCGAGCGTGGCGTACGGGCTGGTGCGCAGGCGCGCGGCGAGGCCCTTGTGGATCGCGCGGGCCCAGAAGGGACCCTCGTAGATGAAGGCGCTGTAGCCCTGCACCAGCGTGGCGCCGGCCAGGATGCGCTGCCAGGCGTCCTCGGCGTTCTCGATGCCGCCGACGCCGACGAGGGTGATCCGGTCGCCCACGCGCGCGTACAGCCGGCGCAGCACCTCCAGGGAGCGGGCCTTCAGCGGGGCGCCGGAGAGACCGCCGACCTCCTTGACCAGCGAGGGTTCGGATTTCAAACCGAGTCCCGCGCGCGCGATGGTGGTGTTCGTGGCGATGATCCCGTCCAGGCCCAGCTCCACGGCGAGATCGGCGACGGCGTCGATGTCCTCGTCGGCCAGGTCGGGCGCGATCTTCACCAGGAGCGGGACGCGCCGGGAGGTGACCATCCGGTCGGCGGCGTCGCGGACGGCGGTCAGCAGGGGCCGCAGATGCTCGACGGCCTGGAGGTTGCGCAGCCCGGGCGTGTTGGGCGAGGAGACGTTCACGACCAGGTAGTCGGCGTACGGCGCCAGCCGCTCGGCCGACTTCACGTAGTCCAGGACGGCCTCGGCCTCGGGGACCACCTTGGTCTTGCCGATGTTGACGCCCACGACGGTCCGGAAGACCGGCTCGCGCGAGGCCAGGCGGGCGGCGACGGCCAGCGAGCCGTCGTTGTTGAAGCCCATGCGGTTGATCAGCGCCCGGTCCGCCACCAGCCGGAACAGCCGTTTCCTGGGGTTGCCGGGCTGCGGCTCCCCCGTCACCGTGCCGATCTCGACGTGGTTGAAGCCGAGCATCGACATGCCGTCGATGGCGACGGCGTTCTTGTCGAAGCCGGCGGCGAGCCCGAAGGGGCCGTGCATGCGCAGCCCGAGGGTCTCGGTGCGCAGCTCCTTGTAGCGGGGGGCCAGCACGGCCGCGACGAAGGTGCGCAGGACGGGAAGGCGGACGGCAAGGCGGATCCAGCGGAAGGCGAGGTGGTGGGCCTGCTCCGCGTCCATGCGCTTGAAGACGAGACGGAAAAAAATCTTGTACATGTGTCCTCACGAAGAGGGGGACACCGTCTCCGGTGTCCCCCTCGGGGCTGCTAGTCGCGGGCCGCGGACATGACTTCCGCGTGTTCCTGGAGCGATCGGACACCCACGTCACCGTGGTTGAGGGCGTCGATGCCCTGGACGGCTGCGGCGAGCGCCTGGACCGTCGTCAGGCACGGCACGCCGCGCGCCACGGCCGCCGTACGGATGTCGTAGCCGTCGAGGCGGCCGCCGGTGCCGTAGGGGGTGTTGACGATGAGGTCGACCTCGCCGTCGTGGATGAGCTGGACGATGGTCCGCTCACCGTTCGGGCCGGTGCCCTCGGACTGCTTGCGCACCACGGTGGCGTGGATGCCGTTGCGCTTCAGCACCTCGGCGGTGCCGGAGGTGGCCAGCAGCTCGAAGCCGTGGGCGACCAGCTCGCGCGCCGGGAAGATCATCGAGCGCTTGTCGCGGTTGGCGACCGAGATGAAGGCGCGGCCCTTGGTCGGCAGCGGGCCGTAGGCGCCGGCCTGCGACTTGGCGTACGCCGTGCCGAAGACCGAGTCGATGCCCATGACCTCGCCGGTGGAGCGCATCTCCGGGCCGAGCACGGTGTCGACGCCGCGGCCGTGGATGTCGCGGAACCGCGACCACGGCATGACGGCCTCCTTGACGGAGATCGGCGCGTCCAGCGGCAGCTCGCCGCCGTCGCCGTGCTGGGGCAGCAGGCCCTCCGCGCGCAGCTCGGCGACGGTCGCGCCCAGGGAGATCCGGGCGGCGGCCTTGGCCAGCGGCACGGCGGTCGCCTTGGAGGTGAAGGGCACCGTGCGCGAGGCGCGCGGGTTGGCCTCCAGGACGTAGAGGATGTCGCCCGCCATCGCGAACTGGATGTTGATCAGGCCGCGCACGCCGACGCCCTTGGCGATGGCCTCGGTGGAGGCGCGCAGCCGCTTGATGTCGAAGCCGCCGAGGGTGATCGGGGGCAGGGCGCACGCCGAGTCGCCGGAGTGGATGCCGGCCTCCTCGATGTGCTCCATGACGCCACCGAGGTAGAGCTCCGCACCGTCGTACAGCGCGTCGACGTCGATCTCGATCGCGTCGTCGAGGAACCGGTCGACCAGCACCGGCCGGGACGGGCTGATCTCGGTGGACTCGGCGATGTAGGCCGACAGCCGGGCCTCGTCGTAGACGATCTCCATGCCGCGGCCGCCCAGGACGTACGACGGGCGGACGAGGACCGGGTAGCCGATCTCGTCGGCGATGGCCTTGGCCTCGGTGAAGGTGGTGGCCGTGCCGTGCTTGGGGGCCGGCAGGCCGGCCTCCTGCAGGACCTGGCCGAAGGCACCGCGGTCCTCGGCGGCGTGGATGGCCTCCGGGGACGTACCGACGATCGGTACGCCGTTGTCCTTCAGCGCCTGCGCCAGGCCCAGCGGGGTCTGGCCGCCGAGCTGCACGACGACTCCCGCGATCGGGCCGGCCTGCTGCTCGGCGTGCACGATCTCCAGCACGTCCTCCAGCGTCAGCGGCTCGAAGTACAGGCGGTCGGACGTGTCGTAGTCCGTGGAGACCGTCTCCGGGTTGCAGTTGACCATCACGGTCTCGAACCCGGCGTCGCTCAGCGCGAAGGAAGCGTGGACGCAGGAGTAGTCGAACTCGATGCCCTGGCCGATGCGGTTGGGGCCGGAGCCCAGGATGATGACGGCCGGCTTCTCGCGCGGGGCGACCTCGGTCTCCTCGTCGTAGGAGGAGTAGAAGTACGGCGTCTTCGCGGCGAACTCGGCGGCGCAGGTGTCGACCGTCTTGTACACCGGGCGGAGGCCGAGTGCGTGCCGCACCTCGCGGACGACGTCCTCGCGCAGGCCGCGGATCTCACCGATCTGCTGGTCGGAGAAGCCGTGCCGCTTGGCCTCGGCGAGCAGGTCGGCGGTCAGCTCGGGCGCCTGGGCCAGCTCGTCGGCGATCTCCTTGATGAGGAAGAGCTGGTCGACGAACCAGGGGTCGATCTTCGTGTACTCGAAGACCTCCTCGGGCGTGGCGCCCGCGCGGATGGCCCGCATGACGGTGTTGATCCGGCCGTCGGTCGGGCGGACGGCCGCGCGCAGCAGCTCGGCCTTGTCGCCGGGCTCGCCCACGAACGTGAACTGGCTGCCCTTCTTCTCCAGCGAGCGCAGCGCCTTCTGGAAGGCCTCGGTGAAGTTGCGGCCGATGGCCATGGCCTCGCCGACCGACTTCATGGTGGTGGTCAGCGTGGAGTCGGCCTGCGGGAACTTCTCGAAGGCGAAGCGGGGCGCCTTGACGACGACGTAGTCCAGGGTCGGCTCGAAGGACGCCGGGGTCTCCTGGGTGATGTCGTTGGGGATCTCGTCCAGGGTGTAGCCGACGGCGAGCTTGGCGGCGATCTTCGCGATCGGGAAGCCGGTCGCCTTGGAGGCGAGCGCCGAGGACCGCGACACGCGCGGGTTCATCTCGATGACGATCACCCGGCCGTCCACCGGGTTCACCGCGAACTGGATGTTGCAGCCGCCGGTGTCGACGCCGACCTCGCGGATCACGGCGATGCCGATGTCCCGCAAAACCTGGTACTCGCGGTCGGTGAGCGTCATGGCGGGCGCGACCGTGATCGAGTCGCCGGTGTGCACACCCATCGGGTCGAAGTTCTCGATGGAGCAGACGACCACGACGTTGTCGTGCTTGTCGCGCATCAGCTCCAGCTCGTACTCCTTCCAGCCGAGGATGGACTCCTCCAGGAGCACCTCGGTGGTCGGGGAGAGCGTCAGGCCCTGGCCGGCGATGCGGCGCAGCTCCTCCTCGTTGTGCGCGAAGCCGGAGCCGGCGCCGCCCATGGTGAAGGAGGGGCGGACGACGACCGGGTAGCCGCCGAGCTCCTCGACGCCTTTGAGGACGTCGTCCATGGAATGGCAGATGTAGGACCGGGCGGACTCGCCGTGGCCGATCTTCTTGCGGACCTCCTCCACGACCTCCTTGAACTGGTCGCGGTCCTCGCCCTTGTGGATCGCCGCCACGTTGGCGCCGATCAGCTCGACGCCGTACTTCTCCAGCACCCCGTTCTCGTGCAGTGAGATCGCGGTGTTGAGCGCCGTCTGGCCGCCCAGGGTGGGCAGCAGGGCGTTGGGCTGCTCCTTGGCGATGATCTTCTCGACGAACTCGGGGGTGATCGGCTCGACGTAGGTGGCGTCGGCGATCTCCGGGTCGGTCATGATCGTCGCAGGGTTGGAGTTCACGAGGACGACCCGGAGGCCCTCGGACTTCAGGACGCGGCACGCCTGGGTGCCGGAGTAGTCGAACTCGGCGGCCTGGCCGATGACGATCGGGCCGGAGCCGATGACCAGGACGGACTGGATATCGGTGCGCTTAGGCACGCTGGCCCTCCATCAGGGAAACGAAGCGGTCGAACAGGTAGGCGGCGTCGTGCGGGCCCGCTGCCGCTTCAGGGTGGTACTGGACGCTGAAGGCCGGCCTGTCGAGGAGCTGGAGGCCTTCCACCACGTTGTCGTTGAGGCAGACGTGGGAGACCTCGGCGCGGCCGAAGGGGGTCTCGGAGACCTTGTCGAGGGGGGCGTCGACGGCGAAGCCGTGGTTGTGCGCGGTGACCTCGACCTTGCCGGTCGTACGGTCCTGCACCGGCTGGTTGATGCCCCGGTGGCCGTACTTCAGCTTGTAGGTGCCGAAGCCGAGGGCGCGGCCGAGGATCTGGTTGCCGAAGCAGATGCCGAACAGCGGCGTGCCGCGCTCCAGCACGCCCTGCATGACCGAGACGGCGTGGTCGGCGGTGGCGGGGTCGCCGGGGCCGTTGGAGAAGAACACGCCGTCCGGGTTCACGGCGTACACATCGTCGACGCTCGCCGTGGCGGGCAGCACGTGCACCTCGATGCCGCGCTCGGCCATCCGGTGCGGGGTCATGCCCTTGATGCCGAGGTCGACGGCGGCGACGGTGAACTTCTTCGCACCGATCGCGGGCACGACGTACGGCTCGGTGGTGGCGACCTCGGCGGAGAGGTTCGCGCCCTTCATCTCGGGGGCCTGGCGCACCTCGGCGAGCATGGTGCCCTCGTCCGGCAGCGCGTTGCCGGAGAAGATGCCGACGCGCATGGCGCCCCGCTCACGCAGGTGCCGCGTCAGCGCGCGGGTGTCGATGCCGGAGATGCCGACGACGCCCTGCTTGCGCAGTTCCTCGTCCAGCGAGCGCCGGGAGCGCCAGTTGGAGGGCACGCGCGCGGGGTCGCGTACGACGTAGCCCGCGACCCAGATCTTCTTGGACTCGGGGTCCTCGTCGTTGACGCCGGTGTTGCCGACGTGCGGGGCGGTCATCACGACGACCTGGCGGTGGTACGACGGGTCGGTGAGGGTCTCCTGGTAGCCGGTCATGCCGGTGGAGAACACGGCTTCGCCGAAGGTCTCCCCCACCGCCCCGTAGGCTCGGCCGCGGAAGATCCGGCCGTCCTCCAGGACGAGTACGGCGGGGACCTTCGTGGTTACCCCTGTGGAGGTCGTCATCGTTCGGCGCCTTCCGTGGTGCTGGTCTTGATCATGGAGTTGATTGCTTCGACCCACTCGTTGTGCTCGGCCGCGCGGTCGGAGCGGAAACCGGAGTCGATCAGCCGTTCGCCGTGCGCCCAGGTCACGACGAGCAGTCCGCCCTCGGTGAGGACCTTGCCGGCGATGCCCTTGTCGAGCCGCGCCTCGCGCAGGACCGCCGCGGGGACGAAGAAGTCGCTCGCTCCGGGGCGTACGACGTCCAGTCCCGCGTCCGTCAGGGTGAGCTCGACCCGGCTGCGGGTAC
Organism: Streptomyces spinoverrucosus; assembly: GCF_015712165.1. Classification (NCBI taxonomy): domain Bacteria; kingdom Bacillati; phylum Actinomycetota; class Actinomycetes; order Kitasatosporales; family Streptomycetaceae; genus Streptomyces; species Streptomyces spinoverrucosus. The sequence goes on along the minus strand of NZ_JADPZX010000001.1, from coordinate 7,483,644 downwards.
CCAGGCCGTGCGCCACGATGCGGTCCAGCCACTGACCGGCGGTGGTGGAGCCGTGGTAGCGACCGGTCATCGTCAGTTTCGCCGCGCCGGGCTCGTCCGGCGCGCTGGGCAGCTCCGGGAGGTCGCCCTGGAGGGTGCCGCGCCACTTCCAGCCCTCGCGCATCAGCCAGTAGACGAGCGCGACGAACAGGGCGAGGCCGACGACCCAGCCGATGCGGGCGGCCCAGTCGGTCACTTCCGCCGATTCCTTATCGGCGGCCAGCAGGATTACAGGTGTCACGTGAGCTTCCCGTCGACGAGCGTGGCCTTGCCCCGGAGCCACGTGTGCGTGACACGGCCCGGCAGCTCACGACCCTCGTACGGGGTGTTGCGGCTGCGCGAGGCGAAGCCCGCGGGGTCCACGGGCCCACGGTATGCCGTGTCGACGAGGGTGAGGTTGGCGGGCTCACCTGCCGAGACGGGCCGTCCGTGCCCCGTGGCCTGCCCGATCCGGGCCGGCGCGAAGGACATACGGTCCGCCACGTCGGCCCAGCCGAGCAGCCCTGTGTCGACCATGGTCTCCTGGACCACTGACAACGCGGTCTCCAGGCCGACCATCCCCATCGCGGCGGCGGCCCACTCGCAGTCCTTGTCCTCGTGCGGGTGCGGGGCGTGGTCGGTGGCGACGATGTCGATCGTGCCGTCGGCGAGCGCCTCGCGCAGCGCCAGCACGTCCCGCTCGGTGCGCAGCGGCGGGTTCACCTTGTAGACCGGGTTGTACGTCCGTACCAGCTCGTCGGTGAGGAGGAGGTGGTGCGGGGTGACCTCGGCGGTGACCCGGATGCCGCGGGACTTGGCCCAGCGCACGATCTCCACGGACCCGGCGGTCGACAGATGGCAGATGTGCACGCGGGAGCCGACGTGCTCGGCGAGCAGCACGTCCCGGGCGATGATCGACTCCTCGGCCACCGCGGGCCAGCCGCCGAGGCCCAGCTCCGCGGAGACGACGCCCTCGTTCATCTGGGCGCCCTCGGTCAGCCGCGGCTCCTGCGCGTGCTGGGCGACGACCCCGCCGAAGGCCTTCACGTACTCCAGCGCCCGGCGCATGATCACGGCGTCGTCGACGCACTTGCCGTCGTCGGAGAAGACGGTGACGCCGGCCGCCGACTCGTGCATGGCGCCCAGCTCGGCGAGCTTCCTGCCCTCCAGGCCCACGGTGACGGCGCCGATCGGCTGCACATCGCAGTAGCCGTGCTCCCGGCCCAGTCGCCAGACCTGTTCGACGACACCGGCGGTGTCCGCGACCGGGAAGGTGTTGGCCATGGCGAACACGGCGGTGTAGCCGCCGGAGGCGGCCGCGCGCGTGCCGGTGAGTACGGTCTCGGAGTCCTCGCGGCCGGGCTCGCGCAGATGGGTGTGCAGGTCGACCAGGCCCGGGAGCAGCACCTTGCCGCCCGCCTCGACGACCTCGGCGCCCTCGTCCGGCAGGCCGTGGCCCACGGCGGCGATGCGGGAGCTCTCGATCAGCACGTCCTGCGGCTCGCCGCCGAGCACCTTCGCACCACGGATCAGGATCTTGCTCATCTGTCTTACTTCTCCTCGGTACGGGTGTTCGTGACGGCGGGTTCGTTTCCACCGAGCAGCAGATACAGAACGGCCATCCGGATGGAGACTCCGTTTGCGACCTGCTCGATGGCGGTGCAGCGTTCGGAGTCGGCGACCTCGGCGGTGATCTCCATGCCGCGGACCATCGGGCCGGGGTGCATCACGATGGCGTGCTCGGGCATCTTCGCCATCCGGTCGCCGTCCAGGCCGTAGCGCCGCGAGTACTCGCGCTCGGTCGGGAAGAACGCGGCGTTCATGCGCTCGCGCTGCACGCGCAGCATCATCACCGCGTCGGACTTGGTCAGCGTGCTGTCGAGGTCGTACGACACCTCGCAGGGCCAGGTCCCGACGCCGACCGGCAGCAGGGTGGGCGGGGCGACGAGGGTGACCTCGGCGCCGAGGGTGTGCAGCAGGTCGACGTTGGAGCGGGCGACCCGGCTGTGCAGGACGTCGCCGACGATGGTGACGCGCTTGCCGGACAGGTCGTGGCCGAGCCCGGCGTCCCGGCCGACGAGGCGGCGGCGCATGGTGAACGCGTCGAGCAGTGCCTGGGTGGGGTGCTGGTGGGTGCCGTCGCCGGCGTTGATGACGGCCGCGTCGATCCAGCCGGAGTTGGCGAGCCGGTACGGGGCTCCGGAGGCGCCGTGCCGGATGACGACGGCGTCGACGCCCATGGCTTCCAGGGTCTGGGCGGTGTCCTTCAGGGACTCGCCCTTGGACACCGAAGACCCCTTCGCGGAGAAGTTGATGACATCCGCGGACAGCCGCTTCTCGGCGGCCTCGAAGGAGATCCGGGTGCGGGTCGAGTCCTCGAAGAAGAGGTTCACCACGGTGCGGCCGCGCAGGGTCGGCAGCTTCTTGATCGGCCGGTCGGCGACCCGGGACATCTCCTCGGCGGTGTCGAGGATCAGGACGGCGTCGTCGCGGGTGAGGTCGGCGGCCGAGATGAGATGGCGCTGCATCTTTCAGGCTCCGTAAGGCAGTTCATTCGGGAGATTTCGGGCAACCGTGCGCGTGCTGGAACGCGCCGAGCCGGCGCACGGCAGCGGCCGTACGCCTTCGGTTGCTACTGGGCGGTCTGCTTCACACCGAGCAGCACGGTGTCGCGACCGTCCTCCTCGGCGAGCTGGACCTTGACCGTCTCCCGCAGCGACGTGGGGAGGTTCTTGCCGACGTAGTCGGCGCGGATGGGCAGTTCGCGGTGGCCGCGGTCGACGAGGACCGCGAGCTGGACCGCGCGCGGGCGCCCGATGTCGTTCAGGGCGTCGAGGGCGGCGCGGATGGTGCGGCCGGAGAAGAGGACATCGTCGACGAGGACGACGAGCCTGCCGTCGATGCCGTCACCGGGGATCTCGGTGCGGGCCAGCGCACGCGGCGGGTGCATGCGCAGGTCGTCGCGGTACATCGTGATGTCCAGCGAACCGCACGGGACTTTGCGCTCGGTGATCTGCTCGAGCTTGACGGCGAGCCGCTGGGCGAGGAAGACGCCTCGGGTCGGAATGCCGAGGAGCACCACGTCGTCGGCGCCCTTGGCGCGCTCGACGATCTCGTGGGCGATGCGGGTCAGAACCCGCGCGATGTCGGGGCCCTCGAGAACGGGCCTCGCATCGGACGCTTGTGTGTCCATACGAAACGGACCTCCTTCTCCGCCTCACGGGACGGACCTTAAAGGACGTCGGGATTGCGCCATCCACCGTAGCAGGCCGCCACGACACCCCGGATCACCCCCCTCGGGGTCACTGGATCACCCGCTCGGCGTAGTCGGCGGCCGATACCACGGAAGAGTCGGTGCGGACCATTCGGCTTGACGCGGGAGAGTAACGCTGCGTAACCTCACAGTGAGTTACCAGCCGCGCGGCGTGGAACCACTCCAGTCGCGTCGACACAGTGTCCGGGGAGCCATATGTCCAGCGAATACGCCAAACAGCTCGGGGCCAAGCTCCGGGCCATCCGCACCCAGCAGGGCCTTTCCCTCCACGGTGTCGAGGAGAAGTCCCAGGGACGCTGGAAGGCGGTCGTGGTCGGGTCGTACGAGCGCGGCGACCGCGCCGTGACCGTGCAGCGCCTTGCCGAGCTGGCGGACTTCTACGGCGTTCCCGTGCAGGAGCTCCTTCCGGGCACCACCCCGGGCGGCGCCGCCGAGCCGCCGCCGAAGCTGGTCCTGGACCTGGAGCGGCTGGCCACGGTGCCGGCCGAGAAGGCCGGCCCCCTGCAGCGGTACGCGGCGACGATCCAGTCGCAGCGCGGTGACTACAACGGCAAGGTGCTCTCGATCCGCCAGGACGACCTGCGCACGCTCGCCGTCATCTACGACCAGTCGCCCTCGGTCCTCACCGAGCAGCTGATCAGCTGGGGCGTGCTGGACGCGGACGCGCGCCGCGCGGTGGCCTCGCACGAGGAGAGCTGAGCACTCCACCACCTCAGCAGAAACGTGCCGCCGGGGTGGCCGGAACTTCACGGTTCCGGCCACCCCGGCGGCTTTGTGAGCGCCTCCGGCGCCACGCACGTATCCGAGGGCGCCACGGGACGCGAGAACGCCGGAGGGCCGCAGCACGCACGCTGCGGCCCTCCGGCGTTCTCGGGTGTCTCAGTCCTCGGTGGTCCGTCGCAGCGAGGGCTTCAGGTCCTTGAGCCGGCCGAGCAGACCGTTGACGAACGAGGGCGACTCGTCCGTGGAGAACTCCTTCGCCAGCTGCACCATCTCGTCCAGCACGACGGCGTCCGGGGTCTCGTCGACCCAGATCAGCTCGTAGGCGCCGAGACGCAGGATGTTGCGGTCGACGACCGGCATCCGGTCGAGCGTCCAACCGACCGAGTACTGGGCGATCAGCTCGTCGATCCGCGTCGCGTGCTCCGCGTAGCCCTCGACGAGCTGCATCGTGTACTCGCTCACCGGCGGCTGCCGGGTGTCGGTCCGCGAGAGCCGGATCCAGTCCGCGAGGACCGTCAGGACGTCGGCGCCGCGCTGGTCGCCCTCGAAGAGGATCTGGAAGGCGCGCTTGCGGGCCGTGTTACGGGCAGCCACGGTTAGCTGCTCACCCGGCCGAGGTAGTCGCTGGTGCGCGTGTCGACCTTGATCTTCTCACCGGTGGTGATGAAGAGCGGGACCTGGATCTGGTGACCGGTCTCCAGCGTGGCGGGCTTGGTGCCGCCGGTGGAGCGGTCGCCCTGGACGCCCGGCTCGGTCTCCTGGATGGTCAGCTCGACGGCGGCGGGCAGCTCGACGAAGAGCACCTCGCCCTCGTGCTGGGCGACGGTGGCCATGAAGCCCTCGATGAGGAAGTTCGCGGCGTCGCCGACGGCCTTGCGGTCGACCATGAGCTGGTCGTAGGTCTCCATGTCCATGAAGACGAAGTACTCGCCGTCCATGTAGGAGAACTGCATGTCCCGCTTGTCGACGGTGGCCGTCTCGACCTTCACGCCGGCGTTGAAGGTCTTGTCGACGACCTTCCCGGAGAGCACGTTCTTGAGCTTGGTGCGCACGAAGGCCGGGCCCTTGCCGGGCTTGACGTGCTGGAACTCGACGACGGACCAGAGCTGGCCGCCTTCGAGCTTGAGCACCATGCCGTTCTTGAGGTCGTTCGTGGAAGCCACGGTTGCGGAATCTCCTGGACTGACGTGGACGACCCCGGCGCGCGCACCTGCCTAGAGGGCGAGCAGCTCCTTGGTCGTGATGGTGAGTAGCTCGGGTCCGCCGTCCGCCTCGGGGCGTACGACGAGCGTGTCATCGATCCGGACACCGCCCCGGCCCGGGAGGTGGACCCCCGGTTCGACGGTGACCGGCACGCAAGCGTCCAGTTTACCCATGGCCGTGGGGGCCAGCTGAGGGTCCTCGTCGATTTCTAGTCCCACACCGTGGCCGATGAGCCCCGGGAGGCCCTCGCCGTACCCGGCGGAGTCCAGCACGTGGCGTGCGGCGCGGTCCACGTCGCGGTAGGCGGCACCGGGGGCGAGCATCTCGCGGCCGGCCCGCTGGGCCGCGAAGACCAGGTCGTACAGCTCGATCTGCCAGTCCGCGGGTGAGGTGCCGATGACGAAGGTACGGCCGATCTCGCAGCGGTAGCCGCGGTAGGAGGCACCCAGGCAGACGGACAGGAAGTCGCCCTCCTCGACGCGGCGGTCGGTGGGGCGGTGTCCGCGTCTGCCGGCGTTCGCCCCGGTGGCGACGGACGTGGGGAAGGCGGGGCCGTCGGCGCCGTGGTCGACGAGGCGGCGTTCGAGTTCCAGGGCGAGGTGGCGCTCGGTGCGGCCCACCAGGATGGACTCCAGGAGCTCACCGAGGGCCTGGTCGGCGATCTCGGCGCCGATGCGCAGGCAGGAGATCTCCTCCTCGTCCTTGACGACTCTGAGCTGCTCGACCGCGTTGCCGAGGTCGGCGAGGCGGAGGGCGGGGGTGACGGAGCCGATGGCTCGGTGGCGGGAGACGGTGAGGTGGTGTTCCTCGACGGCGAGGGAGTCGGCGCCCTGGGCCGTGGCGAGGTCGGCTGCGGCGACGGCGGGGTCGCCGCCGGGGGTGGGGAGGGTGTGCAGGCGCAGGGTCTCGTCGGGGCGGCCCTCGGTGGGGCGGTCGTCCGGTGGACCGGCACAGACCAGCAGGTCCTCGCGCTTGCCCAGCAGCAGTACGGCACCGTGGGGCGCCGCGCCCGCGAGGTAGCGCACGTTGGCGGGCCGGGAGATCAGCGCCGCCGCGCTGCCGCCCGCGTTGCAGCGCTCCCGTAGCCGGGTTCGGCGGGTCGCGTACACCTCTGACATGTGCCGAGCGTACGAGCTTCGCTGGGTTTGTGCCGGTTGAGGGGGGCTGAGTGGGCGTTGTCTGGATTGTGAGGGTGGGGAGGGTGCCCGTTTTGGGGGGTGCCACCGGTTGTTGTGTGCCGTCTGCGGGTCTGTGGGGGCTTGGCGCGCAGTTCCTCGCGCCCCATTGGGGTTGGGTCAGCCCCCTGCGTTACCAGTTCGGGGGGCTTGCTATCGACCTTGCCAGGACCTCGTCCAGGACTCGGGCCGTGCCGGGGACGTCGAGCTGGGAGTTGTCGATGATGGGCAGGCCCGAGCCGTACCAGCCGGCCATGCGGCCGTGGATGCGGGCCACCTCCTCGTCGGTGAGGCGGCGGTTGCCCGTGCGTTCCGCGTTGCGTTCCAGGACGATGTCGAGGCCGGGGAGGAGGACGACGGGCAGGAGGCCGGGGCCCACGTGGCGCTTCCAGCCGCCGAGGCCCACGACGGGACGGTCGGGGAAGACCGCGTCGTCGAGGATGCACGAGATGCCGTTGGCCAGGAAGTTGCGGGCGGCGAAGCCGCAGGTGCGGCGGGCCAGGCGGTACTGGGCCTCGGAGTTGTCGTTCCAGCCGGACTGGGGGTCGGCGAAGCCCGAGCGGACCCATTCACGTACGTCGTCGAGGCTGATGTGGGCCGTGGGGACCCTGCGATGGTCCGCCCAGTACTTCGCCACGCTGGTCTTGCCCGCGCCCGCCGGGCCGATGAGCAGCACCGCGAGGGTGGTGGTCGCCGGGTCGGGGGCGGTGGTGGTGGCGGGTGCGGGGGGCATCGTCACCGGGCCGCCGGGTGGCAGTGGGACGTGGCCCGTGGTGTCCGGGGGCGGCGGGGGTGTCATCGGGGCGTGGCGCGGGGCCGATGGCGGGGCTCCGGTGAAGCCCGGGGGCGGCGGCACAGGGGCGGAGCCCTGCGGCACGGGCGGCGGGGGCACGGGGGCGGAACCCTGGGGCACGGGCGGGGGTCCCTGGTGGTGCGGACCCGGACCCGGGTGGTGTGCGGCCGGCGACCAGCCGGCGGCCGGTCCGTGCCCCGGCTGGTGGGGCGGCGGCAGCGGAGACCCCACTGCGTGCTGCATCCGGTGCCACTCCGTCTCGTCTTACTCGGCAGGCAATTGGCGCTGGCAGCGGGCGCGACCCGCTGCTACCGAACGGTACCGTCCCCCGCCGCCGTTTGGTGAACGGCGGGGGACGGCCCGAAGTGCCCGGCGGAGCACGGGGAATCGGACGGAAAGGACCTCGGGGAACGTACCGGGCCCCCGATGGGACCTACTGCCCGACCTCGCCGTACGCCGCCAGCAGCATCGCCGGGTCGGGTCCCTCCAGGACCGTCGGCTTGGCCAGGCCGTCCAGGACGATGAAGCGCAGCATGTCGCCGCGGGACTTCTTGTCGACCTTCATCGTCTGCAGCAGCTTGGGCCACTGGTCGTAGCGGTAGTGCAGCGGCAGCCCGACCGACTCCAGGATCGTGCGGTGGCGGTCGGCCGTGACGTCGTCCAACCGTCCGGCCAGGCGGCCGAGTTCGGCGGCGAAGTGCATCCCCACGGCGACCGCCGCGCCGTGCCGCCACTTGTAGCGCTCGTTCTTCTCGATGGCGTGGCCGAGGGTGTGGCCGTAGTTGAGGATCTCCCGCAGACCCGACTCCTTGAGGTCGGAGGAGACCACCTCGGCCTTGACGCGGATGGAGCGCTCGATGAGCTCGGCCGTGTGCGGGCCCGCCGGGGTGCGCGCGGCCTGCGGGTCGGACTCGATGAGCTCCAGGATCACCGGGTCGGCGATGAAGCCGGCCTTGATGACCTCGGCGAGCCCCGAGACGTAGTCGTTGACCGGGAGCGAGTCCAGCGCGGCGAGGTCGCACAGGACGCCCGCGGGCGGGTGGAAGGCGCCCACCAGGTTCTTGCCCTCGGCCGTGTTGATGCCGGTCTTGCCGCCGACGGCCGCGTCGACCATGGCCAGGACGGTGGTGGGAATCGCGATCCAGCGCACCCCGCGCAGCCAGGTCGCCGCCACGAAGCCCGCGAGGTCGGTGGTCGCGCCGCCACCGACGCCCACCACCACGTCGGTGCGGGTGAAGCCGGACTGGCCGAGCGCCTTCCAGCAGTACGCGGCGACCTCGGCCGTCTTGGCCTCCTCCGCGTTGGGCACCTGGATGGCGACCGCCTCGTAGCCCTGCTCGGCCAGGTCGGCACGGAGCGCCTCGCCGGTCTCGGCGAGCGCCTCGGGGTGGATGACGGCGACCCGCCTGGCCTTGTCGCCCACCAGAGCGCCGAGTTCCCCGAGCAGTTGACGGCCGACCAGGACCTCGTACGGCTCACTGCCCGCGGTGCCGCCGACCTGGATCCGCGTCACTGACTCGCTCATGCTTCCTTCAACTCCACAGCGTTCAGGACCTCTTGGGTGACCTCTTCGGGCGTACGGTCGTCGGTGGCCACGACCGAGCGGGCCACCTCGACGTACAGGTGCCGTCGGGCCTCCATCAGCTCCCGCCACTGCTTGCGCGGGTTGATGGCGAGCAGCGGCCGGGCGGTGTTCAGGCCGGTGCGCCGGGCCGCCTCGTCGACGTCCATGGACAGGTACACGACGTGGTGCCCGGCGAGCAGCCCACGGGTGTCGGCGTCGAGGATCGCGCCGCCGCCGAGCGCCAGCACCCCGGTGTGCTCGGCCAGCGCCGTGTGCACCGCCTGCTTCTCGATCGCACGGAAGGCGGACTCGCCGTCCTCCACGAAGATGTCGGCGATGGTGCGGCCCTGTTCGGCCACGATGTCCTCGTCGGTGTCCCGGAAGCCGACGCCGAGCCGCTCGGCGAGCAGCCGGCCCACGGTGGACTTGCCGACCCCCATGGGGCCGACCAGCACGACCAGGGGCCCGCTCATCGGATCGCCAGGTTGTCGAGGTAGGACCGCACGTTGCGGGCGGTCTCGGTCACGCTGTCGCCGCCGAACTTCTCCGCGACCGCGTCCGCGAGGACCAGCGCGACCATCGCCTCGGCGACGATGCCGGCGGCCGGCACGGCACACACGTCGGAGCGCTGGTGGTGGGCCTGGGCGGCCTCACCGGTGGACACGTCGACCGTCTGCAGCGCGCGCGGCACGGTCGCGATCGGCTTCATCGCCGCCCGCACCCGCAGCAGCTCACCGGTGGTCAGTCCGCCCTCGGTGCCGCCGGAGCGGCCGGTGGCGCGCCGGATGCCCTCGTCGGTGGTGACGATCTCGTCGTGCGCCTTCGAGCCCGGCACCCGCGCCAGCTCGAAGCCGTCGCCGACCTCGACGCCCTTGATCGCCTGGATGCCCATCAGGGCGGCGGCCAGCCGGGCGTCCAGCCGGCGGTCCCAGTGCACGTGCGAGCCGAGGCCGACCGGCACGCCGTACGCGAGCACCTCGACCACGCCGCCGAGCGTGTCACCGTCCTTGTGGGCCTGGTCGATCTCCGCGACCATCGCCTTCGACGCGTCGGCATCCAGGCAGCGCACGGGGTCGGCGTCGAGCTTCTCCACGTCGGCCGGGGTCGGGTAGACGCCGTAGGGGGCCTTCGCCGCCGCCAGCTCCACGACATGGCTGACGATCTCGATGCCGGCGGTCTCCTTCAGGTACGACCGCGCCACCGCGCCCAGTGCCACGCGGGCCGCGGTCTCCCGCGCGGAGGCCCGCTCCAGGATCGGTCGGGCCTCGTCGAAGCCGTACTTCTGCATGCCCGCGAGGTCGGCGTGACCGGGCCGGGGCCGGGTCAGCGGCGCGTTGCGGGCCAGCTCGGCCAGCTCGGCCGGGTCGACGGGGTCGGCCGCCATGACCTTCTCCCACTTCGGCCACTCGGTGTTGCCGACCATGATGGCGACCGGCGAGCCGAGGGTCAGCCCGTGCCGGACACCGCCGAGGAAGGTGACCTGGTCCTGCTCGAACTTCATGCGCGCACCGCGTCCATAGCCGAGCCGCCGCCTCGCCAGGTGGTCCGCCACCATCTCCGTGGTGATCGGCACGCCGGCGGGAAGGCCCTCCAGCGTCGCGACGAGTGCGGGACCGTGGGACTCCCCCGCGGTCAGCCAGCGCAACCTGCTCAACGGTGCTCCTCAGTGCTCGCGCCCCGGTACTGCCCTGCCGACGCGCGTCCTCGCGTACGGCGGCGGCGCGACCGGGGTGCGCGGCCCTGGCCCGCCATGTCCGATCCTCCCACGTTCCGACCGCTGGTCAGCCCGCCGGTCCAGCAGGCGGACGCCGCCGTGGGCCGGACAGGGGCCTAATGACCGGCGAGGGCGTGCTCCCCGGCCTTGCGCATCGCGTCCAGCGGCGCGGGCGCGCGGCCCGTCATCTGTTCCACCTGGAGCACGGCCTGATGCACCAGCAGGTCGAGCCCGCTGACGACGGCCCCGCCGTACGCCGACCAGCGCGCCGCGAGCGTGGTGGGCCACGGGTCGTACAGCACGTCGAAGAGCGTCGCGGGCCGCTCCGGTACGGCGGAGGCGAGCGCGTCGGTCGTCCCCGCCGGGGTGGTGGCGACGACCAGCGGGTGGCGCAGCGCCTCGGCCGCGTCCGTCCAGTCCGCGATCCGTACGTCGACGTCCAGCCGCTCGCCCCACTGACGCATCTCGGCGGCCCGGGCCGCGCTGCGGACGTACACGACGATCTCGCCGGTGCAGATCCGGGCCAGCGCGGCGAGCGCCGAGGACGCGGTGGCGCCGGCGCCGAGGATCGCGGCCGAGTCGGCCTGCTCGATGCCGTGCTCGCGCAGGGCCGCGACCATGCCGGGGATGTCGGTGTTGTCGCCGACGCGGCGGCCGTCGTCGGCGCAGACGACCGTGTTGACCGCCTCGACCGAGGCGGCGGTGTCGCTGATCTCGTCCAGCAGCGGGATCACGGCCCGCTTCAGGGGCATGGTCAGCGACAGCCCGGCCCACTCCGGGCCGAGCTTCGCGAAGAAGCCCGGCAGCCCCGCCTCGTCGACCTCGAAGCGGTCGTACGTCCAGCCCGTCAGCCCCAGTTCCTGGTACGCCGCCCGGTGCAGCACCGGGGACAGGGAGTGGGCGATGGGCGAACCGAGCACGGCGGCCCGGCGGGCTTCAGTTGCCCGAGCTTTCATTGAACTTGGCCTTCAGATCGAGGAATTCGTCGTGCGTCCGGGCGAACTCGGTCTTGTTGCGGCCGTCGGTCGCCACGAAGTACAGCCAGCCCTCGTCAGTCGGGTTCAGCGCCGCCTTCAGCGCCTCCGCACCGGGGTTGCCGATCGGTCCGGGCGGCAGACCCTTCTGGGTGTACGTGTTGTAGGGGTCCTGGTTGCTGTTGATCTCGTCTTCGCTGATGTTGATGTTGCTCTCGCCCTTCAGGTAGTTGAAGGTCGAGTCGAACTGGAGCAGCTGGTAGGTCTCCGTGTTGTCGGGCGCGAGACGGTTGTAGACCACCTCGGCCATCTTGCGGAAGTCGTCCTCCGTCTTGCCCTCGGCCTGGACGAGGCTGGCGACCGTGATGACCTGCAGCGGGTTCTTCAGGTCCAGCGCCTCGGCCTTGGCGGCGAGGTCGTACTGGCCGTACTGCCGGTTGGCCTGCGTGACCATTTCCTTGAGGACCGCCTCGGGCTTCATGCCCTTGGCCGCGGGATAGGTGCCCGGGAAGAGGAACCCTTCCAGCGGGTCCTTGATGTCGCCGTTGTTGTTCGCCCAGCTGGGCAGGCCGAGGCTCTTGTACTTCTTCTCGGCGACGTCCTCGGTGGTGCCGGCTTCCAGGCCCAGCTTCTCGTCGATGGCGTTGTAGACCCGCACGTTGCGCTGGCCAGGGGTGACCATCACGTTGTTCTGGCTCTTCGGGTCGAGCATCATCTCGACCGCGCTCGCCGCGGACATCTGCTTCTTCAGCAGATAGGCGCCGGCCTGGATCGAGTCCCCGTCGGGGTTCTGCGACTGCGCGGCCACGAACGCGTCGACGCTCTTGACGACGCCGGCCGCCTTCAGCCGTCGGCCGATCTCGGCCCCGCTGGCGCCCTTGGGGACCTCGACGGTCACCTGCTCGCTCGTGCCCTCGCCCGCGAAGTCCGGGGCCACGCCGAAACGATCCTGGTAGAACTGGTAGCCGAAGTAGCCGACCCCGGCCAGACCGCCGCCGAAGACCAGGGCCACCACCAGGCAGGCGCAGCCGTTGCGGCTCTTCTTGCTCTTGCCGCCGCGGCCGCGCCGCTCGCCGCGCCCGCGCCGGTCCCCCGGCTCGTCGTCGTCATCGTCCCCGCCCGAGAAGAAGGCCTGCTCGCCCTGGTCGGGTCCGGGATCCCAGTCGGTCTTCGGCTCCGGCTCGGCGCGCCGGCGGCTGGGCGGCTCGGGCGGCGGATAGGCGTCGGGCGTGCCGTAGAGGTCGGGCTGATCCCCGCCGAAGGCCGCCGCCTGCTGCGGGTACGGGTCCGTCGGGTCGCCGGTGTACGGCAGCTGCGGCTGTGCACCGGTGGCCCAGGTGCCGGTGTCGTACTGCTGCTGGGCGTCGTACTGCTGCTGGGCGTCGTACGGCTGCTGCGCCTGACCGGCGTACTGCTGCTGGTCGTACTGCTGCTGGTACTGCTGCTGCGCCTGACCGTATCCGGGCTGCTCGCCGGTGCCCCAGTCGCCGTAGTGCGGCTGCTGCGGCTGCTCTGGATAGTGCTGCGGCTGGCCGCCGTAGGGGGACTGCTGACCCGTCTGGGCCTGCTGTCCTCCCCATCCGCCGTCCCCGTACAACGGGTCCTCCGGATGCCACGGTTCGGAGCCTTGGCCCCGGCCATACTCAGTCATCGATCCCCTAGAGCCGCGAGGCGGCGGTCGCGTGGCTTCCGGCTCTGCTCCCGTCCCACCTCTTGCTGTGCGGCGGCTGTTCGAATGCCGCCGCATCGCGCGGAACGTTACCGTATCGCGATCAGATGACCACTTCGACGCCCTCGCCCGGGGCTTTACCTGACACCCGTTCGGATTCCAGTGCCTGCTGCAGGATGATGACAGCGGCGGCCTGATCGATGACCGAGCGGCCCTTCTTGGATTTCATCCCCGAGGCGCGAAGGCCTTGTCCGGCGGTCACGGTCGTCATCCGTTCGTCCACGAGCCGGACCGGGACCGGGGCGATGCCTCTGGCCAGCTCCTGGGCGAAGCCGCGGACCTTGACCGCGGCCGGGCCCTCGCCCCCCTTGAGGGAGCGAGGGAGACCGACGACGACCTCGATCGGTTCGTACTCCTCGACCAGTTGCTTCAGCCTGCGCTGGGCGGCGGGGACGTCCCGGCCGGGCACGGTCTCCACCGGCGTGGCGAGGATGCCGTCGGGGTCGCAGGACGCGACCCCGATGCGGGCGTCCCCGACGTCGATGGCCAGCCGACGTCCTGTGCGCATTACTTGGCCGTCTCCGCGACCAGGCGCTCGACGGCGTCCACGGCCTCACCGATGGCGGCCGGGTTCTGGCCGCCGCCCTGGGCGACGTCCGGCTTGCCGCCACCGCCGCCGCCGAGCGTCTTGGCGGCCGTACGGACCAGGTCACCGGCCTTCAGACCGCGCTCGCGGGCGGCCTCGTTGGTGGCGATGACCGTGAGCGGCTTGCCGCCCACCGTGGTGAACAGGGCCACGACGGCGGCCCGGCCGCCCTGGATGCGGCCGCGCACGTCGAGCACCAGCTTGCGCAGGTCGTCGGCGGTCGTGCCGTCCGGGACCTGGCCGGTGACGAGCGCCACACCGCGTACGTCCTTGGCGGACTCGGCGAGACCGGCGGCGGCCTGCAGCACCTTCTCGGCGCGGAACTTCTCGATCTCCTTCTCGGCGTCCTTCAGCTTGGCGAGCATGCCGGCGACCTTCTCCGGCAGCTCGTGCGAACGGCCCTTGAGCAGTTCGGTCAGCTGGTTGACGACCGTGTGCTCGCGGGCGAGGAAGTTGTAGGCGTCCACGCCGACCAGGGCCTCGATACGGCGCACACCGGAGCCGATGGAGGACTCGCCGAGCAGCTTCACCAGGCCCAGCTGGGCGGTGTTGTGCACGTGGGTGCCGCCGCACAGCTCCTTGGAGAAGTCGCCGATGGTGACCACGCGCACCCGGTCGCCGTACTTCTCGCCGAACTCGGCGATGGCGCCCTGCTTCCTGGCCTCGTCGATGCCCATGACCTCGGCGTGCACGTCGAGGTCGCGGGCCAGCACCTCGTTGATCTTCTGCTCGACGTCGGTCATCACGGCCGTCGGGACGGCGGACGGCGAGCCGAAGTCGAAGCGGAAGCGGCCGGGCTGGTTCTCGGAACCGGCCTGGGCGGCCGTCGGGCCGAGGGCGTCGCGCAGGGCCTGGTGGGTGAGGTGGGTGGCCGAGTGGGCGCGGGCGATGGCCGTGCGGCGGCGGGCGTCGATCGAGGCATGGGCCTTGGCGCCGACCGTCACCTCGCCGACCTGGACGACGCCCTTGTGCACGTACACGCCCGGGACCGGCTTCTGGCAGTCGCGGATCTCGATGACGGCGCCGGTGTCGACCTTGATGCGGCCGGTGTCGCCGATCTGGCCGCCGCCCTCGGCGTAGAACGGGGTGCGGTCCAGGACGATCTCGACCTCGTCGCCCTCGGTGGCGGCGGGCGACGAGACACCGTCGACGAGGATGCCGACGACCGTGGTCTCGCCCTCGGTGTCGGTGTACCCGATGAAGTCGGTGGCCCCGGCCCGGTCGGCGATCTCGCGGTAGGCGCCCATGTCGGCGTGGCCGGTCTTCTTGGCCTGGGCGTCGGCCTTGGCGCGCTCCCGCTGCTCCTTCATCAGGCGCCGGAAGCCGTCCTCGTCCACGGACAGGCCCTGCTCGGCGGCCATCTCCAGGGTGAGGTCGATCGGGAAGCCCCAGGTGTCGTGGAGCAGGAAGGCCTTGTCGCCGGGCAGCACGGTGGAGCCCGCGGCCTTGGTGTCGCTGACGGCCGTGTCCAGAATGTTGGTGCCGGCCTTCAGCGTCTTGAGGAAGGCGTTCTCCTCGGCGAGGGCAACCTTCTCGATGCGCTCGCGGTCGGTGATGAGCTCGGGGTACTGCTGGCCCATCATGCCGATCACGACGTCGATGAGGTCCTTGACGACCGGGCCGGTGGCGCCGAGCAGGCGCATGTTGCGGATGGCGCGGCGCATGATGCGGCGCAGCACGTAGCCGCGGCCCTCGTTGCCCGGGGTGACACCGTCGCCGATGAGCATCACGGACGTGCGCATGTGGTCGGTGACCACGCGAAGGGAGACGTCCGAGGCGTGGGCGTCGCCGTAGCGGACGCCGGTCAGCTCGGTGGCCTTGTTGATGACGGCCATCGAGGTGTCGATCTCGTACATGTTCTGCACGCCCTGCAGAATCATGGCGAGCCGCTCGAGGCCGAGGCCGGTGTCGATGTTCTTGCTGGGCAGGTCGCCGAGGATCTCGAAGTTGTCCTTGCCGGTGCCCTCGCCGCGCTCGTACTGCATGAAGACGAGGTTCCAGATCTCCACGTACCGCTCGTCGTTGACGGCGGGGCCGCCCTCGACGCCGAACTCGGGGCCGCGGTCGTAGTTGATCTCGGAGCAGGGGCCGCACGGGCCGGGGACGCCCATGGACCAGTAGTTGTCCTTCATGCCGAGGCGCTGGATGCGCTCCTTGGGCACGCCGACGACCTCGTGCCAGATGCGCTCGGCCTCGTCGTCGTCCTTGTAGACGGTGATCCAGAGCTTCTCCGGCTCCAGGCCGTAACCGCCCTTGTCCTGGGGGCTGGTGAGCAGCTCCCAGGCGAGCTTGATGGCGCCTTCCTTGAAGTAGTCGCCGAAGGAGAAGTTGCCGCACATCTGGAAGAACGTGCCGTGCCGGGTGGTCTTGCCGACCTCCTCGATGTCCGGCGTGCGCACGCACTTCTGCACGCTGGTGGCGCGGGCGAACGGCGGCTTCACCTCGCCCAGGAAGTAGGGCTTGAAGGGACCATGCCGGCCGGGACGAGGAGCAGAGTCGGGTCGTCCGCGATGAGCGACGCCGAAGGGACGACGGTGTGCCCGCGCTCCTCGAAGAAGCTCAGCCAGCGACGGCGAATCTCAGCCGACTCCATCAGTGGTCCTCATTCCGGTTGTACGAGTACGTCGTGTTGTCGATGACGTACGTCTTGGGCTTGTTGCGGTTGTCGATGGCGGCGTAACGCCGCGCGGGGGGCAGTTCCGGGTCCGCGTGCAGGCCCAGCGCGTCCTCGAGTTCGGCCTCCCGCTGGGCCATGTTGGCGCGGACGTCGAGGGCGAAGCCCACCGCCCGGTCCTTGACCCGGTGGCCCGCCTCGATCGCCTTGTTCGCCGCCGTGGCGGCGAGGCTCTCGGGGGTCAGCTGCTTCAGCTTGCGGTTGACCTTGGTGGTGGCCCACACGCCGGCGGCGACGCCCGTGGTGAACCAGAACGTACGGCGGAACATCGCTGGTCTCAGTCCTTCTTCCGCTTGGCCCGCCGCGCGGCCGGGACGGTCCGGCCCACGATCACGGTACGCCTCGACGACTTCGCGGGCACGTCGTCCTTTCGGCCGCCGAGGGCGCGGCGCACGCCGTACCCGAAGGCGGCGACCTTGACCAGCGGGCCGCCGAAGGTGGAGGCGACGGTCGTGGACAGCGCCGACGCGTTCGACGTGACCTCCTGGACGTCCGAGGCGATGGCGTCGACCCGGTCGATCTGGGTCTGCGCGGAGCGCACCGCCGCGGAGGCGTCCGCCAGCAGCGGGACGGCCTGGTCGGTCACGTCCGCCACGAGCTTGGTGGTCGCCCTGAGCGTCTGGGCCAGCCTCGCCAGGGCCACGGCGAGGAAGGAGACCAGGATCGCCCAGAAGACGGCCACCAGGATCCCGGCCACCTCTCCACCGGACACTGCGCACCCGCTCCCTAAACGTGCCTGAACATCGAAAAAGTCGTGCACCGAGCCTATCGCGCCGGGGCTTGCGCTCCGTACCGGATTACGGCGCGGCCGGGGCGGAGATACGGGAAGCGATTGTACGGACTGAACACGGTTCAGTACGCTCCGTGTCCCATGCGACCACCTCAGCGCGACGGCGGGCCCACGCACGGCAACCTTCCTCTGGAGCTGGACGCGTTCGTGGGGCGGGCGGCCGAACTGGCCGGGCTGAACCGGGCGCTGGGCGCCTGTCGGCTGGTGACCGTGACGGGGACCGGCGGGGTCGGCAAGTCGCGGCTCGCGGCGCGGGCGGCCGCCCGGTCCGTGCCGCCGGGCGGGGTGTGGTCGGTGGATCTGGCGCCGGTGCGCGATCCGGATTTCGTCGACTACGCCGTCGTGGAGGCCCTGGGGCTGACCGACCACACCACGCGGCTGCCGCGTGAGACGCTCCTCGCCCATCTCGCCGACCGCCAACTGCTGCTGCTCCTCGACGGGTTCGAGCATCTGGTGGACGCGGGTGCCGCGCTGGTGACCGACCTGCTGCGGCGGTTGCCGGGGCTGCGGGTGCTCGCGGTGGGGCGCAGGCCGCTGGGGTGGCGGGTGAGCGACTGTTCCCGCTGGCTCCGCTGGGCGAGGACGAGGCGGCCGAGCTGTTCGCCGACCGCGCCGCTCAGCAGGGGGTGGTGTGCGGTGACGACCGGACGGTACGGGAGCTGTGCCGGCGTCTGGACGGGATT
Organism: Streptomyces spinoverrucosus; assembly: GCF_015712165.1. Taxonomy (NCBI): domain Bacteria; kingdom Bacillati; phylum Actinomycetota; class Actinomycetes; order Kitasatosporales; family Streptomycetaceae; genus Streptomyces; species Streptomyces spinoverrucosus. Next base: position 7,465,744 of record NZ_JADPZX010000001.1, on the reverse strand, counting down.
CCGCTGGCGATCGAACTGGCGGCGGGGCGGCTACGGGCACTGTCCCCCGAGCAGTTGCTGGAGCGGCTCGACGACCGGTTCCAGTTGCTGACCGGCGGCGGGCGCGAGGCGCCGCACCGGCATCAGACGCTGCGCACGGCCATCGGCTGGAGCCACGAGCTGTGCACTCCCGAGGAACGGCTGCTGTGGGCGCGGCTGTCGGTGTTCGCCGGCGCGTTCGACCTGGAGGCCGCCGAGTATGTGTGCAGCGGCCGCGGACTGCCCGCCGACGACATCCTCGACGTCCTGACCGAGCTGATCGCGCAGTCCGTGGTGGCCCGCGAGGAGACCCCGGCCGGCCTGCGCTACCGCATGCTCGACACGGTCCGGGCGTACGGCGCCGACTGGCTGGCGGCGGCCGGGGACGCGGCCCGGCTGCGCAGGCGGCACCGTGACTGGTACGTGGGCCTGGCGACCTGGTGCGAGCTGGACTGGTTCTCGCCGCGCCAGGGCGAGGTGGCGGCGCGTATCGAGGCTGAGCTGCCGAATCTGCGCAGCGCCCTGGACTACTGCCTGACCGAGCCGGACGAGGCGCATCTGGGTCAGTACCTCGCGGGCTCGCTGTGGTTCTACTGGGTCGGCTGCGGGCGGCTGTCGGAGGGGCGGCACTGGCTGGAGCGGGGCCTGCACCTCGACTCCGGCAACGAGCAGTCCCGGCTGAAGGCCCTGTGGGTGCTCGGTTACGTCGCCGTCCTCCAGGGCGACGCGGTCCCGGCGCTGGCCGCGCTCCAGGAGTGCCGGGAGGAGGCCGAGCGGTCCCACAGCGCCACGGCGCTGGCGTACGCGGAGCACCGCACCGGCTGTCTGGCGCTGGTCACGGACGACATGCCGCGTGCAGAAACGCTGCTGCGCTCGGCGCTGGACCGCTACCGGGAGATCGGCGAGCTGAACAGCAACGTCCTGATGGGCCAGGTCGAGCTGGCGATGACGCGGGCGTTCCAGGGCGATCTGGCGGACGCGGTGAAGCTGTGCGAGGACGTGCGCCGGGTGTGCGAGGACCACGGCGAGCGCTGGGCCCGCGGCTACGCGCTGTTCGTCCTGGCGTACGCCGCCTGGACCGAGGGCGACCCGGCCCGCGCCCGCGCTCTGCTCACCGACTGCCTGTCCGGCGCGCACGCCTTCCACGATCTGCTCGGCTCGGTGCTGGCGATCGAGCTGCTGGCCCTGGTGACCACGGCGGACGGCGATCCGGCCGAGGCGGCGGTGCTGCAGGGGGCGGCGAGGCGGATGTGGCCCTCGGTGGGCCTGCCGCTGTTCGGCTCGGCGTACTACAACACCCCGCACGAGCTGTGCGAGGCGACGGCCCGGCAGCTGCTGGGCGACGAACGGTACGAGGAGTGCGTACGGCAGGGCGCGCGGCTCGGCCGGGAGGAGGCGGTGGGGCTGGCGCTCGGCCGGTCGGGGTCGGTGGCGGCGCTGCCGGAGCCGCGCGGGCCGGTGCGGCGGGGGCGGGGCGTCGCGCACATGCGGAAGCCCGCCGCCTCGCCCACCCGGAAGGGCGGGGAGACGACGGGCTGATGCGCTGGTGAGGCTACGTCCGGGTCAGCGGGCGTAGTACTCGACGACGAGCTGCTCGTCGCAGATCACCGGGATCTCCTTGCGGTTCGGCTCGCGGTCCAGGCGGAACGCCAGGGCCTTGAGGTTCACCTGGAGGTAGCGCGGGGTCTCGCCGTCGGGGGCGAAACCGCCCTCGCGGGCGATCGAGAACAGCGTCTTCTCACGGCTGCGCTCGCGGACCATCACGACGTCGTCCGGGCGGACGCGGAAGGACGGCTTGTCGACCTTCTGGCCGTTGACCTCGATGTGGCCGTGGACGACCATCTGGCGGGCCTGGTAGATCGTGCGGGCGATGCCCGAACGCAGGACCAGGGCGTCGAGACGACGCTCCAGCTCGATGATCAGGGCCTCACCGGTCTTGCCCTGGACCTTGGAGGCACGCTCGTAGGCGCGGACGAGCTGGCGCTCGGACACGTCGTACTGCGCGCGCAGACGCTGCTTCTCCAGCAGACGGACCTTGTAGTCCGAGTTCTGCTTGCGGCCACGGCCGTGCTCACCCGGCGGGTACGGACGGGCCTCGAAGTACTTGACGGCCTTCGGGGTCAGCGCGATGCCGAGGGCACGCGACTTCTTGACCTTGGGGCGGGACTGGTTCGCCACTTGTCTCTCATTTCCTGGTTTCGGCTTGTCAGCGTGTTGAGGGAGGTCGCATCCGCAGCCGGGGAATCCCGCCTCGTCCCTGCGGACGGGGTGGGCAGCCGCTCCCCTGGTCTGGGCACATACGTGCAGCACGCGAGTGGCCCACCGACCGTTCCCGGGATTCCGAGTGGTGGTGGGCTGCCCGCGACACCTTTCGACGGTGCGCGACGCTCCTGGAGCCACCCCACGAAGGAGTGGATCTCCGACTGGCTGTCCCGCTCTGACTGCACGGGACTCAGCACTTCTGCGAAGTCTACAGGGTGTTCAGGACCGCCTACGACCGAGGTGTTTCCTGGTCCACTCGACGGCGTCCGCGTACCGCGCCTCGGCGCCGTGCCGGGTCGGGGTGTAGTACTCGCGGTCCTTGAGGGCGTCCGGCGCGTACCGCTGCTCGGCGATGCCCTCGGGCAGGTCGTGCGGGTAGACGTACCCCTGTCCGTGACCGAGCTTGCCCGCGCCTTTGTAGTGGGAGTCGCGCAGGTGCGCCGGCACCGGCCCGGCCAGCCCCTTGCGTACGTCGTCCAGGGCCGCGCCGATCGCGGTCGTCGCGGCGTTGGACTTCGGTGCCAGGGCGAGGGCGATGGTGGCGTGGCTGAGGGTGAGGGCGGCCTCGGGGAAGCCGATCATGGCGACGGCCTGGGCGGCGGCGACCGCGATGGGCAGGGCGTTCGGGTCGGCGAGGCCGATGTCCTCGCTGGCGGAGATCATCAGGCGGCGGGCGATGAAGCGAGGGTCCTCGCCGGCCTCGATCATCCGGGCCAGATAGTGCAGGGCGGCGTCGACGTCGGAGCCGCGGATCGACTTGATGAGAGCGCTGGCCACGTCGTAGTGCTGGTCGCCGTCGCGGTCGTACTTCACGGCGGCGCGGTCGACGGTCTCTTCGAGTGTGGTGAGGCCGATCTCGGTCTCGCCCTTGTCCAGGGCGGCGCCCGCGGCGGCCTCCAGGGCGGTCAGGGCGCGGCGGGCGTCGCCGCCGGCGATCCGCAGGAGGTGGGCCTCGGTGTTCTCGGGGAGGGCGACGGCGCTGTTCAGGCCGCGTTCGTCGGTGAGGGCGCGCTGGATCAGGCCGCGCACGTCGTCGTCGGTGAGGGGCTCGAGGGTCAGCAGCAGGGAGCGGGAGAGCAACGGCGAGATCACCGAGAAGTACGGGTTCTCGGTGGTCGCCGCGATCAGCGTGACCCAGCGGTTCTCGACGGCGGGCAGGAGGGAGTCCTGCTGGGCCTTGCTGAAGCGGTGGATCTCGTCGAGGAAGAGGACGGTCTCCTTGCCGAAGCCGCCGGTGGCGCGGCGGGCGCCGTCGATGACCGCGCGGACCTCCTTGACGCCGGCGGTGATCGCGGACAGCTCCACGAACCGCTTGTTGGTCGCCTTGGAGACGACGTACGCCAGGGTCGTCTTGCCGGTGCCGGGCGGGCCCCAGAGGATCACCGAGGACGGGCCCGCCGGTCCCCCGGCGCCCTCGCCGACCAGTCGGCGCAGGGGTGAGCCGGGCTTCAGCAGGTGCTGCTGGCCCACCACCTCGTCGAGGGTGCGTGGGCGCATCCGCACCGCCAGGGGACTCGCGGTCGGGTCCTTCTCCTGGCGTTCTTCTGCGGCGGCGGTGAACAGGTCGGGCTCCACGCAAGAAACCCTAAATCACGGCACTGACAACGCCGCCGGGCCCTGGCTCAGGCCCAGAGCTGGCTGCCCCAGCGGGTCAGGATCAGCATGACGATGATGCCGATGTGCGTGACCGGCAGCACCCAGGTGAACTCGGCGAAGAACCGCTTGAGCCCGGCCGGCGCGGGCAGGAAGCCGTTGCGGATGTTGAACGAGGTCACGTACCAGAACATGACGATGGTGGCGACCCAGGCCAGCGAGCACCACAGGCACAGCGCGTTGATCCGGTACAGCGACTGGAACATCAGCCAGGCGCAGAAGACGACGCCGAAGAGCGTGCCGGCGTTGAAGGTGAGCCAGTACCAGCGGGGGAAGCGGGCCCGGGCGAGCAGGCTCATGCCGACGCAGATCACGATGCCGTAGGTGACCAGGCCGAGCATCGGGTTGGGGAACCCGAAGGCGGAGGCCTGGGCGCTCTCCATGACGCTGCCGCAGGAGACGATCGGGTTGAGGCTGCAGCTCGGCGTGAACGTCTCGCCCCGGGCCTTGGCTTCGAGGATCTTGAACTTGTCGAGCGTGATGACCCAGGCGGCGAGCAGTCCTGCCGCGCCCGTGATCACCAGCAGCAGGGCGAAGGCCCGGCTGCCGCCGACCGTGCGGGGCTCGGCGACCGCGCTCTGCGGCTCGGGCTCGGGCTCGGGCTCGGTGGAGACGTCCATGACTGTCGTCTTGCTCATCACGCCGATTCCGTCACTTGAGGGGAGACCTGCTTCCGGCAGGGGACATTGTGCCGCACGCGCGCGTAAGTCCACCGTTCGCTGCGCATAAGGACGTACGGCCCGCCGATCGGTTCCGGACATGCGTGAGGGCGCCGGATGCCCCGTGGGACCTCCGGCGCCCTCACGGACGTGATCAGCCCAGCCGGGCTTCGAGTTCGGCCACGATCTCGTTGACGCCGACGGCCGTCTGCTCGCCGGACTCCATGTCCTTGAGCTGGACCACGCCCTCGGCGAGGTCCCGTTCGCCGGCCACGATCGTGTAGCGGGCGCCGCTGCGGTTGGCGTTCTTCATGGCGCCCTTGAGGCCCTTGACGCCGTAGGAGAAGTCCGCGGCGACCCCGAGCTTGCGCAGCTCCGTGATCTTGGCGAACAGCACACGGCGGGCCTCCTCGCCGAGCGGCACCGCGAACACGCTGGTGGCCGCCGGGAGTTCGAGCTCGACGCCCTCCGCCTCCAGGGCGAGCACCGTGCGGTCGACGCCGAGGGCCCAGCCGACGGACGGCAGCGCGGGGCCGCCGATCATCTCGGACAGGCCGTCGTAGCGGCCGCCGCCGCCCACCGCGGACTGCGAGCCGAGGCCGTCGTGGACGAACTCGAAGGTGGTCCGCGTGTAGTAGTCCAGGCCGCGCACCAGCTTCGGGTCGTCCTCGAAGGCGACGCCCGCCGCGGTGATCAGCTCGCGGACCTCCTCGTGGTACGCCTTGCAGGCGTCGCAGAGGTAGTCGCGGAGCAGGGGGGCACCGGTCAGCTGCTTCTGGACCGACTCGCGCTTGTCGTCGAGGACGCGCAGCGGGTTGATCTCGGACCGGCGCAGGGTGTCCTCGTCGAGGTCCAGGCCCCGCAGGAAGTCCTGGAGCGCGGCCCGGTAGACGGGACGGCACTCCTTGTCGCCCAGGCTGTTGAGCAGGATGCGGAAGTTGCTCAGGCCCAGCGAGCGGTACGCCTGGTCGGCCAGGATGATCAACTCGGCGTCGAGGGCGGGGTCCTCCGCGCCGATCGCCTCGGCGCCGACCTGGGAGAAGTGACGGTAACGGCCCTTCTGGGGGCGCTCGTAGCGGTAGTACGAGCCCGAGTACCAGAGCTTGACCGGCAGGTTGCCCGCCTTGTGCAGGTTGGCCTCCAGCGCCGCGCGCAGCACGGACGCCGTGCCCTCGGGGCGCAGGGCGAGCCGGTCGCCGCCCTTGGTCTCGAAGGCGTACATCTCCTTGGTGACGATGTCGGTGGACTCGCCGACGCCGCGCGCGAACAGTTCGACGTTCTCGAAGCCGGGCGTCTCGATGTAGCCGTAGCCGGAGTTGCGCAGCGGGGCCGCGATCGCCTCGCGGACGGCCAGGTACTTGGCGCTGTCCGGCGGGATCAGGTCGTACGTGCCCTTGGGGGCCTTGAAGGTGCTCACGGAAGTTCTCGTCACATTCCTCGTCGGGGAGCCTCCTGGGCTCCCAGGCCGGCGGCCACCTGCCGCAGATAGGGGTTGGTGGCGCGCTCCTGGCCGATGGTGGTCTGGGGGCCGTGGCCGGACAGCACCACGGTCGAGTCGTCGAGCGGCAGGCACACGCGGGCCAGCGAGTCGAGCATCTCGGCCATGTCACCGCCGGGCAGGTCGGTGCGTCCGATGGAGCCGGCGAAGAGCAGATCCCCGGAGAAGAACACGGACGGGATGTCCGCGGCCTCGGGCATCCGGAAGGTCACCGACCCCTTGGTATGGCCCGGCGCGTGCGCGACGGAGAACTCCAGCCCCGCCAGTTCCAGCCCGACCCCGTCGGCCAGCTCCTTGACGTCGTCGGGCTCCCCCACGGTGAGCTCGCCCATGAGCGGCATCCCGATGGACCGCCCGAGGGCCTTCTCCGGGTCGCTCAGCATGTACCGGTCCTCGGGGTGGATCCAGGCCGGCACGTCGTGCGCTCCGCAGACCGGGACGACCGAGGCCACGTGGTCGATGTGGCCGTGGGTGAGGACGACGGCGACGGGCTTGAGCCGATGCTTCTTCAGCGTTTCCTCGACTCCTGGGGCCGCCTGGTGGCCCGGGTCGATGATCACGCACTCCTCACCGGCGGCGGGGGCGACGAGATAACAGTTCGTCCCCCAGGCCCCGGCGGGGAACCCGGCAATGAGCACGATCGTCCTTCGTTGTGTCGATACGGGCGGCCTCGGCGACGGCTGCGCCTGACGCCAAGAGCCTACCGGCGCTGCCGATTCCTCAGCGAACCCATATACGGTACGGGGCACACGCAGGCGGTCGGTCACGGGGCGCACGCGTACCGGTGGATGTTCGAGACGCATGAGGAGTAAATCCGGTGGTCAGCCAGGAACAGCGGCGGCGTCAGCTCGCCCGGGAGAAGTTCTTGCGGCAGCAGCAGCGGCGCACCGACGCCCGGCGCAAGGCGCGCACGCGCAACGCCGTGATCGCTTCGGCGCTCGGCGTGGTCCTGATCGGCAGCCTCGCGCTGTACACGACCGGCGTGCTCAAGGACGACGACAAGACCAACGCCGGCGCGGAAGTCACGGAGAGCGCCTCCCCGTCCAAGGCCCCGGACCCGTGCGACAAGCCGGCCGCCGGCAAGGTCGAGTCGCAGACCTGGAAGAAGGAGCCGGCGATGACCATCGACAAGTCGGCCGACTACACGATGAAGCTGGCGACGACCTGCGGTGACATAGACATCGCGCTGAAGACGTCGGCGGCCCCGCACACGGTGAACTCGTTCGACTTCCTGGCCGGCAAGGGCTACTTCGACCACACCAAGTGCCACCGGCTGACCACCAACGGCATCTACGTGCTCCAGTGCGGCGACCCGACGGGCAGCGGCAGCGGCGGTCCCGGCTACACGATTCCGGACGAGAACCTGAAGGACAAGAGCCTCAAGGACAACATCTACCCCGCGGGCACCGTCGCGATGGCGAACACCGGACAGCCGAACTCCGGCGGCAGCCAGTTCTTCCTCGTCTACCAGGACAGTCAGCTGCCGCCCAGCTACACACCGTTCGGTACCGTGTCCGAGTCCGGTATGACGGTGCTGAAGAAGATCGCCGACGCGGGTGAGAGCACGGGAGCCGGTGACGGGGCGCCCAACGCGACGGTCGTCATCAACAAGGCGACCGTCTCGAAATCCTGACCCCCAACTGCGAAATTTCGGTCGCGCGGGATGCGGACAGGCCACCCGCCGGTCGCCTATGTTGGCCGTGACGAAACTGTGGACGATGCCCGGGGGAGCTGAGGCCCCCCGCAGGCATCATGTGGAGGAGGCGCTGTGAGCAGCGACCCGTGGGGCCGCGTCGACGAGACGGGGACCGTGTACGTGCGTACGGCCGACGGCGAGCAGGTCGTCGGTTCCTGGCAGGCCGGCTCCCCCGAGGAAGCGTTGGCCTACTTCGAGCGCAAGTACGAGGGCCTGGTTGTCGAGATCGGCCTCCTCGAGAAGCGAGTGCAGACCACCGACCTGTCGGCGAAGGACGCGACGGCGGCCATCGACCATCTGCGCGAGCAGGTCGACGCGCACCACGCGGTCGGGGATCTGGACGCGCTGCGCGGCCGGCTGGACAAGCTCGTCCAGACCGTCGAGGCGCGCCGCGAGGAGCGCAAGGCGCAGCGGGCGCGGCAGACCGACGAGGCCCGGCACGCCAAGGAGGCGCTGGTCGCGGAGGCGGAGGAGCTGGCGCAGTCCGACCAGTGGCGGGCGGCCGGTGAGCGGCTGCGGGCCCTGGTGGACACCTGGAAGGGGCTGCCGCGGCTGGACCGCAAGTCGGACGACGAGCTGTGGCACCGCTTCTCGCACGCCCGTTCGGCGTTCTCCAAGCGCCGCAAGGCGCACTTCGCGCAGCTGGACGCGCAGCGCGAGGAGGCCCGCAAGACCAAGGAGCGGCTGGTCGCCGAGGCCGAGGAGCTGTCGAGCTCGACGGACTGGGGCCCGACGGCCGCGCGCTACCGCGAGCTGATGTCCGAGTGGAAGGCGGCCGGCCGCGCCCAGCGCGAGCACGAGGACGACCTGTGGAACCGCTTCCGCGGCGCCCAGGACGTCTTCTTCGCCGCCCGCAGCTCGGTCTTCGCCGAGCGGGACGCGGAGCAGGCGGAGAACCTCAAGCTCAAGGAGGAGCTGGCCGAGGAGGCCGAGAAGATCCTCCCGGTCACCGACCTGAAGGCGGCGCGTGCCGCCTTCCGCTCGGTCAACGAGCGCTGGGAGGCCATCGGCCATGTGCCGCGCGACGCCCGGCCGAAGGTCGAGGGCCGGATGCACGCCGTGGAGCGGGCCATCCAGGAGGCCGAGGAGGCCGAGTGGCGTCGGACGAACCCGGAGGCACGCGCGCGTGCCGAGGGTCTGACCGGTCAGCTCCAGGCCGCCGTGGACAAGCTCCAGAAGCAGATCGAGCAGGCGCGCACCCAGGGCAACACCGCCAAGGCCGACAAGCTGGAGCGTGAGCTGGAAGGCCGCCAGGCGCTGCTTGACCAGGCGCTGAAGGGCCTCCAGGAGTTCGGCGGCTGACCCCCGTCGGCCACACACGAAGGGGCTCCCGTGAGGGAGCCCCTTTTTCGTATCCGTACGGCCGTTACGACCGGCTGCGCGCCGACGTCACCCGGTACACGTCGTAGACGCCCTCGACGCCCCGGACCGCCTTCAGGACGTGGCCGAGGTGCTTCGGGTCGCCCATCTCGAAGGTGAAGCGGGAGGTGGCGACCCGGTCGCGGGAGGTCTGGACGGCCGCGGAGAGGATGTTGACGTGCTGGTCGGACAGCACACGCGTGACGTCCGACAGCAGCCGGGAGCGGTCCAGGGCCTCGACCTGGATGGCGACCAGGAAGACCGAGGACTGAGTGGGCGCCCACTCGACGTCGAGGATGCGCTCGGGCTCACGGGACAGTGACTCCACGTTCACACAGTCGCTGCGGTGAACCGATACGCCACTACCGCGCGTGACGAAACCGATGATCGGGTCGCCCGGGACCGGCGTACAGCAGCGGGCCAGCTTCACCCAGACGTCGTCGACGCCCTTGACGACCACGCCGGGGTCGGCGCTGGTCCGGCGTTTGCGGCCGCGTCCGCGCGCCGGCGGGACGCTCTCGTCGATCTCCTCGGTGGCCGCCTCCTCGCCGCCGAAGGCCTGGACGAGCTTCTGGACGACGTTCTGCGCGGAGACATGGCCCTCGCCGATCGCCGCGTACAGCGCGGAGATGTCCGGGTAGCGCATCTCGTGCGCGAGGGTGACGAGGGAGTCGCCGGTGAGGATGCGCTGGATCGGCAGGTTCTGCTTGCGCATCGCGCGGACGATCGCGTCCTTGCCCTGCTCGATCGCCTCGTCGCGGCGCTCCTTGGAGAACCACGCCCGGATCTTGTTGCGGGCGCGCGGCGACTTCACGAAGCCGAGCCAGTCGCGGGACGGGCCGGCGCCGGCGGCCTTGGAGGTGAAGACCTCCACCAGGTCGCCGTTGTCCAGGGTGGATTCGAGCGGTACGAGACGACCGTTGACCCGCGCCCCTATGGTGCGGTGACCGACCTCGGTGTGCACGGCGTACGCGAAGTCCACGGGCGTCGCCCCCGCCGGGAGCGCTATGACGTCGCCCTTCGGGGTGAAGACGAAGACCTCGTTGCGGGACAGGTCGAAGCGCAGCGACTCCAGGAACTCGCTGGGGTCCTCGGTCTCCTTCTGCCAGTCCAAAAGCTGCCGCAGCCACGCCATGTCGTTGATGGCGTCCTTGTCCTTGCCGGACGCCTTGGGTACGTCCGTGCGCACCTTGGAGGCACCGGCCACGGCCTCCTGCTTGTACTTCCAGTGCGCGGCGATGCCGTACTCGGCGCGGCGGTGCATGTCGAACGTACGGATCTGGAGTTCGACCGGCTTGCCGTTGGGGCCGATCACCGTCGTGTGCAGCGACTGGTACATGTTGAACTTGGGCATCGCGATGTAGTCCTTGAACCGGCCGGGGACCGGATTCCATCGCGCGTGCACGGTGCCGAGGGCGGCGTAACAGTCGCGGACCGTGTCGACAAGTACACGAATCCCCACCAGGTCGTAGATCTCCGCGAAGTCACGGCCGCGGACGATCATCTTCTGGTAGACGCTGTAGTAGTGCTTCGGGCGGCCGGTGACCGTCGCCTTGATGCGGGCGGCGCGCAGGTCCTGCTGCACCTCGTCGGTCACTATGGCCAGGTACTCGTCACGCTTCGGTGCCCGCTCGGCCACCAGCCGTACGATCTCGTCGTACATCTTGGGGTAGAGGATCGCGAAGGCGAGGTCCTCCAGTTCCCACTTGATGGTGTTCATGCCGAGGCGGTGGGCGAGCGGCGCGTAGATCTCCAGGGTCTCGCGCGCCTTCTTCTCCTGCTTCTCGCGCTTGAGGTAGCGCATGGTGCGCATGTTGTGCAGGCGGTCGGCGAGCTTGATGACCAGGACGCGCGGGTCCTTGGCCATGGCGACGACCATCTTGCGCACGGTCTCGGCCTGCGCGGCCTCGCCGAACTTGACCTTGTCCAGTTTGGTGACACCGTCGACGAGCAGGGCCACCACGTCGCCGAAGTCGCGGCGCAGGTCCTCCAGCCCGTACTCGGTGTCCTCGACCGTGTCGTGCAGCAGGCCCGCCATGAGGGTGGCCGGATCCATGCCCAGCTCGGCGAGGATCGTGGTCACCGCGAGGGGGTGCGTGATGTACGGGTCACCGCTCTTGCGCTTCTGCCCGCGGTGCCAGCGCTCGGCGACCTGGTAGGCCTTCTCGATCTGGCGCAGCGTCGACGTCTCGATCTTGGGGTCGTTGCTGCGGACTATCCGGAGCAGGGGCTCCAGGACCGGGTTGTACGGGTTGGCGCGCTGGACGCCGAGACGGGCCAGACGGGCGCGGACCCGGTTGGAGGAGCCGGACCGCGGCGTCTGGGGCGTGGCGGCGGGACGGATCGGGGCCGTGGACGCGGGGCGCTCGGGAGGGGCGGGCTTGGGGCGCGACTGCTCGGCGGCCTTCGCGACGGGCGCGGACTGGGCGTGCTCGACCGACCCGCGCGTGTCCTTCTTCGCGTGCTGCGCGGGCTGGGCCGCGGAGTCCGAGGCGCGCTCGGGCTTGGCGGCGGTCAGGTGCTGGGCCTCGTCTGGCAAGAGGGCTCCTCGTGCGCGATCCGGGTCCCCCGGTCAGGCTCCGGAGACCCCATGGTAGCGATCCTGAGCTCCAGGATCGCCTTCAGGCCGATGTGAGGGCCGTGTACCCGAGCAACGCCTGAGACGGGCACCGGATTCCTCCGCCCCCACTTCTACGGTGTCACACACTTTGCGCACACCTTGCCTGCGCCTTTCGCGCGGCTTGCGGGCGCCCTGGCGACGCCCCGCCGACGCCCTGAAAAGCAGCGAAGGCGCCCCTCGGACAGTGAGGGGCGCCTCCACAGGCAGGGTGCTGTCCGTCAGACGGTGAGCAGGGCCTCCAGCGGGGCTCCGGCCAGGGCCGGCTCCAGACGGGCGCGGCCGTTGAGGAAGGCCAGTTCCATCAGGACGGCCACGCCCGCGACCTCCGCTCCGGCCCGGCGGATGAGCTCCAGGGAGGCCTCCGCCGTGCCGCCGGTGGCGAGGACGTCGTCGACGACCAGGACGCGGTCGCCGCCGGTCAGGTCCTCGGCGTGCACCTCGATCTCCGCCGAGCCGTACTCCAGGTCGTACGCCTGGCGCAGCGTCGCTCCGGGGAGCTTGCCCGCCTTGCGGACGGGGATGAAGCCGACGCCGGCCCGCACGGCGACCGGGGCGCCGAGGATGAAGCCGCGGGCCTCCAGGCCGACGACCTTCGTGGCGCCGGTGCGCTCCACGATCTCGGCCAGCGCGTCCGTCAGCGCGGTGAACGCCGCCGGGTCCGCCAGGAGCGGGGTGATGTCCTTGAACATCACGCCCGGCTCCGGGTAGTCGGCCACGTCACGGATGCGGCTGAGGAGCAGCTCCTTGATGTCGGTCATCGACGCTTCCCCGAGGGTCGGCCGCGGCCGCGAGTGCGGGACGCGGGCTGGTTGCGCGGGCCGACCCCCGCGGGAGCGGCGTCCTCCGGCTCGTCGGCGAGCGGTTCGTCGGGGCCGTCGACGGCCACCGTCTCGCCCTGGTCGGCGCTCTGGGCCCGCTTGGCGAGGACCCGCTTCTTCAGTGCCTTCAGCTGCGGCTCGCGCTCCTTGAGGTCGGCGACGAGCGGTGTGGCGATGAAGATCGAGGAGTACGCACCGGCCGCGAGGCCGACGAACAACGACAGCGAGATGTCGTTGAGCATGCCGGCGCCGAGGACACCGCCACCGATGAACAGCAGGCCCGCCACGGGCAGCAGCGCGACCACCGTGGTGTTGATCGAGCGCACCAGGGTGCTGTTGATCGACCGGTTGGCGATGTCGCTGTAGGTCCAGCGGGTCTGTTTGGTGATGTCCTTCGTCTGTTCCTTGAGGCTGTCGAAGACGACGACCGTGTCGTACAAGGAGTAACCGAGGATCGTCAGCAGACCGATCACCGTGCCCGGTGTGACCTCGAAGCCCACGAGGGCGTAGATGCCGACCGTGATGGTGATGTCGTGGATCAGGGCGACGAACGCGGCGACCGCCATGCGCCATTCGAAGGCGATCGCCAGATAGATCACGACGAGGACCAGGAAGATCCCGAGGCCCTGCCAGGCCTTGTTGGCGATCTGCTCACCCCAGCTGGGGCCGACCAGTTCGGCGTTGATCTTCTCGGCGTCGACCTTCAGGTCCTCGGCCAGCGCCTCGTTGATCCGGTCAGACTGGCCCGTGTCGATGCCCGCGATCTGGATGCGGAGGCTGCCGTTGCCGAGCTGCTGGACGATCGCGTCGTGGCCGGAGGCCTCCTCCGCGTACTCCTCGGCCTGGGAGACCGAGACGGACGTCTTCGGCGTGGTGAAGACGGCTCCGCCCTGGAACTCGATGCCCATGTTCAGGCCGCGCACCGCCAGGCCGACGATGGCCGTGATGGTGATCAGGATGGAGATGCCGTACCAGATCTTGCGGTTGCCGACGAAGTCGTAACCGACCTCGCCTCGGTGCAGTCGGGCGCCGAGGTTGCCGAGCTTCGACATCTCACGCCTCCTTCGGTTCGACGGGGGCGGCGGGACGGCGGGTGCGGCGCAGCGGCGGACGGGCGCCGAGGCGCTTGGGGTCGAGGCCGGACCACGGGTGACCGCTGGCGAAGAACTTCCGGCGGGCCATGATCGTCAGCAGCGGCTTGGTGAAGAGGAAGACGACCACGACGTCGAGCAGGGTGGTCAGACCGAGCGTGAACGCGAAGCCCTGGACCTTGCCGACGGTGACGATGAAGAGCACCGCGGCGGCGAGGAACGACACGAAGTCGGAGACCAGGATGGTGCGCCGGGCGCGCGGCCAGGCCCGCTCGACGGCGGGCCGCAGCGAGCGGCCCTCGCGGATCTCGTCCCGGACCCGTTCGAAGTACACAATGAACGAGTCCGCCGTGATACCGATGGCGACGATGGCACCACAGACGGCCGGCAGGTTCAGCGCGAAGCCGATGGCCGGGCCGAGCAGCGACATGAGCACGTAGGTGAGGGCGGCGGAGACGAGCAGCGACAGGATCGCGATGAACGACAGGCCGCGGTAGTAGACCAGCAGGTAGATCACGACCAGGGCGAGACCGATGGCGCCCGCGATCAGACCGGCCTGCAGCTGGTCCCCGCCGAGCGCCGCGGTCACCGTGGTGACGCTCTCCTCGCGGAACGTCAGAGGCAGCGCGCCGTACGACAGCATGTTGGCGAGGCCCTGGGCCTCCTCCTGCGTGAAGCTGCCGGAGATCTCGGCGTTGCCGCCGCTGATCGACTGGTTGACGTACGGGCTGGAGACGACCTCGCCGTCGAGGACGATGCCGAACTGGTTCTGCGGGGACTGGTTCTGCGCGAGCCGGCCGGTGATGTCGGCGAACTTCTTGGCACCGGCGTTGGTGAAGTCCATCTGGACCTTCCAGCCGGCGCCGCTCTGCGTGTCGTAGACGGCCTGGGCGTTGTCGACCTCGGTGCCGTCGACGGCGGCCGGGCCGAGCAGGTACTTGTACCAGACGCCCTGGATCTCGCCGCAGCCCACGGTGGAGTCGGTGGGCTTGGCGCCCTCACCGGTGGTGGCGCGGACCGACTCCTTGCTGCAGTCCAGCGCCGCGTACTTGGCCTGGAGCTCGCTGTCGTCGCCGGTGGCGCTGCCGCTCGGGGAGGCGCTGGGAGAGGTGGAGCCGGACGGCGACGGGGTGGCGTCGGCCTTCAGGGCGTCCGTGACGGCGCGGCCCTGGGTGGTGGCGGTGGCCGAAGGGGTCGCGCTCTGGCTGGCGGAATCCGAGGCGGCGGGGCTCTGAGAGCCGGTGGCCTTGTCCTTGTCACCGGAGGGCGCGCTGGAGGAGGCGCTCGGCGAGGGGGTCGGCGCGGCGTTGCCGCCGGAGGGCTCGGTGGCCAGGACCGGGCGGAAGTAGAGCTTGGCGGTGGTGCCGACCTGTTCCCGGGCCTGCTGTGAGTTGGTGCCCTTGGGAATGTTGACGATGATGTTGCGATCGCCCTGCGTCTGGACCTCGGCCTCCGAGACACCCAGACCGTTGACGCGGCGCTCCATGATGTCGACCGCGGTGTTCATGTTGGTCGGGTTGATCGCGGACTCGTTGCCGTCCTCGGGCACAGCCCCGAGCGTGATGCTCGTACCACCGGCCAGGTCGATGCCGAGACGCGGAGTGGTGTGTCCGGAGGCGAACATTCCCCCGGTGAGCGCCACGATGGCGATCAGGATCAGGGCCAGCGAGCGCCATGGCTTGCTCTGGGCGCTCGAGCTCCGGCCCTTTTTAGGTGCTGCCACCTTCTCGTACTCCCTCTCGGGCCGCCTCACTCCGGGTCAGCGGGCGGGCGGCCATGACATGGTGTCGGGATCCCGTGCGGGATGCGTATGTCCCGGGCACGCGAGCCCGGCCCGCGCACTCCGGGACATGACTACTTCGCGTCGGCGTCGCCGTCGGTCTTCCTCGGCTCCTCGTCCCGCTTCGCCTCGGCGGCGTCGGCGGGCTCCTCGTCCGCGTCCTTCTTGCCGAGGTCGACGGACTTCTCGTCGGAGGGGGCGGCGTCGACGGGCTCGTCGGTCTCGGTGAGGGAGGAGGCGTCGTCCGGGACGGTGTCCGCGTCGGCCTTCAGGTCGTGCTCGATGCCGTGCACGATGCGGTTGTACTCGTCGTCGGAGAGCACGGCACCGATGGAGTTCTTGGCGAAGAGGAGGTCGACGCCCGGGCCGGCGTCGAGGAGGACCGTGTCCTCGTTGACTTCCTTGACCGTTGCGTACATGCCCCCGATGGTGCGGACTCCGGAACCGGGCTGCATCTGGTTCCGCATGTCAACGGCCTGCTGCTGCTTCTTCTTGGCCGAGCGGGTCATCAGGATCATGGCCCCGATGAGCACGATGAACGGGAGGAGGGTCACGAGGCTATTCACGGGACAGATTCCTTCGCACGACCGCGCAGATGGGCGGCCTGTTGGATGGGGGTATGTCAGCCGCCGGGAAAGGCGGCATCGGCGGAGTCTAAGCGAGTCCGCGCGCATGGAACAACGCTCAGCATGGCACCCGGGTTCCTGGTCCGGCCAATGCCCTCGCCGTCACGCCCGCCGTCACGCCCCGAACAAGTCCTGTTGTCCGTTTCCCACGCCGCCCGAGCGGGGCGGGGTGAGGCCGAGATGCGCCCAGGCGGCAGGCGTGGCGACCCGACCGCGCGGGGTGCGGGCCAGCAGGCCCTCCCGTACGAGGAACGGCTCGGCGACCTCCTCGACGGTCTCGCGCTCCTCCCCCACCGCCACGGCGAGCGTGGACAGGCCGACCGGTCCGCCGCCGAACAGCTTCAGCAGCGCTTCGAGCACGCCGCGGTCGAGGCGGTCCAGGCCACGGGCGTCGACCTCGTAGACCTCCAGCGCCGCCGCCGCGATCTCGCGCGTGATGATCCCGTCGGCCTTGACCTGCGCGTAGTCCCGGACGCGGCGCAGCAGCCGGTTGGCGATCCGGGGCGTGCCCCGGGAGCGGCCGGCGATCTCGGCGGCTCCGGCCGAGTCGATCTCGACGTCCAGCAGGTTGGCCGAGCGGTGGATGACGCGTTCCAGTTCGGCGGGTTCGTAGAACTCCATGTGCGCGGTGAAGCCGAAGCGGTCGCGCAGCGGGGGCGGCAGCAGGCCCGCGCGCGTGGTGGCGCCGACCAGGGTGAACGGGGGCAGCTCCAGGGGGATGGCCGTGGCGCCGGGGCCCTTGCCGACGATGACGTCGACCCGGAAGTCCTCCATCGCCATGTACAGCATCTCCTCGGCGGGCCTCGACATGCGGTGGATCTCGTCGAGGAAGAGGACCTCGCCCTCCTGAAGGGAGGACAGGATCGCGGCGAGGTCGCCGGCGTGCTGGATGGCGGGGCCGGAGGTGATGCGGATCGGGGCGCCCATCTCGGCCGCGATGATCATGGAGAGGGTGGTCTTGCCGAGGCCGGGGGCGCCGGAGAGCAGCACGTGGTCGGCGGTGGCGCCCCGCGCGCGTGCGGCGCGCAGGACGAGGTCGAGCTGTTCGCGGACCTTCTCCTGGCCGATGAACTCGCCCAGGTCCTTGGGCCGCAGCGCGGCCTCGACGGCCTGGTCCTCACGGTCGGCGGACGCGCCGACGAGCCGCTCGGGGGCGGAGGTGTCGGTCGAGTCGTCCCAGTTCATGGAGTGTGCCTCGGGTCGTGTCGCGGTCGGGTGTCGTATGAGGGTGGGGGCGCCCCTTTTCGAGGGTCGTTCCCGGCTCTCGGAGGGTGTTTCCCGCGTTCGGAGGGGTCGTTCCCGGCTTTCGGAGGGGTCGTTCCCGGCTTTCGGAGGTCGTTTTCCGGCCGTTCCGTGCCGGGTGCCCGGCGTCAGCGCGCTCTGTTGAGAGTCTGCAGGGCCGCCTTCAGCAACTGGCCCACCTGGGGTGTGCCCTCGGCGGCCTCGGCCTGGGGCGCGACCGCGGCGACCGCCTCGTCGGCCTCGCGGGTCGCGTACCCCAGGCCGATCAGGGCGGCGTGCAACTGGTCGCGCCAGCCGGTGCTGACCGGTGCGCCGACCGCGGGGGCGCCGATCGGCTCGCCCAGGCGGTCCCTCAGCTCCAGCAGCAGCTTCTGGGCGCCCTTCTTGCCGATGCCGGGGACGGCGGTGAGCGCCTTCTCGTCGCCCGTCGCCACGGCACGGCGCAGCGCGTCCGGGGTGTGCACGGCGAGCATGGCCTGGGCGAGCCGGGGGCCGACCCCGCTCGCGGTCTGGAGCAGCTCGAAGACCTGCCGCTCGTCGTCGTCCGCGAAGCCGTACAGCGTCAGGGAGTCCTCGCGTACGACGAGGGAGGTGGCGAGCTTGGCGGGCCGGCCGACGCGGAGCGTCGACAGTGTGTTGGGCGTGCACTGGACGGCCATGCCGACGCCGCCGACCTCGACCACCGCGGCGTCGGGAGCGAGGGCGGCGACCGTGCCGCTGACGAAGGCGATCATGCCGTACGGCCTTTCGATGCGGTTGCTCTTGCGGTGTGCAGGGCGACGGCCTGCTGGAGGCGGTTCTGGGCGGGGGCGCGCCAGATGTGGCAGATGGCGAGCGCGAGGGCGTCGGCGGCGTCGGCCGGTTTCGGCGGTGCGTCGAGCCGCAGCAGCCGGGTGACCATGGCGCCGACCTGCGCCTTGTCGGCGCGTCCGGTGCCGGTGACGGCGGCCTTGACCTCGCTGGGCGTGTGCAGGGCGACGGGGATGCCGCGGCGGGCCGCACAGAGCATGGCGACGGCGCTGGCCTGGGCCGTGCCCATCACCGTGCGCACGTTGTGCTGGCTGAACACCCGCTCCACGGCGACGAATTCGGGCCGGTGCTCGTCGAGCCACTGCTCGATGCCCTGCTCGATCGCGACCAGGCGATGGCCGAGGTCCGCGTCGACGGGCGTACGCACGACGCCGACGCCGAGCATCGTGAGCGGCCGCCCCGCGACCCCCTCCACGACGCCGACACCGCACCGGGTCAGTCCCGGGTCCACCCCCAGTACGCGCACCGGCCCCTCCCTTCGATCGCCAGTTTGTGCAGGCTATCGGGTGCCACCGACAACGCCTCGCACCAACGCCCGGCAAAGCGACGGGCCGACGGGATGTCCCGTCGGCCCGTGGAGCACGCTTGAGCCCGCGGCAGCGTTACGCCTCGACCTTCTCCATGATCTCGTCGGACACGTCGAAGTTGGCGAAGACGTTCTGCACGTCGTCGCTGTCCTCCAGCGCGTCGATCAGCTTGAAGATCTTCTTGGCGCCCTCCTCGTCGAGCTCGACCTGGACGGACGGCACGAAGCTGGAGTCGGCGGAGTCGTAGTCGATGCCGGCCTCCTGGAGGGCGGTGCGGACCGCGACCAGGTCGGTGGCCTCGCTGATGACCTCGAAGGACTCGCCAAGGTCGTTGACCTCCTCGGCACCGGCGTCCAGGACGGCGGTCAGGACGTCATCCTCGGTCAGCTCGCCCTTGGGGACGATGACGACGCCCTTGCGGCTGAACATGTATGACACCGAGCCCGGGTCGGCCATGGAGCCGCCGTTGCGGGTCATGGCGACGCGGACGTCGGAGGCGGCACGGTTGCGGTTGTCCGTGAGGCACTCGATGAGCACGGCAACGCCGTTGGGGCCGTAGCCCTCGTACATGATCGTCTCGTAGTCGGCGCCACCGGCTTCGAGGCCGCCACCGCGCTTGATCGCGGAGTCGATGTTCTTGTTCGGGACCGACTGCTTCTTGGCCTTCTGGACGGCGTCGTAGAGCGTCGGGTTGCCTTCGAGGTCCACGCCGCCCATCCGCGCCGCGACCTCGATGTTCTTGATCAGCTTCGCGAAGAGCTTGCCGCGCTTGGCATCGATCACGGCCTTCTTGTGCTTCGTCGTGGCCCATTTAGAGTGGCCGGACATCTGCCTGTCTCCTTCGCGTAACCCATCTCTGCAACGAACGCCAGAGATCCTACAAGGACTCCGCTGTCCGGTTGGCGCGCACCATGTCCACGAACAGGCCGTGCATGCGGTGGTCGCCGGTCAGTTCCGGGTGGAACGACGTGGCGAGCGCGTTGCCCTGGCGGACCGCGACGATGTGGCCGTCGTGCTCGGCGAGCACCTCGGCCTGGGCACCGACGGACTCGACCCAGGGGGCGCGGATGAAGACGCCCTCCACAGGATCGCCCGGGACGCCCTTGACGTCGACCGCCGCTTCGAAGGACTCGTTCTGACGCCCGAAGGCGTTGCGGCGCACGATCATGTCGATGCCGCCGACAGTCTCCTGGCCCGAACGCGGGTCGAGGATCTTGTCGGCCAGCATGATCATGCCCGCGCAGGTGCCGTAGACGGGCATGCCGTCCCGCACGCGCGCGCGGAGGGGCTCCATCACGCCGAACAGGATGGCCAGCTTGGAGATGGTGGTGGACTCGCCGCCGGGGATGACCAGGCCGTCGACCTCGGCGAGCTCCTCGAGGCGCCGCACCGGCCTGGCCACGGCGTCGGCCGCGGCCAGGGCGACGAGGTGCTCCCGTACGTCGCCCTGGAGGGCCAGGACGCCGATCACAGGTGCTTCCGTCATGGTGGTTACCAGCCGCGGTTGGCGTAGCGCTCGGTCTCGGGGAGGGTGTCGCAGTTGATGCCGACCATGGCCTCGCCGAGGTTGCGGGACGCGTCCGCGATGATCTTCGGGTCGTCGTAGAAGGTGGTGGCCTTCACGATGGCGGCGGCACGCTTGGCCGGGTCGCCGGACTTGAAGATGCCCGAGCCGACGAAGACGCCCTCGGCGCCGAGCTGGCGCATCAGCGCGGCGTCGGCCGGGGTGGCCACACCACCGGCGGAGAACAGCACGACCGGCAGCTTGCCGAGCTCGGCGACCTCCTTGACCAGCTCGTACGGGGCGCGCAGCTCCTTGGCGGCGGCGTACAGCTCGTGGTTGTCGTAGCCGCGCAGGCGGGCGATCTCGTTCTTGATCTGGCGCAGGTGGCGGACGGCCTCGACGACGTTGCCGGTGCCGGCCTCGCCCTTGGAGCGGATCATGGCCGCGCCCTCGGCGATCCGGCGCAGGGCCTCACCGAGGTTGGTGGCGCCGCAGACGAACGGGGTGGTGAAGGCCCACTTGTCGGAGTGGTTGACCTCGTCGGCCGGGGTGAGGACCTCGGACTCGTCGATGTAGTCGACGCCGAGCGACTGCAGGACCTGGGCCTCGACGAAGTGGCCGATGCGGGACTTGGCCATGACCGGGATCGAGACGGCCTCGATGATGCCCTCGATCATGTCCGGGTCGGACATCCGGGCCACGCCGCCGTCCTTGCGGATGTCGGCCGGGACCCGCTCCAGGGCCATGACGGCGACGGCGCCCGCGTCCTCGGCGATCTTGGCCTGTTCCGGCGTGACGACATCCATGATCACGCCACCCTTGAGCTGCTCGGCCATGCCGCGCTTCACGCGGGCGGTGCCGGTCTCGGGGGCCTGGTTCTCGGAGAGCGTGCTGGACACGGGTGACCTCACTGAAGTGAAAGAGGGTTTCTGCAAACACCGAGGAAACGGGAGGTGTGCAGGCCACAGCAAGGGCCAATGTGGAGCCGGTGGATCGTTTTCCGGTACGAGGGTCTACGCGGCCCGGTCCACCAGGGCCGTCGGTGGCTCGTCGTCCATCTCGAAGGCCAGGGGGAACGGGGCGTGGCCGGCCAGCCGGAACCAGCGCACCTTGCGGTGTTCGCGCAGCCTGCGGGCCGCCCCCACCGCGTCGTTGTGGAAGCGCCGGGCCATCGGCACCCGGCGCACCGCCTCGGTCAGCTCCCGGGCCGCCGCCTCTCCCCCGGGCGCCTCCCGGACCGCCTCGACCTGCTGCGGCTCGGCGAACACCGCGCGCAGGGCCTGGCTCAGCTCGCTCTCGGCGACCTCCCGCTGCTCCTCCTCGGCCTGCCGGGCCGCGTGCGCCGCCTCGTACAGCACGATCGAGGCCGCCGGGTCCAGCACCCCGGAGGTGGCCAGTTCCTGCGCCACGGAGGCGCGGCGCAGCAGCTGGGCGTCCAGGGCGGCACGGGTGGCGTCGATCCGGGCGTGCAGCCGGTCCAGACGGCCCGCCGTCCAGCTCAGGTACACGCCGATGGCGATGAGGGCGACGAGGATCCAGATGAGGGTTGCGGTCACGGGCGGCAAGGCTACCGGGGTGTCCCTCGGGCGTGATCAGTCAGTCGCGGGCCAGCCCGAACCGCCCCCACAGTCCCAGGGGACGGTCGTCGGCGGCGACCGCGGCGGTGCCGTCCGTCACCGTCTCGTACACCGACAGGATGTCCGCGCCGACGGTCGACCAGTCGAACCGGCGCACATGCGCGCTGCCGCGCTCGCGCAGCTTCTCCCGGCGCACCGGGTCGTCCAGCAGCCGCAGCGCCGCCTCGGCGAGCGCGTCCGCGTCCTCGTTGGCGAACAGCTCCCCCGCCGCGCCCTGGTCGAGTACCTGCGCGAAGGCGTCCAGGTCCGAGGCCAGCACCGGCGCGCCCGCCGACATCGCCTCGACCAGGATGATCCCGAAGCTCTCGCCGCCGGTGTTGGGTGCCACGTACACGTCGACGCTGCGCAGGAAGCGGGCCTTGTCCTCGTCGCTCACCATGCCGAGGAACTCCACCCTGGAGCGCAGCTCGGCGGGCAGCGACTCGACGGCCTGCTGTTCGTCCCCGCGGCCCGCGACCAGCAGCCGCGTCTGCGGCCGCTCGGCGAGGATCCTGGGCAGCGCCCGCATCAGCACCGGCAGGCCCTTGCGGGGCTCGTCGATCCGGCCGACGAAGCCGATGGTGTCGCCCTGCCAGTCGGGGTTGGGCTCGGCCCTGGCGAAGAAGTCGACGTCGACGCCGTTGGGGATCACCACGGCGTCCCCGCCGAGGTGCTCGACCAGGGTGCGGCGGGCGTACTCGCTGACCGCGATCCGGGCGCTGATCTTCTCCAGCGCGGCCTGGAGGATCGCGTACGCGGCGATCATCGCGCGCGAGCGGGGGTTGGAGGTGTGGAAGGTGGCGACGATCGGGCCCTGCGCGGCCCAGCAGGCCAGCAGGCCCAGGGACGGGGACGCCGGTTCGTGGATGTGGATCACGTCGAAGGCGCCGTCGTGCAGCCAGCGGCGTACCCGGGCCGCCGACAGGAAGCCGAAGTTCAGCCGGGCCACCGAGCCGTTGTACGGCACCGGCACCGCGCGGCCCGCCGAGACGACGTACGGCGGGAGCGGGGTGTCGTCGTCGGCGGGGGCGAGGACGGACACCTCGTGCCCGAGGCGGATGAAGTACTCGGCCAGGTCCCGGATGTGGAATTGGACGCCACCTGGCACATCCCAGGAGTACGGGCAGACGATGCCGATCCTCACGGGGTCCCCTTCGCGGGGTCGAGGTCCTTGAGCCACAACCGCTGCAGCATGTGCCAGTCCTCCGGATGGTCGGCGATCCCCGAGGCGAAGGCGTCCGCCAGGGCCTGTGTCATGACAGACGTCTTCTCGGCCCGGGTACCTGACTGGGGTACCTCGATCGGGGGGTGCACCCGGCCGCGCATGACGGGTGAGTCGTCGTACCAGAGCGTCACCGGCAGCAGCAGCGCGCCGGTCTGCTGGGCCAGCAGGGCCGGTCCGGCCGGCATCCGCGCGGTGTCGCCGAAGAACCGCACCTCGACGCCGGAGGCGGACAGGTCGCGGTCGGCGACCAGGCAGACCAGGCCGCCGTCGCGCAGCCGCCGGGCCAGGGTGCCGAAGGCGGAGCCGCCGTTGTGCGGGAGGACCTCCATGCCGAGGCCCGCGCGGTAGGCGACGAAACGGTCGTAGAGCGTCTCCGGCTTCAGGCGCTCGGCGACCGTGGTGAAGGGGATGCCCAGTTTGGTGGTGACCCAGGCGCCGGCCAGATCCCAGTTGGCCAGGTGCGGCAGCGCCAGGACGACGCCCTTGCCGGCGGCCAGGCCGTCGGTGAGGAAGTGCAGGTCCTTGGGGTCGAAGCCGCTCCTGACGCGCTCGGCGCTCCAGGCGGGGAGCCGGAAGGACTCCATCCAGTAGCGCAGATACGAGCGCATGCCCGCGCGCGAGAGCTCGGCGAGCCGCTCCGGGGTGGCGTCGGGCACCACGCGCGCGTAGTTGCTCTCCAGCCGCTGTACCCCCTTGCCGCGCTGTTTCCAGGACAGATCGGCCACGGTGTTCCCGAGCCGTGCGGCCACCGGCTCGGGGAGCTTCTTCACCGTGCTCCAGCCGAGCCCGTACAGGGCGTCCGTCAGCGTGTCCCGAGCGCTCATTTCGCCGTCTCCCTCCCCTGAGAGGCATTGTCGGCGTTCGGGCGCTCCGCCGCCTCCGCCTCGGCGGACTCCCGGCGGACCGTGACGACCCGCTGGATCAGCGTGATCAGGCTGCCCACGGCGACCAGCCACAGGGCGATCGGCAGCAGCACGTCGATGCCCGGCACGCCGAACGCGTGCAGCCCCGCGAGCCCCGCGGCGACCAGCGAGATCACCAGGCGCTCGGCGCGCTCGACGAGCCCGTTGACCGCGACCGGCAGTCCGATCGACTCGCCGCGCGCCTTGGTGTACGACACCACCTGGCCGCTGGCCAGGCAGAAGATCGAGACGGCGCACAGCACGAGGTCGTCCCCGCCACCGGCGTACCAGAGGGCGAACCCGCCGAAGATGGCGCCGTCGGCGACCCGGTCCAGGGTGGAGTCCAGGAAGGCGCCCCAGCGGCTCGTGCGGCCCAGCTGGCGGGCCATGTTGCCGTCGACGAGGTCGGAGAAGACGAACAGGGTGATGACGACCGTGCCCCAGAAGAACTCGCCCCGGGGGTAGAAGACCAGCGCGCCCGCCATCACGCCCGCGGTGCCGATCAGCGTGACCGTGTCCGGGCTCACGCCCCGGCGGATGAGAAACGCGGCGAACGGTGTGAGGACACGCGTGAAGAATGCACGCGCGTACTTGTTCAGCATGGCCTTCCCGAGGGTCGCTGGCGCCGCGCGGCCCCTGCTGGCCGTCGGCTGGCCCATCGTAGCCACGCACGCGTGCGGGCGACCGCCCGGCACCCGCGCCTGACCGCGGTCCGGCGCACGGCTTGCAACCGACGCCGGTTGGCGCCTTCGCGTCCTTTGTATGGACGCACCGTGACGAGAGTGGAAAGCTCGAAGAATCGCGGGCGTCGCCGGAGCCGCCCAGCACGCGGGTCCCGCGTGTCCGCGCCCACAGTGACCTCACCGTGCACGGGAGGCAGGATCATGGGCGACAAGACCAACGCACACCCCGGAGCCGCCGGCAGGGCAGTGGCGGCCGACCACCCCACGTCCGTACGGAATGTGGTGCTGGTCGGCCACTCCGGAGCGGGGAAGACAACACTGGTGGAAGCCCTCGCACTGACCGCTGGGGCGGTGAACCGGGCGGGCCGTGTGGAAGACGGCGGCACCGTCTCCGACTACGACGAGATCGAGCACCGGCAGCAGCGCTCGGTGCAGCTCTCCCTGGTGCCGGTCGAGTGGAACGGCATCAAGGTCAACGTTCTCGACACCCCCGGCTACGCGGACTTCGTCGGGGAACTGCGGGCCGGTCTGCGAGCGGCGGACGCGGCCCTCTTCGTCGTCTCGGCCTCGGACGGCGTGGACGGCTCGACTCGCATGGTGTGGGAGGAGTGCGCGGCCGTCGGCATGCCGCGCGCCATCGTCGTGACGCACCTGGAGGCCGCCCGCGCGGACTTCGAGGAGATGACGCGGGTCTGCGCGGAGGCCTTCGGCGCCGACGACCCCGACGCCGTCCTGCCGCTGTATCTGCCGCTGCACGGCCCGCAGGCGCCGGACGGGCACGCCCCCGTGACCGGGCTGATCGGGCTGCTGTCGCAGAAGCTGTTCGACTACTCGACCGGCGAGCGCAAGGAGTCCGAGCCGGGCGAGGACCAGCTGCCGCTGATCGAGGAGGCCCGCAACCGGCTGATCGAGGGGATCATCGCGGAGAGCGAGGACGAGACCCTCATGGACCGCTATCTCGGCGGGGAGCAGATCGACGTCAAGACGCTCGTGGACGACCTGGAGCGGGCTGTCGCGCGCGGGACGTTCTTCCCCGTCCTGGCCGCCGCCCCCGCCGCCGACGGCGCCCGGCAGGGCATCGGCACGGTCGAGCTGCTGGAGCTGGTCACCGGAGGGTTCCCGACCCCGCTGGAGCATGCCCAGCCCCAGGTCACCACCATCGACGGCAGGGCGCGGGAACTGAAACCCTGCGACCCCGACGGACCGCTGGTCGCGGAGGTCGTGCGGACCTCGTCCGACCCGTACGTCGGCCGTGTCTCGCTCGTGCGCGTCTTCTCCGGGACCCTGCGCCCGGACGAGACCGTCCATGTCTCCGGGCACGGACTGGCGGACCGGGGCCACGAGGACCACGACGTCGACGAACGCATCGGTGCCGTGTCCACGCCGTTCGGAAAGCAACAGCGTCCGGTGTCGCACTGCGTCGCGGGTGACCTCGCCTGCGTGGCGAAGCTGAACCGCGCGGAGACCGGCGACACCCTCTCCGCCAAGGACGACCCGCTCCTGATGGAGCCCTGGGACATGCCCGACCCACTGCTGCCGCTCGCCATCCAGGCGCACAGCAAACCGGACGAGGACAAGCTCTCCCAGGGCCTGGCCCGGCTGGTCGCCGAGGACCCGACCATGCGGCTGGAGCAGAACCAGGACACCCACCAGGTGGTCCTGTGGTGCCTGGGCGAGGCCCACGCGGACGTCGCCCTCGAACGGCTGCGCAGCCGGTACGGCGTCCAGGTCGACGTCGTTCCGCACAAGGTCTCCCTGCGGGAGACGTTCGCGACCAGGGCCGGCGGGCGCGGCCGGCATGTGAAGCAGTCCGGCGGGCACGGGCAGTACGCCATCTGCGAGATCGAGGTGGAGCCGCTGCCCGGCGGCTCGGGCATCGAGTTCGTCGACAAGGTCGTCGGCGGCGCGGTGCCACGGCAGTTCATCCCGTCGGTGGAGAAGGGCGTCCGCGCGCAGGCCGCGAAGGGAGTCGCCGCGGGGCACGCGCTGGTCGACGTGCGGGTCACGCTGCTGGACGGCAAGGCGCACTCCGTGGACTCCTCGGACGCCGCGTTCCAGACGGCGGGCGCGCTCGCGCTGCGGGAGGCCGCCGCCGACGCGAAGATCCATCTGCTGGAGCCGGTGGCCGAGGTGAGCGTGCTGGTCGGCGACGACTACGTGGGCGCGGTGATGAGCGACCTGTCGGGGCGGCGCGGCCGGGTGCTGGGCACCGAGCAGACGGCCGGCGGGCGCACCCTCGTACGCGCCGAGGTGCCCGAGATCGAGATCGGGCGGTACGCCGTCGATCTGCGCTCGCTGTCGCACGGGACGGCACGGTTCAACCGGCGCTACGCACGGCACGAGCCGATGCCCCCTCAAGTCGCCGAGCGCCTGAGGAAACAGGAGCAGGAGGCTTCCTGACAGGCGCACAAGAGGCGTGCGGCGCCCGGCAGTTGCGATCGGGCGCACGCATGTGGCTTGTGCGCGGCGGCTCCCTCCGGGTCGGCGGGCGGCTTCGACCGTCCGCCGACGCATGTCGGTGCCTGGGGATACGCTGATGACCTGATCAACAGGTGTGCGGAGCACGGAAGTCGGGAAGGCCGCAGGAGCGACAGTGGCGGCGATCGGGGGCGGGAATGACCGTTGACAGCGGTTACGCGGACATCTTCGGGCCACAGGTGCCGCGCACGGGCGACGAGGGGCAGACGGCGACGTTCGCGCTCGCCTCGGCGGCCTACCGGGACAACGAGGTCGAGGAGATACTCAAGGCCAACAACGAGTGGCACGAGTCGACCGTGAAGCCCGGTCAGAAGTGGGCGAAGATCTTCCGGCCCAACCTCGGGGAGGCGTTCTCCCGGGCGGTGGTCGACCGCATGCTCGGCGCCGGCCGGGCACCGCTGATCCAGTCGTTCGGCACGGAGCCGCAGGTCGTCGTCGAGCACTGCCTCGCGGCCCACCGGATCCGCCGGGAGCGCGACAACCTGCTCACGATCGTCATGGTCCTGTGCGGGCTGCTCTTCCTGCCCGGGCTGCTGGTGTGGCTGATGGTGTTCACGATCCGCACCACCATCGCCCGGCGCGAGGACAAGCGGGCCTCGACGCTCGCCACCACGCTGCTCGTCGCGGTCGGGGCGCTGGCCGTGATCTTCCTGATCCAGATGCCGTTCACCGGCTTCTGGGCCTGGTACGCGCGCGCGGCGGTCGTCATGCCGGTGATCGGCTGGTTCTGGGCCAAGCAGATCTGCGAGCGCACGGCGAAGGACCTGCGGGAGCGCTGGGACAGCCTGCTCTCCGGCAGCAGCGTCGGCGCGAAGGTGCCCGAGGCGGTGCCGAGCAGCCCCGGCGAGACCGCCGCCGAGCAGCTCCGCCAGTCCCTGGCCCGGCTCAGCGCGGAGCAGCAGTCCAACTCGGTCTTCTACGCCGGGCCCAAGGGCATACTCGGCATGGGCACCCGCTGGGGCAGCTGGCAGCTCGCGGAGGACCTCGCCCCGGCCGATCCCGACCGGGAGATCCACCCGTTCCGCAGCTGGGACGTCATACGGTCCATCCACGACCAGCTGCGCATGCTGGAGCGCGGCCCGCTGAACACGGGCGGCTTCACCAAGCCGTCGATACGGCACTGGATCGTGACGCCGATCGGCGAGAACGCCACGGCGGTGTCCCGGCCGGAGGGCACGGACGTCGAGGCGTACCAGGTCAAGTCGCACGCCATACAGGACATCTGCAACAAGCAGCAGTTCGGCGGCGGCGACCGGCACTACCTGGGCGTGCAGTGGACGCTCTGGGAGGGTCAGCTCGTGATCACCATGCTGATCACCGTGACCGTGCTCTACGAGACGCTGCGCATCGAGGTCACCGGCCACGCCCTGGGGCCCGTGCACCCGCTCTTCACCACCAAACCGGCGGCGAAGGAGAAGTCGGTGCAGAAGTCCCTGAAGCGGTGGGAGACGCGGACGGTGAAGCTTCCGCTGGTCGACACCGACGAGGTGGTACGACTGGCCGCCCGGGCCCCGCTGACCTGGTACCCGCCGCTGCTGAACTGGCTCGGCGGCTCACTGGCCCTGCCCGAGCCGTTCGGCCTGCGGCACGCCTGGGCCGCGAAGCCCTGGCGGCACCGGTTCATGGCCGACGACGCCCTGCGCGCCGCCACCCCGGTGCTCCGGGTGGTCCACTCGGCGGCGATCCGGGTGCTGGAGGAGAACGGCGTGGACACCGAGAAGTTCGGCAACCGCTCGGCGTTCCTCAGCACGGCGGTACAGGACCCCACGCCCCGCAAGGCGGACCTGTACGACGCGTAGGCCCACGGCGGCGGGCGGGGCGGCGGGAACGCCGCGCCGTCACGCCGTCGGCCAGGCCTCCGCGAGCATCTTGCGCGTGTCGGCCAGCAGCTGCGGCAGCACACGCGTGTGCCCCACGACCGGCATGAAGTTCGTGTCGCCGCCCCAGCGCGGCACGATGTGCTGGTGCAGGTGCGCGGCGATGCCCGCGCCGGCGACCGAGCCCTGGTTCATGCCGATGTTGAACCCATGGGCGCCCGACGCGGTGCGCAGTGCCGTCATCGCCTGCTTGGTCAGCGCGGCCAGCTCCGCGGTCTCGGGCTCGGTGAGGTCCGTGTAGTCGGCGACATGGCGGTAGGGCACGACCATGAGGTGGCCGCCGTTGTACGGATACAGGTTCAGCACCGCGTACACCTGCGCACCGCGCTGGACGACCAGTCCGTCCTCGTCGGACTTCGCCGGGATCGAGCAGAAGGGGCAGCCGTCGTCGGCCCCCGGACCGGTCGGCTTGTTCTCGCCCTGGATGTACGCCATCCGGTGGGGCGTCCACAGGCGCTGGAACGCGTCCTGCGTCCCCACTCCGATCTGCTGCTCCGGCTCACTCGTCATGCAAGGCAGCATATGGCTTCGCCCGTTCGCGGCGTGTCGCCGGGGCTCGTCGAAAAGCACCCGGGGACAAGCTGGGCCGATGGACGACGACAGCCTCCAGGCCCGCTGGGAGCGCCACACCGAGCTTCCCCTGACGCTCGCGTCACTGCTGTTCCTCGCCGCCTACGCGGTCCGCGTCCTCGGCCACCCGCTCCCCGCCGTCTGGTCCGACCTGTGCCTCGTCGTGCTGCTCGCCGCCTGGGCATTCTTCGCCGTCGACTACGCGGTCCGCTGGCGACTCAGCGGGCGCGGCCCGAGCTTCGTGCCGACGCACTGGCTCGACACCGTGGTCCTCGTCTTCCCGCTGCTGCGGCCGTTGCGGATCGTCAAGCTGTACGAGGCCGTGCGGCGGCGGGCCGGCCAGGCGCGGCTGACGCTGCACGCGCGCGTGATCTTCTACGCCGGGATGTCCTCCGTGCTGCTCGGCTTCACCGGGGCCCTCTCCGTCTATCACCACGAGCGCGGGGCGCCCGGCGCCACCATGCGGACCTTCGGGGACGCCGTGTGGTGGACCTGCTCGACCCTCGCGACGGTCGGCTACGGCGACATCGCACCGGTGACACCGATGGGCCGCCTGATCGCCGTCGGGGTCATGGTCTGCGGGCTGGCACTGCTGGGCGCGGTCACCGGGTCGTTCGCGTCGTGGCTGGTCCAGGTGTTCTCCCAGGAGGAGGACGAAAGGCCCCCGGGAGGCTGATCAGCCTCCCGGGGGCCTTTCTCGGTGCGTCAGACCTGCACCCGCTCCTCGACGACCTTCGCGATCTTGGCGATGGCCTCGTCGACGGGGATGCCGTTCTCCTGGGAGCCGTCGCGGTAGCGGAAGGAGACGGCGCCGTTGGCCATGTCCTCGTCGCCCGCGATGACCATGAAGGGGACCTTCTGCTTCTGGGCGTTGCGGATCTTCTTCTGCATCCGGTCGGAGGACGCGTCGACCTCGACCCGCAGACCCTTCTTCCTCGCCGCCGCGGCGAACTTCTCCAGGAACTCGACGTGCGCGTCACCGATCGGGATGCCGATCGCCTGGACGGGCGCGAGCCACGCCGGGAAGGCGCCCGCGTAGTGCTCCAGCAGCACGGCGAAGAACCGCTCGATCGAGCCGAACAGCGCGCGGTGGATCATGACCGGCCGCTGCTTGGAGCCGTCCGCCGATGTGTACTCCAGGTCGAACCGCTCCGGCAGGTTGAAGTCGAGCTGGATGGTCGACATCTGCCAGGTACGGCCGATGGCGTCCTTGGCCTGCACGGAGATCTTCGGCCCGTAGAAGGCGGCACCGCCGGGGTCGGGCACGAGGGGCAGCCCCTGCTTCTCGGCGACCTGGCGAAGGGTCTGAGTGGCCTCCTCCCAGGCCTCGTCCGAGCCGACGAACTTCTCCGGGTCCTTGGTGGACAGCTCAAGGTAGAAGTCGGTCAGGCCGTAGTCGCGCAGCAGGCCGAGGACGAAGGTGAGCGTCTTGTCCAGCTCCTCGGACATCTGCTCACGCGTGCAGTAGATGTGCGCGTCGTCCTGCGTGAAGCCGCGCGCTCGGGTCAGGCCGTGCACGACGCCCGACTTCTCGTACCGGTACACGGTCCCGAACTCGAACAGGCGCAGCGGCAGTTCACGGTAGGACCGGCCGCGCGCGTCGAAGATCAGGTTGTGCATCGGGCAGTTCATGGGCTTGAGGTAGTAGTCCACGCCCTCGTCGAGCTGCATGGGCGGGTACATGCCCTCGGCGTACCAGTCCAGGTGGCCCGACGTCTCGAAGAGCTTCCCCTTCGTCGCGTGCGGGGTGTAGACGAACTCGTAGCCCTCCTCCTCGTGGCGGCGCCGCGAGTAGTCCTCCATGACCCGGCGGATGATGCCGCCCTTGGGGTGGAAGACGGCGAGGCCGGAGCCGATCTGCTCCGGGATGGAGAACAGGTCGAGCTCGGAGCCCAGCTTGCGGTGGTCGCGCTTCTCGGCCTCGGCGAGGAAGTCCAGGTACGCCTTCAGCTCGTCCTTGGACGGCCAGGCGGTGCCGTAGATGCGCTGGAGCATCGGGTTCTTCTCGCTGCCGCGCCAGTAGGCGGCCGCGTTGCGCATCAGCTTGAACGCCGGGATGAGCCGGGTGGACGGCAGGTGCGGACCCCGGCAGAGGTCCTTCCAGCACAGCTCGCCGGTCTTGGCGTCCAGGTTGTCGTAGATCGTCAGCTCACCGGCGCCGACCTCGACGTCCGCGCCGTCCTCGGACGAGGCCGAGCCCTTGAGGCCGATCAGCTCCAGCTTGTACGGCTCGTTCGCCAGCTCCTCGCGGGCGGCCTCGTCGGTCACCGCACGGCGGGAGAACTTCTGCCCCCGCTTCTGGATCTCCTGCATCTTCTTCTCGATGGCCTTGAGATCCTCGGGCGTGAACGGCTTCTCGACGTCGAAGTCGTAGTAGAAGCCGTCCTTGACCGGCGGGCCGATGCCCAGCTTGGCCTCGGGGAACAGCTCCTGCACGGCCTGCGCCATGACGTGCGCGGTGGAGTGGCGCAGGATGTTCAGGCCGTCCTCGGAGGAGATCTCCACCGGCTCGACCTCGTCACCCTCGGCCACCGAGTACGCGAGGTCCTTGAGCTCGCCGCCCACGCGCGCGGCGATGATCGAGCGCTCGCCGGCGAAGAGGTCGGCGGCCGTAGTGCCCGTCGTCACCGTGCGCTCTTCCCGCTCGGAATCGCGTTGGATGATCACACGGACGTCTGACACCGGTCTCTCCTGACTGAAGGTGGGTGCGGCGCCATACCGAGAGCGCGCGCAATAAGGGATCGTACCGACCCCGGACCACCCCAGGCGAAATCGGACCCTCAGTCCTCCCCGCTGCACGCCTCCTCGAAGAAGTCGAGGTTTTCCTGCAGCGACTTCATCAGCTGATCCCGCTCCGCCTCGTCCACCTGCACCGGTACGACCCCGGAGGCGCCGGTCAGCCGCCGGAAGCCGCTCCGGCTCTCCAGCCTCCCGTGCACCCGCACCGGCAGCCCGACGAGGTGGGCCTGCCCGGCGATGCGGTAGTCCTCCTCGTCCAGCGTGAGCCGCACGTGCGGTATCTCGGCGCCGGCCAGCACCCGCAGCCGTACGGTGCCCTCGCCGCGCCGCTCCGACCTGCGCATCCGGACCACCTCGCCGGTGATCCGCACCGGCACGGACGGCTCCTCGCGCAGATAGCGGGCCCCGGCCTCACGCAGCACGGGCAGATCACCCGGCGAGAACTCGACCGCCTCGTCGCGGGCGGCCCCGCCCTCGGGCGGACCGGCGCCGGGCGCCCACTCGACGGCGATGCGCGCGCCCTCCGTACCCCGGACCAGGCAAATGAGGGCCTCGGTCAGCTCGCGGCTCACGCCCGCTTCCACGGCCCCGTCGAAGGCGTCCATGCCGCCGGTGGCGCGTTGGTAGTCGATGGCCTCGCGGACGGCGTACAGCGCCTGGTGGAGGCGGAGGGCGAGCGGGCGGGCCGGGGCGACGGGCACGAAGGCCGTGAGGCCGCGGCCGCCGGTCGCGGCGCCGACCAGGACGCTCTCCAGCATCACGGCGGCGGCGCGCTTGTGCCGGGCACCGTAGTAGCCCGCACGCGCGCGTGTGGCGAGCGCCCCGGCGAGCAGCATCTGCCGGGCGGCGGTGCGCAGCTGTTCCTCGACGGTCCAGGACGCCGCCCCGGCCGGCCCGGTGGGTACGTCCCGCCACCAGCGGATCTCGTCGCTGGGCACGCTCAACCCGACCAGCACCTCGCGCGCGGACGGTGTGGCGCTGCGGGAGAGGGCGACGAGCGCCTCGCCGAGCAGGTCGTCACTGTCGGGGAAGGCCCGGCTCTCCGGCACGAGCAGGCTGGTGCCGTTCGCCCCCGGCCCGGGGGGCGTCCAGCGGCCGTAGCGCCCGGCGGCGCCGCCGCGCCGCTGCCAGCCGTGCCGGTGCAGCAGCGCGCCGAGCACGGCGGGGTCGACCTGGCCGGGCTCGGGCGGCTGGTCCCAGGGAACCTCCGGGTGCGGCCGTACGGGCCTCAGGGGCTCGTCGAGCGGGCGGTGCGTCATGGTCTGCCTCCCGTCCCGACCCGCGTCATGATCTCGCACAGCGCCCGGTCGTCGAAGATGCGTGAGGTCGGTATGCGGACGTTGGTCCGGTGCCGGCCGGTGATCGCGTGACCGGCGAGGTTGACCCAGTAGCAGCAGTGCCTGAGGTCGAGCCGGTCGTGGCTGGCGCGCAGCCAGTCGTCCTGCGACCGCGGGACGAGCATCACGACGAGGATCTTGTGCACCGAGACCGGGGTGCGGGCGAGTTTCGCCAGGTGGTCGTTGTCGAGCGTGAAGGAGAAGAAGCGCCCGGGCGGTTTGGGCGCTATCTGGTACGTCGCCTTGAGCTGCACCTTGATGGTGACCTCGTCGTCGACCGTGTGCCCGGGCGCGCTGTGGCTGACGTGCCAGTCGATGCCGTTGTCCGGGAAGGGCTGGGAGAGCGAGCAGCCGGCGGCCGCCGCTACGGCGTGCAGATATCCCACCTGCAGTGTCTCCATGCAGGCGGTGGTGGCGAGTGAACCGCGATGGGGGCCCGTGCGTTCGGGCAGCAGCCCGCCCCGCTCGGGCTGCGCTATCGCCATGACCAACAGCCTTCCAGGCAAAGTGAATTTCCCCGCGCCGGACCGCGCACGCCGAACATGCCGCTGAACTGCGCGGACCCGTACTTCTGTTGTCTCCCTCCGGCGTACGGCGCAAACGGCCCGGGTATCACCAAACGGGCAGAAGACGGTGCGTCAGCTGCCGTGGGTGAACGAGGAGTTGTGTACGTATGACGTGCTGGTACGAGGGGCCTCTGGCGGCATTCGACACGGAGACAACAGGCGTGGACGTCGAGACCGACCGGATCGTGTCGGCCGCCCTCGTCGTCCAGGACGCCCCTGGCACGCGCCCCCGGGTGCACCACTGGCTGGTGAACCCGGGCGTGCCCGTGCCCGCCGAGGCGACGGCGGTGCACGGACTGACGGAGGATCACCTGGCGCGCAACGGCCGCTGGCCGGCGCCGGTGATGCACGAGATAGCCACCGAGCTGGCCGAACAGGCGTCGGCCGGGCGCCCGTTGGTGGTGATGAACGCACCGTTCGACCTGACGCTGTTGGACCGCGAGCTGCGGCGGCATCGCGCCTCGTCGCTGGGTCACTGGTTCGAGTCGGTGCCGCTGCTCGTCCTGGACCCGCGGGTCCTGGACAAGCATCTGGACCGCTACCGCAAGGGCCGCCGTACGCTCACCGACCTGTGCGCGCACTACGGCGTCCCGCTCGACGGCGCGCATGACGCGTCCGCGGACGCGATGGCCTCCCTGGAGGTCGTACGGGCCATAGGGCGTCGTTTCGCGTCCCGGCTGGAGCGCCTCTCCCCCGCCGAGTTGCACACGCTGCAGGCGGTGTGGCACGCGGCACAGGCGCGCGGTCTGCAGGCGTGGTTCGCGCGCAGCGGCAGCGAGGAGGCGGTGGACCCGGCGTGGCCCCTGCGTCCGGGGCTGCCCGCGGCGGCGTAGAGCATGCAAAAAGCCGGTCCGCTGCGGCGGACCGGCCTTTCCCGGTGGGCGATACTGGGTTCGAACCAGTGACCTCTTCGGTGTGAACGAAGCGCTCTCCCACTGAGCTAATCGCCCGGGAACGCACTGAACAATACAGGGGCCCCCGCGTTTCCTTCAAACCGCTTCGGAGAGACGCCCAAGGTACGCGAGCAGGCCCCGCCGCCCGGCCCGCATCATCAGCCAGTGGTTGACCCGGAAGACCGGCCGCCCCGGGACGGCGAACCGCCGCAGCAGCGGCTTGCGCACGTCCACCACCTGGTCGTAGCGGGCCAGGCACCCGGCCCCCACCGGTGTGACCGTCCAGCGCGCCCAGCCCTCGATGTCGCCGGACATCGCGACCTCCAGCACGCCGGCGCCCGGATCCCGGCGCACCTCACGCGCGGTGAACGTCACGTCGTACGGGAGCAGCGAGCGGATCCGGATCACGCCGGTGGTGTCGTCCCGCCGCTCGACCTCGCGCACCTGTCGCCACCAGCGCGGATACTCCTCGGGCCGCTCCAGCACGCCGTACACGGTGGCGGGCGGGGCGGGCAGGGGCCACAGGCTGCGGAAGCGGTAGTGGGTCCAGTCCATGGGCTGAGTCTGCCCATAGGGGGACATTCTCGTGCCGGATCTGAGTACGTTCTGAGTACGCGTACTCATGGGCGTACGACATGGCCTGGACCACACTCCACAAGGAGCGCCGCCGCCCGTGCGGCGGCGCTCTTCCCACGCCTGACTACGAGGGCATCCTGTCACCGAGCAGTGCCAGGTTCTCGATCGCGGCGAGCCCGTAGAGGGCGGTGTCGTTCGTCGACACCCACGCGGCCTCGCTGCCCGGCACCAGCGTGACCGGGCCGCTCAGCTTCTCCGTCTTCCAGGGCGAGGACTCCTTGTAGCCGTCGGAGTCGTAGAACTTGCTCCACGCGCGCGTGGCGAGCTTCTCGTCGCCGGTCTGGACGGCGGCGTAGGCGTCCAGCCGCGAGTGCCCCTGGAACAGCAGCAGGCTGCCGAAGTTGACGCCGTAGCGTGCCGCCTGTTCGGTCTTGGTGGCGTTGAAGTAGCGGCAGTAGTCGAGGTACGCCTCCTTGAACTTCGGCATGTCGACCAGGTCGATCAGCTCGGCGCACAGTTCGTTGAGGCCGAAGACGGCGGACAGGTGCGAGACGCCGACGACCGGCTTGTCGGCGATCGCGAAGCGGCCGGTGTCCAGGTCGTACAGCCCGCTGCCCTGGACGAACCCGTTGGGCTGGGCGGCGATCGTCTCCATGGTCGACAGCACGCGCGCCTTGGCCTTCTCCCACTTGGGGCCCTTGCGCTCCCACTCGGTCAGCCAGGCCGAGACCAGCCCGCTCCAGTCGGTGCCGAAGCCGATCGACAGGGCGTTCCGGTCGGGTGTGTACGGCTCGGTGCGGATCTTGCGGATGGGGTCGAGGACGAGGAAGGTCTCGTCGGAGTCGACGTTGGCGTGCATGAGGTCGCCGACGCGTTCGTCGGCGGTGAGGAAGTAGTAGTAGCGCCGGTAGGTGGTGTTGGCGATGCGTTGCTGCTTGGCGCTGTCGGCGTAGTGCTGCACGCCGTGCCGGGTGCCGAGGCCGGCCCACTGGCCGAGGTGGTAGACGTCGACCTCGCCGGTGTGCCGGGTCATCGCCTCGGCGAAGCGGAAGATGTCGGCGCGGCCGCTTCTGAGATACGCGTACCAGAGCCACAGGTCGGGCGAGAGCTCGGAGTTGTCCCAGGCGTAGCCGCCGACGTCGTACCGCCACTGGTGCCGGGCCGTGTCGTACGAGTGCATGATGTCGCCGTAGTCCCAGAAGCCGTACCAACGGCGCATCTCCACCTGGTCCTTGTAGTAGGTGAAGAGGAAGTCCAAGTGGTCCTCGATCTTCGCCTTGGCGGGCGTGGAGCGGTCGGGCTCGGAGTACAGGCCGGGGCCGAAGACCTGCGCCGTGATGAGCTGCTTGGGCGGGGCGGCGAGCTGGGGCAGCACGCGGACGGCCTGGATCTGCTCGGCGAGCTGCTCGGCGCCGGGTGTCGACTCGTTGGCCCAGAAGAGCAGTTCGGAGGTACGGGCGATCCCGTAGGGGGTGCCGAAGCCGGGCTCGTAGTCCTCGTAGGTGATGTTGAGGCCTTCGAGCTGTTCGGGGTAGGTGTCCTGGCCCATGCCGTCGTGGTAGAAGCGCAGGTCCATCGGCTGTGCCTCGGGCGACCAGAGCCACAGGGTGACCTCGGCCTCGTCGGTGTGGGCGTCGCGGATGTCGAGCTGGGCGGGGAACTTCTCCCAGAAGTCCCGCAGACCGAAGGAGAGTCCGCCGCTGACGCCACCGACGTAACCGAACCCGGAGGCGCGCCGACCACCGCCGGCGCCGATCCAGCCGTACCCCTTCTTGGTGCGCTTGCGCAGGGTGAAGCCGTCGGCGGAGAGCTGGGAGAGCGTGTAGTCGCCCCACTCGGGGATGTACTGCAGGCGGGTGGTCACCCGCTGGTCCCAGGTGGACGGGTCGGGCAGCTTCTCCCCCGCGAACTGCGCCGCCTGCACGGCCGCCCCCGGGTCGCGGCGCAGCCCGGTGATGCCCTTGACGGCCTCGCGGAGCATGCCGGTGCCCTCGCCGCCGATGCGGATGTGCCGGTCGTAGGCGGCGTCGCGCATCGGCACGGTGAAGCGGACGCCGATGCCGCGGATGAAGTCGCCGCCGGCCTTGCCCGGCTCCTGCTTGCCGTCGTACGTGATGGTGTGCACCATGCGGAAGGAGTCGGCGCCTGCGTAGAAGTACAGCCGGATGGAGAACGGCAGCCGGCTGCGGCCGCCCTTGCGGTGCTTGCCGTCGATGCGGACGACCGCGCGGACGGGTCCGTCCTGCTCGACGGTGACCTCGGCGATGGCGCTCTCGAAGCGCTCGTACTTCACGGTGCCCTGGTCGTCGTCCTCGACCTCGGGCTGGCGGAGCAGGACGAGCCGGCCGTTCCTGGCGATCTCCGTCGAGCCACGGGTGACCGACTTGACGAGGGTGGAGCCCGACTTGCCGATCTTCGCGGTGATGACGCCGGTCGATATGTCGATGGTGCCGCCCCTGCTGTCGACGGTGACCTTGTGGGCGGGCGCGGCGGGATCCGCGCCGGGGGTCAGGGTGAGCCTGCCGGAGCCGACGGAACCGACGGCGTGCGCGGTCCACTTGAGGGAGCCGTCCGGCCAGTAGGCGAGCGGCCAGGACTGCACGGGCACGGCCGTGCCGCTCTCGTCCGTGAGCGCGAAGGTCTGGTCCTCCTGGTGCACGCCCTTGGGCCAGGGGACGCCGACGGTGGAGCCGGGGGCGGCGCCCAGGCCGCCGTCCTCCAGCCAGTTCAGGGACACGGGGTCGTCCGCTCTCGGCGCGGCCGGTGCGGCCTGCGCGGTCGATCCGAGCGCCCAGCTGAACTGCGCGGCGGCTCCGGCGACGGCGGCCGCCTTGAGGAGGGACCTGCGGGGGATGGGGGACATGGCCTTTCCTTTCCGTGCTGGTAGCTGTTCGGATGGTCAGGGGCATGACAGAGAGGGGTACGGCGCCGAGGCGCCGGACCCGATGCACCGCCGCTCAGCGCTGCCGGTGCCGCTCCTCCACGGCGACGGCGGCCGCCGCGACGGCACCCAGCACGGGCACCGCCAGCGGCGGGACGAACCAGCCGGAACACCCGACGACGGCCAGACCGCCGACGAGCAGGAAGGACCCGGCGGGATCGCGCAGGGTGCGCCGACCGGCGACGGCGAGCAGCGCCCGCCAGGAGGCCCCCGGCGCCCAGGCCGCCGCCGCCCGCAACCCGGCGACGGCGACCCCGATCAGCGCACACAGCCCGACGGTGCCGACGAACGGCCCGCCGGGAATCCCGGCGCGCGCGGCCTGTACGTCCACCCAGACCGCGACCGCCGCGCCCCACCCGGCAACCCCGACGAGCCACCCGCGCCGCACGGCCGCCCGGAAGTCGGCGACGAACTCCCGCCCGCCACCGCCCTCATGAGCAGTACGGCGGCGCAGGTGCCGGGCGCCCGCGGCGAAGGCGGCCGGGTAGGTGACGACGCCGAGCGAAGCGACGGCAATCCAGACGCCGGTGAGCAGACACTCGGCGAACACCGCGAACCGCTCCGCGAGGACGGACTCCCCGCGGGCCTTCACACGCGCTGAGGCCATGGCCGTATCAACCCTTCAGACCCGAGGTCGCCATGCCGTCGATGAGGTAGCGCTGGAAGGCGAGGAAGAACAGGAGGACCGGGAGCAGGGCGACCAGCGACATCGCGATCATGCCGCCGTAGTTGGCGACGCCCTCCTGGTCGCGGAACATCATCATGCCGAGGGAGACGGTGTACTTGCCGGGCTCGTTGAGGTAGATCAGCGGGCCCATGAAGTCGTTCCAGGCGTTGATGAAGGTGAAGATCGCGCTGGTGATGAGGGTGGGCCGGCACAGCGGCAGCACGATCGACCAGTAGATCCGCAGATGCCCGCACCCGTCGATGCGGGCGGCCTCGTCCAGTTCCTTCGGCAGGTTCCGCATGAACTGCACCATCAGGAAGACGAAGAACGCCTCGGTGGCCAGGAACTTGCCGATCAGCAGCGGCACATAGGTGTTGATCAGCTCCATCTTCTGGAACATCACGTACTGCGGGATCAGCAGCACGTGATACGGCAGCAGCAGGGTGCCGATCATCAGGGAGAACATCAGGTTCCGCCCGGCGAACCTGATCCGGGCGAAGGCGTAGGCGGTCAGCGAGCAGGAGATCAGGATGCCCGCGACCGAGCCGAGGGCGTAGAGGAGGGAGTTCTGGAAGAAGGTCGCGATGGAGATGTCGGCGATGCCGTCGGCGAGCCCCCTGAAGTTGTCGAGGATGGGGCTCGTCGGGAACAGGTCCAGGCTGGCGATGATCTCCCGGCTGGGCTTGAAGGAGGCACCGATGACCCAGACGACCGGATAGAGCACGACCGCGAGGACGAGCAGGGCGCCGAGATGCCAGACGAGGGAGCCGGTGCGTTTGCGACCGAAGAAGACGGGTCTGGTGGTGGTCGTGCTCATCGGGCGGCCTCCTCGTAGTGCACCCACCGCTTCTGGGACCAGAAGAGGACCGCCGTCACCAACGCCACGGCGAGCAGCAGCATCCAGGCCATCGCGGAGGCGAAGCCCATCTGGGCCTCCTTGAAGCCCTTCTGGTACAGGTAACAGGTGTAGACCAGCGTGGCGTCCGCCGGTCCGCAGGTGGCGTTGGAGACGACGTACGCCGAGCCGAAGATCTGGAAGGAGTGGATGGTCTCCAGCAGCACGTTGAAGAACAGCACCGGGGAGATCATCGGGAGCGTGATGCTCCAGAACCGCCTCAGCGGTCCGGCCCCGTCCACCTCGGCGGCCTCGTAGAGTTCGCGCGGCACCTGCTTGAGTCCGGCGAGGAAGATGACCATGGGCGCGCCGAACTGCCAGACGGTGAGCGCGACCAGGCAGTAGAGGATCCAGTCCGCGTCACCGACCCAGCCACCGACGTCCATGCCGAACAACGACTGGGTCCGGTCCACGATGGCGTCGTCGGAGAAGAGCGCGCGCCACACGAAGCCGACCGAGACGCTCGCGCCGATCAGCGAGGGCGCGTAGAACGCGGCACGGTAGAAACCCTGTCCGCGCCGGCTCTGCGCGAGCAGCAGCGCGACACCCAGCGCCAGCAGCAGTTTCAGCGGGGTGCCGACGACGACGTACTTGGCCGTCACCTCCACCGATTTCTGCCAGCGGGGGTCCTCGAACATCTTGGTGAAGTTGTCGAGGCCGACCCACTTGGGAGACGTGAAGAGGTTGTAGTCCGTGAACGCGAAATACAGCGAGGCGACCATCGGCCCGCGGTCAGCAGCAGAAATCCGGCGATCCACGGGGACATGAAGAGGTAGCCGACGAGACTCTCCCGGCGGCCCCGCCGCCTGGCGTCGGCGGGGGTGGCGGGGCGCTGCTCAGGCGCCTGCGGAGGGGAGTCCTTGACGAGCGTCGTCACTGCGGTTCCCATCAGGCGGCGAGGGCGGTCTCGGCCTCGGAGAAGAACTGCTTCACCGCGTCGGAGACCTTGGTCTTGCCCTGGGCCATGTCGCCCGCGATGCGCAGGAAGGCGGCCTCGACGGTGTCGGCGCCGGCCGGGTGCGGGGTGATGGGACCGAGCACGCCCGCCTCGGCGACGTCCTTCTCGTACTGGGCGATCGCCTTCTGCGGGGCGTCGGTCGGCTGGTAGGCCTCGAACTGCTCGGTGGTGGCCAGGATTCCGCGGTCGTAGCCCATGATCTTGCCGACCTCGGGGTCGTGCACCATGAAGTCGATGAACTGCGCGACCTCCTTGGGGTGCTTGGTCCGCGCGGAAGCGCTCAGCATCAGCGACGAGAGGTACTGGCCGGTCTCCTTGCCGTCGGTGGTGGGGATCGGGGCGAGCCCGTAGGTGCTGTCGCCCTCCGTGGTGTAGCGGACGGTGAAGTTGTCCCAGGTGAACTCGGAGGCGCCGTCACCGGCGGCCAGTGACGACTTGGGCTTGTTCTGCTCGACCTTCTTCGGGTCGGTGACGGCACCTGCCTTCACGCGGTTGAACCCGTCCGTCCACCACTCGGTCAGATCGGCCTC
This sequence comes from Streptomyces spinoverrucosus, assembly GCF_015712165.1. Taxonomy (NCBI): domain Bacteria; kingdom Bacillati; phylum Actinomycetota; class Actinomycetes; order Kitasatosporales; family Streptomycetaceae; genus Streptomyces; species Streptomyces spinoverrucosus. The sequence goes on along the minus strand of NZ_JADPZX010000001.1, from coordinate 7,424,128 downwards.
GTCGAAGCCGAGTCCGTCCTCCGTGAAGAACGCCTTGCCGTTCTGCCGCAGATAGAGGTCGTACAGGTACATGATCCCGAAGTAGCCGGTGTCGCCCGCGACCTTCTGGGTGTTGCGGATCTTCTCCAGGGCGGCGAAGTACTCGTCCCAGGTCCAGCCCTGCTCGGCCTTGATGCCGGCCTTCTCAAAGACCTTCTCGTCAATGACAAGTGACATCGTGTTGGATCCGACCGGAACGCCGAGCAGCTTTCCGTCCACCTCGCCGACCTTCTCGACACCGGCCCGGAAGTTCTCCATGCTCAGATTTCCGGCGTCCACCTGGGACTTGAGGTCGAGGAGCACGCCCCTCTTGTCGTACTTCCGAAGAAACGCGACGGAGTTCTGGAAAACGTCCGGCGGATTTCCACCGGCCGCCTGGGTCTGGAACTTCTCCCAAAAGGCGACGTAATCCTGGAAGTCCGTCTCCACCTTGATCTTCGGGTACTTCTTCTCGAAGAGGGCGATGCTCTTGTTGATTCGCTTGGTCCGCTCCTCCGCACCCCACCAGGCGTAACGGATCGTGACCGTCCCGTCGCCGGCGCCGCCGTTGCCGCCTCCGCAGCCGGCTGCCGTCAGCCCCAGCGCGGCCAGCGACGCACCGGCCGCCTTGAGTACCGTCCGCCGCTCCATGTTCCCGCCGCCATGCATCGCAGGGCCCTCCCCGACCGTTCGTGAATCGTTTCAAGTAAGCGCTTGCTGGCACAAGGTACGAAGGGGCCGGGGGTGCGTCAATGATTCGGACAGGAATTTCTTGCGCGCACGACCGGGGGCCGGGCGGGGTGCGGAAGCCGGGCGGCCGGAGAGGCGGGGCGATGCCGCAGGTGGGCGGGGCACGGCCGTCAGGCCGAACGCGGGGCGGGCTGTCGTACCGAGGTCCCGCCCGGCCGAAAATCGCCGGGGGGCGGTGCGGTCGGACGACGCGAGGGCAGCCCGCCGGTCAGCGGGGCGCGGCGGCGACCCACAGTGAGGACGGCTACCTGCCGGTCAGCGGGGCGCGGCAGCGACCCACAGTGACGGCGGCAAACGGCCGGTCAGCGGGCGCGGCAGCGACCCACAGTGACGACGGCTACCGGCCGGTCAGCGGGCGCGGCAGCGACCCACAGTGACGACGGCGCCCGGAGGCGGCGGGCACGACAACGGCCCACCTGCTGTCTCGCAGATGGGCCGCGTCTCCGGGTGGGCGATACTGGGTTCGAACCAGTGACCTCTTCGGTGTGAACGAAGCGCTCTCCCACTGAGCTAATCGCCCGGACGCAGGAAGAACATTACCCCATGTCAGGGGGTGCGGGTGACCACGGTTGGCCCGCCCCGCACCCCGCCGCGGATCACTGGTCCTTGATCTTCCACGGCATCACAAGGCCGAACTTCCAGACGTAGAAACCGACGATCGCGGCCGCGATCACACAGCCGATCACCGTCAGGATGATGTTGCGTCGGCGCACCTTGGGGTCGAGGGCGCGCTGCGCCGCCTCGGTGACCTTGCGCTTGGTCCAGCGCAGCACCAGCTGGGCCCAGACGAACTCGGTCGCCCAGATCGCCATGCCGCCGAAGATGATCACCCAGCCCGGGCCGGGCAACGGCAGCAGGATGATGCCGGTGATCACCACCCCGAGTCCGACGAGGAAGACGCCCACCTGCCAGCTGACGTGGAGCAGGCGACGCGCCTTGATGAATTCCGGCGCCCTCGACCCGAGCTCCCGCTCGCCCTGCACCGCGTCGGTCCCCGTCTCGTCCGCAGCCATGGCAACCTCGCCAGGCTTGCTACTCCCCGTATTCATACGGCCAAACCCTACCTGAATGATTCCAGTCACCGGAATGGGCGCATCGGACGAACAGGTTCTCGGCCGGAAGAGTTACGTAAAGACACGCAAAACCCTCAGAGGGGTTTACAACGGCACCGTAGGTGGCATGTCGATTTCGCCGACGTGCGAATCCCCGAGCGCACACTGAGCGAAAGGCCCTGGCGCTTATGAACACCACGGTCAGCTGCGAGCTGCACCTGCGCCTCGTTGTGTCGAGCGAGTCCTCCCTGCCTGTCCCCGCAGGCCTGCGGTACGACACGGCCGACCCCTACGCCGTGCACGCCACCTTCCACACCGGAGCCGAGGAGACCGTCGAGTGGGTGTTCGCCCGCGACCTCCTCGCCGAGGGGCTTCACCGGCCCACAGGAACCGGCGACGTCCGTGTCTGGCCGTCGCGCAGCCATGGTCAGGGCGTCGTCTGCATCGCCCTGAGCTCTCCCGAGGGGGAGGCGCTGCTGGAGGCCCCGGCGCGGGCCCTGGAGTCGTTCCTGAAGCGAACCGACGCCGCCGTGCCGCCGGGCACGGAGCACCGGCATTTCGACCTTGACCAGGAGCTCTCGCACATCTTGGCGGAAAGCTAGGGCGAGACCACACCAAGCTGCCCGGCCGTCCACTCGGGGAGACGGCCCGGGCCTGCCCGGCGGATCAGGCCGGAGACAGGCGACGGCACTGATCGTCCGACGTGAAGTGCGCCAGGCCTGTCTCCGGCAGGGTCCTCCGGACAGGTCCCGAGGCGCCCAGGACAACCGCATACGGCACACACCGGCGCCGCCACCGCGCACTCACGCGGAGGCGGCGCCGGTATGCGTGTGCCGGTTCAGAAGCCTCTCTGCGGCCGCCGGGAACCGCGGCACGCCCCGTCGCGTTCTACGGGCAGGCGTGGGCCGGGTGCGGCCGGAGGCGATGGTACGGCGGCGGGAGCCATTACCATCGGCCAGCATCGGCGGGCGCCCGCCCGACCCCCAGGCCAGGGAGCGAAACGTGCTGATCACCCACGACACCCGGTGCGCGCTCGACACCGTGGTCGATCTGGTGAACACCGCACCGGAGGACGAGACGACACCGGACGGGCTGCCGGACGTCGCGGCTCTCGCGGATTTCGTACGAACGCACGCCATCAGCGATGTCGGAGTGCTCTCGGAGTTCGACCTCTCGGCGGTGCTCAAGGTGCGCGGCCGGTTCGCCGGGATCTTCGCGGCTCCCGACGTCCGCACGGCAGCAGGGATGATCAACGAGCTGGTCGCCGCCGCCGGCACCACGCCCCGCCTCACGGACCACGACGGCTACGACTGGCACGTGCACTACTTCGCGCCCGGCGCCTCCATCGCCGACCACCTGGCCGCCGACTGCGGGATGGCGCTGGCCTTCTTCGTGGTCGCCGGCGAGCGTGAGCGACTGCGGCGCTGCGAGGCACCCGACTGCCGCCGCGCCTTCGTCGACCTCTCCCGCAACCGCTCGCGGCGTTACTGCGACAGCCGCACCTGCGGAAACCGTCTGCACGTGGCCGCCTACCGGGCGCGCCGCAAGGAGGCGACGGGCTGACGCCGGACACCACGCCCCTGGGCTGATCGGCGGGACGTCGATGCCGACGCGGTTCCCGGCGGGTGGCGCCGGGGACCGCGCGTACGGCTCACAGCAGGAACAGATCGTGCAACGCAGCCATGAGCAGCAGACACCCGATCACCGCAAGGAAGATCATCAGCGGTGGCTGGGAAAGGGCGAAGAGGCACCCGCGCGGCTCGTCCTTCGGCTGCGCGGCATCGCTCTGTGTCGTGTCCAGCATCTCGCGGCGATGATGGCGCAGGGAGCACCCCTGGCGCGATCAAGACGCTCGAAGATGCGGGAGTTCGCCGAATTCCGTGATCACCTGCACGTCTGTGGCGCGAGCCGGACAGCTTCCGATCATCCGGGGAGTTGGGTCGTTTCAGTCCGCCATGCGGACGTCATATCCCGTGCTTCTTGAGGATGGCCTCGATGTCGCTGAAGTCGTCCGTGGCATCCGAGCGGGACGCTGCCTGGGGCTTGGTCCGGGGCTTGGCGGCCGGGCGGGACGCCGGGCCGAGGGAGGGCGCCGAGGCCTGCGGGGCCACCGGGTCCTGCCGGGCCGCCGCACCCACCGCGCTCCCCTTGCGGCCGCGTCGCCGCTCCACCGCCCGCGTGCCGGCGAACAGCAGCCAGGCGCCACCGAGCACGCCGAAGCCCGCCCAGGCCACCGGGCTGAAGGCGGTGTCCGCGGCCCACTGCACGACACCGGTCATCACCAGGCCGAGGGGGACCAGCGCATAGGCCGCGATACGGGTGGCCGTGAGGAAACGCTTGCGGAACGCCGTCACCGCAGCGATGCCCAGGCCGGCCGCGGCAACGGCGGAACACACGGTCTCGGCAATCATCCGGTCCTCCAGGCAGGCTCAGGCGGGCGGGGCGCGTCGCCTCTTCCATCCTGCACCCCCCGAACCCCGACAGGCCATGCCCCGCCCGGACATCAGGGACATCTCCGGGTCGGCTCCTCCGCAGGTGCCGGTGGGGGCGTATGCCCCGAGGGCGGGTGTCGGTGCCGATTGGGTCCGCCGGGCCGGTGCTGGGAGACTGGGCCCATGAACCACTCCTCCGCCGCCCGACCCGCGCCCGTCCTCGACGTCTGGTGCGAACTCCAGTGCCCGGACTGCCGCAGCGCCCTGGACGACCTCCGTGCCCTGCGTGCCCGTTACGGCGACCGGCTCGAACTGCGGCTGCGGCACTTCCCGCTGGAGAAGCACAAGCACGCCTTCGCCGCCGCGCAGGCCGCCGAGGAGGCCGCCGAGCAGGGGCAGGGGTGGCCGTATGTCGAGGCTGTGCTGGCCCGGGTCGAGGAGCTGGACCGTAAGGGAGAGCCCTTCCTGGTCGAGGTGGCCCGGGAACTCGGCCTGGACGCCGAGGAGTTCGACACCGCGCTGATCGACGGCCGGCACATCCTGATCGTGGACGCCGACCAGGCCGAGGGCAAGGCGATCGGCGTGACGGGCACGCCGACGTACGTCATCGGCGGCGAGCGGCTGGACGGCGGCAAGAGCCAGGAGGGGCTGCGCGAGCGCATCGAGGAGATCGCCGACCGGCTGCTGGCCGAGCAGGAGTGACGTCCTGGGCCTTCAGAGCAGGTCCTTGTAGAGGGTGTGACGCGTCGTCGTGTAGCCGAGTGACTCGTAGAGCCGCTCCGCCGGGGTGTTCCCCGCGAACACGTTGAGGCCGAGGACGCGTCGGCCCGCCTCGATCGTCTGACGCTCGGCCAGCAGCATGAGCGTCCGGCCGTGTCCGCGACCTCGGTGGTCCGCCTCGGTCTCGACGTCGAAGACGTACGCCTTGTCCTCCTGCAGCGCCACCCACAGGGTGCCCACCCGCGTCCCGTCCTGTTCCAGGACGCTGAACAGCATCTCGACGGTGCCCAAGCCGTCCGGCAGGAGCTGCTCGTGGTCCCTTCGCGCCTTGGCGAACGCCTCGGCCTCGGGCACGCCCCGTTCGATCCAGGTGCGCGCGTACCGCTCCGACTCGTGCTCGAGCCATGCGGCGAACTCGGCCTCGGTCATGGGCCGCGCCCGGCTGCCGGCGGGCAGTTCGGGCGGGGTGTCGCCGAGGTGCTTCTCCATGCCGCGGTTGCGCAGGACGTAACCGAGCGCCGTCATGAGGCGGAGCGCCGCCTCGGCGTCGCCGGGCACGGCCGCCTCGATCTGCCGACAGCCCCAGCCGCGTGCCACCTCCTCCGCGGCGAGCGCCGCGACCGTGCCACGGCCGCGCCGGCGGTCCGGCTCTTCGATGCGCAGGTCGACGATCCGCGCCACCGAGTCGCCGAAGGCGGGTGACGTGCCGAGGTGTATCGCGCCGACGGGACGGCTGTTCACGCACACCTGGTAGTGGCGGGAGCGCGTCCCGTCGGCCGCGCGCTGAAGCGGCTCGGTCGGCCGCAGGGTGGTGGTCATCAGGGGTGTTTCTACCCGGTCCGGACCGCCAGGTCTGCCCAATATCCTGGGCGTTTTACGGGTCGAGGTCGTCGCCCGACCGCTCCACGAAGATCCGCATGGCCTTCGCGGTCACCGGGCCGGGGGCGCCCGGCAGTTCGCGCTCGTCGACGCGGTGGACGGCCTGGACGTCCCGCAGGGTGGAGGTCAGAAAGACCTCGTCGGCCCGGTCCAGCACGTCCAGCGGCAGGTCGGTCTCCTTGGCGCCGGTCCACTCGACCGTCAGCGCGCGGGTGATGCCCGCGAGGCAGCCGGAGGCGAGCGGCGGGGTGTGGATCTCGCCGTCGAGGACGACGAAGACGTTCGAGCCGGTGCCCTCGCAGAGCTGTCCGACGGTGTTGGCGAACAGCGCCTCGGAGGCGCCGTGTTCGTGGGCGCGGGCCAGGGCGACGACGTTCTCGGCGTACGAGGTGGTCTTCAGGCCGGTGAGGGCGCCGCGCTCGTTGCGGGTCCAGGGGACCGTGATCACGGCGGTGGAGTCGGGGCGGCGCCGGGTCTCGCCGAGGGCGACGACCAGGGTCGGGCCGTGCTCGCCGCGGTCGGAGCCGAGCGGGCCGTGTCCCCCGGTGTACGTGATGCGCAGCCGGCCCAGCGGCATGGGGTTGGCGTCCAGTACGGCGGCGCAGGCGCGCCGGGCCTCGTCGTGGTCGGGGTCGGGCAGGCCCAGGCCGCGGGCCGAGCGGGTCAGCCGGTCGAGGTGCCGGGTCAGCGCGAACGGACGGCCGTCCACCGCCTTCACCGTCTCGAAGATGCCGTCGCCCACGGTCAGACCGTGGTCGAAGACGGAGACACGGGCGGACTCGATGTCCTGGAGCCCGCCGTCGAGCCAGACCTTCACTGGTCCCCACCTCGCATATCGTGCAGTTCCTCGCCACTCACCTCGTACGCTCCCGACGCTACCGCGAGCAGCCGGGCGGCCTTCAGTTCGGTCTCCCGCCACTCCCCCTCGGGGTCCGACCCCCAGGTGATTCCCGCGCCCGTGCCGAAGCGCAGCACGCCCTCGGCCCGGTCGAACCAGAAGGTGCGGATACCGACGGCCAGCTCGCCCACTCCCCGGTCGGCGTCGACCCAGCCGATGCCGCCGCAGTACGGCCCCCTGGGTGCCGTCTCCAGGGCGTCGATGATCCGCAGGGCGCTCGACTTGGGCGCGCCGGTGACCGAGCCGGGCGGGAAGGCGGCGGCGAGCAGCTCCGGCCAGCCGGCGTCGGGACGCAGCTCACCGCGCACGGTGGACACGAGGTGGACCAGCCCCGGGTGCTTCTCCACGGCGCACAGATCGGGGACCGTCACCGTGCCGGAGGCGCAGACGCGGCCGAGGTCGTTGCGGACCAGGTCCACGATCATGACGTTCTCGGCGTAGTCCTTCTCCAACAGGTCCGCCTCGGTGCGGCCGGTGCCCTTGATCGGGCCGGACTCGACGATCCGGCCCGCGCGGCGCAGGAACAGCTCGGGGGACGCGCTGGCTATCTCCACCCGGTGGCCGGGCAGGCGGATCGTTCCGGCGTACGGCGCCGGGTTGCCGCGGGCCAGCAGCGCGGTGAGGGCGTCGGGGTCGGCGTCCGGGGCGACGGGCGCGGACAGGACGCGGCAGAGGTTCGCCTGGTAGACCTCGCCGGCCGCGATGTGCTGCCGTATCCGGCGCACTCCCTCCGTGTACGCGGCGCGGTCGAGGGACGACGTCCAGTCGTCGACGGCCGGTCCGCGCCAGCCGCCCGGTGCGGGGGCGGGCACTGGTTCCTCTCGGACGTCCGCGAAGCGCGCGCAGGTCAGGCGGCCCTCGAAGTCGGCGGCGACGGCCCAGAAACCGGTGGAGTCCAGGGCCGTGGGGTCGCTCGTGACATCGATGAGGCCGGTGGCGACTCGGTCGCCGAAGCGGGCGAGAGGAGGGAGATCGAGCACGCTGTCGAGTCTATGGCGGGTGTCCCGCAGGTGGCCCTGTCATGTCCTTTCAGGTGGTCCGACCACGTCCGTGACCAGGTGCAGCGCAGCACGCTGCACAAACGCGTTTTTGTGCTGGCCCCGGAATCCGCTAGAGTTCAACACGTCGCCGGGACGCGCAAGCGAACCGAAACGACAGGCGGACGTAGCTCAGTTGGTAGAGCGCAACCTTGCCAAGGTTGAGGTCGCGAGTTCGAGCCTCGTCGTCCGCTCGAAGGAAGAGGGGATCCTCCCGGTCCCCTACACTCCTGGTGGAGTGGCCGAGAGGCGAGGCAACGGCCTGCAAAGCCGTCTACACGGGTTCAAATCCCGTCTCCACCTCCAAGGACGATTAGCTCAGCGGGAGAGCGCTTCCCTGACACGGAAGAGGTCACTGGTTCAATCCCAGTATCGTCCACTGGATCTTCGGATCCTGGATCTTCTCGAAGATCCCGCCCGCGCGATTAGCTCAGCGGGAGAGCGCTTCCCTGACACGGAAGAGGTCACTGGTTCAATCCCAGTATCGCGCACGCAGTGCCTGCGATCGGCTCCATGGAGTGACGATCGTGGTCTCGAGGACGATTAGCTCAGCGGGAGAGCGCTTCCCTGACACGGAAGAGGTCACTGGTTCAATCCCAGTATCGTCCACGCGTTTCGAAGCCCCCGGCCGTCTCGTACGGCCGGGGGCTTCGTCGTGGGTGCGTGTCGCTGAGCGTTTCGCTCAGCGTTTCGCTCAGCGTTTCGCTCAGCTGGAGAACAGCATGTGGCCGAAGCTCTTGTGGCGGCGGTGGCCGTGGTGGCCGCCGTGGTGCCCGCCGTGCGGGGCGCCCCAGGCCGGGGCGGGCGGGGCCGCCGGGTACGTCTGCGCGGCGGGCGGGGGCGGCGGGCCCGGCTGGGACCACTGGGACTCCAGGCGGGTCAGGGCCTCCAGTTCGCCGTAGTCCAGGAAGATTCCTCGGCAGTTGGCGCACTGCTCGATCTGGACGCCGTTGCGGTTGTACGTGTGCATGGGCGCGCGACACTTCGGACACTGCATGGTCGGCTCAACTCCTCGCCGGTCGGTCCTGCTTCGCGTATCGCCAGGACAGACTCTGTCCGGCTGCGGTCGGTTGCACCCTACTTCGCGGTGTTCCGGGGCAACTGGGCAGGGACGGAAGCCATTCGGGCACAGGCGTCGACGAGGGACCGCTCCACGTCGTCCAGGGGCCGGTCCGCCGCGACGGCCTTGGTCACGGCCCGGGCGGCGGTCTGGACGGTGAGGGCGCGGGCCGGGACGTCCAGGGCGGGCCAGGGGTCGCCGTGCGGCGGTACGGCGGGGCCGCCGGCCGCCCGGTAGGCGGCGAGGAAACGGGTCCACTCGTCGGGCGGGAGCAGGCCGCAGGCGTACCAGGCGGCCGGGCGGGCGAGGTCCCAGGCCGCGGGGCCCACGCCGAGGTCGTCGACGTCGATCAGCAGCCAGGGGCCGGTGGCGGCGGGGTGGCGGACGAGTTGGCCGAGGTGGAGGTCGCCGTGGCAGAGGGTGCCGGTGTCCGGGAGGGGGTGCTCGTCGCGGGCCCAGGCGGGGAGGGTGGCCCAGGCGCGGAGTACGGGCGAGGTGGCGGGGTGCGGGGCGGCGGCGCGGAGCCGGGCGATGGCGTGGGCGGCCTTCGCGGGGCCGCGCATGGGAGGGAGGGGCGCGGACGGTGGGGTGCGGTGGAGGCGGGCGAGGAGGGTGGCGGCGGCTTCCCAGGGGGCGGCGTCCGGGGTGTCGGGGTCGACCGGGGTGCCGTACGGCCAGAGGGTAACGAGCCTGCCGTGCAAGGTGACGGGCGTCGGGGTGAGTGGGGGGAGCAGGACGTCGGGTATGCGGGCGGCCGTAGTGAGGCGGGCGGTGAGTTCGGTGGGGTCGGTGTCCGGGGCGTGGGCCTTGGCGACGGTGTCGGCGTGCCGGACGACCGTGGCGTCGACGCGATCGGCGAGGGTGAGCACCGCTCCGCAGGAACAGGCGTCGGTGTGCGCGTGGGCTGCGGTCCTGGCCCGGGCGGCCAGGTCGGAGAGGAGGGGTGTGGTCACGGGGGTTCCTCGGAGCGGGGTGGGTGTTGGGAGGGTACGTCGGTGGGGGCGGGGCGTGTTTGCGGGGCGTGTCGGTGGGGGGCGGGCCGTGCTTGTGGGGCCGCGTCGGTGAGGGGCGGGCCGTGCTTGTGGGGCCGCGTCGGTGAGGGGCGGGCCGTGTTTACGGGGCCGCGTCGGTGAGGGGCGGGCCGTGTTGGTGTAGGCCGGGCCATGTTCGTGGGTTCGCGGCGTCGTGGCCGGGGCGGGGGGAGTCGCGCGGCCCGGCGCTGACGGGGTGCCGCCCGCGCCCACCCGTGCCGCCCCAGCGGCACGACTGCCCGCGGCTGGGCGGAGGGTGGGGTGGCTGGGGCTCGCGGCGGTTGGCTGGGGCCGCGTGTGGAGTTGGCTGGGTCCGTGGAGGGGTGGCCCGGTCCGCGTGTGGGGTGGCTGGGTTCACGTCGGAGGTTGCCGGGTCCGCGTCCGGGGTGCCAGGTCCGCACGCGCCATGCGCGGGGCCGACTGCGGGCGACTGGGCCGCGCGCCGGTCGGCCAGGTCCGCACGCGCCATGCGCAGGTCCGACTGCGGGCGACTGGGCCGCGCGCCGGTCGGCCAGGTCCGCACGCGCCGTGCGCGGGTCCGACTGCGGGGGACTGGGCCGCGCGCCGATTGGCCAGGTCCGCACGCGCCATGCGCAGGGCCGACTGCGGGGGACTGGGCCGCGCGCCGGTCGGCCAGGTCCGCACGCGCCGTGCGCGGGTCCGACTGTGGGTGGCTGGGGTGCGCGGCGGTTGGCCAGGGTCGTGTGCGTGGGTGGGTGCGTATGGGGGAGGTGGGTCTGCGCGCTGGGAAGTGGCTGGGGCGCGTGCGGGAGTGGCTGGGGCGCGGGCTGAGGTGCCCGGGTCCGTGTGCGCGGGCGGCTGAGGGTGGGGCCCGTTGCCCCTAGGCCGCACGTCGTGCGTCAGTTGTCCTCTCTCCCTCTCCCCCGGGCAAAGCAATGCCGGCGCAGCTCCCCAGCTGCGCCGGCATTTTGCCGTCCGCCGCACCCCCGTCCCCACGGGGTTATGGGTGGATGTCCCCGCCCGGACCGCTCTTCCGGGCCTGGGGTCGCCGCTCAGCGCCCCAGCATCACGCCCACGGACGACGCCTGTGTGGCCACTGTCTCCCAGCCGTCGAAGACGACGAGGAGCAGGACCGCCAGAGGAAGGGCCATGGCCGTTGCCACCAGGGGGTGGCGGCGGCCCGTGCGGCGCGGGCGGAACGCGGCGTGCGCCTTGCGTCCCTGCTCGCGGATCAGTGTCCGCGGTGCCGTGTGGGCCATGGTCCCTCTCCTGACCGTTCTCAGTTGTCATTGGCAGCGGCGGGTGTCTGACCTCGGGGGACGAGTGCTGCACCCGCCGCTTGACCTCAAATCTAGGTGCGCGAGAGGGTGCCGGGCGTCATGCCCTCGTACCGATTGGCGGGCCTCCCGGAGGATGAGCCATGCGAGGACGAGTACTCCCCTGGGTGGAGAAACGGTCCTAGGTCTAGGGGTCTTCCCGGAGGGGACGCCCGGTGTGTCCGGTGTTTTCCGAGCTGTCCTCGCGGGGCACCGGCTGCTCGACCAGAGCCAGCACCCTGTTCGCCATGAACCGCGCCGTACGGACCACAACGCCGGTTCGCGTGACTTCGCTCACTTCCACGACACCTCGCCGTACCGCCGTCTCCACCCGGCGGCCCGCCCTGCTCGCCACCACCTCGTACGTCCGTGTCGTGTCCCCGGCGTCCACGACTATCTCCACTCGGTCACCCTTCATGGGCCCAATCCCCCTTCTGCGACGGGCGGTTGGAAGCGCGCAAGGCGCAAAGGCGCCCTGACGGCACACTCCCTGACCACCCCTCAAGTCTCGCACCCGGCACTGACAATCCATCGGGCCGAGAGGGCGCGGCCTCTGCGCGCAGGCGGCCACGGAAACGTAAGCTGTGCCACGTCACACGGACCGGGCAGCGGGGATGAACATGGCGATGATGCGCCTGAGGCGCGAGGACCCGCGCGTCGTCGGCTCGTTCAGGCTGCACAGACGGCTCGGCGCGGGCGGGATGGGCGTGGTCTACCTGGGCTCCGACAAGAAGGGGCAGCGGGTCGCCCTGAAGGTGATCCGCCCGGACCTGGCGGAGGATCAGGAGTTCCGGTCGCGGTTCGCCCGTGAGGTCTCCGCGGCGCGGCGGATCCGTGGCGGCTGCACCGCGCGGCTCGTCGCGGCGGACCTGGAGGCGGACCGGCCGTGGTTCGCCACCCAGTACGTGCCCGGGCCCTCCCTGCACGACAAGGTCGCCGACGAGGGGGCGCTCGCCGCCGCCGATGTCGCCGCGGTCGGGGCCGCCCTGTCGGAGGGGCTGGTCGCGGTGCACGAGGCCGGGGTCGTCCACCGGGACCTGAAGCCGTCCAACATCCTGCTCTCCCCCAAGGGCCCCCGGATCATCGACTTCGGCATCGCCTGGGCGACCGGGGCCTCCACGCTCACCCACGTCGGCACGGCCGTCGGCTCGCCCGGCTTCCTCGCGCCCGAGCAGGTGCGCGGTGCCGCGGTCACACCGGCCACGGACGTGTTCTCGCTCGGCGCGACCCTGGCGTACGCCTCCACTGGCGACTCGCCCTTCGGGCACGGCAGTTCCGAGGTCATGCTGTACCGGGTCGTCCACGAGGAACCCCAGCTGCAGGGCGTACCGGACGCGCTGGCTCCGCTCGTCCGGGCCTGTCTGGCGAAGGACCCCGAGGAGCGGCCGAGCACGTTGGAGCTGTCGCTGCGGCTGAAGGAGATCGCCGCTCGTGAGGCGCACGGCCTGATCGAGGGGCGGCCGCCCGCGCCGCGCTCCGGCGAGGCGGACCGTCCCACCGGGCGGCTCGCCGACACCTACCCCGACCGCGCCCCGCGGCGGCAGCAGGGCGGGCCGGTGACTCCGGCGCCCCGGAGCGGCGGCAGCTCGCGCGGTCCCGCCCCGGCGCGGGGCGGAACTCCGGCCCGGGCCGGCGGTGCCGCCGCCCGGAACGGCGCCACTCCGTCGCGGTCCGGGGCGCGGAACACCCCCGCCTCGCGGAACACGCCGGCGCGCAACACGCCCCGATCCGGCGGCGGCAGCGGCGGCCGTACGACACCGCGCGGCGCCGGTCGTCCCTCGCCGCGGCCCACCGGGACCGGACGGCGGCCGGCCAATCCGCGGTTGCTGCGGCAGCGGCTGTTCGTGTTCGTGGTCGTGACGCTGCTCGTGGCGCTCGGCATCGGTGTGGTGCAGGGCTGCCAGGGGTCGGCGCGTGGGCTCGGCGACCAGCGAGGCGGCGCGGGCGAGCGGCAGGAGCATGTGCTGCCGGACCACCGGCCGCTCGACAAGGGGGCGCTGAGGAGGTCGTAGCGGTACGTCTCCCCGTAGGCCGTTACGGCTGCGGGCGGCCCGTCGCGACCGCGTAGAACGCGACCGCGGCCGCCGCGCCCACGTTGAGGGAGTCGACGCCGTGGGACATCGGGATGCGGACCCATTCGTCGGCGGCGACCAGGGCCTGGGTGGACAGGCCGTCGCCCTCGGCGCCGAGCATGAGCGCGACGCGGTCCATCCGGTGCGGGGCGGCCTCGTCGAGGGGCCTGGCCTTCTCGTCGGGGGTGAGGGCGAGCAGCGTGAAACCGGCCTCGCGGACCGAGTCCAGGCCCTTGGGCCAGGTGTCCAGGCGGGCGTAGGGCACGGAGAAGACCGCACCCATCGACACCTTGACGCTGCGGCGGTACAGCGGGTCGGCGCAGTCCGGTGACAGCAGGACCGCGTCCATGCCGAGGGCCGCGGCCGAGCGGAAGATCGCGCCGATGTTGGTGTGATCGTTGACCGACTCCATGATCACGACGCGGCGGGCGGTCCGGAGCAGCTCGGCGGCCGTGGGCAGGGGCTTGCGCTGCATGGAGGCGAGGGCGCCGCGGTGCACGTGGTAGCCGGTGACCTGTTCGGCGAGTTCCGGGCTGACCGCGTAGACGGGGGCCGGGAGTTCGTCGATGACGTCGCGCATGACGTCGACCCACTTGGCGGACAGCAGCATCGACCGCATCTCGTAGCCCGCGTCCTTCGCCCGCCGGATGACCTTCTCGCCCTCGGCGATGAACAGGCCCTCGGCGGGTTCGCGCTTGCGGCGCAGTTCGACGTCGGTCAGGCCCGTGTAGTCGCGCAGGCGCGGGTCGTCGGGATCCTCGACGGTGATGAGATCGGCCACAGGGTGATACTGCCTTGTCGTGCGTACGGTGCCAACGGCTCGGGACGGGTTGTGTTACCCGGGGTTACGCGGAGGTCTGCGGGCCTACCTTGACGACCTCGCCGATGACGATGACCGCCGGCGGCTTGACCTCCTGCTCAAGCACCGTCTCGGCGACCGTCGCCAGGGTCGCGTCGACGCGGCGCTGGGCCGCGGTCGTGCCCTCCTGGACCAGCGCGACGGGCGTGTCGGCCGGCTTGCCGTGGGCGACGAGGGTCTCGGCGATCCGGCCGATCTTGTCGACGCCCATCAGGATCACCAGCGTGCCGGTGAGCTTGGCGAGGGACGGCCAGTCCACGAGGGAGCGCTCGTCGTCGGGGGCGACATGGCCGCTGACCACGGTGAACTCGTGCGCGACCCCACGGTGGGTGACCGGGATGCCGGCCGCCCCCGGGACCGAGATGGAGCTGGAGATGCCGGGGACGACCGTGCACGGGATGCCGGCCTCGGCGAGGGCCTGGGCCTCCTCCATGCCACGGCCGAAGACGAAGGGGTCGCCGCCCTTGAGGCGTACGACGGACTTGCCCTGCTTGGCGTGTTCGATCAGGGCGTTGTTGATGGCCTCCTGGGCCATGTAGCGGCCGTACGGGATCTTCGCCGCGTCGATCACCTCGACGTGCGGCGGCAGTTCGGCGAGCAGGTCGCGGGGGCCGAGGCGGTCGGCGATGACGACGTCGGCCTCGGCGAGCAGGCGGCGGCCGCGCACCGTGATCAGGTCCGGGTCGCCGGGGCCGCCGCCGACCAGGGCGACGCCGGGGGTGCGGGTGCGGTGGTGGGGGGCAACGAGGGTGCCGTCGCGCAGGCCCTCGACGACCGCGTCGCGGATGGCGGCGGTGTGGCGGGGGTCGCGGGACTTGGTGTCGGTCGTGAGGATCGCGACGGTGACGCCCTCGCTGTGGCCGGTGGCCGGGGTCCAGGCGGTGGCCGCGTCGGCGTCGTCGGAGCGGACGCACCAGACCCGGTGGCGTTCCGCTTCCGCCGAGGCGCGGGTGTTGGCCTCGTGGTCGCTGGTGGCGATCAGGGCGTACCAGGCGTCGGCGAGGTCGCCTTCGGCGTAGGGCCGTTTCTCCCAGGTGATCTCGCCCGCGTCCGCCATGGCTTCCACCGACGGGGTGGCGTCCGGGGACACGAGGAGGATGTCCGCGCCGGCCGCGATCAGGGCGGGGAGGCGGCGCTGGGCGACCTGACCGCCGCCGAGGACGACCACTCGGCGGCCGGTGAGGCGGAGACCTACGGGGTAGGCGGGGTGTTCGGCCATGAGGGTGCGGCTCCTCGTGCGGGCGTGCGATGGGCGCTACGGCTCTGGAGCAGCCCTGACGTGCGGATTTTAGACGTGGGTTCAGGGTACGGCGGGGGTGGGGTGGGGGCGACGGAGCGCCTGCCCACCCCACCGGCGGCCGGGGGCTACTTCTCGGTGACGCCCGCCGAGTCGAACGTCGCCACCTCGTGCATCGCGCGCGCCGTGCTCTGTACCAGCGGCAGCGCGAGCAGCGCGCCCGTGCCCTCGCCGAGGCGGAGGTCGAGGTCGACCAGGGGGCGCAGGCCCAGCTTGTTCAACGCCGCCACATGGCCCGGTTCGGCGCTGCGGTGGCCCGCGACGCAGGCCGCGAGGACCTCGGGGGCGATGGCGCGGGCCACGAGGGCCGCGGCGCCGGCGCTGACGCCGTCCAGGATCACCGGCGTACGCAGGGACGCGCCGCCGAGGAGGAGGCCGACGATGGCGGCGTGTTCGAGGCCGCCGATCGCCGCGAGGACGCCGATGGGGTCGGCCGGGTCCGGCTGGTGGAGTTCGAGGGCACGACGGACGACCTCGGTCTTGCGGGCGAGGGTCTCGTCGTTGATGCCGGTGCCCCGGCCCGTGACCTCCGCCGGGTCCGCGCCCGTGAAGACCGAGATCAGGGCGGCGGACGCGGTGGTGTTGGCGATGCCCATCTCACCGGTGAGCAGGGCCTTGTTGCCGGCCGCCACCAGGTCGCGGGCCGTCTCGATGCCCACCTCGATGGCCTGCTTGGCCTCCTCGCGGGTCATCGCGGGGCCCGTCGTCATGTCGGCCGTGCCCGGGCGGACCTTGCGGGGCAGCAGACCCGGCGTGGAGGGGAGCTCCGCGGCGACGCCCACGTCGACGATGCAGACCTCTGCGCCGACCTGGTTGGCGAAGGCGTTGCACACCGCTCCGCCGCCGAGGAAGTTGGCCACCATCTGGCCGGTGACCTCCTGCGGCCAGGGGGTGACGCCCTGGGCGTGCACACCGTGGTCGCCGGCGAAGATCGCGACGGCCGCGGGTTCCGGGATCGGCGGCGGGCACTGGCGGGACAGGCCGGACAGCTGGGCGGAGATGATCTCCAGCATGCCGAGCGCGCCGGCCGGCTTGGTCATCCGCTTCTGCCGCTCCCAGGCCTCGCCGAGCGCCTTGGCGTCCAGCGGGCGGATCTGCGCGACGGTCTCGGCGAGGAGGTCGTGCGGCTCCTCGCCGGGCAGCGCGCGGCGGCCGTACGTCTCCTCGTGCACGACCCACGACAGCGGGCGGCGCTTGGACCAGCCCGCCTGCATCAGCTCGGGCTCCTCCGGGAACTCGTCGACGTACCCGACGCACAGGTACGCCACGACCTCCAGGTGCTCGGGCAGGCCGAGGGCGCGGACCATCTCGCGCTCGTCGAAGAAGCTGACCCAGCCGACGCCGAGGCCCTCGGCGCGGGCGGCGAGCCAGAGGTTCTCGACGGCGAGCGCGGAGGAGTACGGGGCCATCTGCGGCTGCGTGTGGCGGCCGAGGGTGTGGCGACCGCCGCGGGTCGGGTCGGCGGTGACGACGATGTTCACCGGGGTGTCGAGGATCGCCTCGATCTTCAGTTCCTTGAACTGCTTCGCCCGGCCCTTCGGAAGCGATTTCGCGTACGCCTCGCGCTGACGCATCGCCAGTTCGTGCATCGTGTGCCGGGTCTCGGCAGAGCGGATGACGACGAAGTCCCAGGGTTGCGAGTGGCCGACCGAGGGCGCGGTGTGGGCGGCCTCCAGGACGCGGAGCAGCACCTCGTGCGGGATGGGGTCGCTGCGGAAGCCGTTGCGGATGTCACGCCGCTCGCGCATGACCTTCAGTACGGCCTCGCGCTCGGCGTCGTCGTAGGCGGGTGCGGCCGAGCCGGTGGACTGTCGTGCTTCTGCCACGGGGGCCGTGCTCATTTCTTGGGGGTCTTGCGGGTCTTGCAGTTCTTGCAGTTCTTGTGGGTCTTGTGGGTCTTGCTGGTTCAGCTGAACCTGCTGATCTTGCTGGTCTTCCTGGTCGGCGGCCCGGGTTTCCAGGTCCTCCGCGTTCTGTACCAGTTGTACGGGTTCGGGGGCCGGCATCTCTTCGGGCGTGGCCGGGGCGGGCGTGGGGTCGGCCTCGCGGGGGGCCGGGACCGTGGCCACCGCTTCCGGCTGCGCCGGCGGCTCGGGCGCCTGGTCCTGGGTGGGGAGGACGATCGGGTGCGGCGGGGTGGGCGCGAGGTGCGGGGTGGTCGGCACCGAGCCCTCCACCGGGACGAACTGGCCCACCGGCGGCTCCGGCTGGGGCGCCGGGGTGACGCCGGACGCGGTGTCCTGCGGCTGCTCCTCGGCGGCGGCGACGGGTTCCTGGGCGGGCTCGGTGTACTCGGGGTGCGGGACGGGCTGCGTCAGGGGCTCGTCCGTGGCCGGGGCCGCGCCCTGAGCCTCCCCGTCCACGGCAGCGGGCTGCTCGGGTTGCGGAGCGGGTTCGGGAGCGGGAGCCGGTACGACCGACTCGGGGGCGTTCGGCAGCTCGGGGGCCGGTGCCGGGGCGGGCTCGAGGGCGGGTTCGGGTTCGGCCACGGCTGCGTCCTGGGCCTGCACCACCTCAGGCTCCGCTTGCTGCGCGGGCTCGGGGGCGGGTACGGCGGCGGGGGGTTCCTCGCCACCGTGAGCAGGCTCGCTCTCCGGGACTTCGCGGGAGACCACAGGCGCCGCGGGCTCAGCGGCCTGTCCGGCATCGGGAACAGGTTCAGGGAGCTGCTCGGGTTCCGGAACAGACGTGGCCGGTGTGCCCGCAACCGCCGTGTCGTCGGCCGCCCCGGCGTCAGGGGCGAACGCCTGCTCGACAGTGGTCGCCGCGTCCACGGCGTAGGGCTCACCCTGCCCGGAACTCCCGGAAGCCACAGCCTCCGAGGCGATCCGCGCCACCGCGGCCTGCGCCGCACCCACCGGCTCAGCGGCGGCCTGCGCCTGCGCGTCGGCCTGTACGTGTGTCTCAGCCTGGGCCTGCATCACCGGTGCCTGCGCTTGTGCCGGTGCCTCCACCTGCGCGTGCACCTCTGCCTGCGCGTGCACCTCCGCCTGCGCCGGTGCCTGCGCTAGTACCGGTGCTTCCACCTGCGCGTGCACCTCCGCCTGCGCCGGTGCCTGCGCTAGTACCGGTGCCTCCACCTGCGCGTGCACCTCCGCCTGCGCCGGTGCCTCCACGTCGGCCTGCGCCAGCGCCTGCCCATGCGCCTGCCCATGCGCCTGCCCCGTCGGAACAACCGTTTCCGCAGGCGTCACCTCCGCGCCAACCGGCGTCGGCATCGCGGCAGGCTGCGTCGCGGCGGGCTGGGTACCACCCCACGGCACCGCGCCTTGCGGCACCGCCGCCTGCGGCGGCATCTCGCTCACGCGCGGGACGTCGAGGTACTCGGGCCCGGTGGCCTGCGGCACCGGCTGCCGTACCGGCGCGCCCGCCGGCCCGCGGTCGGCGAGGGAGCGGACCGGGCTGGCGGAGGTGTCGGGGATCGGCGGGCCCATGTGCAGCGGACGGCGCGGCGCCGGGGCGGGCGCGGGTGACGCCGGGGGCGGCGTCGGGCCCGGCAGGCGGACGCCGGTCAGGTCGACCGAGCCGCTGTCACGGCCGGACAGCTCGTGCGCGCCGGGTTCGTGGACGGCCTCGACGACCGGCTCGGGCGCGGGCGGGGCCACCTCGTTGCCCCACGCGCCCTGGGCGCCCGGCAGCAGCAGGTCTTCGTCCTCGGCGGGCGTCTCGGAGACGTAGGTGTACGCGCCGGGAACGGGAACGCCCGGCTGTTCCACCAGGCCTGCGTTCTCCGGCAGCCCCTCGCCCGGGACCTGGCCGGTGTCGGTCATGCGTACCCCTCGCCCATCGGTTGATGCTCCTACGACCAGCTCACCCGGAACGGCGCGTCGACCGCCCCGCTGTGAAGAACGAGCGCGCGTGCCCAGCGGCACGAACGACCCGCCGGAAAAGGCGACAAAGCCATTCAGTGGCATTGTCGCGGCCGTTCCGCCGTCACGTCAGCTTCATTCGCGACGGCCCGCTGTGGACTGCGCCACGTTGCGCGTCCTCGGGTTCTGCCGTACCACACCCAGCCCAAAACGGGCGGGTTTTCCGGACATTGACCGACGAAGCGCCGGGCGTCCGAGTGCGGTACAACGATCGGCCAGCCTACCGCGCGCGGTACGACAACCGGATCACGGGGACGTCAACGGGATCAGGACGCGCGGTCGGGCAGCACGCCGCTGAGCAGGAACGCGACGCTCCGTTCCTTCTCCGTCCAGGCCCGCGTGTCGAGTTCGACGGACTGCAGCAGGGCGCACTCGACGTCGTAGCCGTGCTCCGTGAGGTCACGGCCGATGAGTTCGGCCGCGTCGCGGGTGGCGGCGTGGGTGACGATGCGCTGCGGACGGCGGTCGGCGACCGCGGAGACCACGGCCGCTCCCCCGCCGCCGACCCGGACTACGTCGGGTTCGGGCAGGTTCTCCAGGACGTGCGGGGCGGTGCCGTGGACGATCTGGAGCTGGACCGCGAAGCGGCGTGCGGCGGCGTCGGTGCGGGCGCAGGCGCCCGGGTCCCGGTCGACGGCGATGACGGCGGCGCCGGCCCGGGCGGCCTCGGTGGCGAAGGCGCCGCTGCCGCAGCCGATGTCCCACACGAGGTCGCCGACGCGCGGTCCGAGCCGGGCGAGTTGGGCCGCGCGGAGCAGCTCGGTCTCGCCCTCGCCCAGTTCACCGACGTACGCCTCGGGGGGCAGGGTCCAGCCGCGGGGACCCGTTCCCGGGTCGCGGCCGGCGATCCAGCCGCCGCCCTCCTGCGCCCCGACCGGGCCGCCGATGACGATGACGACGTTCGGGTCGCGCCAGGTGTGGTCGGCCGCCTTGTCGGAGGTGACGACGGTGACCTGCTCGCGGTCGGTGCCGAGTTCCTCGCAGATGACGAACGTGCGGTGGACGCCGTCGAGGAGCAGCCCGAGTTCGGCGGGGCCTGCGCCGGGTGAGGTGAGGACCGCGACCTTGGTGTGGGCGCGGCATACGTTCACCGCGCGTCGCAGGGTGCGGGGGTGTGCGACGACCACGTGGGCGTCGTCCCAGGGCATGCCCGCGCGCGCGAAGGCGGCGGCGACGGAGGAGACGGCGGGGACGACCTCGACCTCCAGGCCGAACTCGGGTGCGCGCAGGGTCCGTACGACTCCGAAGAAGCCGGGGTCGCCGTCGGCGAGCACCACCGCGGTGCCGCGATGGGCGGCGATCCGGCGGGCGGCGAGGGCGAGACTGCCGAGGCGGACGCGCTCGGCGGTGGGCGGCACCTCGGGCAGTGCCAGGTGGTGGGCGGCACCGGCCACCAGGGTGGCGGCGCCCAGGGCGGCGCGTGCCGCGGCGGTCAACGGAGAGCCGTCCCAGCCGATCACCGTGACCCGGTCGGCCATCGTCGTCAGTCTCCAGGGGGTTTGCGCAGGTCGTCGGGGGCAGCCCGCGGGCGGGCAGGCTCCGTGAGAGTACCTGGTGCCGCTCGGACGCGCTCGGGCGGCGTCCCCGGTGCCCTCAGTTCCAGTCCGAGTACGAGGTGAAGCCGTCCGTGTCGGCCAGCTGGTCTCCCGCACCCTCGATGTCCTCGGGCAGCAGGCTCCAGACGATGTAGTCGGTGCGCACCTCGGCCCAGGCACCGTCGTCGGTGCGGGTGCGCGCTATGCAGGCGCCCCGCAGGACTCCCTCGCTGATGCACCCGATCTTCTGGGCGACCTGCTGGGAGGCCGTGTTGTCGGCGGCCGTGCGCAGCTCGATGCGCTCGAGTTTCTGGTCGCCGAACAGCCACTGCGCGGTGGCCAGCGCGGCCTCGGAGGCGTAACCCTCGCCGCGGGCCCAGGGGGCGATGATGTACGACATCTCGGTGGAGCGCACATGCCAGTTCGTCCTGCCGAGCTGGATGATGCCGACCAGGCGCTGTGTGAGGAACTCGGTGACGGCGAGGTCGAGGCCTCGGCCCGCGGCACGCTCGGTGGGGGCGTACTCGGTGATCCAGGTGCGGGCGCCGTCCTCGGTGAAGGGCTGCTGTACGTCGGTCCAGGCGACGACCTGCTCGTCGTTCATCATCTCGGCGAGGGCGGGAACGTCGTCCTCGTCGAGCGGACGCAGCACCAACCGCTCCGTGCTGATGGAGATGGTGGGGAAGGTGCTCGTCATGAAGCCGCTCCGTAACCTTCGAACCGTCAGGACCTGCTGAACTGCCCAGCATGCAGCATGAAAGCACTGAACCACACACCCGGGGTCCACTCCCCGTGATGGAGTGAACCCCGGGTGCGCGGACGGGCTGTGGCTCAGGAGGAGGGGATCACCGAGCCGTTGTACTCGTCCTCGATGAACTTCTTGACCTCGGCGGAGGTGAGGAGCTTCGCGAGCTTCCGCACGCGCGGGTCGTCCTCGTTGCCTTCCTTGACGACGAGGAGGTTGACGTTCGGGTTGTTCTCGGGGGACTCCAGGACGAGGGCGTCCTCGGCCGGCTTGAGGTCGGCCTCCAGGGCGTAGTTGCCGTTGATGACGGCCGCGTCGACGTCCTTCAGGGAGCGGGGGGTCAGGGCCGCCTCCAGCTCCTTGAACTTGAGGTTCCTGGGGTTCTTGGTGATGTCGGCGGTGGTGGCCGTGGTGCCGACGCCGTCCTTGAGGGTGATCAGTCCGTTGGCGGCGAGCAGCTGGAGGGCGCGCGCCTCGGTGACGGTGTCGTTGGGGACGGCGATGGTCGCGCCGTTCTTCAGGCCGCCGACCTTGTCGGTCTTCTCGGAGTAGAGGCCGAGCGGCTCCAGGTGCACCGAGGCGACGGACACCAGGTGGGTGCCGTTCTTCTTGTTGAAGTCCTCGAGGTAGGGCTCGGTCTGGAAGTAGTTGGCGCCCACCGAGCCGTCCTCCGTCGCCGTGTTCGGCGTGACGTAGTCGGTGAACTCCTTGATCTCGAGGTCCAGACCGGCCTTCTGGGCCAGGTTGTCCTTGACGTAGGTCAGGACCTGGGCGTGCGGGACGGGCGTCGCCGCGACGACCAGCGGTCCGGAGGTGTCGGAGGCGGCGTCCTGGCCCGAGCCGCAGGCGGTGAGCCCGAGGGTGAGGGCTCCGGCGGCGAGGGCAGCGGTGGTGAACTTGGCGGTGTTACGCACGAAAAGTGCCTTTCCTTATGGGTGGAGCGACCCCGCGATGGTGTGCGGGGAGTTCTGGGGTGGGGCTACGCGACCTTGCTGACGTCGGCCGCGGCGGGCTCCTTCGCCTTCAGCAGGCGGAGCTTGGGAGCCGCGCCCGAGCGGCCGCCGCGGCGGTGCAGGGACCGGGCCGCGTAGTCGCCGGCGAACTGGATGAGGGAGATGACGACGGCGAGGACGGCCACGGTGATCCACATCAGGCCGGTCTCGAAGCGCTGGTAGCCGTAGCGGACGGCGAGGTCGCCGAGGCCGCCGCCGCCGACCGTGCCGGCCATGGCGGAGTAGCCGATCAGGGCGATGATCGTGGTCGTCGTGGAGGCGATCAGGGAGGGCAGCGCCTCGGGGACGAGGACCTTGCGGACGATGGTCCAGGTGTTGCCGCCCATCGACTGGACGGCCTCGACGAGCCCGTGGTCCACCTCGCGGACGGCCGTCTCGACGAGGCGGGCGAAGAACGGGATGCCGCCGATGGCCAGCGGCACGATCGCGGCCTCACTGCCGATGGTGGTGCCGGTGACCCAGCGGGTGAAGCTCATCAGCGCGACCATCAGGATGATGAACGGCATCGAGCGGCCGACGTTCACGATCTGCCCGATGACCTTGTTCACCACGGTGTTCTGCAGCAGGCCGCCCTTGTCGGTGAGGACGAGCAGAACGCCGATGGGAAGCCCGGCGACGACGGCGATCAGGGTGGACCAGCCGACCATGACCAGCGTCTCGGTACAGGCCTGCTCCAGCAGAGGCTGCATTTCGGACCAGGTCACTTGGCACCTTCCTTCACCAGTACCGGCTCGGCGCCGACGACATCGATCTGCAGGCCCTGCTCGCGCAGGAACCCGATGGGCACGACGTTGTCCTCGTAGCGGCCGGGCAGTTCGAGGCGCATCCGGCCGACCTGGAGGCCGCCGACGGTGTCGATGGCGGCGCCGAGGATGGAGATGTCGATGTTGTAGGTGCGGGCCAGCTGGGAGATGACGGGCTGGGTGGCGGCCTCGCCGTGGAAGGTGACGTCGAGGACGGTGCGGTCGTCGGCGGAGGCCTCGCCGCCCACCGGGAAGAGCGCGGCGGCCAGCTCCGAGCCCGGGGTGGCGAGCAGTTCGCTGACGGTGCCGGACTCGACGATGCGGCCCCGGTCCATCAGGGCGGCCGAGTCGCAGATCGACTTCACGACGTCCATCTCGTGCGTGATGAGCAGGACGGTGAGGCCCAGCTGCTGGTTCAGGTCGCGCAGCAGCCTCAGGATCGAGCGGGTCGTCTCCGGGTCGAGGGCGCTGGTGGCCTCGTCGGAGAGCAGCACCTTGGGGTCGCCGGCCAGGGCGCGGGCGATGCCGACGCGTTGCTTCTGGCCGCCGGAGAGCTGGGCGGGGTAGGCCTTGGCCTTGTCGGCGAGGCCGACGAGGTCGAGCAGTTCGAGCGCCTTGCGGGAACGTTCCTTCCCCGACTTGCCGAGGATTTCCAGCGGCAGCTCGACGTTGTCCTGGACGGTCCGGGAGGACAGCAGGTTGAAGTGCTGGAAGACCATGCCGATACGGCTGCGCGCGCGGCGGAGTTCCCGGCCCGCGCGCGGGCCCCGCCCGGCGAGCGCGGTGAGGTCCTGGCCGGCGACGGTGACCGTGCCGGAGGTGGGGCGCTCCAGGAGGTTGACGCAGCGGATGAGCGAGGACTTGCCGGCGCCGGACTGGCCGATGACGCCGTAGACCTCGCCTTCGCGGACGTGCAGGTCGACGCCGTCGAGGGCGGTGACCTCGCGGCCGCGTGAGCGGTAGACCTTGGTCAGGCCCGAGGTGGTGATCACGTGGGTTTCCGTCACTGTCGAGTACGCGGGCGTGGGTGTGCCCTGGTACGGGAGGGAAGAGGTGCGCGGGGCTGGTCGGTCACGTACGGCGGAGGAGGTACGGACATGCCACGGCGGCTCGCTTCGGGGCGCGAGGCTCAGGGGGTGCGGGGGCCCTCTAGAAGGCGCACATTCGACGACACATACAGCGAGCACCGGGCGTCGTGGTCGCCTCGGTCGCAGGGATGCGGCTGCTCGTCGTGGTCATGCGATCAGTAAAGCAGACGTATGAAGGCGACCAGGAACCGCTGTCCGCATTGCGGACAGCGGTGGACAGGCGTCAGTCGCGGACGGCGATCTCCACGCCGTCGGCGGTGACCAGCGCGGACAGGGCCGACAGGTCCTCGACCACCAGGTCGGCGGTCAGTTCGTGGGCGGGGTGGGTTGTGGCCAAGGCCACGGTGGACATCCCGGCGGCGCGGCCCGCCCGCAGTCCGGCGGGGGCGTCCTCGAACACCACGCAGTCGGCCGGGTCGACGCCCATTTCGCGGGCCGCCAGCAGGTAGGGCTCGGGGTCGGGCTTGCCGCGGGTGACGTCGTCGGCGGCGACCAGGTTCTTGGGGAGGATGCCGACGGCGTCCAGGCGGGCCTCGGCCAGGCGGCGGGTCGCGGAGGTGACGACGGCCCAGCGGTCGGCGGGGAGGGAGGAGAGGAAGTCGTGCGTGCCGGGGAGCAGACGCACACCACCGTTGGGTACGTCCTCCACCTCCAGCGTCTCGATCCGTGCGACGGCCTCCGGGACGATCTCGGGCGGCAGCAGGTCGGCGGCTATCTCGGCGGCGGTCCGGCCGTGCAGTTCGACCTGCGCGAAGCGCTCGGCGGTGATGCCGAACTCGCCCGCCCAGCGGGTCCAGCAGCGGTGTACGGATTCGAGGGAGGAGACGAGGGTGCCGTCGTTGTCGAACAGGAGGGCTTGCGCGTGGATCTTCATGGGCTCGACCCTACGGGGCACCCCGGGGGCGACCGCATCAGGCCTTTTGGCCCGTAATAGGGTCGCTGCATGCTTGATGCCCTGACGGTGGCGACCGCGGTCGCCGCGCTGTTGCTCGGCGCGTGGTGCGGCTGGGCCGCGTACCGCGATCAGCCGACGAAAGACTGGCACTTCATCGGGATGGCCGTGGTGTCGGTGCTGGCGTTGGTCCAGCTGGTGGTCGGGGTGGTGCAGCTGGCGCGCGGTGAGCGGCCGGAGCAGGGGACGACCATCTTCGTGGCGTATCTGGTCGGGGCGTTCGCGTGTATTCCGGCCGCGGGGTTCATGTCGCTGGCCGAGCGCTCGAAGTGGGGTTCGGTGACGGTTGCCGCCGGCGGTGTGGTGCTCGCTGTCCTGGAGGTGCGGCTCTATGACATCTGGGGAGGCTGAGGTGGCCACGTCGGGCGGGACGCGGCGGACGCGGCTGAT
Source organism: Streptomyces spinoverrucosus (assembly GCF_015712165.1). NCBI lineage: Bacteria > Bacillati > Actinomycetota > Actinomycetes > Kitasatosporales > Streptomycetaceae > Streptomyces > Streptomyces spinoverrucosus. The sequence goes on along the minus strand of NZ_JADPZX010000001.1, from coordinate 7,398,411 downwards.
CCGTGGGCCCGGGGTGCTGCTCGTCTGGCTGTACGGGGTGATGGTGGTGGGGGCCGTGTCGCGGTCCGTGTACCAGATCGCCACGGAGTTCGACCGGGCGCCGCTCGCCTATTCGTTGTCCGCGGTGGCGGGTGTCGTGTACGGGTTCATCACGTACACGCTGGTGCGGGGTGGGGAAACGGCCCGCAGGGCGGCGCAAGTGTGCTGCGCCGCCGAGCTGGTGGGGGTGCTGGTGGTTGGCACGTGGACGCTGGTCGAGCCGTCCGCGTTTCCGGATGCGACCGTGTGGTCCGACTTCGGGATGGGGTATTTGTTCATTCCGGTTTTGTTGCCGGTCTCCGCTTTGTGGTGGTTGCGGAGGGCGCGCAGCGAGCAGCCGGGGTGAGCGTCGGCGGCGGGTGCGGGTTCGCTGTGGTTGCTCGCGCAGTTCCCCGCGCCCCCTAAGGGCGGCACCTCACGCCGTTGTGGCGTACGGGCCCGCCTGCTTTTCCAGGACGACCATGGGGACGCCGTCCGTGCCTTCCGACGTGCCCACCGTCTCGTAGCCCACCTTGCGGTACAGGCGGAGGTTGCCCTCGCTGCGGTGGCCCGTGTGGAGGCGGAACTTCTTGGCGCCGCGCTGCTGTGCGAGGGCCAACTCGGCCGCGCGGAGGAGGCGGGCGCCGATGCCGTGGCCCTGGAGGCGGGGGTGGACGCACAGGCGGCTGATGGAGGCCGCGCCGTCCTCGGTGACCGCGCCGCGTACCGAGCCGACCACCTCGTCGCCGAGCCGGGCCACGAAGACGCAGTCCTCGGCGACTTCCCGCCGGACCGAGTCGAGGGGCTGGACGAGCGGGTCGATGCGGTAGTTGCCGTACAGGGCGGCCTCGCTCTGGAAGCACAGGTACTGCAGCTTGAGGATCTGCTCGACGTCCTGGTCGGTCGCCTCGGAGATGGTCACGCTCATGCCCATGTGTGCACGCCTCCCGCTCACCTGTCGCCTGTTGTCCCTCACTCCTATCCCCGTGCTCCGCGAGCCGCAACCTCCGAGGCAAGCACTCGCCGCAGACATGCCAGACATCTGGAACGTTCCGGCCCGAGACTCCCCTGTGAGATACCCAACTCCCCCGCGATCTCCCGGTATGTGAGGTCCTTGGGGGACATCAGGGCTTCCAGGAGTGCGGGGCAACGGCCGGGCAGTCGGCGGATCGCCGCGCGCAGGGCGCGGGCGCGGGCCGCGGTGACGGCGAGCTGTTCGGGGGTGTGCGCGACCTCGTCGGCGGGTTCGGTGTCGTACGGCTGTTCGCGCCGGGTCGTACGACGGGAGCGGCGGGCCTCGAAGCGGACGGCGCGGCGCAGCCAGCGCTCGGGGTCGCGGGGCGGGCCGTCGGCGTCGAGGAGTTCGAGGAGGCGGAGCCAGACCGCCTGTTCCAGGTCGCCGGGCTCGGTGCCGGCGGCGTGCGCCTCGGCGGAGGCCTCGGCGGCGAGCAGGGGGCGCAGTGAGGTGAGCAGGTCGTGCGTCATATGCGGCACGACGCGGCCGCCCGGGCGGCGGGTTGCCCGGGCGGCCGACTGTCACCCCGACCGGGGTGGGACGGTTCAGTTGTTGACGAAGGCCTCGCGGGCCAGCAGTCCGGTGTCCGGGTGGTCGGTGAAGATGCCGTCGATGCCGGTGGCGAAGTACGCCTTGTAGGCGCCGAAGACATCGCCGTAGGCGTCCGCGTCGGTGCCCTTGCGGAAGTTCGCCGGCAGGAACGGGTTCTCGTTGCGCAGGGTCCAGGGGTGCAGCTTGAGGCCGACCTTGTGGGCGTCTGCGACGAGGGTGGTCGGCCGGGTGAGGTTGCCGGCGCTGTCCTTCGGGATGATCAGGTCGAGGGTGGGGCCGATGCCCTGGGCGTAGGAGGCGATCTCGCGCAGGCCGGCCGGCTTGATCAGGTCGGCGACGGTGCGCGGGTCACCGTTCTCGACGAAGTCCCAGGGGCGGGTGCTCGCGCCGGACAGGAGCACGACGAGGGGGTTGTCGACGAGCTTGTGCAGGCGCTGGATGCTGGTCGGCTCGAAGGACTGCAGGATGACCGGCGAGTTCCAGCGGTCCCTGCGGTACTTGCGCAGCAGCTTGGCGACCCGTTCCTCCAGGGGCAGGCCGAGCTTACGGAAGTAGGTGGGGTGCTTGAGCTCCGGGTAGATCCAGACCTGCTTGCCGCGCTTGCGGGTCTGCTCGTCCTGCCACTGGAGCACCTCTTCGAAGGTGGGGATCTCCCAGCGGCCGTTGTAGAGGGTGTTGTGCGGGCGGTTGGCCGGGATGCGCTCGGTGGCGCGCAGGGTCTTCAGCTCGGCGAGGGTGAAGTCCTCGGTGAACCAGCCCGTGGTGGGCACGCCGTCGAGCGTCTTGGTCTTCTTGCGGTCGGCGAACTCGGGGTGGTCGGCGACGTCCGTGGTGCCGCCGATCTCCGGCTCGTGCCGGCAGACGAGGTGACCGTCCTTGGTGGGCACCAGGTCGCCGGCCTCGACGATGTCGGCGCCCATGTCGAGGGCCAGCTGGTACGAGCCGAGGGTGTGCTCGGGACGGTAGCCGCTGGCGCCGCGGTGGGCGACGATCGTCGGCACGGGCAGGCTCTTCATTCCTCGGCCTCCATGACGCGCATCGGCTCTCGCCGTGCCGGACAGACCGAGGACGGCTCCGCCCGCGCCGAGCACGGCAGCACCGAGGAGCGCCCGTCGCCCGGTGTGCGCCTGATCCTGCGGCTGCTCGTTCGACTTCTGGGTTCCCATCAGCGGCCTCCCTGCCGTGCATCTCGATGGTGCTCGCAGATGGTAGGGGTGTCGACGTGTCAGCCGGGAGGCCTCATTTCGAACGCATGGCTGACGACGGATGTCGTATGAGAACCGTAGGTCGGGCCGATATGACGAGCCGTCGGCTTCGGCGGCGCGCCGCGGGGTAGCCGGTCGACATCGCCTCCGCGCGATGTCGGTCACATCGTCGCCGCCGGGTTACGCGTAGGCTGCGGCGGGCCACCGCAGGTAAACGTGCGTCAACAGTGCGTAAGACCTCGGTGAACCCGATGTCCCCGATGTGCGCTTGCCCGGGGGCCGCGAGTATCGTCCTCACCTGCACAGACTCATAACGAATCCGAATCCGTCGACTCCGGAGGGCCCGTTGTCCCGCTTCGCGCTCATCAAGGCAGTGCTCGGTCCGATCATGCGCCTGATGTTCCGCCCCCGGGTGGAGGGTGTGGAGCACATTCCGGGCGACGGCCCGGTGATCCTGGCCGGCAACCACCTCACGTTCATCGACTCGATGATCCTGCCGCTGGTCTGCGACCGTCAGGTGTTCTTCATCGGCAAGGACGAGTACGTCACCGGCAGGGGCCTCAAGGGGCGGCTGATGGCGTGGTTCTTCACCGGCGTCGGCATGATCCCGGTCGACCGCGACGGCGGCAAGGGCGGGGTCGCGGCGCTGATGACGGGGCGCCGGATCCTGGAGGAGGGCAGGGTCTTCGGCATCTACCCCGAGGGCACGAGGTCTCCCGACGGGCGGCTGTACCGAGGGCGCACCGGTATCGCGCGGCTCACCCTGATGACGGGCGCGCCCGTCGTGCCGTTCGCGATGATCGGCACGGACCGGATCCAGCCGGGCGGGGCGGGGTTTCCGCGGCCGGCCCGGGTGACCGTTCGCTTCGGTGAGGCGATGGAGTTCTCCCGGTACGAGGGGATGGACCGGGATCGGTATGTGCTGCGGGCCGTGACCGATTCCGTGATGGCTGAGGTCATGCGGCTGTCCGGGCAGGAGTACGTGGACATGTATGCGACGAAGGCGAAAGAGGCCGCGTAAGGGGCGGCGCGGGGATTCGCCGGGTGCGGGTGGTTTGTTGTTGCCCGCGCAGTTCCCCGCGCCCCTGGAACAGCGCCCCTGAAGGGGCGCGTTCTCCAGGCGAAGCCGAACACGGACTTGAAGCCGTACGGCCGTCAGTGCTCGACCGTCCCCTCCAGCTTCTGTCCCCGCAGCAGGAACCACGCGGCCGCCGCCGCCGTGAGCAGCACCGCCGCGCCCACACCCGACGCGATCGTCAGGCCCTCGACGAAGGACTCCCGGGCCGCGTCCAGCAGCTCGGCGGACGTGTGGGCGGGCAGGCCCGCGGCCACCTCGACCGCACCGCCCAGTGACTCGTGCGCGGCCTCAGGGGTGCCCGCCGGCGCGGCGAAGCCCTTGTACACGCCGGTCACGATCGAGCCGAGCAGGGCGATACCGAGGGCGGCGCCGAGTTCGTACGCCGTCTCGGACACGGCAGAAGCGGCGCCCGCCTGCTCCTTGGGCACGGAGGCGAGGATCACGTCGGCGGTCACCGTGAACGAGAACCCGGCGCCCACGCCGACGACCAGCAGGGCGGTCCCGAGCAGCGGGTACCCGGTGTGCCGGCCGATCAGGGTCAGTGCGCCCAGCGCCAGGCCGACGGCGGCGAGTCCGCCCGCCACCACGACCCGCACCGAGTACCGGCGGGCGGCCCGCCCGGCGACCAGACCGGCCGCCACCGCACCGATCGCGGCGGGCAGTTCGGCCAGGCCCGCCTCGAACGGGCGCCGGTCCTGCACCAGTTGCAGGAACTGCGAGAGGAAGAAGACCAGGCCGGACATGCCGAGGATGGTCAGCAGGTCGGCGAGGACCGCCCCGCTGAAGCCGCGGTTGCGGAACAGCCGCATGTCCAGCAGCGGGGCCGGGAGGGTGAGCTGGCGCCGGACGAAGCCGTAGAGCGCGGCGGCGCCCAGCAGGCCCGCGGCGAGCGTCTCCCAGGCGAGCCCGTGCGTGGCGGCCTCCTTGATCGCGTACACCACACTGATCATGCCGATCAGCGACAGCAGGACGCTGAGCAGGTCCCAGGGACCGGGGCCGGCGTTCTTCGACTCGGGCAGCAGCCTGCTGCCGACGAGGACGAGGACCGCCATCACGGGCAGGTTGATCAGGAAGACCGAGCCCCACCAGAAGTGCTCCAGCAGGAAACCGCCGACGATCGGACCGACCGCCGTACCGGCGGACGCGGTGGCGCCCCAGATGCCGATGGCGAGGCTGCGCTCGCGCGGGTCGTGGAAGAGGTTGCGGATCAGGGCGAGCGTGGCCGGCATCAGGGTCGCGCCCGCGACACCGAGCAGGGCCCGCGCCACGATCAGCATCTCCGGCGTCGTCGCGTAGGCGTTGAGCACGGAGACCGCGCCGAACGCCGTGGCGCCGACCAGCAGGATCCGCTTGCGGCCGATGCGGTCGCCGAGGCTGCCCATGGAGACGAGCAGACCGGCGATCACGAAGGAGTAGACGTCACCGATCCACAGCAACTGGGTGCCGGACGGGCGCAGGTCCTCCGATATGAAGGGGGTCGCGAGGCCGAGCACGGTGGCGTCGACGGCCACCAGCAGCACGGCGAGCACGAGCACGGACAGCGCGAGCCAGCGGCCGGGGCGCTTCACCGCCTCGTTCACGTTCGCCGGCCGCAGGGTGCTGGTCATGATTCCTCTCTCCGTGTCGCGCCGCCGAGCAGGAGCTCGGCGATCATGTGGGTGAAGTCGTTGGCGGCGACCCGGCCCTCCTGCACGGCCCAGGCGCCCGAGGCCATCAGTCCGTACAGCGCCTCGGTCAGCCACACCGGGGTCAGGTCGATACGGAACTCGCCGCGCGCCTGGCCGCGCCGGAACAGGGCGGCGATCCGGGCGTCCAGCCTGGCCCAGCCCGCGTTCTGCTCCTCGCCCTCGAACAGCTGGTTCTCGGTGTAGAGGAACGCGAGGAGGCCGGCCGCGGACTCGATCTCGCGCACCAGCCGGCGTACGGCGTCGCTCGCGCTGCCCTCGTCCAGCCGGGCCGCCTCCAGCGCGGCCTCGCACTCGGCGATGCCGAGCGCCTCCAGCGCCCGGACCAGCGCGTCGCGCCCGGCGAAGTGGCGGTGCAGCGTGGCCCGGCTGATCCCGGCGGCCTTGGCGACCTCGTCCATGGTCGCGGTGGACTTGCGGGTCAGCAGGGCTGCGGCACTGCGCAGTACGTGCTCTCTGTCGACGGCCATGAGACAACCGTAGCCCATGTGAGACAACTTTGTCTCACGGTGGGCGTGAGTGTCTCACCTACGAGGGGCGACGGGGGCCTTCCGGATTCTCAGTGCCAGGGCAGCTGCCCGCGCCGCTCCCAGTACGCCTGCGGTTCCTCGACGAGCTCGGCGAGCCGCGCCAGCTGGTCGTCGTCGAGGTCCACGACGGCGGCGTGCAGGTTGGAGGCGAGCTGGACGGTGGTCGCGGCGCCGGAGAGGACGACGCCGGCCCACGGTTGGCGCAGGATCAGCGCCAGGGCGACGGCATCGCAGCCCAGGGCGGTCTCCGCCGCCACGGCCTTCAGCGCGTCCGGCGCGTACGGCTCCGCGAGCCGCCCGTTGGCCATGCCCTCCTTGACGATCACCGTGAGCCCGGCGTCGTGCGCCTCGGCGAGGGCGGGGGCGGCCGAGGTCTCCAGGGCGTTGTAGGTGGACTGGACGGTACGGAAGAGCCGCTCGCCGTCGACGGTCACCTCCAGCGCGGCCCGGATCGCGTCGGCCTGCGCGGGTCCGCTGGTGGAGAAGCCGATGGTCAGGCCCTGGGCGGCGGCCTCGGCGAGCCTGGCGTGCAGGTCCTTGTCGGTGAGGGCGGGGCTGTCGGGGGTCACCGAGTGGATCTGGTAGAGGTCGAGCCGGTCGCCGAGCAGTTCGGTGCTCTCGGCGCGCTGCCGTTCGAAGGTGGCGAGGCTGTGGTCCTTGACCTCGTGCTGCTCGGCGTCGGTGGACCAGTCGGCGGTGTAGGTGTAGCCCCACTTGCTGCCGACGACGATGTCGTCGATCTCGGGGTGGGCGTTCAGCCAGTCGGCGAGGAACTCCTCGGAGCGGCCGTAGGAGCGGGCGACGTCGAAGTAGCGCACGCCCTGGGCGTAGGCGGCGTCCAGGAGGGCGTGGGTGCGGGTGCGCAGCGTCTCGACGCTGCGGTCCTCTCCGAGGTCGTGGTCTCGGCCGAGGTTGATGTAGCCGGGGCGGCCGACGGCGGCGAGGCCGAGTCCGATGTGGCAGGTGGGGGTCGTTGCTGTTGCCAGTCGGGCGAAGGGCATCGCGGGCTCCGGTCGGTCGGTTCCGGTACGGCTCTCGACCAACGTAACCCGCGACGACCTTCGCTTCAGAGCTCGGTTCGCGCCGTGGTTCGGCGGGTGCGGGGGTGTTGTGGCTGGTCGCGCAGTTCCCCGCGCCCCTGAAGGGCGTTCCCCTTACCGCTTCTCATTGGCCCACGAGTGCTGGGCGGCCACGTCTGCCTTCACCTCTGCCAGTTGGATCGCGACCGCACTGGGTGCCGTGCCCCCGCGGCCGTTGCGGGAGGCCAGGGCGCCCGGCACGTTGAGGACCGAGCGGACCTCCGGTGTCAGGTGGGTGGAGATCTTCGCGAACTGCTCGTCGGTCAGCTCGTCGAGCTCCTTGCCCTCGGCCTCGGCGACCTTGACGCACTCGCCGGCCACCTCGTGCGCGACCCGGAAGGGCACCCCCTGCTTGACCAGCCACTCGGCGATGTCGGTGGCGAGGGAGAAGCCCGCCGGGGCCAGCTCCTCCATGCGCTCGCGGTGCACGGTGAGGGTGGCCATCATGCCGGTGAAGGCGGGGAGCAGGACCTCCAGCTGGTCGATGGAGTCGAAGACCGGCTCCTTGTCCTCCTGCAGGTCGCGGTTGTACGCGAGGGGGAGGGCCTTGAGGGTGGCCATCAGGCCGGTCAGGTTGCCGATCAGGCGGCCGGACTTGCCGCGCGCCAGCTCCGCGATGTCGGGGTTCTTCTTCTGCGGCATGATCGACGAGCCGGTGGAGAAGGCGTCGTGCAGGGTCACGAAGGAGAACTCCTTCGTATTCCAGATGATGACCTCCTCGGCGATCCGGGAGAGGTTGACGCCGATCATCGCGGTGATGAAGGCGAACTCGGCGACGAAGTCGCGGGAGGCCGTGCCGTCGATGGAGTTGGCGGCGCTGCCGTGCTCGAAGCCGAGGTCCTTGGCGACCGCCTCCGGGTCCAGACCGAGGCTGCTGCCCGCGAGGGCGCCCGAGCCGTACGGCGACACGGCCGTCCGCTCGTCCCACTGGCGCAGGCGTTCGGCGTCCCGGGACAGCGACTGCACATGCGCGAGGACGTGGTGGGCGAAGAGCACCGGCTGGGCGTGCTGGAGGTGGGTGCGGCCGGGCATCGCCACGTCCGGGTGGGCCTCGGCGAGGCCGATCAGTGCGTCCTGGAGGTCGGCGATCAGGCCGCCGATGGTGCGGGCGTGGTCGCGCAGGTACATCCGGAAGAGGGTCGCGACCTGGTCGTTCCTCGACCGTCCCGCGCGCAGCTTGCCGCCGAGGTCGGGGCCGAGACGCTCCAGCAGGCCGCGCTCCAGGGCGGTGTGGACGTCCTCGTCGGCGATGGTGCCGGTGAAGGAGCCGTCGGCCACGTCCGCTTCGAGCTGGTCCAGCCCGGCGATCATGCGCTGAAGCTCGTCCTCGGTGAGCAGCCCCGCCTTGTGCAGCACGCGCGCGTGCGCACGCGAACCGGCGATGTCGTAGGGCGCGAGCCGCCAGTCGAAGTGGACGGACGCGGACAGCTTCGCCAGGGCCTCGGCGGGACCGTCGGCGAAACGGCCACCCCACAGCCGTACGTCACCGCTGTTACTGCTCACTACGTGCACTCCTCGAGATTTGGGTGATGAAAACGCCCTCAAAGGGGCGCGGGGAACTGCGCGACCAGCCACAACGGGCCCGCAGCTCCCCTCCCACAGCAACCAGCCCGAATCAGCCCAGATCCCGCTTCGCCGCGATCTTCGACGACAGGCTGTAGATGTCGATGAAGCCCTTCGCCGCGGACTGGTCGAACGTGTCGCCCGTGTCGTAGGTCGCGAGGTTGAAGTCGTACAGCGACGCCTCGGAGCGCCGGCCGGTGACGACCGCGCGGCCGCCGTGCAGGGTCATCCGGATGTCGCCGGAGACGTGCTGGTTGGCCTCGTTGATGAAGCCGTCCAGGGCGCGCTTGAGGGGGGAGAACCACAGGCCGTCGTAGACCAGCTCGCCCCAGCGCTGCTCGACCTGCCGCTTGTAGCGGGCGAGCTCACGCTCGACGGTGACGTTCTCCAGCTCCTGGTGGGCGGTGATCAGCGCGATGGCGCCCGGGGCCTCGTACACCTCGCGGGACTTGATGCCCACGAGCCGGTCCTCGACCATGTCGATCCGGCCGATGCCCTGGGCGCCGGCGCGCTCGTTGAGCTGCTGGATGGCCTGCAGGACGGTGACGGGCTTGCCGTCGATGGCGACCGGGACGCCCTCCTTGAAGGTGATGATCACCTCGTCGGCGTCGCGCGGCGCGGCCGGGTTCTGGGTGTACTCGTAGATGTCCTCGATCGGGGCGTTCCAGATGTCCTCCAGGAAGCCCGTCTCGACGGCACGGCCGAAGACGTTCTGGTCGATGGAGTACGGGGACTTCTTGGTGGTCGCGATCGGGAGGTTCTTCTCCTCGCAGAAGGCGATGGCCTTGTCGCGCGTCATCGCGTAGTCCCGGACCGGGGCGATGCACTTCAGGTCGGGGGCGAGGGCGACGATGCCGGCCTCGAAGCGGACCTGGTCGTTGCCCTTGCCGGTGCAGCCGTGGGCGACCGTGGTGGCGCCGTGCTTCTTGGCGGCGGCGACGAGGTGCTTGACGATCGTCGGCCGGGAAAGGGCGGAGACCAGCGGGTAGCGGTCCATGTAGAGGGCGTTGGCCTTGATCGCCGGGAGGCAGTACTCCTCGGCGAACTCGTCCTTGGCGTCCGCGACCTCGGCCTCGACGGCACCGCAGGCGAGCGCGCGCTTGCGGATGACGTCCAGGTCCTCGCCGCCCTGGCCGACGTCCACGGCAACGGCGATGACCTCGGCGCCGGTCTCCTCGGCGATCCAGCCGATGGCGACGGAGGTGTCCAGACCGCCGGAGTAGGCGAGTACGACGCGCTCGGTCACGGGTTTCTCCTCACACTGCATTCGCTGACATGCATGAGTATGCAGGAGCCTGCATGGTTCGTCAATCGGGCATGAAATTTCCGCACGGCCTGAACATCCGAAACCGCTTTCCCGTACTCCTCATCGAACGCCGGCACCCCATCAGTCACAGAACACCCCTAGTGAGGCTTCCGCATGTCCAGGGCTCTTCCGAAGTACCACAAGCGTCGTATCGCGATGATCGGCGGCGCTTCCGCGGTGGTGTTGTCCGGGGCGGTGATCGCCGGCTCCGCCTTGGCCGGGGAGACGTCCAAGAACAACGCGGCGCAGGCGTCGACGAAGGCGGCGGCCGGCACCATCAGCTGCCCGGCGGTGGCGCCCAGCCTCCCGGCGGTCCCGGCGTCCGCGAAGGCCGAGGTCGACCGCAACCTCGCCCTGCTCAACACCCAGATCGCCGAGGCCGACAAGCGCCTGCGGGAGACCGTCGGCCAGGGCGGACCCAACTTCGTCCAGAACGCCATCCTCGGCCCGCTGAAGGACAAGCGGGTCGCCACCATCAACCGCATCGCCACCGCGATCGGCCGCACCGCCGCCCGGCCGCAGGGCCTGGACTCGCTCGCCACCTGCACGCTCGGCGCGGCCGGCGCGACGAACAATGCGGGTGGCGCGACGAACAACGCGGGTGGCGCCGCCGGCAACGCCGGTGCCGCCACGCCCAGCGCGCCCGCCTCCCAAGGCGGGGGCGGCAACACGGGCGCGGGCACGATCTCCTGCCCCGACGTGGCGTCCCGCCTCCCCGCGGTCCCCGCGTCCGCGAAGGCCGAGGTCGACCGCAACCTCGCCCTGCTCAACACCCAGATCGCCGAGGCCGACAAGCGCCTGCGGGAGACCGTCGGCCAGGGCGGACCCAACTTCGTCCAGAACGCCATCCTCGGCCCGCTCGCCTCCAAGCGGACGGCGGCCATCGACCGGATCGCCATCTCCATCGGCCGCACGGCCGCCAAGCCCCAGGGACTCAACTCCCTGGCCGCCTGCACGCTCACCAAGTGACGTGACAGGCACCGAGGCCGCCCCGTTGGAGCGCCGGCCGGGGCGGCCTCGGTGAAACAGCCCTGGCAAATCCTTTAGGCAGGCGAACTAACTTCGTGGATAATCACTTGCCATGGGAAAGACGTACGAGCGCATCGACGGCAGACTCCGTTCGTTCATCGAGGAGCAGCCCCTCTTCTTCACCGCGACCGCCCCGCTCTCCGGCGACGGCACGGTCAACCTCTCCCCCAAGGGCCTCAAGGGCTCGTTCGTCGTGCTCGACGAACTCACCGTGGCCTACCTGGACTTCGCCGGCTCCACGGCCGAGACGGTCGCGCATCTGCGGGAGAACGGGCGGATCACCCTCATGTGGTGCGCGTTCCAGGGCCCGCCGAACATCGTCCGGGTGCACGGCCGGGGCGAGCCGGTGTTCCGTGACGATCCGCGCTTCGGGGAACTGCTCGCCCACTTCCCGGACATCGACGCGAGCGCGCACGGGCTGCGCGCGATCGTCGTCGTGACGGCCGAACTCATCCGGGACAGCTGTGGTTTCGCGGTGCCGTTCATGACGTACGACGGCGATCGCGAGCTGCATGCCCGGCGCTTCGCGCGTGAGGACACCGCATCGCTGAGCGCCTACTTCGCGGGCAAGGACCACATCGCCACGAGCCTGGACGGGCTGCCCGGGGTGCCACTGCCGCTGGCTCCCGTCACGCACGACGGCCGTCCGATTTGATCCGTTTATTGAATGAACACCGTCACATCCCTGTTCGGGATATTTGACGGAATTCTTCCATCCGCCGCTTTCCCCCACCTAGCCTGGGCGGCAGACCACAGCAACGGATCAGGAACAGATGGGGGATTGATGTTCCGACCGGCACGCGAACCGCAGACCAAACGCCATGTCCGCAGCTCGTTCTACGTCGTCGGCGAGGGCGTGCTCGCCGACTCCGGCGACGACCGCCCTGCGCGGGCGCAGACACCGTCCACCGTCGCCGCGCTGCGCAGGTTCCGCTTCTCCCGCCTGGGACCCCAGGCCCGGGAGAACCAGCTGCTCGACCGGGCCGCCCGGGCGGAGCTCGCCCGGGCGATGACCGACCCGGAGCGCCCGCAGCCCGACTCCGGCAACCCGAAGGTGCCGGCGGGCTTCACCTACCTCGGCCAGCTCGTGGACCACGACCTCACCCTGGACGCCACGGCGGTCCAACTGGAGGACGACATCACGGTCCGCCAACTGCTTCAGGGCCGCTCGCCCGCCCTGGACCTCGACTGCCTCTACGGGCTGGGGCCCGGCCACCGCTTCGACCGCCGCTTCTACGACGACGACGGCATCCGGCTGAAGACCGGCACCACCCAGGGCGTGCCGGGCGGCGACCCGGTCACCGGTCTGCCCCTCGGCGGCTTCGACCTGCCCCGGGTGGGCACCGGCTCGCTGAAGTCGGAGCGGCGGCGTCCGCTGATCCCGGATCCGCGCAACGACGAGAACCTCGTGGTCGCCCAGCTGCACTGCGCCTTCATCCGCTTCCACAACCGGTTCGCGATGGAGCTCGCCGGTCAGGGCGTGTCCAGCGCGGTGCTGTTCGAGTCGGCCCGTGAGGCGGTCGTCAAGCACTACCAGTGGATGCTGCGGCACGACTTCCTGCCCCGGATCGTAGACGAGTCGGTCCTCGACGAGGTCTTCACCAAGGGCCGCCGGTTCTTCGAGCCGTCGCCCGGCGAGTACGACCACCCGACGATGCCGGTCGAGTTCTCGGTGGCCGCCTACCGACTGGGCCACAGCATGGTGCGCGGCGCCTACAACTGGAACCGCGTCTTCGACAACGGCGCGGGCACCCTGCCGCTGCTCTTCCAGTTCACCGGCACCAGCGGCATCCTCTCCCCGCCGCCGGCCGACCCGGCGGACCCGGAGGCGGGCGACTTCGAACGCCTGCCGACCAACTGGATCGCCGACTTCCGGCGCCTGTTCGACTTCCGGGAGGCGGGCCGCGACGACCTGGGCGTGCCCGGCGAGCAGTTCAACCTGACCAAGCGCATCGACACGCTGCTGGTCAACCCGCTGGCCGACCTCCCACTCGGCTCGTTCGGCGGACGCGGCCGGCCGCCGGCCGATCCCATCGAGCTGAACCTCGCCTTCCGCAACCTCACCCGGGCGAACATGATGCGGCTCGCCACCGGTCAGCAGATGGCCCGTCACCTCGGCGTCAAACCGCTGCTGGCGTCCGACTTCGACAACCGCGACGGGGCGCGGCTGAGCGACGGGCTGCGCAGGCAGCTGGCCGACAACTGCCCGCTGTGGTTCTACGTGCTGCGCGAGGCCGAGGTGAACGGCGGCGGCCGGCTGACCGGCGTCGGCGGGCGCATCGTCGCCGAGGTGTTCCACCGCGCGATGGAGGGCAGCCGGCACTCCATCGTCCGTGACCCCTTCTGGCGGCCCTTCCTCAGCCCCGTCCAGGACCGCAGGGCCAAGGGCGTGTTCGAGATGACCGACCTGCTGCTGTACGCCTTCGAGGAGCGGGCGGATCTGCTCAACCCGCTCGGGCCGTGACCGTTCCGGGCCCGAACGGACCATCCGAACTGCCGGTGCGCAAAGCCCCCGTTAGCGTCGGGGGCATGCGCACCGCCGTCGCCGCCACCGTGTCCGTCCTCGTCTGCGCCTGCCTCCTCGGCGCCGCCCCCGCCGAGCGGCCCGCGCTGCCCGACCGCATGGCCGACACCGGCCCCGGCACTCAGCTGATCACCGCCGTGGCTCCCGAGGCGGGTTCGACGACGGGGACGGTGACGTGGTGGGACCGGCGGGACGGACGCTGGGTCGGCGCCGGTTCGGCGCCGGCCCGGTTCGGGGCCAAGGGGCTCGTCGAGGGGAAGGCGCGCAAGCAGGGCACGAACACCACACCGACAGGCCTGTTCACCCTGCCGTACGCCTTCGGGATCAAGGCGGCGCCGAGCGGGACGACGTACAGGTACCGGCCGGTGCGCGCGGGCTCCTGGTGGTGTCAGGACAACGACTCGCGCTCCTACAACCGCTGGACCGAGCCCCGCCCCGCCCACTGCCGGGCGAAGGAGGCCGAGCACCTGATGTCGTACGGGCCGCTGTACGCGCATGCGCTGGTCGTCGGCTTCAACTACCACAAGCCGGTGCGCGGGCGCGGGGCCGGGATCTTTCTGCACGTCAGGGGGAAGGGAGCGACGGCCGGTTGTGTGTCGGTGCCGGAGGACGCCATGCGGCGGATCCTGCTGTGGGCCAAGGCCCGGGGCAGGCCGCACCTCGCGGTGGGGACGGAGAGCGGGCCCACCGCGATCACCCGGTACTGACCTGAACACACGGCCGCCCGCACACGTATCTCTGGGCCAAGGGACCACGACAATCCGTTGCCCCCGTCCCCGGAGGAACCGTGACCACCACGCTCGCGGGCGGCCGCGCCGCCCGGCGTCAGACCATGCGCCGCATCCGCCCGCGCCGCTCCCCCGCCGTCCCGCTGCTGATCGCCGTGTGGGCCGGTGCGGCCGCGGTGCTGTGGCTGTGGTGGCAGAACACCCCGTCCGTCGCCGACACCACCGGCCGGATCCTGGGCGCGGGCCGGATCACCGGGCTGCTCGCCGGATATCTGATGGCGCTGGTGGTGCTCCAGATGGCCCGGGTGCCCGCGCTGGAGCGGCGGGTGGGCTCCGACCGGGTCGCGCGCTGGCACGCGATGACCGGCCGCTACACCCTCAGCCTGGTCATCGCGCACGTCTTCCTCACGATGTGGGGCTACGCGTTGCAGGCCGGCAAGACCCTCGGTGACGTCGTCCAGCAGACGATCGACTCCGTCAATCAGCTGCCGGACATGGGCAAGGCCGCCATCGGCACCGGTCTGCTGGTGCTCATCGGCTTCGTCTCGATCGGCCCGGTCCGCCGCAGGATGCCGTACGACACCTGGTACCACGTCCATCTGATGACGTACGCGGCGGTGTACCTGACGTTCTGGCACCAGATCAGCACCGGCAACGAGTTCGCCGTCGAGCCCGCCGCGAAGACGTTCTGGTACGGGCTGTACGGGGCGGTCACCGCGCTGGTGGTGTGGTTCCGGATCATCGCCCCGATCAGGCTGAACCTGAAGCACCGGATGCGGGTCGAGGCGGTCATCGAGGAGACGCCCGGAATCGTGTCGGTGCTGATCGGCGGGCGGAAGCTGCACCGGATGGGCGCGGAGGCGGGGCAGTTCTTCCGCTGGCGGTTCCTGGCTCCGGGCATGCGGTTCAGCTCCCACCCGTACTCGCTGTCGGCGGCGCCCCGCCCGGACATGCTGCGGATCACGGTGAAGGCGATCGGTGACCACAGCACCCGGCTGCGGGAGCTGCGGCCCGGCACCCGGGTGTGGGCCGAGGGGCCGTACGGCGCGCTGACCGCCCAGCGCCGCAGCCGCGGCAAGGTGCTGCTGGTCGCGGGCGGCGTCGGGATCACGCCGATGCGGGCGCTGTTCGAGACGCTGCCGGGCGCGGCGGGTGACATCACCCTGCTGTACCGGGCCAACAGCACCCAGGACCTGGCCCTGTGGGACGAGCTGGCGAAGATCGCCGACGAGCGGGGCGCCCGGCTGATGTACGCGGTCAACAGCCCGGACGGGGCACGTCCGGACATCTCCGCGGAGTCGCTGCAGCGCAAGATCGGGGACATCGACCGCCACGACGTCTTCCTGTGCGGGCCGCCCGGCTTCGCACAGTCCGTCTACGAGGCACTGCGCGGTGCGGGGGTCCCCGCCCGCCGTATCCATCACGAGTCGTTCGAGATGTGAGCGACGGGTCATCAGGAGACCGGCAACATGAAGAAGAGCCACCCCATCCGGCGTGCCGTGCTGGCCACCGCCGCCACCGTGTCCGGCATCGTGCTGCTGCTGTCGCTGAAGCCGGCGACCGACCCCGGCTCCGCCGCGGCGGGCGGCGCGGCACCCCCCGCGGGGGCGGCGGCGCCCCAGGGCGGAGCACAGGCCGCCGGCACCGCCACGGTCTCCGGCGCCGTGGCCGAGACGCAGTACGGTCCCGTGCAGGTCCGGCTGACCGTGAGCAACGGCAAGATCACCCAGGCGGAGGCGGTGCAGGCGCCGAGCGGCGGCCAGAGCAGCCAGATCACCGCCAACGCCGTGCCCCAGCTCAACCAGGCCGCCGTCGCGGCGCAGAGCGCGGAGATCGACGCGGTGTCCGGGGCGACGTACACCAGCGCCGGCTACAAGGAGTCCCTGCAGTCGGCCCTGGACCAGGTCCGGGCGAGCGGCGGCGGTTCCGCCGAACAGGGCTCCGGTGGCGGCGCCCAGGCCGCGCGGACGGTCACCGGGGACGTGGCCCAGACCCAGTACGGACCCGTCCAGGTCCGGATCACCGTCAGCGGCGGGAAGATCACCCAGGCCGAGGCGGTGCAGGCGCCCAGCGGCGGCCAGAGCAGCCAGATCACCGCCAACGCCGTACCCCAGCTCAACCAGGCCGCCGTCGCGGCGGGCAGCGCCGACATCGACGCCGTGTCCGGAGCCACATACACCAGCGGTGGGTACCGGCAGTCGCTGCAGTCGGCGCTGGACCAGGCCGGTGGCTGAGCCGGTGGCGGAACCCGCACAGGCTCCCGCCGCGGAACGCCGAGCGGAGGAGGTGATGGGGACCGTCTTCTCCTTCGACGTCCGCGGCGGGGATCCCACCGCCGTGCGAGCGGCCCTCGACGAGGCCGTCGCCGGACTGCACCGGGTCGACGCGGTGTTCAGCACCTACCGCGAGGACAGCCAGATCTCGCGGCTGGGCCGCGGGGAGGTGACCGTCGGGGAGTGCGATCCCGAGGTCGCCGAGGTGCTGGAGCTGGCCGCCGAGGCGGAGCGGGTCAGCGAGGGCTGGTTCAGCACGACGTACGAGGGCCGGCTGGACCCGACCGGGATCGTCAAGGGCTGGGCCGTCGAACGGGCGGCGCGGCTGCTGTCGGCGGCGGGGGCGAGCGGGGTCAGCGTCAACGGCGGCGGGGACGTGCAGCTGCTGGGCGTGCCCGGCGCGGAGCGGCCCTGGCGGGTCGGCGTGTCGGACCCGCTGCGGCCCGGTGGGCTGGCGGCGGTCGTCTCGGCGGCCCGCGCCGACGAACTGGCCGTGGCCACCTCCGGCACGGCCGAACGCGGCGCCCACATCGTCGACCCGCGCACCGGCAAGTCGGCGGTGACTGACCTGCTCGCGGTGACGGTCGTCGCCCCCCGCCTGACCTGGGCGGACTGCTGGGCGACGGCCGCCTTCGCGATGGGCGCGCGGGACGGCCTGGCCTGGCTGGAGTCCCTGCCGGAGGTGGAGGCGCTGCTGATCACGGCGGGGGACGAGGTGTGGTGCACGGGTGGGCTGGCCGGGTGGCTGGGGTGAGTGGGCGGTCATGCCGAGGCCCAAACCTGCCGAGGTGCGGCGGCGCTACCGGCCTCACGCCGTGGCCCGGACCAGCCAGCACGCGGCCGTGAACCTGACCTCCGTCCCGTGCACGTATGAGGCGAAGGCGGTGTGGAGCGTCTCGACGACCCGCGCCCGCGTCGGCTCGTCCACCTCGTGCAGCACCCGGCCCACGGGGCCGAGCAGCGTGAAGTAGCGCTCCAGGTCCTTCTCCGGCATGGCGCACGGCACGTCGAGCGGCTCGACGGCGACCCCCGTCCAGCCGCTCTCCTCCAGAACGCCCCGTACCCGCTCCGCCGGCGCCAGGGCGAACTGGCCGGGCGCGTCCGGGTCACGGGGCGGCAGGTTCGGCAGCAGCGGTCCAGCGGCCCGCTCGGCCGTCGTCATGAACGGGTTCTCCTCGGGGCCGCGCCACACGATGAGCCGGAGTCCCCCGCCGGGCCGCGCGGCGCGCCGCAGGTTGGCGAAGGCGCCGGCGAAGTCGTCGAAGAACATCACGCCGAACCGCGAGATCACCAGGTCGAAGGCGGCCGGTTCGAAGGCGTGGGTCGCGGCGTCGGCCTGGATGAAACGGGCCGGCACACCCTCCCGCTCGGCGCGCGCCCGGGCGGCCTCGACCATCGGCTCGGCGATGTCGACACCGACGCAGCTGCCCTCCGGGCCGGCACGCCGTGCCGCGGCGACCGTCGTGGCGCCCGTGCCGCAGCCGACGTCGAGGAGGCGCGCACCGGGTCCGACCGGCTCGGCGAGCAGCGGCTCGAACGGTTTGAACAGCCTGTCGAGCAGGTCCTGCGCCGCGACCCAGTTGCGCCCCGCGGCCCCGCCCCACAGCGCCTTCAGTGCCTGAGCGTCCCGGCGTTCGGCGGTCATGACCGGCTCCCTTCGCTTGCCCTGGAAAATCCGTAGTCGTACGGTGCCAGTTCAAGTCAACTTGAGGTCAAGGGCATGGGCGATCCGGACCCTATGGGTCATCCGGACATAGCGGAAGTGGCACGGCGTTCCGGCGTGCCCGCGTCGACCCTCCGCTTCTACGAGGAGAAGGGCCTGATCGTCTCGACCGGCAGACGGGCCGGTCGGCGTGTCTTCGATCCGGGCGTGACGCAGCGGCTGGCGCTGATCGCGATGGGCCGCGCCGCCGGTTTCTCACTCGACGAGATCGCGCTGATGTTCGCGCCGGACGGCCGGCCCCGGATCGACCGGGGGACGCTGACGGCGAAGGCGGACGAGCTGGACGAGACGATCCGCCGGCTGACCGCCATGCGCGACGGACTGCGGCACGCGGCGGACTGCCCCGCGCCCAGCCATATGGAATGCCCGACCTTCCGCCGCCTGCTGCGGGCGGCGGAGTCGGGTGGGATGCGCGCGCGAAAGGACCGGCTCAGTGGCCGTTCTGCGCCAGCCGCAGCAGATGGTCGGCGAGGGCCTGTCCCCCGTCCGGCTGACGGCTGATCAGCAGCAGCGTGTCGTCGCCGGCGATGGTGCCCAGGATGTCGTGCAGTTCGGCCTGGTCGATCGCCGAGGCGAGGAACTGGGCGGCACCCGGCGGGGTGCGCAGGACCACGAGGTTGGCGGACGCCTCGGCGGAGATCAGCAGCTCCTGGGACAGGCGCCGCATCCGCTCCTCCTTCGCCGACTCCCCCAGCGGCGCGCGCGGCGTGCGGAAACCGCCCTCGCTGGGCACCGCGTAGATGAGGTCGCCGTCGTTGTTGCGGATCTTCACCGCGTTCAGCTCGTCCAGGTCCCGGGAGAGCGTCGCCTGCGTGACGGTCAGCCCGTCGTCGGCGAGCAGCTTCGCCAACTGGCTCTGGGAGCGCACCGGTTGCCGGTTGAGGATGTCCACGATCCGGCGGTGGCGTGCGGTGCGGGTCTGCGGCACGGCAGGCCCGTTGACCCCCGTCTGCCCGTGGTCCTGCGCGTGGCTCATCGTCGTCTCATTCTCCGGCTCGTCCGTCCCCGTGACTTGCGTCGAGGACACCGGGCAGCGCCCGGAGCAGCGCCTCCACCTCGTCGTCGCCGAGGTTCAGCGGCGGCATGAGCCGTACGACATCGGGGGCGGGCGCGTTCACCAGGAATCCGGCGTCCTGAGCCGCCTGCTGCACCTGCGGCGCGAGCGGCTTGGTGAGCACGATACCCAGGAGGAGGCCCGCACCCCGGACATGGTCGATCAATCCATGGTTCAGAGACTCGATTCCGTCCCGCAACTTCTCGCTCTGCCGCTTGACGTTCTCCAGCAGTCCCTCGTTCGCGATGGCGTCGAGAACGGCGAGTCCGGCGGCGCAGGCGACGGGGTTGCCGCCGAAGGTCGTGCCGTGCTGACCGGGCTGGAGCAGCTCGGCCGCCCGCCCGAAGGCCACCGTGGCGCCCAGCGGCAGCCCGCCGCCGAGGCCCTTGGCGAGTGTGACGACGTCCGGCAGGACGCCCTCGTGCGCCTGGTACTCGAACCAGTGTCCGGTCCGCCCGACGCCGGTCTGCACCTCGTCGAGGACCAGCAGAGATCCGGTCGCGGCCGTGATGGCCCGGGCCGCCTTCAGATAGCCGGCGGGCGGGACGACGACCCCGTTCTCGCCCTGGATCGGCTCGATGACGACCAGGGCCGTCTCCTCGGTGACCGCCGCGGCCAGCGCCTGGGCATCGCCGTACGGGACGTGCGTGACGTCACCGGGCAGCGGCAGGAAGGGCTGCTGCTTGGCGGGCTGGCCGGTGAGCGCGAGGGCGCCCATGGTACGGCCGTGGAAGCCGCCCTCGGTGGCGACCATGTGGGTCCGCCCGGTCAGCCGACCGATCTTGAAGGCGCCCTCGTTGGCCTCGGCTCCGGAGTTGCAGAAGAAGACCTTGCCGTCCCGGCCGAACAGCTGAAGGAGCCGCTCGGCGAGCGCGACGGGCGGCTCGGCGACGAACAGGTTGGAGATGTGGCCCAGGGAGGCGATCTGCCTGCTGACCGCCTCGACGACCGCGGGGTGCGCGTGTCCGAGCGCGTTGACGGCGATACCGCCGACGAAGTCGACGTACTCCTTGCCGTCGGCGTCCCACACGCGCGCGCCCGCGCCGCGTACGAGCGGCAGTCGCGGGGTGCCGTAGTTGTTCATGAGCGCGCCCTGCCACCGGGCGGTCAGTTCCTGGTTGGCGCTCATCCGGCGTCCCCCTCATGCGCGTCCGGCACGACCATCGTGCCGATGCCCTCGTCGGTGAAGATCTCCAGCAGGATCGAGTGCTGGACCCGGCCGTCGATGACGCGGGCATTGCGCACCCCGTTGCGTACGGCGTGCAGACAGCCCTCCATCTTCGGCACCATGCCGGACGACAGCTCCGGCAGCAGCTTCTCCAGCTGGGAAGCGGTGAGGCGGCTGATCACCTCGTCGCTGTTGGGCCAGTCCTCGTAGAGGCCCTCGACGTCCGTGAGGACCATGAGGGTCTCGGCGCCCAGAGCAGCAGCGAGTGCCGCAGCCGCCGTATCAGCATTGACGTTGTAGACATGTCCGTCGTCCTGGGAACGGGCGATCGACGACACGACCGGGATCCGGCCGTCCGCGAGCAGTGCCTCGATCGCGCCCGTGTCGATCTCGGTGATCTCGCCGACCCGCCCGATGTCGACGAGCTCGCCGTCGATCCGGGGCTGGTGCTTGGTGGCGGTCATGGTGTGCGCGTCCTCGCCGGTGAGACCGACGGCGAGCGGCCCATGCTGGTTGAGCAGCCCGACCAGCTCCCGCTGCACCTGCCCGGCCAGCACCATGCGTACGACGTCCATGGCGTCCTCGGTGGTGACGCGCAGGCCCGCCTTGAACTCGCTGACGATGCCGTGTTTGTCGAGCGCCCGACTGATCTGCGGGCCGCCGCCGTGCACGACGACCGGCTTGAGGCCGGCGTGCCGCAGGAAGACGACGTCCTGCGCGAAGGCGGCCTTCAGCTCCTCGTTCACCATGGCGTTGCCGCCGAACTTGATGACGACCGTCTTGCCGTGGTGCCGGGTCAGCCAGGGCAGCGCCTCGATGAGGATCTGCGCCTTGGGCAGCGCGGTGTGTTTGCGGGTCGTGGTCATGAGGAGTAGGCGCTGTTCTCGTGGACGTAGTCGGCGGTGAGGTCGTTGGTCCAGATCGTGGCGGTCTCGGACCCGGCGGCGAGGTCGGCGACGATGTGCACCTCGCGGTAGCGCATGTCGACCTTCTCGCGGTCCTCGCCGACCCCGCCGTTCTTGCAGACCCAGACGCCGTTGATGGCGACGTTGAGCTGGTCGGGCTCGAAGGCGGCGGACGTGGTGCCGATCGCGGAGAGGACGCGGCCCCAGTTGGGGTCCTCGCCGTGGATGGCGCACTTGAGGAGGTTGTTGCGGGCGATGGAACGGCCCACCTCGACGGCGTCGTCCTCGGTCGCGGCGTTGATCACCTCGACCTTGATGTCCTTGCTGGCGCCCTCGGCGTCCCGGATCAGCTGCTGCCCGAGGTCGTCGCAGACCTGCCGCACGGCGTCGGCGAACTCCGCGTACTCCGGGGTGATCCCGGACGTGCCGGAGGCGAGGAGCAGGACGGTGTCGTTGGTGGACATGCAGCCGTCGGAGTCGACGCGGTCGAAGGTGACCCGGGTGGCCGCGCGCAGGGCCTTGTCCAGCGTGGCGTTGTCCAGGTCGGCGTCCGTGGTGAGGACGACGAGCATGGTGGCGAGGCCGGGGGCGAGCATGCCGGCGCCCTTGGCCATGCCGCCGACGGTCCAGCCGTCCTTGGTCACGACGGACGTCTTGTGCACGGTGTCGGTGGTCTTGATGGCGATGGCGGCCTTCTCGCCGCCGTGCTCGGAGAGCTGGGCGGCGGCGGTCTCCACGCCGGGGAGCAGCTTGTCCATCGGGAGCAGTACGCCGATGAGGCCGGTGGAGCAGACGGCGACCTCGATGGCGCCCCGGCCGAGCTCCTCGGCGACCTTCTCGGCGGTGGCGTGCGTGTCCTGGAAGCCCTTCGGTCCGGTGCAGGCGTTGGCGCCGCCGGAGTTGAGGACGACGGCGGAGACCTGGCCGCTCTTGAGCACCTGCTCCGACCACAGCACGGGCGCGGCCTTGACGCGGTTGGAGGTGAAGACGCCCGCGGCGGCGCGGCGGGGCCCGTTGTTGACCACGAGGGCCAGGTCCGGGTTGCCGTTCTCCTTGATCCCGGCGGCGATACCGGCCGCCGTGAATCCCTTTGCTGCCGTGACACTCACGGTGCGACTCCGATCGTGGAAAGTCCCGTGTCCTCGGGGAGGCCGAGGGCGAGGTTCATGCTCTGGACGGCACCGCCCGCGGTGCCCTTGGTCAGGTTGTCGATGGCGCTGATCGCGATGATGCGGTTCGCGGCCTCGTCGTACGCGACCTGCACCTGAACGGCGTTCGAACCGTGGACGGACGCGGTGGCGGGCCACTGGCCCTCGGGGAGCAGGTGGACGAAGGGCTCGTCGGCGAAGGCCTTGTCGTAGGCGGCGCGCAGGGCCTCGCCGGTGACGCCGTCCTTCGCGGAGGCGCTGCAGGTGGCGAGGATGCCGCGGGGCATCGGGGCGAGGGTCGGTGTGAAGGAGACCCGCACGGTCTCCCCGGCGGCCGCGGAGAGGTTCTGGATCATCTCGGGCGTGTGCCGGTGCGCTCCGCCGACGCCGTACGGCGACATGGAGCCCATGACCTCGGAGCCGAGCAGGTGCGGCTTGGGCGTCTTGCCCGCGCCCGAGGTGCCGGACGCGGCGACGATCACGGCCTCGGGCTCGGCCAGCCCCGCGCCGTACGCCGGGAACAGCGCGAGGGAGACGGCCGTGGGGTAGCAACCGGGCACCGCGATGCGCTTGGACCCCTCCAGCGCGGCGCGGCAGCCCGGCAGTTCGGGGAGGCCGTAGGGCCAGGTCCCGGCGTGCGGGGAGCCGTAGAACTTCTCCCAGTCGCCGGCGTCCTTCAGCCGGAAGTCGGCGCCCATGTCGACGACGAGCACCTCCGGGCCGAGCTGCTCGGCGACGGCGGCGGACTGCCCGTGCGGCAGCGCGAGGAACACCACGTCGTGCCCGGCGAGCACCTCGGCCGAGGTCTCGCTCAGCACCCGGTCGGCCAGCGGCAGCAGATGCGGCTGGAGCGCGCCGAGCCGCTGGCCGGCGTTGGAGTTGCCGGTCAGGGCGCCTATCTCGATCTCGGGGTGCGTCAGGAGCAGACGCAGCAGCTCTCCGCCCGCGTATCCGCTCGCTCCGGCCACAGCCGCACGTACCGTCATGGACCCTCCTCCTGGATGGCATGACTATACGTTTCGCTGCACGTTTATGCAATACCGCCCGTCAGCCCACGCAATCGGACCGCACCATCCAGCCGCCCTCCCCCGACGCCGATGACGGCAAGGGGACGAGCAGCCGAATCTTTGCCAAAGGAGGCCACGCGAGCCGGGCGGCCCGGGCGCACATCGGCGTCGCCCGAGCCGCCCGGCGGGTCACCGCTGCTTGATCCGCAGGAACGTGACGGAGTTCGCGGGGAAGGTGTACGTGAACTTGTCCGCGACCCCCGAGAAGGTGGACCTCGCCGGGCTGACCGGCGTGTCCGTCTCGGTGTTCACGTCCTCCGGCGCGGCGGCCAGCGTGGTCACCCGGGCCCGGGACGCGACCTTGGCGCCGCCCAGGTCGATGGCCGTGCGGGCGGCCGAGGACTGGGCGTTGACGACCTTGACGATCAGGTCACCGGTGCGGTCGTCCTCGGTGACGACCTGGCGGAAGGGCTCGGCCGGCTTGTTGTCGGTGAAGCTGCTCCACAGCTGTCCGTCCAGGTAGAGGCTCACCTGTCGGCCGCGCACCTTGATGTCGAGGTCGTACGCCCGGCCCGTCTCGATCGACCCGGCCTTGGACACGACGGTCGTCTTGCCGCCGTCCACGGCCTTCTCGACGGCGGACTGGGTGTTGTTCCAGCCGCCCAGGTTCCACCAGTAGTAGTTGCCGGTGTCCTTGACGCCGAAGGCGACCAGGAAGCCCTCCTTGCCGGACTTCTTGGTGGCCTTCACATGCAGGTCGTAGTCCTGCCACGCCGGGTCGCCGGCGGTGACCATGGTGTTCTCGGCGGCGGCGTCGGTCTGCACGTACGCCCCGTCCTGGATGCTCCAGCTGCCGCCCCCGGTGTGCTGCCACCGCGAGGCGTCACCGGAGAAGTCGTCGCTGAGCAGCGTGGTGCCGTCGGCGGCGGTGACCTTCACGTCGTCGTACGCCGCGCTGGTCGCCCACGTCGACAGGCCGACGGCGCCGGAGATGGGGCTGCTGACGTCCGGTGTGGTGGTCGCCGTGGAGGGCACGACCCGGTCGCCGACGTTCGTCATGAACAGTCTCTGGACCTCGTAGTTGGCCGAGGCCCAGGAGGCGTGGTTGTTGAACCAGATCATGTCCGGGCGCCACTGCACGTAGTCCTCGTTGGCGAGCAGCGGCGCGTACGAGGCGAGCTTGACGATGTCCGCGTTGCGCTCCAGGCCGGTCATGTACGCGGCCTCGGCGAGGGCGTTGTGCCAGGCGTTGCCCTGGGAGGCGTACTCGCCGAGGAACACCTTGGGGCCCTGGCGGTCGTAGCTGTCGTAGCGGTCGTTGTTCTGCAGGAACCACTGCGGGCTGTTGTAGTAGTGCTCGTCGACCATGTCGACCTTGCCCTCGCGGTTGAGCTTCCAGGCGGTGTCGAAGGTCGTGCCCGTGTCGTCCGGGCCGGAGTTGGAGACGACCGTGATGTCGGGGTACTTGGCCTCGATCGCGGCGCGGAACTTCTGGAAGCGGGCGAAGAACTCGACCGGCAGGTTCTCCTCGTTGCCGACGCCGATGTGGGTGAGGTGGAAGGGCCTGGGGTGGCCCATCTCGGCGCGCTTCCTGCCCCAGGTGCTGGTCACGGGACCGTTGGCGAACTCGATGAGGTCGAGGGTGTCCTGGATGTGCCGCTGGAGGAGCGCCTCGTCGTCGGTGGCGCGGTTCTGGCCGCAGCCGGTGACCAGGGCGGGGACGACGGGCAGCGGCATGGCGCCGATGTCCTCGGAGAAGCGGAAGTACTCGTAGTAGCCGAGGCCGTAGCTCTGGTTGTAGCCCCAGAAGTTGGCGTTCGTGGCGCGCTGCTCGACCGGGCCGATGGTGTCCTTCCACTGGTACGACCGCTTGCGCTGCCAGCCGGACGCCTCGCTGTAGTCCTGCATGGAGCCGGTGTTGACCAGGCAGCCGCCGGGGAAGCGGACGAAGGCGGGGTCGAGTGCCTCGATCTTCTCGGCGAGGTCCTTGCGCAGGCCGCCCGGCTGGTTCTTGTAGGTGTCGCGGGGGAACAGCGACACCATGTCGAGGGCGGCGGCCTCGGTGGCGGCGACGGTGAGGCGGCCGCGGTTGCTGGTGCGGGTCGCGGTGAAGGTGGCGGTGTATTTCTTCCAGGCACCCTTCGCGGCCACCTGGCGGGCACTGGCCAGCTCGCCGGCGGCGTCCTTGAGGGAGACGGTGAGGGTGGTGCCGGACGTGGCGCGGGCCCACACCGAGAAGTCGTACTTCTTGCCCTTGTCGACCCGGATGCCGGTGTTGTAGCCGACGTTGGTCACGGCGGAGGCGGCGCCCAGGGAGAGGTAGTTGCGGTTGCGCTCGTTGAGCCGTCCGTCGTCGTCGACCACCTGCCCCGTGCCGTCGACCGCCCAGGAGGTCAGCGGGGTGTAGGAGCCGTTGTCGGCGGTGGAGTACTCGAAGGAGCGGTTCTGCACGAGCTCGGCGTACAGACCGCCGTCGGCGGCCCGGTTGATGTCCTCGAAGAAGACGCCGTACATCGTGTCGTCGATCGTCGCGCCTGTCGCCGTCGGGTCGAGGGTGATCTCGTAGTCGCTGACGGCCTCGGCGTGCGCGGGGGCGGGGACTACGGCGGCGGCCACCAGACAGGCGGTGACCGTCAGGCCGAGTCTCCAGCGGGTGCGTGACATGGATACTCCGCGGCTCGGTGGGAGTTGCCCGGACAGAGAGCTGATAGAGCAGTCGTTGTTCGATATATCGGACGTTGGTCAGCACTTCGAACGGCAAGATAGGGAGGGGGCGGAGGCGCGTCAATGGGTCGCGCAACAACGGACGGGACGGAGAGCGGATCGTGATGGGCGAGTTCTGGCCGGTGCCGGATGTGCTGGCGTATCTCGCCGGGCGCTGGCGGGTGGAGCGGTCCGTGCGGGATCTCGCGAGCGGGGACGAGGGGCGGTTCGAGGGGACGACGGTCTTCGGGCCGCTGGAGGGCGACAGCGGCCTGCTGGAGTGCGGCGGTCTGCTGCACGAGGAGTCCGGCAGTTTCGTCTGGCAGGGCGTGGCCCGGCCGGCCGAGCGGACGCTCCGCTACCTGCCCGGCCCCGCGCACGGCACGGCGCGGGTCCGCTTCGCCGACGGCCGCCCCTTCCACGACCTCGACCTGACCACCGGCCGGCACCTCACCGACCATCCCTGCTCGGCCGACCTCTACCGGGGCGAGTTCACCGTCCGGGACGCGGACCACTGGCGGACGGTGTGGCGGGTGCGCGGCCCGGCCAAGGACCTCGTACTGACGACGGACTACGCGCGTACGGCCTGAGTCGGGCCGCCTTCGAACCGCAGGTTCCAGCGCCCGGCGCGGCCGGTGACGGTGGTCGCGGACAGGGAGCAGACGTCGAGGTTCCAGAACGTCGCGGGCGGTGCCTTCAGGGCGTACACCAGGGCGGCGCGGATCACCGAGGGCTCGGCCACGGCGACGATTCTGCCCCCGTCCTCGACGGGCCTGGTGTCCAGCCAGTGGCCGACGCGGGCGATGAAGCCGAGCAGGGACTCACCGCCGTGCGGTGTGGAGCGGGGGTCGGCGAGCCAGGCGTCCACCGCCTCCGGCTCCCGGGCCATCGCCTCCCCCAGCGTGAGCCCGCGCCAGCGGCCCATGTCGCAGTCACGCAGGGCGAGTTGTGCCAGCGGGGCGTAACCGAGGGCGTCGCCGGTGGCCCGGCTGCGGGGTGTGGGTGAGCAGTAGCGCAGCTCCGCCGCCGCGAGCGGCACCAGGTCGCGGGCGACGCGCTGCACCTCGTCCCAGCCCGCCTGGTCCAGCGGCCGGTCGTCCTCGAAGCGTTCCGCGAGCAGCGGGGCGCTGCGCGCGGCGGCGACGAACGTGACCCGAAGTGCCATGCGGGGATCGTGTGCCCGGAGAGTGGGCAGGTCAAGAGGTGTTACACGTGAGTTATGGAGGCGCCGCGAAACCTTACCGGAAGGTCAGGATCAGCCGGACAACTCACTCGAAATACAGCGCCATCCACTCGTCCGGCCGCGCCAGCGGCTCGAATCCGACCTTCTCGTACACACCGTGCGCATCGTGCGTGGCCAGCAGTATGCGGCGCAGCCCGTGCGGCCGCAGATGCTCCCGCACCGCCTCGACCAGCGCCGTACCGATGCCCTTGCCCCGCACCGACGGGTCGACATACACATCGCACAACCACGCGAAGGTCGCCATGTCGGTGATGATCCGCGCATACGCGACCTGCTGCCCCGAAACGGTCTCGTACACCCCGAAGTTGAGCGACCCGGCGACGGCCCGATCCTGCTGCTCCCGCGACCGCCCGATCGCCCAGTACGCGTCGGTCGACAGCCACCGGTGCACCCGCTCGGCGTCGATCCGCCCGGTTTCGGTGGAGATCTCGTATCCCTCGGCAAGATTCGGTACGTGGCTCATGCCGGGAAGATTCGCAGGTCGGGCGCGCGGGCGTCGACCGGTTATCCCAGGACCTCGTCACAGGCGGTACGCAGCCGCCGTACCCCCTCGGTGATCTCCCCCGTCCCGGCCACCGCCGCGAAGCTCAGACGGACGTGGCCCGCCGGGGGTTCGGCGCTGAAGTAGGGGCGGCCGGGGGCGAGGGCCACGCCGGCCCGAAGGGCGGCCGCGGTGAAGGCGGGTTCGTCGGTGCCGTCGGGGAGGCGGAGCCAGAGGTGGTAGCCGCCCGAGGGGATGTGCGGGAGGGCGAGTTCGGGCAGGTGCACCGCGAGCGCCGCCGTCATCGCGTCCCGGCGGGCCTTCAGTTCCGTCGAGACCGTGCGCAGATGGCGGGGCCAGGCGGGCGAGCCGACCAGTTCCAGGGCCGCCTCCTGGAGGGGCCGGGGCACGAAGAAGGTGTCGACCACCTGGATGGCGCGCAGCCGCTCCAGCACCGGCCCGCGCGCGGCCAGGGCGCTCACCCGGAAGCTCGGCGAGGTCACCTTGGTGAGCGAGCAGACGTGCACCACCACACCGTCCTGGTCGTCGGCGGCCAGCGGACGCGGCAGCGGTCCGGCGTCCGCGTGCACCAGCCGTCGTACGAAGTCGTCCTCGACCACGAACGCCCCGGCCTCCCGCGCGATCCGCAGCACCTCACCGCGCCGCTGAGGGGCGAGGACCGCGCCGGTGGGGTTCTGGAACAGCGGCTGGCAGACGAAGACCCGCGCCCCGGTCGCCCGGAACGCGTCGGCGAGCAGCGCGGGCCTGACCCCGTCCGCGTCCACCGGGACCGGCACGGGGCGCAGGCCCGCCGCGCGGGCGATCGCCAGCATGCCCGGGTACGTCGGCGACTCCACCAGCACCGGCGCCCCGGGCGGGGCCAGGGCGCGCAGGGCCGTCGTCAGCGCCGACTGACCGCCCGACGTGATCAGCACCTCGGCGGCCGTGACCGTGTCGCCGATGCTGCGCGCGAACCACTCGCGCAGCTCCGGCAGTCCCTCCAGCGGCGGCCGCCCCCACGCGCCGGGACGCCGGCCGGCCCGGGACAGCGCCGCCGCCATGGCCTTCTCCGGCTGGAGCGACGGATGCAGATAGCCGCCGTTGAACTCGATCACCCCGGGCGGCGGCACGGCTAGCGAGACGGTGACGCCGGAGGCGTCCACCGTGCGCGGTACGAGTTCGGCGGCGGCGTCCGCGCTGAGTGTCACCTCCTGCCACGAGGTGTCGCCCACGGGGGCGGGGCCGGTGCGCGGTCGCGCGCGGAACGCGCCGGCCCCGGGCCGGGTCACGACCAGCCCCTCGGCGGCGAGCTGGGCAAGGGCCCGGGAGACGGTCACCGGGCTCACCCGGAACCGTTCCACGAGGGCCCGGCTGGACGGGAGCTTTCCGCCGGGAGAGTAGTGGTCGAGCTCCCGCCGCAGTTGGTTTGCCAGTTCACCGACACTGCTACTCTGCTGCATGAGAACAGAGAGTAGCGCTATCGCACCGGCCCGGATAGCAGTGAGCGGTCGGCCGAAGGCCGGCTTCGGCGCCCTTCAGGCCGCCCTCGGCGTCATCGCCTTCTCACTCACCTTCCCGGCCACCGCCTGGGGCCTGGAGGGCTTCGGTCCCTGGTCGCTGGTCGCCGTGCGAAGCGTGCTGGCGGCGCTGATCGCGGGCGCCTGCCTGCTGGCCCTGCGCGTGCCGCTGCCCGCCCGGGAGCACTGGGCGGGCCTCGCGGTCGTCGCCGGCGGTGTCGTCCTGGGTTTCCCGCTGCTCACCACGCTCGCCCTGCAGACGTCGACCACCGCCCACGCCGCCGTCGTGGTCGGCCTGCTGCCGCTGACGACCGCGCTGCTGTCCGCCCTGCGCGTCGGCGCCCGCCCCTCCCGCACCTTCTGGGCGGCGGCGCTCGCCGGGGCGGCCGCGGTGCTGGCGTTCACGGTCCAGCAGAGCGGCGGCGCCCTGTCCACCGCCGACCTGTATCTCTTCGGGGCACTGCTGGTCTGCGCCGCCGGCTACACCGAGGGCGGTCGGCTGGCGCGGGTCATGCCGGGCTGGCAGGTGGTCGGCTGGGCGGTGGTGCTGTGTCTGCCGCTCACCGTGCCCGCCACCGCACTGGCGCTGTCGTACGAGCCCGTGCACCTCACCTTTCACAGCGTGACCGGGGTGCTGTGGGTCGCGGCGGGCTCGCAGTTCCTGGGTCTGGTCGTCTGGTACCGGGGCATGGCGGCCATCGGCATCCCCAAGGCCAGCCAGTTGCAGTTGGCCCAGCCGCTGCTCACACTGGTGTGGTCGGTGCTGCTGCTGGGCGAGCACCTGACAGTGGCCGCCCCGTTGACGGCCGCGGCCGTGCTCGTCTGCATCGCCGTCACGCAACGGGCGCGAGGCTGAGCGGCGTTCGCGTCGGTACCGACCGGCGCTGTCCGCCGTAGACTCAAAGCCACGGACCGCTGCTCCCGCACATCGTGAGGAGGCCCCAGATGCGCGCAAGCGTGGGCGACCAGCTTGTCCAGCACGGCAGGGTGGTCGGACAGCACGACAAGGTCGGCGAGATCGTCGAAGTGCTGGGTCAGAAGGGCGAACCCCCGTACCGCGTCCGCTTCCAGGACGGGCACGAGGGCCTGTGCTCACCGGGCCCCGACACCGAGATCCGGCACAGGGAAACCACCACCGGGCAGTGATTCAGCGCGGGGGTGTCGCCGGCTGCTGGTAGTGGTCGGCGACCACCCGCGCCATTGCCCCTTGAGCGTCCACCGTCATCTCCCGGGCGGCGAAGAAGACGTGCCCGCGCACCTCCGGGAAGTCCCGGGCGTACGTCAGGTGCCGGGACAGCTCCGCCGCGTCCTGCCAGGCCGCGGACTGCGCCGGGTCACCGGCCTTGTACAGCGCCTCCCCCAGGTACAGCTGTGTCCCGGTGCCCCGCGCCACCGCCGCCCACCAGGGCACGAGCTTGGCGTAGTCGGCGGACGCGTTGCCGATGTGCCAGTACAGCTGCGGGCAGATGTAGTCGATCCAGTTCTCCCGCACCCACTTGCGGGTGTCCGCGTAGATGTCGTCGTACGACTGCAGCGCCCGCGTGTCCGAGCCGAGCGGGTCGGTGGAGGCGTTGCGCCACACCCCGAAGGGGCTGATCCCGAACCGGGTGCCGGGGCGGATCTCCTTGATGCGGGCCGCGGTGTCCCGCACCAGCCGGTCGATGTTGTCCCGCCGCCAGGCGGCGCGGCTGGAGAAGCCGCCGCCGTGGGTGTCGTAGGCCTCGTCGTCGTCGAAGGTCTGGCCGGCGACCGGATACGGGTAGAAGTAGTCGTCGAAGTGGACGGCGTCGACCGGGTACTTCGCCACCGCGTCCAGCATCGCGTCCCGCACGAAGGTGCGGACCTGAGGCAGTCCCGGGTTGTAGTAGAGCTTCCCGCCGTACGGCACCACCCAGTCGGGGTGCCGCCGGGCCGGGTGGGAGGCGACCAGGCGGCTCGGGTCGGTGTGCACGGCGACGCGCAGCGGGTTGAACCAGGCGTGCAGCTGAAGCCCCCGGGCGTGCGCCTCGGCGACGGCCGTGCCGAGCGGGTCCCAGCCGGGGTCCCGGCCCTGGGTGCCGGTGAGGTACTGCGACCACGGCTCGTACGGCGACGGCCACAGCGCGTCGGCCGTCGGCCGCACCTGGAGGATCACCGTGTTCAGGCGGCGCCGGGCCGCCGTGTCGAGGTGGGCGAGGAGTTCGGCGCGCTGCTGTGCGGCGGTCAGGCCCGCGCGCGACGGCCAGTCCCGGTTGGTCACGGTGGCCAGCCACACGCCCCGCATCTCGGAGGCGGCGTGCGGTCGTCGCGCGGGCGCGGCGCTCGCGTCGCCCGCCATCGCCAGCGTCGACAGTGCCGCCAGCGCGAACGCCCGACGTGACAGCCGTCCCATGGACAAACACCCCTATACACTGCGGATTCGCTCGGTCACGGAAAGTCTCCGCGGCACAGCATGCCCGGCCCCCGTCGATCGATCATCGATACTTACGGGTAACGTGCACGAACGGAGCAGGCCCCGAAACCCGGCGGACCTGCCGGAGCCGTAGATCAGCGAAGGGGACGATGTGACGGACACCCTGGCGGGAGACATCGCGCGCGTCGGAGTGGTGGGCTGCGGCCAGATGGGAGCGGGCATCGCCGAGGTGTGCGCCCGCGCCGGACTGGACGTGAAGGTCGCCGAGACCACCGGCGAGGCCCTGGAGATCGGCCGTACCCGGCTGTTCAACTCCCTCGCCAAGGCCGCCGAGCGCGGCAAGATCAGCGAGGAGGAGCGGGACACCACGCAGGCGCGACTGTCCTTCACCACCGACCTCGGCGAGTTCGCCGACCGCGACCTGGTGATCGAGGCCGTCGTCGAGAACGAGCAGGTCAAGACCGAGATCTTCCAGGTGCTCGACCAGGTGGTGACCCGCCCGGACGCGATCCTCGCCTCCAACACCTCCTCGATCCCGCTGGTGAAGCTGGCGGTCGCCACCTCGCGCCCCGACCAGGTCATCGGCATCCACTTCTTCAACCCGGCCCCGGTGCAGCAGCTGGTCGAGCTGATCCCGGCGCTGACCACCTCCGAGGGCACGCTCGGCCGGGCCCAGCTGTTCGCCGAGAAGACGCTGGGCAAGCACAGCATCCGCGCCCAGGACCGCTCCGGCTTCGTGGTCAACGCGCTGCTGATCCCCTACCTGCTCTCCGCGATCCGGATGTTCGAGTCGGGCATCGCCAGCCGCGAGGACATCGACAACGGCATGGAGATGGGCTGCGCCCACCCGATGGGCCCGCTGAAGCTGTCCGACCTGATCGGCCTCGACACGGTGGCCTCGGTGGCGCAGAGCATGTACGAGGAGTACAAGGAGCCGCTGTACGCCGCTCCCCCGCTGCTCCAGCGGATGGTCGACGCGGGGCGGCTGGGCCGCAAGAGCGGTTCGGGCTTCTACACCTACGACTGATTACGCACCGTAGGTTTTCGGCCAGGCACGGGCCCGGCACCGGTCTTCCGGTGCCGGGCCCGTGGCATTCACACACCGTGTGCACGCCGGGCACGCATATGCCCCTCGCACACTCTCCCCACGCGCCCACCAGGCGAGTTGACTCATGGTGCGCATGCAAGGGATGTGATTCGACTACGGAAAGGAGCGGTTCGTGACCGCCGATCCCGAGCATTCGGTAACCCTGGGTGAGCTCGCGGAGTTACGCCGCCGACTCGACGTGGCGTATGCCCGCGTCGAGGGTGGACTGGCCCTGCTGAACCACCGCACCGAGGAGACCGCCAAGGAACTCGACGAGCTGAACAGCCGGCTCGTCACCCTGGAACACGCCCGCTGGCCGCTGCCCTCGGTCGCGGCCGTCACGGCCGTGGGCGCCCTGGTCGTGTCCCTCTGGCAGGCACTGGGACGCTAGGCCCGGTCGGCCTGGGGCGCGTCCTGGCCGAGCCTGAGGTGGTGCAGTAACAGCAGCGCGGCGGCCATGTTGGCGGCCGGGACCTCGCCGCGGGCGACCAGGTCGGGGACGACCTTGAGGGGGACCCACTCCCTGCGGTCCGACTCGAAGTCGTCCACCGGGTGCCCGACGTACTCGCCCTCGTCGGCCCAGTAGATGTGGTGCCGGGCGTCGGTGAGCCCGTTGGACGGCTCCACGCTCATCAGGTGCCGCAGGGGTCCAGGCCGCCAACCGGTCTCCTCCTCCAGCTCCCGGGCGGCGGCGACCGCGATGTCCTCGCCGTCCTCGACGACGCCCGCCGCGAGTTCCCACCCCCAGCTGTCGGTGATGAAGCGGTGGCGCCACAGGAGCAGGACCTCGTTCGCCTCGTTCACCACCGTGGCCACGGCGACCGGCCGCAGCCGTATCAGGAAGTGGTCGAGGTGCCGGCCGTCCGGCAGCTCCACGTCTGCGAGGTTGACGCTGAACCAGCGGTTTTCATACACAGTTTGTTCGTTCTGTTTCGTCCACTGCACGGTTCTGCCACCTTCCGTCGAGTAAGTGGCAATATCGCAGCAGGGACTCGGCGGTAGGGAACAGGAACGCCTACAGCGGTACGCGCAGGGCGCCGTCGATGAGTTCGGCGGCCTCGGCCGTGCCCGCGCCGCCGCTGCGCGCCAGGTGCTCGCGTACCGCCCGGAGTCTGTCGCGCAGCCGCTGGGACTCCATCCCACGGGCCTGCTCGGCCATCCGCACGGCGGTCGCCACCGCCTTCTCGGCGTTGCCCTGGCGCAGTTCGACGGTGCTGAGCATGGCGAGCCGGTGCACCCGGCCCCGGTCGTGCGCCGGGGTGTCCACGGCGGCCGCGGCGTGCTCCCCGGCGGCGGCCAGCTCGCCGAGGCTGAGCAGCGCCTCCGCCACCTGGACGTTGACCAGGCCCGGCTGGACATAGCCGGTCTCGTCGGGTTCGTAGCCGCGCCGGATGCGTTCGGCGGCCTGCTCGGCCCGCCGGATGCAGGACAGGGCACTCCTGCCGTCGCCGAGGTGGGCGTAGGCCTTCGCCTGCATCGCGTACAGATCGGAGGCGAGGGCCGGGGTGATCTGCTTGCCGGCGGCGCGCAGCGCGGCCTCGGCGAAGGCGACGGCCTGGCGGTACTCCTTCATGAACAGCGACTGGTTGACCAGCAGCGCGATCACATACGCCCCGAGTCCCCGGTCGCCGCTGGCCTTGGCGAGCCGGAGCGCCTGGTGGAAGTAGCGCTGGGCGAGGCCGTGTGCGTCGGAGTCGTATGCGCAGATCCCGGCGATCGCGACCAACCCGCCGGTGGCGCGGTGGAGTTGGCGGCCGGTGGCGTCGGTGTAGCTGCCGCGCAGCAGCGGCGCGGCCTCGGCGTTGAGGAAGCCGACGATCCGGGCGCGGGTCGCGACGCCGCCGGCCTTGCGGTACATCTGCTCGTAGTGGGCACGGGCGGCGCGCAGCATGTCGAGGTCGGCCGGGGTGACCCGGTGCCGGCCGCCGCGGGAGACGTCCACGTCCTCGGGCGGGTTCTCCCACTCCCACACCGGCATCACGGCGGGCGTCCCGGTCACCGCGGGCGCGCCGAGGACGTGCGGGCGCTGTTGTTCGTCGGAGCGCCACAGGGCGGTGGCGCGTTCGACGAACCCGGACAGCGAAGTGGCGTGCGCGGTGGCGGGCCGGCCCGGGACGCCGAGGCCGATGTCGTCGAGGGTGACGGGCCGGTGCAGCCGGGCGGCGAGCACCTCGCAGATCAGGTCGGGCACCTGCCCACGTGGCCGCTGGCCCTTCAACCACCGCGCCACGGCCGTGTGTTCGTAGCGGAGCGCGAGCCCGCGCGCGCGTCCGGCCTGGTTGACATGGGCCGCGAGACCGGCGTGCGAGATCCCCGCCTCGTCCAGGATCGCGTCGAGCAGAGTGTTGGGCTGCATGGGAGGCCCCCGGGTGGCTCGGTGTCGACAGCGTAGTGAATTCGGCTTCACACGGGGTGTGAACGGAATGCGCGAATCCGCACTGTGTGCGCGCTGTTGCGGAGAGTTTCCAACCGGTTGACTGAAATGCCTCGAAAGAGGCCGACCGGGCCGCCGGCTCCCCCTCATACAGTGCGGCGGCCCGGCCGGGGCTGAGTGTCAACGGCGCGTTGTCGGATGCGGGTTCTTCGTGGCTGGTCGCGCCGTTCCCCCTGAGGGGCGACGGAGGTGGCGTTCGTTGCGGAGGACCAGGAGGGCCACGTCGTCGGGTGGACTGCCGCCGGAGTGGCGTAACAGGCGCGTGAAGACGGTGTCCAGGATGGCCTGTGAGGAGATATCGCCGCTCACGGCCTCCCTCAGCACGTCCGGCAGGGGAAAGAACCGGCCATGTGCGTCCCGGGCGTCCTCCGCGCCGTCCGTGTACAGGAACAGGGCCTCGCCGGGGCGCAGTTCGCCATATCGTACGGCGGGCAGGTCGGCCGGCAGCGGGAACGGGCCGAGCGGCGGCAGCGGTTCGGCCAGGGCAAGGGGCTCGACGCCGGTTTCGCGCAGGCGGTACGGCCAGGGGTGCCCGCAGTTGAGCGCCCGTACCTCGCCGTCCCCGCCGATCTCCAGCAACAGGATGGTGACGAACTCCTCGGCCTGCTCCACGCGCGGGCGCTCGCGCAGATGGCGGGCGAGGGCGCGCTCGAGTCCGTGCAACACCCGGCCGAGTTCCGGCTCGTCGTGCACGGCTTCCCGGAAGCCGCCCAGCACGGCGGCGACCGTCCCGGTCGCGCCGAGCCCGTGCCCCCGCACATCGCCCATCACGACCCGCACACCGTGCTCCGTGGCGACGACTTCGTACAGATCACCGCCGACGGAGGAGCCACGGTCTGCGGACAGTTGGGCGGCGGCGACATTCAGTCCGTCGATGCGCGGGGGCAACGGCGTCGTGGGCGGCCCGAGGGCCCTGATACGGATCATGCCGGTGGCCCCCATGTAGGCCGTGACAGCGCGGACCGACCTCGAAAGGCCGGTCCGATTGTGTCCACGCCATGACCCGTCAGGACCAGATCACCGGAACAAGCCACCCAAACGAGTGAGGTGACTGCAACGCCCCAAAGGGGCGCGGGGCCGCATCAATGTGCGGCCCCGCCGCGTGGGCGCGCCCAGCCACGTACAACCCGCAGCCGAAAGCCGACCCGCAGCCCCCCGGCGCTCCTAGCTGCGCAACACGGCCCCCGTCCGCTCCGCCGCCAACGCCACCGCCGCATCCCGAGCAGCCGACGCCTCATCAACCGTCAGCGTGCGGTCACCCGCCCGGAACCGCAGCGCGTACGCCAGCGACTTCCGGCCCTCACCGAGCTGCTCCGCGTTCTCGTACACGTCGAACAGCCGGATGGACTCCAGCAGTTCGCCGGCGCCCTCGCGCAGCGCGGCCTCGACCTCGGCGTGCGGGACCGGCAGGTCGACGACGAGCGCGACGTCCTGCGTGGCCACCGGGAAGGCCGAGATGCTCGGCGCCTGCGGGGTGCCGTCACCGACCTGCTCCAGGGCGTCGAGGTTCAGCTCCATCGCGCAGGTGCGCGCGGGCAGTCCCAGCGCCTTCAGGACGCGCGGGTGCAGCTCGCCGGCGTGGCCCACGACCCGCTCGGTGTCGTCGGCGGCGACCACGAGCTCGGCGCAGCGGCCCGGGTGCCACGGCCCGTACTGGCCCTTGCGCACGACGAGCTCGGCACCCGCCTCGCGCGCGACCGTACGCGCCGCCTCGACGGCGTCGGCCCAGTCGCCCGGACGGCCCTTGCCCCACCAGCCGGCCTGCTCGCGGGCGCCCGCGAGGACGACGGCGACATGGCGCGGCTGCTCGGGCAGCGCGGCGTTGAGCGCGGCGATCTCCTCGTCGGTCGGACGGCGGTCGACCGGCAGATGCGCGCCGCCGACCCGCTCCTCACGCGGCAGGAACACCAGCCCGGTCTCGAACAGGGCCAGATCGTGCGAACCCCGCCCGTCATTGCGCCGCAGGGCAGCCAGCAGGCCCGGCAGCAGCGACGTACGAAGCGCGGGCTCCTCGTCGTTGAGCGGGTTGACCAGCCTGACCACGCGGCGGGCGGGGTCGGCGGCGTCGAGGCCGAGCTGGTCGAAGACCTGCTCGCTGACGAACGGGTAGTTCGGCGCCTCGACATAACCGGCCCCGGCCAGCGCCCGCCCGACCCGGCGGTGCAGCCGCTGCCGGTGGGTGAGGCCGCGCTGGGACGGGGGCTTGGGCAGCGTGGAGGGCAGGTTCTCGTAGCCCTCCAGGCGGATGACCTCTTCGGCCAGGTCGTTCTGCTCCAGCAGGTCGGGACGCCAGGACGGCACGGTGACGATGAGCTCGTCCTGCCCGTACACGTCGCAGCCGACCTGCTGGAGGCGGCGTACGACGGTCTCGCGGCCGTACTCGACGCCGGCGACCTGGTCCGGGTGGTCGGCGGCGACCGTGATGGTGTGCGGCGCGGACGGCGCGATGACCTCGGTGACGCCGGCCTCGGCGGTGCCGCCGGCGAGCAGCACCAGCAGGTCGACCGTGCGCTGGGCGGCGGCGGGCGCGGCCTGCGGGTCGACACCGCGCTCGAAGCGCCGGGACGCCTCGGAGGACAGCTTGTGGCGGCGGGCCGTGCGCGCGATGGAGACGGCGTCGAAGTGGGCCGCCTCGATCACCACGTCGGTGGTCGCGCCTTCGACGTCCTCGTGGTCGGCGATCTCGGTGTCGGCGCCGCCCATGACGCCCGCGAGGCCGATCGGGCCACGGTCGTCGGTGATGACCAGGTCCTCGGCGTGCAGCTTCCGCTCGACGCCGTCGAGGGTGACGATCTTCTCGCCCTCCTCGGCCCGGCGGACGCCGATGGTGCCCCGGACCAGCTGACGGTCGTAGGCGTGCAGCGGCTGGCCGAGCTCCATCATCACGTAGTTGGTGACGTCGACGGCGAGTGAGATCGGGCGCATGCCGACCTTCTGCAGCCGGCGCTTCAGCCAGATCGGGGAGCGGGCCTCGGGGCGCAGACCGGAGACCGTGCGGGCGGTGAAGCGGTCGCAGCCCATCGGCTCGGAGACCTTCACCGGGTAGCCGTAGGCGTTCGGCGCGGGTACGTCGAGCAGGGCCGGGTCGCGCAGCGGCAGGCCGTAGGCGATGGCGGCCTCGCGGGCGACGCCGCGGATGGACAGGCAGTCGCCGCGGTTGGCGGTGACGGCGATGTCCAGCACCTCGTCGACCAGCTCAAGCAGCTCGATCGCGTCCTTGCCGACCTCGGTCTCGGGCGGCAGCACGATGATGCCGTGCGTGCCGTCGTCGCCCATGCCCAGCTCACTGCTGGAGCAGATCATGCCGTGGGACGTCTTGCCGTAGGTCTTGCGGGCGCTGATCGCGAAGCCGCCGGGCAGCACGGCGCCCGGGAGGACCACGACGACCTTGTCGCCGACGGCGAAGTTGCGGGCGCCGCAGATGAGCTCCTGGGGCTCGCCGGTGCCGTTGGCGGTGCCGACGTCGACGGTGCAGAAGCGGATCGGCTTCTTGAACTCCGTCAGCTCCTCGATGGTGAGCACCTGGCCGACGACCAGGGGGCCCTTGAGGCCGTCGCCGAGCTGCTCGACGGTCTCGACCTCCAGACCGGCCGAAATGAGCTTGGCCTGCACGTCACGACCGGTCTCCGTCTCCGGCAGGTCGACGTATTCCCGCAGCCAAGAAAGCGGGACCCGCATCAGATCTCCATCCCGAACGGCCGGGTGAACCGGACGTCACCCTCGACCATGTCTCGCATGTCCTCGACGTTGTGGCGGAACATCAGCATCCGCTCGATGCCGAACCCGAAGGCGAAACCGCTGTACTTCTCCGGGTCGACACCGCAGGCGGTGAGCACCCGCGGGTTGACCATGCCGCAGCCGCCGAGCTCGATCCAGCCCTCGCTGGAGCAGGTGCGGCAGGGCCGGTCGGGGTTGCCGACGGACTCGCCGCGGCAGACGTAGCACACCATGTCCATCTCGGCGGACGGCTCGGTGAACGGGAAGAAGTTCGGCCTGAGCCGGGTCTTCATGCCCTCGCCGAACAGCGACTGGACCATGTGGTCCAGGGTGCCCTTGAGGTCGGCCATGGTCAGGCCCTCGTCGACCGCGAGCAGCTCGACCTGGTGGAAGACCGGGGTGTGGGTGGCGTCCAGCTCGTCGGTGCGGTACACGCGGCCGGGGCAGATCACGTAGACCGGCAGCTCACGGTCGAGCAGGGAGCGGATCTGCACGGGCGAGGTGTGGGTGCGCAGCACGACACCGGAGTCGGCACTGCCGTCCGGGCCCTCGACGAAGAAGGTGTCCTGCTCGCCGCGGGCCGGGTGGTCCGGGCCGATGTTCAGGGCGTCGAAGTTGAACCACTCGGCCTCGACCTGCGGGCCCTCGGCGACCTCGTAGCCCATGGCCACGAAGATGTCCTCGATGCGCTCGGAGAGCGTGGTGAGGGGGTGGCGGGCGCCGGACGGTACGCGGTCGTAGGGCAGCGTGACGTCCACGGCCTCCTCGACCAGCACCCGCTGGTCGCGCTCGGCCTCCAGTTCGGCCTGGCGGGCGGCGAGGGCCTTGTTGACGGCGCCACGGGCCTGGCCGACGCGCTTGCCGGCATCGGCCTTGGCGTGCGGGGGCAGGGCGCCGATCTCGCGGTTGGCCAGCGCCAGCGGGGAGGTGCCGCCGGTGTGGGCGACCTTGGCCTCCTGGAGCGCGTCGAGGGAGTCCGCGGCGGCGAAGGCGGCGAGCGCCTCGTCCCGCATGCGCTCGATCTCTTCCGGTTTCAACGCCTCGACCTCGACAGGGTCGTACGACTTATTGGGTGCCGACATCTCTTCCCGTGCTTCCGATTGGCTGGCGGATGGTCCCCGTCATCGACTCTCAGGTCCGTACGCAGGACACAAAGGTGCCAAAGGCCGAGTCTAACGGGGTGGAGGTGTACGAATGCGCCCGTGGGCCACTAGGCGAGATACGCCGGGGCCGCCACGGGCAACGTAAATCGGAACTCGGCGCCGCCGCCGGGGGCGCGGCCGACCGTGATGGTGCCGCCGTGGGCCTCGACGATGCCCTTGACGATGTACAGCCCGAGGCCCGTGCCGCCGCGCTTGCTGCCCCGCCAGAAGCGGGTGAAGACGCGGTTCATGGACTCCTCCGGGATGCCGGTGCCCTCGTCGCTCACGGTGACCGACGTGCCGGTGTCCTCTCCTTCACGGGGGGACGCGGCGGGCGTGACGTCAATGGTGACGGTTCCCTCGCCGTGCCGCACGGCATTTTCGATGAGGTTGCTGAGCACCTGGTCGATCTTGTCGGGGTCGGCCCACAGCGCGGGCAGCGGCTGCTCGACGCGGAGCAGGAACCGGTCGGCGCGCAGGCCCGCGGCGACGTACGCCTGGATGTGCCGGCCGACGGCGGCACCGATGTCGACGGGCTGGCGGCGCACCTCCAGCCGGCCCGAGTCGATCCGCGAGATGTCCAGCAGCTCGGCGATCAGCCGGGTGACCCGGTCGGCGTCGGCGTCGACGGTCTCCAGCATCAGCCGTTTCTGGTCGTCGGTGAACCGCTCCCACTTGGCCAGCAGCGTGGCCGTGAACCCCTTGACGGAGGTGAGCGGCGAGCGCAGCTCGTGGGCGACGGTGGCGATCAGCTCGGCGTGAGAGCGCTCGGTGCGGCGGCGGGCCTCGGTGTCCCGCAGCGAGACGACGACGCGGTGGACGGGGCCGGTGGGTTCGGTACGGACGTAGCGCGCCGAGACGAGCACCTCACGCCCGCCCGGCAGCAGCAGGTTCCGCTCGGGCTGCCGTACCCGGGTGGCGAGGCCGCCGTAGGGGTCGGTCAGCTGCCACCAGCGCCTGCCCTCCAGGTCCTCTAACGGCAGCGCCTTGTCGAGCCGCTGACCGAGGGCGTCGGTGGCGGCGACGGCGGTGATGCGTTCGGCTGCGGCGTTGAAGCAGATCACGTGCCCGTGCTCGTCGGCGACGACGAGGCCGTCGGGCAGTTCGTCGGGGTCGATGCCGAGCTCGGCGAGATCGCCGTACCGGGACGCGGCCGGGCGCGTCACGTCCCGTCCCCCCGGAGCGCTGCTCGTGCCGACGCTCATCCGCGTACCCCACCTCTCAGACGGCGCAGGAGGCCCCCGAGCTGGTCACCCTACTAGCCTTCGGTGACGGAGCGGCAGCCTCCGGGGGCGCGCTGTGCACGGGCCGACGCATAGAGGCATACGGCCGCGGCGGTCGCGAGGTTCAGGCTCTCGGCCTTTCCGTGGATCGGGACGCGGACGACGGCGTCCGCGAGCGCGCGGGTCTCCTCGGGCAGGCCCCACGCCTCGTTGCCGAACACCCAGGCGGTCGGCCCGCCCATGGTCCCCTTGTCGAGCTCGTCGTCGAGGTCCTGCTTCCCGGCCCCGTCGGCGGCGAGGATCCGCACCCCGGCCTCCTTCAGCCCCGCCACGGCCCGCTCGACGGGCACCCCCACGGCGACCGGCAGATGGAACAGCGACCCGACGGAGGCGCGGACGGCCTTGGGGTTGTACAGGTCGACGGAGGCGTCGGTCAGGACGACGGCCTCGGCACCGGCGGCGTCCGCGCAGCGCAGCACGGTCCCGGCGTTCCCCGGGTCCCGCACGTGCGCGAGCACGGCGACGAGCCGCGGCCGGGCGGCGAGGATCTCCTCGAACGGCGTGTCCAGGAACCGGCAGACCCCGACCAGCCCCTGCGGGGTCACGGTCGTGGAGATGTCGGCGATGACCTGCTCGGAGGCGAGATGCAGCCGGGCGCCGGTGTCCCGGGCCTCACCGATGATGTCGGCGTACCGCTCGGCCGCCTCGACGGTCGCGAACAGTTCCACGAGCGTCCCCCGCTGCGCCCCCGCCTCCCGCACGGCCTGCGGCCCCTCCGCGAGAAACAGCCGCTCCTTCCCCCGGAAGTTCCGCTTGGCCAGCCGCCGCGCGGCGGCGACCCGGGGGGAACGGGGGGAGATCAGCTCGGGAGTGGCGGGGGACATGTCAGCTCACCTTCACAACAACTTCTCCGCCGCAACGGCGCTCGACCACGACGGCGCGGTCCGGCGGTGCCGAACCGGCCGCTTTTCACAGAACAACGGACCCGCAGGCAAACCCACGGGTCCGTTCAGTCACGTCGGCTTTGGCTCAGGCCGAGCGCAGCGTCACGCGGCCTTCGGCGCGTTGACGTCCGCCGGCAGCGCCTTCTGCGCGGCCTCGACGAGCGCGGCGAACGCGGTGGCGTCGTTCACGGCGAGCTCGGCCAGGATCTTGCGGTCGACCTCGATGTTCGCGGCCTTCAGACCCTGGATGAAGCGGTTGTACGTGATGCCGTTGGCGCGGGCAGCGGCGTTGATGCGCTGGATCCACAGCTGGCGGAAGTCACCCTTGCGCTTCTTGCGGTCGTTGTAGTTGTAGACCAGCGAGTGGGTGACCTGCTCCTTGGCCTTGCGGTACAGGCGCGAACGCTGACCGCGGTAGCCGGAGGCCTGCTCGAGGATCGCCCGGCGCTTCTTGTGGGCGTTGACTGCCCGCTTGACGCGTGCCACTTGTTAACTCCTTGTAGCGGGGCCGCGGTTGTCCTCACACGGCCCGGTATCGATTGGGTCCCGGTCCAGACGTAGGGCGCTCAAGCGAAGCGCCGCGTACGTCACTTGCCGAGAAGCTTCTTGATCTTCTTGGCGTCGCCCGGGGCCATCTCGGCGTTGCCGGTGAGGCGACGCGTCAGACGGGACGACTTGTGCTCGAGCAGGTGGCGCTTGCCGGCGCGCTCACGGAGCACCTTGCCGGAGCCGGTGACCTTGAAGCGCTTGCTGGCACCGCTGTGCGACTTGTTCTTCGGCATAGCGCCGTTCTCTCCTCGTCGGTGGCGCTCCGATGCCCGGTCACGAAAACCGGGCACGGTGGAGCGTCGCTCTTGTTTCGGTTACGTCCTGGGACTGTCGTCCCGGGGATCACGCCTCGGCGGGCTCCTCGGCGGGCGCCTCTGCATCGGCGGGGTTCTGCGAGCGACCGGGGTTGGCCTTCGCGGACGCCTTACGGGCCTCCTGCGCCTGGCGAGCCTCGGCCATCGCCTCGGTCTTCTTCTTGTGCGGACCGAGGACCATGATCATGTTGCGGCCGTCCTGCTTCGGGTTCGACTCCACGAAACCGAGGTCCTGGACATCCTCCGCGAGCCGCTGCAGCAGTCGGTAGCCCAGCTCGGGCCGGGACTGCTCGCGACCACGGAACATGATCGTGATCTTGACCTTGTCGCCCTGCTTGAGGAACCGGACGACGTGACCCTTCTTGGTGTCATAGTCGTGCGGGTCGATCTTCGGCCGGAGCTTCATCTCCTTGATGACCGTGTGCGCCTGGTTCTTGCGCGCCTCACGGGCCTTCATGGCCGACTCGTACTTGAACTTCCCGTAGTCCATGAGCTTGCACACGGGCGGACGGGCGTTCGCCGCGACCTCGACCAGGTCGAGGTCGTACTCCTGAGCAAGCTCCAGTGCCTTCGCGAGCGGCACGATGCCGACCTGCTCGCCACTGGGACCGACAAGTCGCACCTCGGGAACGCGAATCCGGTCGTTGATGCGGGGCTCGGCGCTGATGGATCCTCCTCGGTAGCACCACACGGCGGTCTGGCGGACAGCCGCGTAACGTCTGTATTCGTTAGACCTAACCGCGCCGAAGCAGAAAAAATGCCCCGGACGATCACAGGCGGGGCTCCTCGAACTACCGGAGCGACCGCCGCGGTGACCGCGGGGCGCACTTTTCGGGCGGGTGCCGCCGCTGGGGACGGGGCCGCCTGACCGGTGACCCGCCGCCCCGCAGGGCGGCCAGGTGGGAGTTCGAAAGCCTCCACTTGTGGGTCGGACTCGCGAGCTGTGAGGCATACGTGTCCGACCGGTCGTTACACAAGGTTAGCAGCTCGGCCCCGGAACGGCTAACCGAGGGCAACTGGGGCCCGCCGCCGCTCTGCCCCTATGGTGAACGGCATGAGTGAAGAGACGCCCGACTTCAACGCCATGACCCGCGACATCGCCGAGGTCCCCGCGGTCGAGGTGATCGTGACGGTCGCCGTCAACCTGATGAGCGCGGCCGCGGTGAAGCTCGGTCTGACCGAGGAGGGCGAGAAGCACAAGGACCTGGACGAGGCCCGCAAGCTGATCCACGCCCTCGCGGGTCTGCTGGACGCGAGCGCGACCGAGATCAGCTCGTTCCACGCGGCCCCGCTTCGGGACGGCCTGAAGTCCCTGCAGCTGGCGTTCCGCGAGGCGTCCCTCGTCCCCGACGAACCGGGGCAGGGCCCGGGCGAGAAGTACACGGGCCCGGTCTACGGCTAGTTTCCGCGTACTTCACGTACGTACAGGGGCTCGCCCGGTGGTGTGGTCCCGGCCGGCAGCAGTGCCAGGTCGAGGCCGCGCACCAGGCGGGCCCTCAGTGTTTCGTCGGCGGCCATGCGCCGCGCCACCGCGCGGGCGGCCTCGGCGGGAGCTGCGGC
This sequence comes from Streptomyces spinoverrucosus, assembly GCF_015712165.1. NCBI lineage: Bacteria > Bacillati > Actinomycetota > Actinomycetes > Kitasatosporales > Streptomycetaceae > Streptomyces > Streptomyces spinoverrucosus. Next base: position 7,353,515 of record NZ_JADPZX010000001.1, on the reverse strand, counting down.
CGGGTCGAGGACGAGGGCCAGGGTGCCGTCCGCCTGGCCGGGCCCGAGGTGGGCGCGGAGCACGGCGGGCTCGGCGGCCACGGCGGCCCGTACGGCCGCGACGACCGCGGGGTCGGCGAGCGGGTCGATGCTCGTCCGCCCCTCCGCCAGCGCCAGCAGCGCGGGCCCGGTCAGCTCGAACGGCACGGGCCCGGCCAGGTCCAGCACGACCGTGTCCGCCTTCTCGTGCGCGGCGGCCTGCAGGGCCTGGTGCAGCGGTACGGCCACGGGGCGGGCCTGTGGGTCCCAGCGGGCCAGCGCGTCGGTGGAGGTGAAGGCGGGCAGGGCGGTGCGGCCGCCGGCCTTCAGGGTGGGTACGGCCATGTCGCTGGTCTTCTCGCGGCGCAGCCCGTTCTCGTCCTCCTCGACCTCGCCGAGCACGGCGACCACGGGGACGAGCAGCCGGGCGCCCTTCAGCGCGGCCAGCACGGGCCCCACGGCGGTGCGGTCGTCGGCCCAGGCCGCGAGCGCCGCGCTCAGCCGGGGGTCGGCGGAGCCGTCGTCGTCGGAGAAGCCGGGGTCGGGAATGTTCTTGTTCGCCACGGTCATCGACCCTATAGGGGGGATCCTGCTGGGCTTGTGCGGGCCCGGTAACGCGGCCGTGACCCCGCTCACCGGTTTCTCAGCCATCCCTGACACACATCTAACGTCCGTCTAACGGCCCGCACAGACGGCGGCGCCAGCATCGTGACATGGAGTCCGCGAGAGCCCGCCGTGCCCTGGTCTGCGCCGCCGTCACCTCCGCCGTCGCCCTGGGCGGTACGGCGGCGGGGGCGGCGTATGTGAAGGCGCGGGCGCAGCCCGTGGTGCGGGCCGTATCGTCGGCCGGGACACCGTCGGCGGCGGCGAGCGGGGAGGCAGCGGTGGAACCTGTGGCACGGCCGGCGGTGGACCGTGACGCGCTGCTGGCCGACTCCATGGGGGACGTGCCGGTCGAGGACGGCGCCGAGGTGTCGGTGGCGGTGGCGGTGGTGGAGCCGGACTCCGGGGAGAGCGCCACGTACGGCGAACGTCGCTTCGACACCGCGAGCGTCGTGAAGGTGGACATCCTGGCGGCGCTGCTGCTCCAGGCGCAGGACGCGGGCCGGGAACTGACGGCGACGGAGAAGTCGTACGCCACCGCGATGATCGAGAGCAGCGACAACGACTCGGCGTCGGCCCTGTGGCGGACGATCGGCCGGGCGGAAGGGCTGGACGCGGCGAACGAGCGGTTCGGGCTGACCGGGACGGAGGGCGGCGACGGCATGCTGTGGGGGCTGACGCAGACCACGGCGGCCGACCAACTCGCCCTGCTGCGGCAGGTGTTCGGCGAGGACTCGGAGCTGAGCGCGGTCTCGCGGTCGTATCTCCAGGGGCTGATGGGGCGGATCGCCGTCGGTCAGCGGTGGGGGGTGTTGGCGGCCGGGGACGCTTCGGGGTGGGCGCTGAAGAACGGTTGGCTGCCACGGACCGCGACCGGCCTGTGGGACGTCAACAGCGTCGGCCGGGTGACCGTCGACGGCCGTGACTTCCTGGTGGCCGTGCTGTCGGACGGGAACACGACGAAGGAGAAGGGCATCGCGCTGGTCGAGGCGGCGGCACGGGTGGCCGTTTCGGTGTTCACGGGAGAAGCCCCGGCCCCGGCCACGAAGTCCGCGACGGTCGGTTAGCTGCCCCACCGGGGGGCGGGGCACGCGACGACCGTCGGGCTAGGGCCTGTTGCGAAAGTGGCCTCGTCGCCCGGAGGGCGGCCGCGCGGCGTCCGGTGCGTGCTCTCGGCGTGCCGCCCGGAAGCCCTCGTACTGGGGTACTCGGGCTTTCGGGCGGTGCGCCGAGAGTGCGCGCCGGGCGTCGCGCGGCAGAGGCCACTTTCGCAACAGGCCCTAGAAGCGGTCGTACTCCCGGCGTGCCCGCCACAGCACCACCGCCGCCACGAGCAGTACGCCGCCCACGCTGCCGGCGAGGGGGGCCGCCCAGCTCGCGGTGTCGTCGTCGGAGCCGGCGGCGTCGGGGCCGGGGCCGAAGTACTTCTCGCCGTACGACGCCGAGCGCAGGCCCTCGGGCTTCAGGCGCCCGGCCTCCTCGATGGCGGCCGCCGGGTCGACGAAGCCGAAGCCGCGGGAGTCGTCGCGGCCGTCGGCCGGGGCGTCGCGGGCGGTGTCCTCCAGGAGCCGTTTGATCTGGGCCGGGGTCAGGCCGGGGTGGGCGGCCTTGACGAGGGCGACGGCGCCGGAGACGAAGGCGGCCGCCGCGCTGGTGCCCCAGCCCTCGTAGTACTTGCGGTCGGGGTCGGCGATGACGACGTCGACGCCGGGGGCGCTGACCGTGGCGTACCAGCGGCGGGTGGAGAAGGAGGCGCGGGTGCCGAACTTGTCGACGGCGGTCGCGGCGATGACGCCCGGGTAGGCGGCCGGGTAGGAGATGTGGTCGCCCTTCTCGCCGCCGTTGCCGGCCGAGGCGACGACGACGGAGCCCTTCCTCAGGGCGTACTGCACGGCCTCGTCCTCGGCGGGCTCGGGGTGCGCGGAGGCGGAGTCGTCGCCGAGAGAGAGGTTGATGACGTCGGCGCCCTGGTCGGCGGCCCAGCGGATGCCGTCGGCCAGGGCGTTGCCGCGGGTCTTGCGGGCCTTGCCGCGGGCGGGGTCGCCGTCCTCGAGGATGACGCGGACGGGGAGGATCTTCGCCTCGGGGGCGATGCCCATGACGCCGTCGGCGTTGCCGGCGCCGTGGCCGTGACCGGCGATGATGCCGGCCATGGCGGTGCCGTGCCGGGCCCACGCCCGGTCTCCGCGTCCGGCGCCGAAGCCGACCATGTCCTTGGTGGGCAGGACGTTGCCGGCCAGGTCGGGATGCTCGTCGTCCACGCCGGTGTCCAGGACGGCGACGGTGATGCCCGCGCCCTTGGTGGTCTGCCAGACCTCCTCGGTGTGCATGGCCTGGAGCGACCACTGCTTGGCCCGGATGCCGTCGGCGTGCGCGGCGGTGGGCGGGACCAGGGCGACGGAGGCGGCGAGCAGGACGCCGAGCAGTCCCGCTCTGCGGGTCGTGGGTTTCATGAGGGCTGTTCCGAGGACGACGTGACGGACTTGCGCAAGCCGCGCTCCACGCGGTCGGCGAGGCCCTTGGCCTCGTGGCCGAGGCCCGCCTGGGCGACGGCGGTGGTGGCACCCGAGCGCATCGCCTCGGCGGCGGGCTGCGGCTCGTCGACGGTGCGGCCGTCGGCCCAGCCGGAGACGGCGTACACGACGACCGGGGCGTCGGTGAGCACGGAGACCGTCCAGGAGGCGCGCTGCTCGTCCCCGAAGCCCGCGGCGACGGTGTCCTTCGCGGCGTACGGGCGGGGCATCAGGTCGGTACGCCGGCCCAGGCGCTCCTTCTCGAAACGGGCGTCCAGCGAGCGCATAGCGGTGGCGTCGGCCTTGGTGAAGAGCAAGCCGACGGTGGTGACGTAGCTCTGGGTGGCGTCGGTGTAGGTGGCGCGCAGCAGGCGCTGGCAGCCGACCGGGGTGAGCACCTTGCGCAGCAGCGGGTCGAAGGCGTCGGCGCAGCCGCTGTCCGGGGCGACGGCGATACGCGTCCAGGTCCGGTCGGCGTCGCCGGGACCCGCGCCACGGCCCTGCACGGTGGGCGGGAACAGCTGGTCGACCGGCACGCTGTGCCACAGACTTCCGGCGGCCGCGAAGGTCCCGCGCTCACCGGCCTCCCCGGATCCGCCGACCAGCCAACTCCCGGTCACGGCACCGCCGATGAGCCCGATCCCCAGGACGAGACAGACGGCCGCCGCGAGGGTGCGCCGCCGGACCAGCGCGCCGGACAGGCCGACCCGCGCGTCGTCGTCGAACGCCTCGGGCTCACCGAAGCTGACCACGGGCCGCCCCGAGCCGAACGTCCCACCGGAGGTGTACGGGGCGCTCCAGGAGTGGGCCGGGTTCGGGGTCACGGGGGTGGGGGACTCCAGCGAGGCGGACGTGGGAGCACGCCGGGTCTCCGCCGCGACGGGGCGCAGGCGCCGGGTGGTCTCCGCCGGGTTCTCGGCGGGCGCGGCAGCGGGACGCGGCACTGGGGCGGGGCGGTGACTCGGACGCGGGGGTACGGCGCGCTGGGCGGGCGTCTCCTGAGCCGTGGCAGGGCGTGCCGACGGCGTCGGACGCGGGGGTACCGCGCGGTGGGCGGGCGTCTCCTGAGCCGTGGCAGGGCGTGCCGACGGCGTCGGACGCGGGGGTACCGCGCGGTGGGCGGGCGTCTCCTGAGCCGTCGCAGGGCGTGCCGACGGCGTCGGACGCGGGGGTACCGCGCCCTGGGCGCGGTTCTCCGCGGGCGCCGCCGCAGGACGCGCAGGCGGGGCGGGGTGGCCCGGACGCGGAGGTACGACGCGCTGCGCGGACGTCTCCTGAGCCGTCGCAGGGCGTGCCGACGGCATCGGACGCGGGGGTACCGCGCCCTGGGCGCGGTTCTCCGCGGGCGCCGCCGCAGGACGCGCCGGCGGGGCGGGGTGGCTCGGACGCGGAGGTACGACGCGCTGCGCGGACGTCTCCTGAGCCGTCGCGGGGCGTGCCGGTGGCGTCGGACGCGGGGGTACGACGCGATGGGCGGGCGTCTCCTGGGGCGTCGCGGGGCGTGTGGGCGGTGTTGGGCGGTGGGCCGGAGGTGGTGGGGTGTCCGGGAAGCGCGCTGAGGCGGGGGGCGGGGGTGGGGTGACCTGTGAGGGCCGGTCGCTGTCGCCGTGCCCCTTCGTGGGCTTCGGCGGCTGCGCTGGACGGGGAGGGATCGGGGCGTGTTGCGCTTCCGTGCTCATGCACCCCCCGTTTCCTCGCGCCCGTGCCCGTCTCCTCGTACGCGGGCGCCGTCGTTCCTCCGTGCGTGCGCGTCACTCTACGGGTTGCCCCCGCCGATGCGGGAACCAGTCCACGAGCGCGGGGCATCTGCCCGGAACATCCCCCTACCCTGCGGTAATCCTGTCTGGCAGGCTTCGTTCATGACTGCGCGCGCCGCCGACCGGGCCCGTTACGACCGGGCCACCGCCCATCTTGACGCCCCCGTCGCGATCGTGGACCTGGACGCCTTCGACGCCAACGCGGACGACCTGGTCCGCCGCGCGGGCGGGAAGCCGATCCGCGTCGCCAGCAAGTCCGTACGCTGCCGTGCCCTGCTCGAACGCGTCCTGGCCAGGGACGGCTTCGCGGGGATCATGTCGTTCACGCTCGCCGAGTCGCTGTGGCTGGCCCGCTCCGGTTTCGAGGACGTCCTCCTCGCCTATCCGTCGGCCGACCGCGCCGGCTTCGCCGAACTCACCTCCGACCCCAAGCTCGCCGCCGCGGTCACGGTGATGGTCGACGACCCCGCCCAGCCGGCCCTCATCGACGAGGCGCGGGACGGCGGTCGCGAAGTCGTGCGGGTGTGCCTGGAGTTGGACACCTCCCTGCAGCTGTTCGGCGGTCGGGTGCGGGTCGGGGCCCGCCGCTCGCCGCTGCACTCCCCCGCCGACGTCGCCGACCTGGCCCGGGCGGTGGTCCGGCGGCCGGGGTTCGAGGTCGTGGGGATCATGGCGTACGAGGGGCACATCGCCGGTGTCGGGGACGCGATCTCGGGACGGCCGGTGCGCTCGCGGGCGGTGCGGCTGATGCAGGCGGCGGCCCGGCGGGAGCTGGCGGAGCGGCGTGCGGCGGTGGTGCGCGCGGTGCGGGCCGTGGTGCCGGGGCTTCAGTTCGTCAACGGCGGCGGTACGGGCAGTGTGCAGCACACCGCCGCCGAGGACGCGGTCACGGAGATCGGCGCCGGGTCGGGGCTGTACGTGCCACGGCTGTTCGACAACTACACGTCGTTCAGCGGCCGTCCGGCGGCGCTGTTCGCCCAGCCGGTGGTGCGCAGGCCCGGCGTCGGCGTGGTGACCGTCCTCGGCGGTGGCTATCCGGCGTCCGGCGCGGCCGGGACGGACCGGCTGCCGGTGCCGTATCTGCCGGAGGGGTTGCGGTACGACCCCCAGGAGGGCGCCGGTGAGGTGCAGACGCCGCTGCTGGGCTCGCCGGCCGACGACCTGCTGATCGGCGACAAGGTGTGGTTCCGGCACGCCAAGGCCGGTGAGCTGTGCGAGCGGTTCGACGCGCTGCATCTGGTCGAGGGCGACCGGGTGACGGCGACCGTGCCGACGTATCGCGGGGAGGGCCGCACGTTCCTCTGACGGGTGACGGGTCAGCCGGTCGGGCTGATGCCGGCGCCCACCCCGCCGCCGGTGTCCGCGTCGCCGACCGGCCGGATGCCCTCGGTGATCCGGTCCATGTCGGCCAGCGGCGGACCGTCCGGACCGGCGTCGAACACATACCGCACGATGACCGGTGCCTCCGTGCCCACGCTGGACTGGAAGGCGAGGGACTGCACGTAACCGCCGGGCCCCTCGGCGGTGGTGACCCGCCAGCGCACGAAGTACCCGGCGCGGCCCGCCACCGCGACCGGCCCGGACTTGACGACCTGGTGCGACTCGATGCCGCCGTAGGGGCGCCGGCCGACGAGGTCACGGTCGTAGGCCTCGTCGGCCGCGTCCGCGATGTCGGCCTTGGCCAGCACCTCGGGGGACGTCTCGTCGGCGTCGTCGGCCGTGCGGGAGATGACCAGGCCGTGCCGGCAGATTCCGCCGTCGCCCGGGCAGTCGTACGTCCCGTTGGTGGTCATCATGACGTTGTCCACGCTGATGTTCTCCGGCCGGACCCAGCCGTCCAGCAACGGCAGGGTGATGCCGTTGAGTTCGTCGACGACGACCGTCGGGTCGTCGGGCGAGGGTTCCGGGGAGGTGGTGGGCGGTGCTGTGGTCGTGGTGTTCGGCGGGGCGGTGTTCGCCTGCGCGCCGCCGCCGTTGTCGTCGCCGGCGCCGAGGACGACCGCGCCCGTGACGAGCGCGGCCACCAGGAGCGCCCCGGCGGCGGTGAGGGCCACGGTCCTCGCGCGGGGGGACGACGCGGCACGGCCGCCGGCCGGGGTCGGCGGGCCTGGGGGCCCGGGCGGGCGCCGGTGCTCTGTCCAGGCCGTGCCGTCCCACCAGCGGTCGGCGTGCGGGGCCGACGGATCGCGGTACCAGCCGGGCGGGGGTGTCATGCTCACCCCCGCACTGTAGGCCGACTTCTACAGCGGCGTGACGTACGCCCCGGAGATGCCCCCGTCCACCAGGAAGTCGGTGGCGTTGACGAAGGAGGAGTCGTCGCTGGCCAGGAACGCGACGGCGGCGGCGATCTCGTCGGCCTCGGCGAACCGGCCGAGCGGGATGTGCACCAGGCGGCGCGCGGCGCGCTCCGGGTCCTTGGCGAACAGCTCCTGCAGCAGCGGGGTGTTGACCGGGCCGGGGCAGAGGGCGTTGACGCGAATGCCCTCGCGGGCGAACTGCACGCCCAGTTCGCGGGACATGGCGAGGACGCCGCCCTTGGAGGCCGTGTAGGAGATCTGGCTGGTGGCCGCGCCCATCCGGGCCACGAAGGACGCGGTGTTGATGATGGAACCCTTGCCCTGCCGGCGCATGTAGGGAATCGCGGCCTTGCAGCACAGGTAGACGGAGGTGAGGTTGACCTCCTGGACGCGCTTCCAGGCCTCCAGGCCGGTCTCCAGGATGGAGTCGTCGTCGGGCGGGGAGATCCCGGCGTTGTTGAAGGCGACGTCGACGCTGCCGTACGTCTCGTACGCCGTCCGGAACAGCGCCTCGACCTGCTCGGGGTCGGTGACGTCGACGTTCACGAAGATCCCGCCGACCTCCTCGGCGGCCGCCTTGCCGCGCGCCTCGTCGACGTCGCCACAGACGACGTGCGCGCCCTCGGAGGCGAGCCGGCGGGCGGCGGCGAGACCGATGCCGCTGCCGGCTCCGGTGACGACGGCGGTACGGCCGACCAGTCGGCGACAGACGATGTCGGTGGTCTCAGAGGTCACTGTGCGAGGCCTTCCGTACGGGATTCGCTGCTGATGAAGACGTTCTTGGTCTCGGTGAACGCGGCGAGCGCGTCCGGGCCCAGTTCACGGCCGATACCGGACTGCTTGAAGCCGCCGAACGGGGTCCAGTAGCGCACGCTGGAGTGGGAGTTGACGGACAGGTTGCCCGCCCGGACCGCCTGCGAGACGCGCAGGGCGCGGCCGACGTCCCGGGTCCAGATGGAGCCGGAGAGACCGTAGTCGGTGGCGTTGGCGAGGCGGATCGCGTCGGCCTCGTCGTCGAAGGGCAGGACGACGGCGACGGGGCCGAAGACCTCCTCGACGGCCACGCGCGCCACCGGGCTGACGCCGGTGAGGACGGTGGGCGGGAACCAGAAGCCGGGGCCCTCGGGGGCCTTGCCGCGGATGCCGGGCGCGTCCGGGTCGACGTACGAGCGCACGCGGTCCAGCTGGGACCTGGAGATCAGCGGCCCCATGTCCGTGGTCGCGTCGGCCGGGTCGCCGACCGCGACCGCCTCGACGGCGGGGGCGAGGAGGTCGAGGAAGCGGTCGTACGCGCTGCGCTGGACGAGGATGCGGGTGCGGGCGCAGCAGTCCTGGCCGGAGTTGTCGAGGAAGGACATGGGGGCGGCGGCCGCGGCGGCTTCGAGGTCGGCGTCGGCGAAGACGATGTTGGGGCTCTTGCCGCCGAGTTCGAGGGTGACGCGCTTGAGGAGATCCGAACCCTTCACCAACACCCGTTTGCCCACGGCCGTTGACCCAGTGAAGACGATCTTCGCCACGCCCGGATGCTCGACCAGCGCGTTGCCCGCGACCGGGCCACGGCCGGGCAGCACTTGGAACAGCCCCTCGGGCATACCCGCCTCCAGGGCGAGTTCGGCCAGCCGCACGGCGGTCAGCGGAGTCGTCTCGGCGGGCTTGAGGAGCACCGCGTTGCCCGCCGCGAGCGCCGGAGCCGTGCCCCACGCCGCGATCGGCATCGGGAAGTTCCAGGGCGCGATGACGCCGACGACGCCGAGCGGCTCCAGGATCGTGACGTCGAGGCCGCCGGGGACCGGGATCTGGCGGCCGGTCAGCCGCTCCACTCCCCCGGCCGCGTAGTCGAGCAGATCGCGGACGTTGCCCGCCTCCCAGCGGGCGTTGCCGACCGTGTGCCCGGCCTCACGGACCTCCAACTGGGCGAGTTCTTCGCGGTGTTCGTCGACGGTGACCGCGAACCGGCGCAGCAGCCGGGCGCGGTCGGCGGGGGCGAGGGCGGCCCAGCCGGCCTGCGCGCGAGTGGCCCGTACGACCGCCGCGTGGACGTCGGCCTCGGTCGCCGCCGGGATCGTGGCGAGGACCTCCTCGGTCGCCGGATTCAGTACCTGGAGCTGGTCGGACAAGAGGGGCCTCACATACGTTCGAAGGAGCGGCGCAGCTCCCAGTCGGTCACCGCGGCGTCGAACGCCTCCAGCTCGACGCGCGCCATGTTGCGGTAGTGGGCGACGACCTCGTCACCGAAGGCGGCCTTGGCGATCGGGCTGTTCTCCCAGAGCTCGGCGGCCTCGCGGAGCGTGGTGGGCACGTGCGCGTACTCACCGGTGTACGCGTTCCCGGGGCACTGCTCGGGCAGCTCCAGCTTCTGCTCGATCCCGTACAGGCCCGCCGCCACCATGCCCGCCACCGCGAGGTGCGGGTTGACGTCACCGCCGGGCAGCCGGTTCTCGAAGCGCAACGACCGTCCGTGCCCGACGACCCGCAGCGCACACGTGCGGTTGTCGTGGCCCCAGGCGACGGCGGTCGGCGCGAAGGATCCCGGCTGGAACCGCTTGTACGAGTTGATGTGCGGCGCGTAGAGCAGCGAGAAGTCCCGCAGCGCGGCGAGCTGCCCGGCGAGGAAGTGCCGCATGACCTCGGACATGCCGTCGTCGCCGGGCATCACGCTGTGGCCCTTGTCGTCGGCCAGCGACAGATGGATGTGGCAGGAGTTGCCCTCGCGCTCGTTGTACTTGGCCATGAAGGTGACCGACATGCCCTCCTGGGCGGCGATCTCCTTGGCGCCGGTCTTGTAGATCGCGTGCTGGTCGCAGGTGACCAGGGCCTCGTCGTAGCGGAAGGCGATCTCGTGCTGGCCGGGGTTGCACTCGCCCTTGGCGGACTCGACGGTCATGCCGGCGCCGGCCATCTCGTTGCGGATGCGGCGCAGCAGGGGCTCGATGCGGCCGGTGCCGAGGACGGAGTAGTCGATGTTGTACTGGTTGGCGGGGGTGAGGCCCCGATAGCCGGCGTCCCAGGCCTGCTCGTAGGTGTCCTTGAAGACGATGAACTCCAGCTCGGTGCCGACCTGCGCGGTGAGGCCGAGCTCGGCGAGGCGCTGAAGCTGGCGGCGCAGGATCTGCCGGGGCGCGGCCACGACCGGGGAGCCGTCGGCCCAGGCGAGGTCGGCGACGACCATGGCGGTGGCCTCGTTCCACGGGACGCGGCGCAGGGTGCTCAGGTCGGGGTGCATGGCGAAGTCGCCGTAGCCGCGGTCCCAGGAGGACATCTCATAGCCGTCGACGGTGTTCATCTCGGTGTCGACGGCGAGGAGGTAGTTGCAGCCCTCCGTGCCGTGCTCCAGCACCTCGTCGAGGAAGAAACGCGCGGCGAACCGCTTGCCCTGCAACCGCCCCTGCATGTCCGGGAAGGCCAGGACGACGGTGTCGATCTCACCGCCCGCGACGAGGGCGTGCAGCTCCTCGACGCCGAGCGGGGCTGTGCGGTCTGCCACGGGAAGGGCCTCCTTCGGGCTTCTGCGCGCTGTGTCGGCCGGGCCGAGAGACATAAGGTATTGGGGAGAACCATTGCTTGGGAAGGGGGCACGGCCAGATGTCGGTGGATCCGGTGAGCGACGCGGACGACCCGCTGACGCCGGTGCTGCGGCCGGTCCGGGCCGGCAACGGCTTCGAGGAGGCGCTGGAGCAGATCCTCCAGGTGCTGCGGCTCGGCCTGGTGCCCGGTGGTGAGCGGCTGCCCGCCGAGCGGGAGCTGGCGGAGCGGCTCGGCGTCAGCCGGGTGACGCTGCGCGAGGTGCTGAAGGTGCTCCAGGACCAGGGTCTGGTTCAGGCACGGCGCGGACGGTACGGCGGAACGTTCGTGCTGCCCCGCGCGGACGGCGGCGGCCAGGACGAGCTGCGCCGCCGGGTCGCCGGGGTCGACATCGAGGACGTCCTGCGCTTCCGGGAGGTGCTGGAGGTGGGCGCGGCCGGCCTGTGCGCGGCGCACGGGCTCACCGGCGAGCAGGCGGCGCGGCTGCGGGAGGCGCTGGCGCGCACCCATGACGCACCGCTCGCGGAGTACCGGCGCCTGGACACCCTGCTCCATCTCACGCTGGCCGAACTGTGCGGCTCACCGACGCTGACCGCGCAGTACGCGGCGGTACGGGCCACGGTGAACGACCTGCTGGACTGCATCCCGCTGCTGGTGCGCAACCTGGAGCACTCCCAGCGCCAGCACACGGCGCTGGTGGAGGCGGTGCTCGACGGGGACACGGACGGGGCACGGGAGATCATGCGGGAGCACTGCGCGGGGACGGCGGCGTTGTTGCGGGGATTTCTGACGTGAGAGCCTGGTAAAGGTTCGCCTGTGAGCCATTGTGTGAGCAAGTGTGTGAGCCATTGGCGGGATGGGAGGGCCCATGACGGACAGGCCGTTGATCGGCGTCAGTACGTATCTGGAGGCCAGGACGCGGTGGGGCGTGTGGGAACTGGAGGCGGCTCTGCTGCCGGCCGGGTATCCGCGGCTGGTGCAGCGGGCCGGCGGACTGGCCGCGATGCTGCCACCGGATGTGCCCGAGCGGGCGGCTGCGGCCGTGGCCCGGTTGGACGGGCTGGCGATCGCGGGCGGGCCTGATGTGGAGCCGGCGCGGTACGGCGCGGAGCGCGACGCCCGTACCGGGCCGCCGGCGCGGGAGCGGGACGCCTGGGAGCTCGCCCTGATCGACGCGGCGTTGGCGGCGCGGGTGCCGCTGCTGGGCATCTGCCGGGGGATGCAGTTGCTCAACGTCGCCCTGGGCGGGACGCTCGTGCAGCATCTCGACGGGCATGCGGAGGTGGTCGGGGTCTTCGGGCGTCACGCCGTCAAGCCGGTGCCGGGGACTTTGTACGCCGGTCTCGTGCCGGAGGAGACGTCTGTGCCGACGTACCACCATCAGTCCGTGGACCGGCTCGGTACGGGGCTGGTGGTCTCGGCGCATGCGGCGGACGGGACTGTGGAGGCCGTTGAACTGCCGGGAGAGCACTGGGTGTTGGGGGTGCAGTGGCATCCGGAGATGGGGGAGGACGTGCGGGTGATGCGGGGGCTGGTGGAGGCTGCCGGGTAGCTGGGGTGCGCCTGGAGAACTCGGCTGCTTCTGTGGAATGGCGGGTGCGGCCATTCGGTGGCTGGTCGCGCCCACGCGGCGGAGCCGCGTATCAAATAAGGCCTCGCGCCCCTTGGGGGCGTTCATCTCCCCTTGGGAGATTTTCGCGTCAATCCCAGCAGCTCCCTCGCCGGCCCCGCCGGCCGATGCCCCGTGCGCCACACCGCTCGCAGGTCGCGTCGCAGGCGTACGCCGTCCACGGGGACGCTCACCAGGCGCCGGGTCGCCAGTTCCTCGCCCACCGCCAGTTCGCTGAGCACCGCCGGGCCCGCTCCCCCGACCGCCGACGCCTTCACGGCCGTGGTCGAGGACAGCTCGATCAGGGGGCGGGCGAGGCCGCCGAGCGCCGCGTCCAGGACCTGGCGGGTGCCCGAGCCCGTCTCGCGCAGGACCAGCGGGGTCGCCGCCAGTTCGTCCGCCGACAGCGGGCGGCGCCGACGGGCCCAGGGGTGGCCGGGTGCCGTCACGACGACGAGGTGGTCGTGGGCGACGACCACCGAGTCCAGTCCCGTCGGGACCGTCAGCCCCTCCACGAAGCCCAGGTCGGCCTCGTCGGACAGCAGCCGCTCGGCGACGGCGGCCGAGTTGCCCGCGAGCAGCGACACCGCCGTGTCGGGTCGCCCCGCGCGCAGCGCCAGCAGCCAGCCCGGCAGCAGGTACTCGGCGATGGTCATGCTCGCCGCGACCCGCAGCCGCGAGTCCCGCCGGTCCCGCAGCGCCTGCGCCCCCACGTCGAAGGCCTCGGCCGCCTCCACGACCCGCCGCGCCCAGTCCGTCACCAGCACCCCGGTGTCGGTCAGCCGGGAGCCGCGCGGCGAGCGGTCCACCAGCGCCACCCCCAACTGCCGTTCCATGGAACGGATCCGGCTGCTCGCCGCCGGCTGGGTGATGCCGACCTCCCGGGCCGCCGCGCCGAGACTCCCCAGCCGCGCCACGGCCAGCAGCAGCTCCAGCGCCCCGAGATCCGGCACCCGGTGTGCCAGCGAACCCGCCCCCGGGGACGTCCGCCCGTTCTCCTGTCCCTCCGACCTGCTCATAACCCCACCTTATGCCCCCATAGAGACGTGGTCTCTGGCGACGGCCTCGAACCGGCGGGACGGTGAGCCCATGGTCACCGCCGCCCACCCCGTGTCACGCCCCACCCGGCGTGTTCTCGCCGTCCGTCACCTCGGACCGAACTGGTACGCCTCCGTCATGGGCACCGCCGTCGTCGCCACCGCCGGCGCCGCGCTCCCCGTGCATGTCCCGGGCCTGCGCACCGCCTGCACCGCCGTCTGGGCCCTGTCCCTGGCCCTCCTGGCGGTTCTGCTGGCCGCGCGTGCCCTGCACTGGACCCACCACCGCGACCAGGCGCGCGCCCACCTCCTGGACCCGGCGACGGCCCCCTTCTACGGCTGCCTGGCCATGGCCCTGCTGGCCGTCGGCGGCGGCACGATCACCGTCGGGCGGGACTGGATCGGCATCGAGGCGGCGGTGGCGCTCGACGCCGTGCTGTTCACGGCCGGTACGGCCGTCGGGCTGGCGGCCGCCGTCGCCGTCCCGTACCTGATGGCCGTACACCACCGGCCGGAGCCACGGCAGGCCACTCCCGTCTGGCTGCTGCCGCTGGTGGCGCCGATGGTGTCCGCGGCCCTCGGGCCGCTCCTCGTGCCGTACCTGCCGCCCGGGCAGGCCCGGGAGACGCTGCTGCTCGCCTGCGTGGCGCTGTTCGGCCTGAGTCTGGTCGCCACCCTGCTCCTGCTGCCGGTGCTCTTCGCCCGCCTGCTCACCGCGGGGCCGCTGCCGCTCGCCCTCACCCCGACGCTGTTCCTGGTGCTGGGCCCGCTGGGGCAGTCCACGACGGCGGTCGGCAATGTCGCGGACGCGGCGCCCTACGGCGAGAGCCTCCTCGTCGTGGTGTACGGGGTGCCCGTGATGGGCTTCGCGCTGCTGTGGTTCACGCTGGCGACCGCGCTGGTGCTCAGGGCCCGTCGCCAAGGGATGGGCTTCGCGATGACGTGGTGGGCGTTCACCTTCCCCGTCGGCACCTGCGTGACCGGCGCCGAGGCCCTGGGACGGCACACCGGACTCGTGGCCTTCGACTGGCTCGCCATCGGCCTGTACGGCGTCCTGGTGGCCGCCTGGGCCGTCGTCGCCGTACGGACGGCGCGCGGGCTGCTCAGCGGAGAGCTGCTCGCAGGGCCTCGGCCAGCACCCCTGGCGCCTCGGCCAGTGACGGTCCGTACCACGTCAGGTGCCGGCCGCTGACCAGCGCGCAGGGCAGCCCCTCGAAGGACTCCGGGCCGTCGCCGGCGGAGAAGCGGTAGGGCTCGTCCGGCAGGACGACCACGTCGGGGGCGGCGGCGCGCAGTTCGTCGAGCGGGATCCTCGGGTAGCGGTCCGGGTGGCCGGCGTAGCGGTGGTCGACGCCGAGGCGGGCCAGGACGTCGCCCGCGAAGGTGTCGCGGCCCAGCACCATCCAGGGCCGCCGCCAGATCGGCACGACGGCCGTTCTGCGCGGGTCCAGGACGGGTGGCCGCGCCCAGGCCGCCTCGGCGTCCCGCAGCCACGCCGGGCGCGGATCCGCCCCGCAGGCGTCCAGCACGCGCGCCAGCTCCCGGAAGGCCCGCGGCACGTCGCGTACCTCGGTCACCAGCACCTCGACGCCGGCCGTGCGCAGGGCGTCGAGGTCGGGGGCGCGGTTCTCCTCCTCGTTGGCGATCACCAGGTCGGGGGCGAGCGCGAGGACCCGGTCGACCTTGGGGTTCTTGGTGCCACCGACGCGGGTGACGTCGAGGTCCGCCGGATGGGTGCACCAGTCCGTGGCGCCGACCAGGACGCCGGGGGCGGACACCGCCACGGCCTCCGTGAGCGAGGGCACCAGCGACACGACGCGCACGGCTAGCGGTGCCGGTCCTGAACGGCCTCGATGTGCTCGGCGACGGCCACCACGATCACGCGCGTGTCCGGCACGGTCGCCCGCCAGCGGTGCCGGACGCCGCCCGTGAGGTACAGCGTGTCGCCGCGGCCCAGGCGGTAGGCGCGGCCCTCCGCCTCGATCTCGACGGCGCCGTCCGCGACGTACATCAACTGGTCGTTGCGGTACTGGATTTCACGGCCCGCCTCGTGGTCGCCGACGAACTCCGAGGCGTGCATCTGGTGGTGACCGCGTACCAGGGACCGCACCTGCGGGGTCGGGCCCGGCTCGGCGGTGTCGGCGCGCACCACGTCGACGCTGCACGCCGGGTCGGCGGCGGCGAGGAGTTCGACGGCCGTGGTGCGCAGGGCGTCGGCGACCTTCTCCAGGGAGGTCTGGCTGGGCCGTGCGCGGTCGTTCTCGACCTGGCTCAGGAACGGGACCGACAGGCCGCTGCGCTCGGCCACGACGGCGAGGGTGAGCTCCAGGGCGCGACGGCGGCGCCGCACGGCCGCGCCCACCCGAAGGGGCTGCTCTTTGTGGTCGCCCATCGCTCCGGCTCCCTCCTTCGCTCGTCGGTCGGTCCTCGTACGCCGCTGTCCGGGCGCACTCCTTTCTGATGAGTTCTCTGCACCCTACGCATGTTCGGCAAACCGTTTCATGCGCCCGTCACATCACCGTCACCCAGCGTGGCCCGCGACCTCACAGTTCGCGCCACCGGATCAGCCTCCCGGCGGTCCCGGCCGCGGACTCCTCCTTCGGGGCGAACGGCCTGAACAGCGGGCCGGAAACCTCCTCGGCCGTGGGTCGCGCCAATTTGCCCGCGACCCTGACCATCGATCAGTACGAGCCTCTCGCTGTTCGGTTCAATGCGCGAGCGGCGCCCGATGTTCCCACCGCGCGGCCCCAGCCGACCAGGTGGTCGGGCGCCGCGCAAGTGGGGGTGCGTTCCGCGAAGTTGATGTCCGGGTTCTGGTGGTGGCGTAGCGCTGCGTGGTTGTCCGGATCCTTTTCGTACGGACGGTGCATCGGGAGGTGGCCGCAATGCCACGAGGGGTGGGCGCAGCCGTACACACCCGCGCGTGTGTACGCCGCTGCCCACCCCTCACCCCGGCGGCCGGGCCGGTCAGGTCACCCGGCCGCCTGGCTCTGCCCCTCGCCCACCGGAGCCCACTCGTCGACCAGCCCGGGGTACTGCTTGAGCCAGGTGCGCACGGCGTCCTGCTCCTTGCCCTTGCCGGCCTTCTGGATCTGCGCCTCCAGACCGGTGAGCTGCCCCTCCGTCATGGAGAAGTTCCGCAGCCACTCACCGACCTCGGGGTTGTCCTCGGCGAAGCCCTTGCGGGAGAGCGTGTGCACACCGTCGCCCTTGCCCCAGGCGCCCTTGGGGTCCTTGAGCTTCTTCAGGTCGTAGTCGCTGTACGCCCAGTGCGGCGACCAGAGCGTGACGACGATCGGCTGCTTCTTGGCGTACGCCCGCTTGAGCTCGGCGAGCATCGCGGGCGTGGAGCCGTCCACGACCTGGTACGAGTTCTCCAGCCCGTACTCCTTGAGCACCTTGTCCTTGAGCATGCCCATCATTCCGGCGCTCGGCTCGATGCCGACGATCTTGCCGTCGAGGTCGGAGGCGTGGTTCTTCAGGTCCTCCAGGGAGTTCACGTCCTCCATGTACGACGGGACGGTCAGCTCCAGGGAGGTCGGGCCGTACCACGAGCCGAGGTCGTCGAGCTGCGCGCCGTACTTCTTCCAGTACTCGGCGTGCGTGGTCGGCAGCCAGGAGTCGGTCTGGAAGTCGATCTGGCCGGTGGCGAGGCCGGTGTAGAGCGGGCCGGCGGCGTACTGCGTGGTGGTGACGTCGAAGCCGCGCTGCTCCAGGATCTCCTTCCACAGGTACGTCGAGGCGATGCCCTCGTCCCAGGGGATGTAGCCGAGCTTGATCTCCTTGCCCTTGCCGACGTTGGTGGCGGAGGCCTCGGCGGTGCCCGTGGACGAGCCGAAGACGCCCATGCCGCCCGCGACCAGGGCCAGGACGACCGCGCCGACGACCGCGACGACCGGGCGGGGACGGTAGTTCCACACCCGGCGTGCGCCCGCGGCGCGGGCCCGGGCGGCGGCGCGGCGGCCGAGCGGGGAGATCTGCTCGCCGAGGGCGCCGGTGATGCGGTCCAGGTAGATGGCGAGGACGACGATGCCGAGGCCCGCCTCGAAGCCGAGGCCGATGTCGAGCTGGCCGATCGCCTCGTTGACGGCGCCGCCGAGACCGCCGGTGCCGACCATGCCGGCGATGACGACCATCGACAGGCCGAGCATGATGACCTGGTTGATGCCCGCCATGATGGTCGGCAGGGCGAGCGGCAGCTGCACGCGCAGCAGGGTGTCGCGCGGCGTGGTGCCGAACGCCTCGGCGGCCTCGACGAGTTCGGCGTCGACCTGACGGATGCCCAGCTCGGTCATCCGGACGCCGGGCGCGAGCGCGAAGATCAGCGTGGCGATCACACCGGCCGGGACGCCCATGCCGAAGAACAGGATCGCCGGGATCAGCAGGACCATCGACGGCATCGTCTGGAGCAGGTCCAGGACCGGCCGGACGAGCGCGCTGACGGTCTTGGAGCGGGCGGCCCAGATGCCCAGCGGGATGGAGATCACCAGGGCGATCACGGTCGCGACGATCACCAGGGACAGGGTCGACATCGCCCGGTCCCACAGATCGAGCGAGTCGATCAGGGCGAAACCGGCGAAGGCCAGGACACCGCCCAGCAGGCCGCGCAGCCACCAGGCGAGCACCGCGAGGATGCCGGCCAGGAGCAGCGGCTCGGGGGCGGTGAGGACGTCGCTGATGCCGTTGTACATGCCCTCGACGACGGCCTTGACCGCGTCGAAGAGCCAGGAGAGGTGGTTGACGAGCCAGTCGACGCCGGAGTCGACCCAGTCGCCCAGTCGCAGCCTAGGCATGGGCGATCACCTTCCCGTCCGGGTTGTCGCAGGGCGCGGGGTCGGCCGTCTCCTCGCCGAGGAAGCCGACCAGGCGCTGGCGCGGCACGACGCCGACGACCCGGTTGTCCTCGTCCACGACCGAGACGCGGTGCGACAGCCGGGCGCTGATCGCGCACAGCTCCGTGAACGGCGTCTCACGGGTGGCGGTCTCGCAGGCGCACAGCGGGGCCTCGGCGGTGACCGAGGTGTCCATGAGGGCGCTTGCGGTCAGCACGCGGGAGCGGTCGACGTCCTGGATGAAGGAGGCGACGTAGTCGTTCGCCGGGCGCAGGAGGATGTCCTCCGCCGTTCCGGTCTGGACGATGCGTCCGTCGCGCATGACGGCGATCCGGTCGCCCAGGCGCATGGCCTCGTTCAGGTCGTGGGTGATGAAGACGATGGTCTTCTTCAGGGTGCGCTGCAGCTCCAGCAGCTGGTCCTGCATGTCACGGCGGATCAGCGGGTCGAGCGCGCTGAAGGACTCGTCCATCAGGAGCAGGTCGGCGTCGGTGGCGAGGGCACGGGCGAGGCCCACGCGCTGCTGCATGCCGCCGGACAGCTCGTCGGGCCAGGACTTCTCCCAGCCGGCCAGTCCGCACAGGGCCAGCGCCTCGCCGGCGCGCTTCTCGCGCTCGGCGCGGGGCACGCCCTGCACGGCCAGACCATAGGCGGCGTTCTCCAGGACGCTGCGGTGCGGGAACAGTGCGAAGTGCTGGAAGACCATGCTGATCTTCTTGGCGCGGACCTCACGCAGCTCGCGGTCGGAGAGTGCGGTCAGGTCCTGGCCGTCGAAGCGGACGTGACCCGCGGTCGGCTCCAGGAGTCCGTTGAGCATGCGCAGCAGGGTGGACTTGCCGGATCCGGACAGGCCCATGACGACGAAGATCTGGCCCGGTTCCACGGTGAAGGAGGCGTCGATCACGGCGGCGGTGGTGCCGTCGGCGCGCAGTTCCTCCCGGTCTGCTCCCTGGCGGAGCCGGTCGACAGCCTCGTCCGGTCGTCTGCCGAACACTTTGTAAAGACGTTCGGCCTCAAGCCTGGATGACACGGGTACCTCTTGTCTCGACGGCAAATGAACAGAGCGACGGGCGCAAGGTTGAATGCGCAAGCGACGCCGCTCCGAAGCCGCGCCTGCCCTGGTTCGCCGAGCACAAACGCGCAAGTGGTCCAGTCCACACCGCATGCGCAGACCGCAACTCGTTGCGCAGCGTAAGGCCGCTGTCAGTGCCGTACGGCATGATGCGGGACGTGACCGGACGACTGATGCTCCTCGACACCGCCTCGCTCTACTTCCGCGCCTACTTCGGCGTCCCGGACTCCGTGAAGGCCCCGGACGGCACTCCGGTGAACGCCGTGCGCGGACTGCTCGACTTCATCGACCGGCTGGTCCGCGACCACCACCCCGAGCATCTGGTGGCCTGCATGGACGCCGACTGGCGCCCGAAGTGGCGGGTCGAGCTGATCCCGTCGTACAAGGCGCACCGGGTCGCCGAGGAGCACGAGGTCGGGCCGGACGAGGAGGAGGTGCCGGACACGCTGTCGCCGCAGGTGCCGGTCATCGAGGCGGTCCTCGACGCGCTGGGCATCGCGCGCGTGGGGGTCGAGGGGTACGAGGCGGACGACGTCATCGGCACCTTCACCGCGCGGGCCACGGGCCCGGTCGACATCGTCACCGGCGACCGGGACCTGTACCAGCTGGTGGACGACGCACGCGGCGTGCGGGTGCTGTACCCGCTGAAGGGCGTGGGCACCCTGCAGCTCACGGACGAGGCGTGGCTGCGCGAGAAGTACGGCGTCGACGGCAGTGGGTACGCGGATCTGGCCCTGCTGCGCGGCGACCCCAGCGACGGCCTGCCGGGGGTGCCGGGCATCGGCGAGAAGACGGCCGCGAAGCTGCTCGCGGAGTTCGGCGACCTGGCCGGGATCCTGGCCGCCGTCGACGACCGCACGGCGAAGCTGACGCCGACCCAGCGCAAGCGGCTGGACGAGGCGCGGCCCTACCTGGCGGTGGCGCCGACGGTCGTCCGGGTGGCGCCCGACGTGCCGCTGCCGGACGTCGACACGACCCTGCCGCGAACGCCGCGCGACCCGGCGGCGCTGGAGGCGTTGTCGGGGCGCTGGGGGCTCGGCGGCGCGCTGCAGCGCTTGCTCACCACACTCGAAGCGTGACAATTCCGGCGACTCGCCTCCTACACTTGAACACCGGCGAGACGCACTTGAACAGCTAAGAGGCATCGGCGGGGCGGAAGTGCTAGCTTAGGTAAGCCTAAGTTACTCGGATCAGGGAGGCCGCCATGGCAGAACGTCCGGCCCGCCAGCCGCGCAGGGCTCACTCCGCTCAGGTCGTCCGCACCGAGCGGCTGACCCCGCACATGCAGCGCGTGGTGCTCGGCGGCGACGGCCTCGCCGAGTTCACGGCGGGCACCTGCACCGACCACTATGTGAAGCTGCTGTTCCCCCCGGCCGAGGGCGTGATCTACCCGGAGCCCTTCGATGTGCAGCGGATCCGCGAGGAGTTCCCGCGCGACCAGTGGCCGGTCACCCGGACGTACACCGTGCGCGCCTGGGACCCCGAACTGCGCGAGCTCACCCTGGACTTCGTGCTGCACGGCGACGAGGGCCTGGCCGGCCCCTGGGCGATGCGCGCCCAGCCGGGAGACACCCTGCGCTTCATGGGCCCGGGCGGCGCCTACGCCCCCGACGCGAGCGCCGACTGGCATCTGCTCGTCGGTGACGAGAGCGCGCTGCCCGCGATCGCGACCGCCCTGGAGTCGCTGCCCGACGGCGCCGAGGTCCGGGCCTTCGTGGAGGTCGCCGGGGCCGAGGAGGAGCAGAAGATCGACTCCGACGCGGAGGTCGTCTGGCTGCACCGTGGCGACCGGCCCGTCGGTGAGGCGCTGGTCGAGGCGGTCCGCGCGCTTCGGTTCCCCGAGGGCCGGGTGCACGCGTTCGTGCACGGCGAGGCGGCGTTCGTGAAGGAGCTGCGCGCGCTGCTGCGCGTGGAGCGCCAGCTCCCGCGCGAGGACCTGTCCATCTCCGGCTACTGGCGGCTCGGCCACAACGAGGACGGCTGGCAGGCGTCCAAGCGGGAGTGGAACGCCCGGATCGAGGCGGAGCAGGAGACCGGGGCGACGGCCGCGGAGCAGGAGACCGGGGCGACGGCCGCGGAGCAGGAGACCGGGGCGACGGCCGCGTAGCCGTATCCGGGGTGTCCCGGGCTTTTCGGGCCGCCACCCGTATCCGCGGTGTCCCGGGCTTCCGGACCGTTCGTGCGACTGGGTGACCTGCGTTTCCCCACGGTGCGGCGCGTCGTTGTGCCGAGCATGATCAAGAAACTCGCTTGTGTCTCCGTCCTGGCCACCGCCCTGCTGGCGTCGGCGCCTGCCGCTCAGGCCCTCCCTCTCCCCGACCCGGCCGCGCCGGTGCCGGGGGGCCGTCTCCTGAGCGGCCTCCTCGGCTCGCTGGAGATCGGCCACCCGGTCACCTCCCTCAACACACTCCTGCCCGAAGGCCTCGCTGCCGAGGAAGGGCCCCGCACCGCGTAGTACCGCCACGGCGGACAAACCGGCGCAGGCCCCCGCAGCCGCCCCCGCGTGAGCGCTTACGCTGGACGGCGATGAGACGCAGGACCCGGATTCCGCCCTCCCCGTTGCCGCAGCGTGACGGGGTCGATCCGGTGCGGGTGCGGCTGCCCTTCCAGGGGACGTGGACGACGGTGCGGGAACATCTGGTGGATCGGCTGACCGGGGCCGGCGCCGGAGTCGTCGACGGGATGTTCGAGGCGGGGCAGGTCGTCGGGGCCGACGGGACGGCGGTGGCGCCGGACGCGGCCTATGTGCCGGGGATGTTCGTGTGGTTCCACCGGGAGCTGCCCGACGAGGTGCCGGTGCCGTTCCCGCTGGAGGTCGTGCACCGCGACGAGCACATCGTCGTCGTCGACAAGCCGCACTTCCTGGCCACCACCCCGCGCGGCAGCCATGTCACCCAGACCGCCCTCGCCCGGCTCCGCCGCGAGCTGGGCATTCCCACGCTGAGCGCCGCGCACCGGCTGGACCGGCTCACCGCCGGGCTGGTGCTGTTCACGGTGCGGCCCGAGGAGCGGGGCGCGTACCAGACGCTGTTCCGGGACCGGCGGGTACACAAGGTGTACGAGGCGGTCGCGCCGTACGACCCGGCGCTCGCCCTGCCCCGGACCGTGCGCAGCCGGATCGTGAAGGAGCGCGGGACGCTGACCGCCCGCGAGGTCGAGGGCAAGCCGAACGCGGTGAGCCGCATCGAGCTGATCGAGCACCGCGCGGACCTGGCCCGGTACCGGCTGGTGCCCGGCACCGGACAGACCCATCAACTACGGGTGCACATGAACGCGCTGGGCGTGCCCATCCTCGGCGATCCGCTGTATCCGGTGGTGACCGGCCCCGTGCCGGCCGGTGACTTCCGGCGCCCGCTGCAACTGCTGGCGCGGGAGCTGGAGTTCACCGACCCGGTCACGGGGCTGGCGCATGTCTTCCGTAGTGGGCGGAGGCTGACGGCCTGGTCCCGGGATCCGGAGTGGGCCGGTCAGTAACCCCGCCACCAGCGCAGGAACCGCTTCCAGGCGCTCGGCCTGCGGGTGCCGCCCGCTTCGGCGTCGGGCTGCCGGGGCGCCTCGGGGCCGGTGCCCCGCTGTTCGGGCGAGGGCGAGGGCGAGGGCGAGGGCGTGGCCGTGGCCTCGGGGGCGGGCGCCGGCTCGGGTGCCGTGGTGCTGAGCTGCCAGGTGCCGCGCTGCCGGGGCACCGGCTGGAGGCCGGGCTTCTCCATCACGTCCTGCGGCGGCTTGGGGCCGAACCGCACGGGCAGCTCCACCAGGTGGCGTGAGGAGATCGACTCGGACCAGCTCAGGTCCTCCTCGTCGCAGTCGAGTTCGACGTCCGGCAGCCTCATCAGCAGCGCGTCCACACCGATGTCGGCGATGGCACGGCCGATGTCCTGACCGGGGCACTCGTGCGGCCCGCCGCCGAAGGCGAGGTGGGAGCGGTTGCCCTGCATGTTGGCGGTCAGGTCGGGCCGTACCTTCGGGTCGACGTTGCCCGGCGCGGGCGCGAACAGCAGCCCGTCCCCCTTGCGGATCCGCTGCCCGCCCAGCTCCGTCTCCTGCTTGGCGAAGTAGGCGAAGACCGCGCTGAACGGCGGCTCGTCCCACAGGGACTGCTCGACCGCCTCGGGCACGGTCATCTGGCCGCCGTTGAGCTGGGCCCGGAAGCGCGGGTCGGTGAGGACCGTGCGCAGCACGTTGGCGAGGAGGTTGGCGGTGGCCTCGTAGGCGGCGATGAGCACGACCCGCAGGTGTTCGCGGACCTCGTCGTCGGTGAGGCCGGCCGGGTGGGTGACGAGGTGGCTGGTGAAGTCGTCCTCGGGCTGGGCGCGGCGCTGGGCGGCGAGCCGTCCGAGGGCGTCCACGATGTACTGGTTGCTGGCGATCGCGGTCTCGGTGCCCTTGAGCATGTCGCGGGCGGCGTGCACGATCCGGTCGCCGTACTCGTCGGGCATGCCGAGGATCTCGCACATCACGGCCATCGGCAGGTGGTCGGCGTACTGGCTGACGAGGTCGGCCTCGCCCGCCTCGCAGAACCGGTTGACGAGGATCTGGGTGTAGCGGGTGATGTGCCGGCGCAGGCTGCGGAAGTCGATGGTGGTCACGGCTCCGGTGACCGCGCCGCGCAGCCTGAGGTGCTCGTCGCCCTCGGCGTGCGAGCAGATGGGCTGCCAGGCGATGTGCGGCATGAGGGGGTGGTCGGGCTTGACCATGCCCTCCTGCAGCGGGCTCCAGGTGCGGCTGTCCCGGGTGAACTGCGCGGGCGAGCGGACCATGTGCAGGTTCTCGGCGTGGCCGAGGACCACCCACATCGGTACGTCGTCGTGGAGCAGCACGGGCGCGACGGCACCGTGCTCGGTACGCAGTTTCTCGTACAGGGCGCCCAGGTCCTGTGCGTCGGGGCCGTAGAGCCGGTGCAGTCCGCCGGGGCCGACGTCGTTGTGGGCGGGGCAGCCGGGGGGCGGGCTGATGGAGAGGTCGTCCGTGCCGGTCGTGGAGTGGGATTCAGGCGTCACAGCAAGTCGCTTTCGGGAACTGTGGGGGGAACCGTTGTCTGGGCAGTGGGACTGCGGCGGTACGGGCGGGTCAGGTGAGCTGGCCCGTCATGGCGAGGGAGTGCAGGAAACGCATCAGCGTCATGAGGACCTCCTTGCTGGAGGCGCGGCGGCGGGCGTCGCACTCCAGGATCGGGATCTCCTCGGACAGGTCGAGCGCCGTGCGCAGGTCGGGGATCGGGTAACGGGGGCCGTCCGGAAAGGTGTTGACGGCGACCACGAAGGGCACGCCGCACTCCTCCAGCCGGCCCATGACGTCGAAGCTGACCTCCAGCCGCCGGGTGTCGACCAGGACCACCGCGCCCAGCGCGCCCTCGAACAGCCCGTTCCACAGGAACCAGAAGCGTTCCTGGCCGGGCGTGCCGAAGAGGTACAGCACGAGCTGGTCGGTGATGCTGATGCGGCCGAAGTCCATCGCCACGGTGGTGGCGGTCTTGGAGTCGGAGCCGTAGTTGTCGTCGACACCGACGCCGGCCTGCGTCATGGTCTCCTCGGTGGTCAGCGGTTTGATCTCGCTGACCGAGCCGACCATGGTGGTCTTGCCGACCCCGAAGCCGCCCACGATGACGATCTTCACCGCGGCCTGTGCCGTGTGCGGCAGATGGTCCTCGGTGCGTGGGCCCGGGATGGTGTCAGAGCTTTTGAAGTCCATGCATCACCGCTTCGAGGATGGAACGGTCCGGGAGCGCCTGGCGGACGACTGGGGCGCGTGCCTGCACGAGTTCGGCCGTCAGCATCTCGGTGAGCAGGACGGTGATCACGCTGAACGGCAGACTGAGGTAGGCCGACAACTCGGCCACGGAGAGCGGGGCGGCACACAGCCGGAGTACCGCCGCCTGTTCCGGGCTGGTGGACGGCTTGGGCTCGGCGCGCGCCACGACTAACGTGACCAGGTCGAGCTCCGCGCGGTCCCCGTCCGCCTCACCGATCACGAACAGGCGCTCGGGGTTGGAGGGCTTGCCGTCCTTGCCCTGCGTGCCGTCCGTGCTGTCGTTGCCCGCGCCGCCCTCCTGGGGAGCCGGCTGCGGCTGGGGTGGTGGCTCCGGCCTGGCGGAGCGCCGTTTGCGTTGCGGAGGAGTCATACGGCCTTCCCGTTGCGCCTCGGCGGACTGGTCAGGTGGGGACCGATCCGGTCGACGAGGTCGCGCATCTGGGCGCTCATCAGGCCCGGTTCGGCGACGATGTTGGAGAGCACCGCGAGATAGGCGTTGGGCCCCGCGGCCATCAGGTAGAAGTAGCCGCCGTTGACCTCGATGAGGATCATCCGCATCTGGCCGTCGCTGGTCGGGATCTCGTCGGCCACGGCGCTCGCCAGGCTCTGCAGTCCGGCGCAGGCCGCGGCGACCCGGTCGGCGGTGTCCGGATCGCCGCCGTGGCGGGCGATGCGCAGTCCGTCGGCGGAGAGCACCACGATCATCTGGATGCCAGGTACGCCCTTGGCGAGGTCCTGGAGCATCCAGTCGAAGTTCGCTCGGTACGCCATCAGTTGGGGTCCCTCTCGTCGTCGGCCTGGGCACGGGCCGGCTCGTTGGTCGGCTGGGTGGACGAGGTCGGCTTCGGTCGCTTGAGCCCCTCCATGAACGCCTCGACCCACATTCCGGGCGGGGGCTGGTCCTTGTTCTCGGCCTTGGGTTCGGGGGCGCCCCAGACGGACCGGGGTTCACGCCCCTCCCGTTCGGCGGCCTCCTTCTCGGCGCGTTCGGCGGCGTACTGCTCGCGGATCCGCTGGCTGAGCGGGGTCTTCACGCGGCTGCGGCGCTGCGGCAGGCCGTTCGCGGTCCACTCGGTGACGACCGGGACGTCGTCCTCCGGGGAGACCGAGGCGGGGATCTTCGGGCTGGTCGGACGGCGCCGCTTCGGCGGGCGCTTGGGGCCCTCCAGCGCGTCGGGCGAGACGGTCGGCACAGAGGTGGCGCCGATGCCGTGCGCGAGTCCGACACCGGGCTCGTCGGTCAGCATGTTGCTCGGCACGATGACCACGGCCCGGACCCCGCCGTACGCCGAGGAGCGCAGCGCGACCTGCATGTTGTACGCCCGGCACAGGCGGCCCACGACGGCGAGGCCGAGGCGCGGGGCGTCTCCGAGGTCCTGGAGGTCGACGCCGGCCTTGGCGCGCTCCAGCATGCCCTCGATCCGGGCGCGGGCCTCCTCGCTGAAGCTGACGCCGGCGTCCTCGATCTCGATGGCGACGCCGGTCTGCACCTGGACCGCGGTGACGTGCACCTTGGTGCTCGGCGGCGAGTAGCGGGTGGCGTTGTCGAAGAGTTCGGCGCAGGCGTGGATGACCGGCTCGACGTAGATGCCCTTGACACTGATGCGGGCGATGTTGTCGAGCTTGATGCGCCGGTACTCCAGGATCCGCGACATGGCGCCGCGCAGCGTGCTGTACAGCGACACCGGCAGGGGCCACTGACGGCCGGGGCGGCCGCCGCCGAGGACGGAGATGGAGTCGGCGAGGCGGCCGATCAGCGCGTTGCCGTGGTCGATGCGCAGCAGGTCGTCGAAGACCTCGGGGTTGCGGCCGTGGTCCTCCTCCATCTCCCGCAGTTCGTTGGCCTGTTGGTGGACGATCGCCTGGACGCGCCGGGCGATGGTGACGAAGGAGCGCGCGGCGGAGTCGCGCAGGGCTTCCTCGTGGTCCACGATGCGCATCAGCTTCTTCAGCAGCTGGCGCTGGGGGTCGGGCATGTCCCGGAAGGCTGGATCGACCAGGCTCAGCTGGCGGATCACCTCCACGGCGGAAACACCGCCGGCCATCCGTCGCAGCGCGGTGGGCACGATCTCCTCGCCGAAGCGGACCCAGTCCTCGTGATGGGCGGCGATGCGCCCCTCCAGATACGCGCTGTGACGGGCGTGCTCGGCCTGCGCGCCCCGCAGCGCACGGCCGCGGCGCACCGCCTCGGCCGCGGCGGCGATCACCAGGAGCGTGGCGACGGCACCGCACAGGCCGACCGCGGTCCGGGCCGAGGGCGCCACCAGGGCGACGGCGGTTCCGGTCGCCGCGGCCATCAGTATCGCCGGGAGCAACAGCACGCGCGCATAGGGAAGTTCACGGCGTGCGGGTGGGGATTGAACACTCACCATGTGGGCCCTCTGAAAGCAGTCGGCGGGGAGTCGGGGGAGCTTGCGGGGGTATACGTCATGGGACTGTTGGGATCATCAGGATTTTTGGGAACAGGCGCACGAATACACCGCAACTCGGTGCGCTGCGGGCGAGCTTAGTCCGACCGGATCATCGCCGTGTCATATTCAGCAACCGCCTGAAACGCCCCCCGTAACAGGAGTACGCTCGACCCCATTTACACGCAGAGATCACATTCGAACACAGCGCGTGACGACATACGGGCATACGAAAACGACTCACCGTGATGAGTGAAATGGACGGTCAGATCTGAATCGCCGGAGCGGCAACGCCGGTTAGGGGCGCGGGGCTGTGTCGATATGCGGCTCCGCCGCGTGGGCGCGACCAGCCACAGCCACGCCCGCACCGCCCGACAAGATCACCCCACTGACGAGTAGGCGACAACCCCCCGCAGCAACCCGTCAACGGCCTTCCGCGCGTTCTTCACAACGCTCGACCCCTCAGGCGCCGCAGCCGCAATCTGCCCCAGCACGTCAATGACCTGCTTGCACCACCGCACAAAGTCCCCCGCCGGCATCTCCGCCTCGCGCAGCACCTCGTCGAGCCCCTTGCCCGAGGCCCACATGTACGCGGCCCAGGCAAACCCGAGATCGGGCTCCCGCTGCCCAACCCCCTCGGTCTGCGTGATCCGGAACTCCTCCTCCAGGGCGTCCAGCCGCCCCCAGATCCGCACCATCTCACCGAGCGCGGCCTTCGCCTTGCCCGACGGCAGCTTCGGCGCCAGCGCGTCGTCACCGACCCGCGCCTCGAACACCAACGCCGAGACACACGCCGCGAGTTCCGCCGGCGCCAGCCCTTCCCAGACACCCGCGCGCAGACACTCGCTGGCCAGCAGATCCAACTCGCCGTACAGCCGCGCCAGCCGCTTGCCGTGCTCGGTGACCTCGTCGTCGCGCAGATAGTCCAGCTCGGTCAGCAGGGCGACGATCCGGTCGAACGTACGGGCAATCGTGTTCGTACGCCCCTCGATCCGCCGCTCCAGCTGCGAGGTGTCCCGCATCAGCCGGTGGTACCGCTCGGCCCAACGGGCGTGGTCCTCACGGTCGTTGCACCCATGGCAGGGATGCGCGCGGAGCGCCTTGCGCAGCCGGGCGATCTCGCGGTCGTCGGCCGCCTCGGAGCGCCGCTTGCGCTGCCGCTCGGGCGCGATGTGCCCGGCCTTGCTGCGCAGCGCCGACGCCAGGTCCCGCCGTGACTGCGGCGAGCGCGGATTGAAGGACTTGGGGATCCGCATCCGCTCCAGCGCCTCCACCGGCACCGGGAAGTCGATCGACGCCAGCCGCTTGACCTGCCGCTCCGCGGTCAGCACCAGCGGCCGCGGCCCGTCGTGCTGCTCGAACCCCCGGTGCCCGTTGGACCGCCCGGCCGGCAGCCCCGGATCCAGCACCAGCGCCAGCCCGGCGTACTTCCCGGTCGGCACATGGATGACGTCGCCGGGTCGCAGCCTCTCCAGTGCGACAGCGGCCTCGGCCCGCCGCTGTGCCGCCCCCTGCCGGGCCAACTCGGTCTCGCGGTCCTTCAGTTCGCGTCGCAGCCGCGCGTACTCCTCGAAGTCCCCGAGGTGGCAGGTCATGGACTCCTTGTAACCGGCGAGCCCCTCCTCGTTGCGCTGGACCTGGCGCGAGATCCCCACGACCGACTTGTCGGCCTGGAACTGCGCGAACGAGGTCTCCAGCAGCTCCCGCGACCGATGCCGCCCGAACTGCGCGACCAGGTTGACCGCCATGTTGTACGACGGCTTGAAGCTGGACCGCAGCGGGTACGTCCGCGTCCCGGCCAGTCCCGCCAGGTGCTCGGGGTTCATCCCCCGCTGCCACAGCACCACGGCGTGACCCTCGACGTCGATGCCGCGCCGCCCCGCCCGCCCCGTCAACTGCGTGTACTCGCCCGGGGTGATGTCGGCGTGCTGCTCGCCGTTCCACTTGACGAGCTTCTCCAGCACCACCGACCGGGCGGGCATGTTGATGCCCAGGGCCAGCGTCTCGGTGGCGAAGACCGCCTTCACCAGACCCCGGACGAACAGCTCCTCGACGACCTCCTTGAAGGTCGGCAGCATGCCCGCGTGGTGGGCGGCGATTCCGCGCTCCAGGCCCTCCAGCCACTCGTAGTACCCGAGCACGTGCAGGTCCTCGGTGGGGATCGAGGCCGTGCGCTCCTCCACGAGCGCGCGGACCCGCTCCCGGGCCTCCTCGTCGTTCAGCCGCAGCCCGGCGTACAGGCACTGCTGCACGGCGGCCTCGCAGGCGGCCCGGCTGAAGATGAACGTGATCGCGGGCAGCAGGCCTTCCGCGTCCAGCCGTTCTATGACCTCGGGCCGGCTCGGCGTCCACACCCGCGACCGCTGCCGCCGCTCCCGCTCCCGGTCGGCCTCGCGCATCGCGCGGCCTCGTCTGCGGTCCTGGTACGACGGTCGGCTGGCCTCCATGCGGGCCATGCGCGTCAGGTCGGGGTTGACGGCCTTCCGGTGGCCCTCGCCCTCCTCGAACAGGTCGTACATCCGGCGCCCGGCGAGCACATGCTGGAACAGCGGCACGGGCCGGTGCTCGGCGACGATCACCTCTGTGTCGCCGCGGACGGTGTCGAGCCAGTCGCCGAACTCCTCGGCGTTGGACACGGTCGCCGACAGTGACACCAGGGTCACCGACTCGGGCAGGTGGATGATCACTTCCTCCCACACGGCGCCGCGGAAGCGGTCGGAGAGGTAGTGCACCTCGTCCATGACCACATGGCCGAGGCCGAGGAGGGTCTGCGAGCCCGCGTACAGCATGTTCCGCAGCACCTCGGTGGTCATCACGACCACCGGGGCGTCGGAGTTGACGCTGTTGTCGCCGGTGAGCAGGCCGACCTTCGCGGTGCCGTAGCGCCGGCACAGGTCGTTGTACTTCTGGTTGGACAGCGCCTTGATGGGTGTCGTGTAGAAGCACTTCCTGCCCTGTTGCAGGGCGAGGTGGACGGCGAACTCGCCCACGATCGTCTTGCCGGAGCCGGTGGGCGCCGCGACCAGCACGCCCTTCCCGGCCTCGAGCGCCTCGCAGGCCTCGATCTGGAAGGGGTCGAGGCCGAAGTCGTACATCTCGCGGAAGGACGCGAGCGCGGTGGCCTGCTCGGCGGCGCGCTGACGCGCCGCCACGTACCGCTCGGCCGGTGAGAGGTCCTCAGTCATCGTGCTTTCGAGCGTACCGGGCCGCACTGACAACAGGACGATCATTATCCGGATCCGCTGCTGTGAATCCGGCGATACCCGCAGCTCAGCGGCCCACGACCCGCACCGCTCCGGGCACGCATCGCACGCTCACCGGCAGCGGCCCGAGCGGCTCCCCGTCGGCGTATCCGGTGATGCCGTCCGCCGCGATCTCGACCCGCGCCGCCCGGTGCACGGTGACCTTGGGATGGTCCACGTGTCGGCCCCGGTACACCGTCGGGAACACCCGCAGCAGGGTCGTACGGCTGCAGTCGCCGACCACCGTGATGTCGAACAGCCCGTCGGTGAGGTCGGCGCCCGGGCATATGCGCATGCCGCCGCCGTACGACGATCCGTTGCCGACCGCCACGAGGGTCGCCTCGATCTCCCTGACCTCGCCTCCGTCCAACGTGATCCGGTACGGGAACGGGCGGAACGCGGCCAGTTCGGCGATCATCGCCAGGTCGTACTTGAAACGGCCGGACGGCCATCGCATCCGGTTGCCCCGGTCGTTGACGCGCGAGTCGAAGCCGGAGGCGAGGACCGTGCCGAACCAGCGGTCGCCGACCCGGCCGAGGTCGATGGCTCGCACCCCGTCGCCCTTCAGCCCCTCCGCGATCAACCGGCCCGCCCGCGCCGGGTCGTGCACGGGCAGGCCGAGGGCGCGGGCGAAGTCGTTGCCGGTGCCGACGGCGACCAGGCCGAGCGGGGTGTCCGTACCGGCGACCGCCTGGAGGGCGAGATGGGCGATGCCGTCCCCGCCGACGGCGACGAGCGCTCCGGTGCCCTCGGCGACGGCGGCGCGGGCACGTGCCAGTGCGTCATCGGGGTCCCGCCCGACGACCGTGCGGACGGAGAATCCGGCCGCCCGCAACGCCGAAGCGGCCGGCTGCGCCCCGTGGGCGCCCCATTTCTGGCTCGTTCGCCTACGGGGCGCCTCAGCCGGTGTCGAGAGCCCGACCGTGCTCAGCCCTTCGGGCCTGCGCGCGCTCGGCCTCTCGACACCGGCGCGCCCCTTCGGCTCTCTCGCGCGGCCGCGGCCCGCGGTGGGGTTGACGAAGAGGGTGATCTCGCTGGTCACGCGAGCGACCCTACGAGTTGCCCGGCGATCTTGGGATCACGCGGCGATAACCGTTGCCTCAGGTCACGTCGTCGTACCCGTTGACCCGGTCCTTGCCCGACTGCTCGGGCAGGGCGCGGCTCGCGCTGACGGCCTCCACCTCGCCGATGTCCTCCGGGGTGAGGTCCAGCTCGGAGGCCTCGTCGTCGTCGGGGCCCAGGGCCTCACGGCGGCGCCTGCGCCGGTCGTTGACGAGGGAGACGGCCACCGCGCCGAAGTACAGGATCCAGATCGGTCCGGCCAGCGCCAGCATGGTCAGCGGGTCGGTGCTGGGCGTGGCGATCGCCGCGAACACCGTGATGCCCATGATCATCGCCCGCCACCAGCCGAGCATCCGCCTGCCCGAGATGGCGCCGGTGAAGTTGAGCATGACCAGCAGCAGCGGCAGCTCGAAGGAGAGGCCGAAGACGATCACCATGCGGGTGACCAGGTCGAGCAGGTCGTCGAGCGGCAGCAGGTTGTCGACACCGAACGGCGTGAACTCGATCAGCACGTTCGCCGTGGTGGGCAGCACCCGGTAGGCGAAGTAGGCACCGCCGAGGAAGAGCGGGAAGCCGGTGGCGACGAACGCGTAGGCGTACTTCTTCTCGTGCCTGTGCAGACCGGGGGCGACGAAGGCCCACAGCTGGTAGAGCCAGACCGGCGAGGCCAGCACGACGCCGGCCATCAGGGAGACCCTCAGCGCCAGCGTGAACGGCGCGAGCAGACCGTTGATCGTGATCTGGGCGCACGGCTCGGTGTTCCGGGCGTTGTCGGCGGACGCGCGGGCCAGCTCTTCGAACGACTGCGAGCAACCGACCGAATCGAGGATCGGCTCGGTGAAGAAGTTGATGATGTCGTTGTAGAAGAAGGCGGCGACGATCGTGACCAGGACGATCGCCAGCAGGGCCTTCGCGAGCCGGTTGCGGAGCTCACGAAGGTGTTCCGCGAGGGGCATCCGCCCCTCGGGATCCTTCTCCTGCTTGCGGGCAGACTTCAGCAACCCACGTTCCCATCTCGTGCGGCGGGCCGGGAGTCACCGGCCCTGCGTCAGCGCTTGGTCGTGTCCGTCGGCTCGTTGACCGGGCGGGAGCTGGACACGTCGCCGGGCGCGGCCTGGATGATGCGCTGACCGGGGGCCTGCTGCTCGTCGGTGTGCGGCGGGTCGGCAGGGGCGGAGGACTTGTTGTCGTCCTTCATCGCCTTCGCCTCGCTCTTGAGGATGCGCGCGGACTTGCCGAGCGAGCGGGCCATGTCCGGAAGCTTCTTCGCGCCGAACAGCAGGATGATGACGACGAGGATGAGAATGATCTCGGGGGCTCCGAGCCTTCCGAACATAAGTCTTTACCTTCTCACCGAGGCGGGTGGCTGGGGTGCTGTCCGACCGGTCGGACAAGTGTCCGAACGACCGTGCTGGCAGCGATCGTAGCGCTCAGGGGTGAACGCGAGGCAATCCCCGTGCGTACTCCCGGTCCACGGCCCGGGCCTCGTTTTCCGGGCCGCGACCAGCAGCGTACCTTCCGCATGGGGGAAGTTGACAGGGCGAAGCGACCCAAAGGCGCACCAAGCGCAGGAATCACAGGGCGGCCCAGGACGGCTCACAGGGCGTCCACGGACCGGGCCGTGCTCACCGCCGCCCGCTCCAGATCCTCCGCGGCCCGGTTGATGCGGCGCGCGGACTCCGACACCTGCCTGCTGAGGCGCTGAGCCTCCACGAACACCCGGACGGCGAGCACCCCGAGAACCACGATCCCCAGGAAACCCACAGCTACCGCGAACATCGGCCAGAACATGCCTCTGAGCCTAGGCCCTGCGGGGTGGCTCGTACGCACAGGGTGAGCGGCGGGGCCGAGCGGCTGGCCGGTCGGGCTACAGCGTGGAGTGCAGCCGCAGGGTGCGCACCCCGCCCCCGGTGAGCAGCTCGACGATCCGCTCGCCGGCCGGCTTGCGGACGGACGCGCCGCACTCGGGGCAGGTGAAGGAGTAGAAGGTCGTACGGCTCGTGGCGCCGATGGCCAGGCGCAGGGCGCTCGCGGCGAGCTCGAAGCGGCCACGGCAGTCCGGGCAGCCCGCCTTGAACACCACGGGGGTCACGCTTCTCATCCCCGCGAACGCGGACGCCACCGTCATCTCCCGCACCCCGGACGCCGACTCGCTCACAGTCCCTGCTCCTGCCTGTCGTGTCCCGTGTGGCCCGGGGGAAGGGTCCCGGGAGTCTCCGCCTCGATCCCGTCGTACGCCGCCAGCGCCTCACGGGCCGCCTGCCGGGCGCTGTCGGCCAGCTCCCGTGGGGCGACGATCCGCCCGTCCCGGCCGAGGCGCAGGGCGAGGCGGCGCAGCGACGCCGGGTCGGGCGTGCGCAGGGTGATACGGAGCCCGCCGTCGGCGAGCTCATCCGCGCTGTCGTGCGGGTAGTACTCGGCGACCCAGCGGCCGCCGGGGCCGACCTCGACCACGACCTCCGGGTCCTCGGCCGCGGGCTGCACCAGCCCCTCGGACAGGTCCCGCAGCTCGATCTCGGGCGGGGCGGACGGCTCGTCGAGGACCCGGATCTCGGCGACCCGGTCCAGGCGGAAGGTGCGGCGCGCCTCGGAGCGGTAGCACCAGCCCTCGACGTAGGTGTGGCCGACGCTGACCAGGCGGATCGGGTCGACCTCGCGCTCGGTGACCTCGTCGCGGGCCGGTGAGTAGTAGCGGATCCACAGTCGGCGGCGCTCCGAGATCGCCCGGTCGACGTCGGCGAAGACGCCGCCCTCGGACTCGAAGGTCACCGACAGCCGGGAGCTGGCGCCGGCCTGCTCACCGGCGGCGGCCTCCACCTTGGCGGTGGCCCGCAGCAGCGCCTGCCGGTCGCTCTCGCGCAGCCCCGGCAGCGTGGCCACGGCCCGCGCGGCCACCAGCAGCGCGGTGGCCTCGTCGGCGGCCAGCCGCAGCGGCTCGGCCGCTTCCGCCCCGAGGGCGGCGGGGTTGTGCCACCAGATGCGCTCGCCGTCGGTGTCGATGTCGAGCAGATCGCCGCCGCGGAAGCTCGTGCCGCACATGGGCAGCACATCGAGGTCGGAGACCAGCTCGTCCTCGGTGATGCCGAAGGCGCGGGCGACGTCCTCGACCCTGGCTCCGGGGCGCTCCTTCAGATACGTGACCAGGGAGAGCATCCGCCGGGTCTGGTCGATGGCGTTCGTGGGCCTGATCGGTTTGCCGGCCACTGTCTTCTTCCGCTCCCCCTCAGCCCTTGGCCACGGCACGCAGCCGGTCCACCACGTCGGCCCGCAGCTCGGCGGGCTCCAGGACCACCACGTCCGGCCCGAACTCCACCAGCCAGGCGTCCAGCCCGTGGCCGTACGGAATCTCCAACTCGTCCCAACCGTCGCCGAGTTCCCGCACCGCCGTGGCCTTCGCCCGCAGGGGGTACCCGGCGCCGGAGCGCAGCCGGATCCGGGCGCTGCGGTCGGCAATCTCGCCGGCCCAGCCGGCGACGGTCTCGCGCACGGTGACGACGTCCGGGACGGGCGCGGTGTACCGGCCGCTGCGGCTGCGCACCCTGCCGGTGATCCGGGACAGCCGGAAGACCCGCTCGGCCCCGCGGTCCCGGTCCCAGCCCGCGAGGTACCAGTGGCCGCGCCAGCACTCCAGGGCCCACGGCTCCACCTGGCGGGTCTCGGGGTGGGCGGCGGTGGCCTTGCGGTACTCGAACGCGACCGGGCGGCGGTCGCGGCAGGCCAGCATCAGCGGCTCGAACGCGGCCTCGTGCACCGGGATGCGCGGCTCCAGGGCGCCGTGCGCCTCGTACGGGTCGACGTCCTCGGGGAGTCCGGCGGCGCGCAGCTTCTGCAGGGCTCCGCTGGCCGCGCCGGCGAGCCGCGCCTGCTGCCAGACCTTGGCGGCCAGGCCCAGAGCGGCGGCCTCCTCGGCGTCGAGGGTGATGGGCGGCAGCCGGTTGCTGTCGCGGCGGGCGAGGTAGCCGACCTCGCCGTCGAGGTTCTCGACGGTCTCGATGACCAGGCCCAGCTCGCGCAGGTCGTCCTTGTCCCGCTCGAACATCCGGTTGAAGGAGTCGTCGCTGCCCGCTTCGAGATAGGCCTCGATGGACTCTCGAAGCTCGCGCTTGCTGAGCGGCCGCCGTGTTCCCAGCAGACACAGCGCCAGGTTCATCAGCCGCTCGGCCTTGGCAATGGCCATCGACGCCCTTCGCCTTCCCTATGGTGCTTCCGACCGATGACCGTACCGGTCCGGAGGGCCGTGGCAAAAGCCGAGGGCCCATGCCCGAACAGGCATGGGCCCAAGGTGATCGGCTCCGGTCGGTCCTGCTCAGACGCCGAGCAGGTCGACCACGAAGATCAGGGTCTCGCCGGGCTTGATCGCCGGGGTCGGGCTCTGGTTGCCGTAGGCCAGGTGGGCGGGGATGGTCAGCTGGCGGCGGCCGCCGACCTTCATGCCCTGCACGCCCTGGTCCCAGCCCGCGATGACACGGCCGGCGCCCAGCGGGAAGCGGAACGGCGTGCCGCGGTTCCAGCTGGCGTCGAACTCCTCGCCCGTGCTGAAGGCGACACCGACGTAGTGCACGGTGACCGTCTGGCCGGCCTGCGCCACGGGGCCGTCGCCTTCCCAGATCTCCTTGATCTCGAGGTCCGCCGGGGGCTCGCCGCCCGGGAAGTCGATCTCGGGCTTGTCGATGCTCACGTCTTCAGCTCCTGCTTGTCTGTGGAATGGCGAACACGCACAGTCTTACATTCCCGAAGGATCACATCTTCGCCAGGATGTCGACCGAGAAGACCAGCGTGGAGTCCTTCTCGATGCCGCTGCCCTGCGGCGGGTTGTCCCCGTACCCCAGCTTCGGCGGGATGACGATCAGGACGCGGCTGCCGACCTTCTTGCCGGTCAGGCCCTGCGCCCAGCCCTTGACGACCTGCTGGAGGGAGAAGGAGGTCAGCGCCTTGCGGCTGTACGACGAGTCGAACTCCTTGCCGGTGTCCCAGAGCACGCCCTTGTACTGCACGAGCACGGTGCTCTCGGCGGCGACCTCCTCGCCGTCGCCCTCGATGACGTAGTTCGCCACCAGCTCGGTCGGCGCGTCGGCCTTGGGGACCTCGATGGAGGGCGCCTTGCCGTCGGTGTTGGTGCCGACCTTGGGCAGGTCCACGTTGTCCTGCGCGACGTCGGTGCCCTTGGCGGAGCTGCTCGCGTTGTAGCTGCCCTCGATGTCGACGACGAAGACGAGCGTGTCGGTGCCCTTGATGCCCGCCTGGGGGTTGCCCTGTTCGCCGTAACCCAAGGTGGGCGGCACGGCCATCTGGACGCGGCTGCCGGCCTTCTTGCCGGTCAGCGCGTAGCGCCAGCCGTCGATGATGCTGCCCTGGGCGAGCTGGATGATCAGCGGGGTCTTGCGGTCGTAGGAGTTGTCGAAGACCTTCGCGCTGTCCCAGATCTGGCCGAGGTAGTTGGCCACGACGTAGTCGTTCTCCGCGACCGTACGGCCGCCGCCCGCGATCAGGGTCTTCACGGCGAGGTCCGTCGACGGCGTGCCGCTGCCCTTGGCCACCGTGGGCTTCTCGCCGAACTTCGCGCCCGCGGTGATCGCCGGCAGCGGGCCGTCGACGATCTTCGGCGTCGGCGCGGCGGAGGTCGCCGGGTCCGAGGGCGACGCGGTGTCGCTGGCCTTGCCGGAGTCGGACCCTTCGTCGCCGCAGGCGGCAAGCGTGACCAGTCCAGCGGGAACGGCGATGAGAAGTGAGCGTCGGCGCACGGTGGGGGCCTCGTAATCGGTCGATCTTGCTTGATGGCGTGCGCGCAACTCTACGGTGTGAGAAGGGCGCCGTACGAGAAACGTACGGCGCCCGTGTGGCGTTCCGCTGTACCGCGAACGCGTGGCTCACATACCGGCGATCAGCTTCTCCACCCGGTCGTCCACCGCACGGAACGGGTCCTTGCACAACACCGTGCGCTGAGCCTGGTCATTGAGCTTGAGGTGGACCCAGTCGACGGTGAAG
This sequence comes from Streptomyces spinoverrucosus, assembly GCF_015712165.1. Classification (NCBI taxonomy): domain Bacteria; kingdom Bacillati; phylum Actinomycetota; class Actinomycetes; order Kitasatosporales; family Streptomycetaceae; genus Streptomyces; species Streptomyces spinoverrucosus. The sequence continues at coordinate 7,315,810 of NZ_JADPZX010000001.1, read as the reverse complement.
TCCCGGCGCTGTTCCTGCGCCCGCCGGATGAAGTCGCCGCGCAGCCGGGCCCGAGTGGTCTGCGGCGGAACCGACTTGCCCTCGAAGATCTTCAAGTCGTTGCAGATCCGGGCGGCTTGGCCCTTTTTCTCCAGCAGGTAGTACAGACCACGACGGCGGTGGATGTCGTGGTAGGCGAGGTCTATCTGGGCGACCCGCGGATGCGACATGGTCATGTTGTGCTTCGCCCGGTACCGCTCGAGGAGCTTGTACTTCATGACCCAGTCGATCTCGGTGTCGATCCGGTCCAGGTCCTCGGCCTCGATCGCCTCGAGCGTACGGCCCCACAGCTCCAGCACCTGCTCGACGATGCCCGTGCGGATGCCGCGCCGCTCGCAGAAGTCGACGGCCTTCTCGTAGTACTCGCGCTGCACCTCCAGCGCCGAGGCCTCCCGGCCGCTGGCCAGGCGCACCTTGCGCCGGCCCGTTATGTCGTGGCTGACCTCGCGGATCGCCCGGATCGGGTTCTCCAGGGTGAGGTCGCGCATCACCGTGCCCGCCTCGATCATGCGCAGCACCAGGTCGGTGGCGCCGACCTTGAGCAGCATGGTCGTCTCGGACATGTTGGAGTCGCCCACGATGACGTGGAGGCGACGGTAGCGCTCGGCGTCGGCGTGCGGTTCGTCGCGTGTGTTGATGATGGGCCGGGAGCGGGTCGTCGCCGAGGAGACGCCCTCCCAGATGTGCTCGGCCCGCTGGCTGACGCAGTACACGGCACCGCGCGGGGTCTGCAGCACCTTGCCGGCGCCGCACAGCAGCTGCCGGGTGACGAGGAACGGAATGAGGATGTCCGCGAGGCGGGAGAACTCCCCGTGCCGGGCCACCAGATAGTTCTCGTGGCAGCCGTAGGAGTTGCCGGCGGAGTCGGTGTTGTTCTTGAAGAGGTAGACGTCGCCCGCGATTCCCTCCTCGTGCAGGCGTCGTTCGGCGTCCACCAGCAGTCCTTCGAGAATGCGCTCGCCGGCCTTGTCGTGGGTGACGAGTTCGATCACGTTGTCACATTCGGGTGTCGCGTATTCCGGATGCGAGCCCACGTCGAGATAGAGGCGGGCGCCGTTCCGCAGAAACACATTGCTGCTGCGGCCCCATGACACGACACGGCGGAAGAGGTACCGCGCCACCTCGTCAGGCGACAGACGGCGCTGTCCCCTGAACGTGCACGTGACGCCGTACTCGTTCTCCAGCCCGAAAATGCGGCGGTCCATGACTGAACATTACGCCCGATCCCCTGAACTGAAACGGGGTTCGGCAGCACGATTTGGATCATTTTCCGATGAAGCCGCAACAACCGCCGTTCTGACGGGAGCTGCGAGTACCCGCCCCGTGGCCAGCAGAACCAGCAACGACACGGCCCCCGCCGCACTCGGCACGGCGAAGCCCCACAGCGCCCCGCCCGCCTCGACGACCGGACCCGCCAGGCCCGTTCCGAGCGAGTGACCGACCGTGAACGTCGTCACCAGCCACGAGAACGCCTCCGTCACCGTCCCCCGCGGCGCGTGCCGGTCCACGATGACGAAGGCACACGCGATGGCGGGCGCCAGGAACACCCCCGCCAGCGCCGTGAGCGCCACCATGGCGACCACGCCCGGCATCAGCATCAGCGGCAGGTAACACACCGCCAGAAACGCCACCAGGACGCGCAGCCGCCGCTCGGGCATCCCCGGCCACGGCCGCGCGCCGTAGACGACGCCGCCCACGAGCGCCCCCAGACCCAGCGCGGCCAACAGCCACCCGTACACCGTGTCACCGCCGTGCTCGTCCGCGTACGGCACCGAGGCGACCGTGATGGAGCCCAGGGCGATGCCCACGAACAGGAAGGCGGCGAGCAGCACGAGCAGTCCCGGCGAACGCAGCGCCCCCAGCCAGTGCGCCTCGCGCGGCGCCGAGCGCCACGCGCGCGAGGGCGCCGACACGACCACCGACAACGCCCCGAGCACCCCGACGACGTTCAGGACGAGCAGCGCGGCCTGCTCCGACCACAGCGACACGCACAGCGTCACCAGCAGCGGGCCGACCGTGAACATCACCTCCTGCGCCACCGCGTCCATGGCGTACGCCGTGTGCACCTGGTCCTCCCGGCGCAGCACACTCGGCCACAGGGCCCGCAGTCCGCCCTCCAAGGGCGGAGTGAACAGACCGGCGGCCGCCACCGCGGCGTACGCCAGCGGCAGCGGGTCGGTACCGGCGAACGCGAACACCGCCATCGCCAGGGCCGACGCGAACGCGGCGGGCAACTGGACGCGCGGCTGACCGTGCAGGTCCACAAGACGTCCGAGCAGGGGCTGGCCGACGGCGTTCGCGACGCCGTAGACGGCCGCCAGCGCGCCCGCGAGGCTGTAGGTGCCGCCCTCGGCGCGCACGAACAGCACGATCGCGATCGCGGCGGTCGCGTTGGGCAGCCGCCCGATCAGCGTGCCGGCCAGCAGCCTCGCGGCGTGTTTCGCTCTGAGGATCTCCAGGTATCCCGCGGCCACGTCCCCGCCCTCCGGCCTAGGTTTTACGTATAACGTCCTTCGTCATACGTACCATGAGCGCTGTCCAAGCGTCCAGGCCGGAGCCCGGACCCATGGCCCGACGAAGGAGCAGGCAGAGGTGGCACGAGCCGGCACCCGCCCCACCAGCCGGGACGTCGCCGAGGTCGCCGGGGTCTCCCAGGCCGCCGTCTCGCTGGTGCTGGGCGAGAAGTGGCGCGGCCGCGTCTCGGAGGCAACCGCCGAACGGGTCCGCGAAGCCGCCCGCGACCTCGGCTACCGGCCCAATCTGGCCGCCCGCAACCTGCGCCTCGGCCGCACCCGCACCGTGCTGCTGGTGGTCCCCGCACTCACCACCGAGTTCTTCGCGGGCGTCTACACCGGCGCCGCCCGCGTCGCCGCCGAACACGGCTTCGGCGTCGTCCTCTACCCCTCGCCCGAGGGCATCGGTCCCGCCCGAGACCCCTTCGCGTCCGCCCAGGCCGCGCTGGACGGCGTCATCGCCTCCTCGATGGCCGCCGACGCCCTCACCGCCATCCGTGGCGACCAGCTGCCCCTGGTGATGCTCGACAGCGACCCGGCGGGCAGCCTGGGCGCCGCCACGGTCAACCTCGACATCGCCGACGGCGTCCGCCAGGTCACCGAGCACCTGCTGGGCCTCGGCCACCGCCGCTTCCTGCACCTGGCGGCAGACGTGCCGTCGTGGACCTTCGAAGTACGCGCCCGCGAGCTCGCCACGCGCGTGGGCGCCGTCCCCGGGACGACCGTGCACACGGCCCGCGCGCCCATCTCCATCGGCGGCGCCCTGACCGCCGCCGAAAGCGCGCTCCGCGGCCATCGCGTCACCGCGGTCGTCTGCGACGACGACAAACTGGCGGCCGGCGCCTACAAGGCCGTCCGGCGGCTCGGCCTGCGCATCCCCGACGACATCTCCGTCACCGGCCTCGACGACCTCGCCCTGGCCACCGCGATCGACCCGGAGCTGACGACCGTACGCCTGGACGCCGAGCTGTTCGGCGAACGCGGCATGCGGGCCCTCCTGGCGGTCCTGGAGGGCCGGGAACCCGATCGCGGTGACATCCCGGTCGAGCTGGTCGTCCGAGGCTCCACAGCGCCGCCACCGGCGCCCTGAACGACGGATGCCCCGGCCGTCGACGACCGGGGCATCCGAAGCGGGATGAGGTGGGGCCTACTCCTCCTCGGCGGACTCGTCCTCGGCGTCCGTCGCGGAGGCCGCGCCCTCCCCCTCCAACAGCCGGGCGAGCTGCCGGCCGGTGATGCGCTTGAACTTGCGCTTCTGCGGACGCGTCCGGTCCAGCACCGCCACCTCCAGGCGCTCGGCGGGAATCTCCCGCTGGCTGCCGTTGGTGTCGCGGGACAGGGCCTGCACGGCCAGGTTCAGCGCCTCGGCGAGGGTCATGCCGTCCTGGTGGCGCTGGTCCAGGTAGCTGCTGATCTGCTCGGCGTTGCCCCCGACCGCGACCGAGCCGTGCTCGTCCACGATCGAACCGTCGTGCGGCAGCCGGTAGATCTGGTCGCCCTCCGGTGTCTCCCCCACCTCGGCGACGACCAGCTCCACCTCGTACGGCTTCTCGGCCGCGCTGGAGAAGATCGTGCCCAGCGTCTGCGCGTAGACGTTGGCGAGGCCGCGGGCGGTCACGTCGTCACGGTCGTAGGTGTAACCCCGCAGGTCGGCGTAGCGGACGCCGCCGATGCGGAGGTTCTCGTACTCGTTGTACTTGCCGGCGGCGGCGAAGCCGATCCGGTCGTAGATCTCGCTGAACTTGTGCAGCGCGCGGGACGGGTTCTCACCGACGAACACGATGCCGTCGGCGTACTGCAGCACGACCAGGCTGCGGCCCCGGGCGATGCCCTTGCGGGCGTACTCCGCCCGGTCGGCCATGGCCTGCTGAGGTGAGACATAGAACGGCGTCGACACCGGTTATCCGTCCCTTTCTGTCGAAGTCACTGGATCACCCTGGAACAACAACGGCCGCCGGCTACAGCAGCGCGGCCCGCGGGCCGTCGGGCTGCTCCAGCCGCCGTTCGAGGATCGAGCGGGCGATCTCGGAGGCCTCGTCGTCGGTGAGCCGGCGGAAGCCGTCCTCGGTGATCACGGTGACGATCGGGTAGATCCGGCGGGCGACATCGGGACCACCGGTCGCCGAGTCGTCGTCTGCCGCGTCGTACAGGGCCTGGACCACGAGTGTGGTGGCCTGGTCCTCGGTCAGGTCCTCACGGAAGAGCTTCTTCATGGCGCCGCGCGCGAAGATCGAGCCGGAGCCGGTGGCCGCGAAGCCCTGCTCCTCGGAACGGCCACCCGTCACGTCGTAGGAGAAGATGCGGCCCTTGTCGCGGTCCAGGTCAAAACCGGCGAACAACGGCACCACGGCCAGGCCCTGCATGGCCATGCCGAGGTTGGAGCGGATCATCGTCGACAGCCGGTTCGCCTTGCCCTCCAGGGACAGCTGGGCGCCCTCGACCTTCTCGAAGTGCTCCAGCTCCAGCTGGAAAAGCTTGACCATCTCGACGGCCAGACCGGCGGTGCCGGCGATGCCGACGGCCGAGTACTCGTCCGCCGGGAAGACCTTCTCGATGTCCCGCTGCGCGATGACGTTGCCCATGGTGGCCCGGCGGTCACCGGCGAGCACCACGCCGCCCGGGAACGTCACGGCCACGATCGTGGTGCCGTGCGGCGCCTCGACCACGCCCTGGGTGGGCGGCAGTTGCCGGTTGCCGGGCAGCAGCTCTGGCTGGTGCTCGCCCAGGAAGTCCATGAAGGAGGAGGACCCAGGCGTCAGGAAGGCAGCTGGTAGACGCCCGGTGCTACGAGTGTTGGCTTCCACGCGTTTCCTTCCAGGTAGTCGGCAGCTCGGTACGCAGCTTCGGGATCGTCCCTCAACAGGCCGAGGCCGGAATCGCAGTTGAAGCAAGGTACGCCACGGACCCTACCCGTCTCATGGCAGTGATCCACATGAACGGCGGAAGCCTTCGGGCAGATCCCGCGTCAGGTGCCGGAGAAGGCTGCGCGCGGCTCGGACTCACCGCACCGCGCGCAGCGCTTCAACAGCTCGGCCCCGGACACCCACACCCCCGCCGACCTTCGATTCGCAGGTAGAACGAGCCTACTGCCCGCCCTTTTGCACGAAGGAGCGCACGAAGTCCTCGGCGTTCTCCTCAAGGACGTCGTCGATCTCGTCCAGAACCGAGTCCACGTCGTCGCTCAGCTTCTCGTGCCGCTCCTTGAGGTCCTCCGCGGCCTGCGTTTCCGCAGCCTGCTCCTCGACCTCCTCGGTCGACCGGGTGGCCTTCTGCTGTCCGCCGCCGGTGTCCTTGGTCGCCATCACCCTCACCCCGCTCGGTTCGCCCGACACAGTTGCTCGGTCAAGATCAGACCCTACTCGCCGGGTCTGACAATGGCCCCGCAGTTTCTCCAACGTACGGGGGCCACCTCGATGATTCCCGGGCGCCGGGATTTCCACCCTGTGCGCCCGGCCCCGCCCGAGTACCCGCTCAGCCGCCGCTGAGGACCCTGACCAGGTCTTCCGCGGTACGGCAGCGGTCCAGGAGCTCCTTGACGTGATTACGCGTTCCGCGAAGCGGTTCCAGGGTTGGGACGCGCTGGAGCGAGTCCCGGCCCGGGAGGTCGAAGATCACGGAGTCCCAGGAGGCCGCCGCCACGTCGTCGGCGTACTGCTCCAGGCAGCGCCCGCGGAAGTACGCGCGCGTGTCCTCCGGCGGCTTGGACTTCGCCCGCTCGACGTCCTGCTCGGTCAGCAGCCGCTTCATCCGGCCGCGCGAGACCAGGCGGTTGTACAGGCCCTTCTCGGGGCGTACGTCGGCGTACTGGAGGTCTACCAGGTGCAGCCGGGCGGCGTCCCAGTCGAGGCCGTCGCGGCGCCGGTAGCCCTCCATCAGCTCGCGCTTGGCGACCCAGTCCAGCTCGCCGGCCAGGCTCATCGGGTCGTGCTCCAGCCGGTTGAGGGTGTCCTCCCAGCGCTGCAGGACGTCCTTGGTCTGCGCGTCGGCGTCTGCCCCGAAGCGCTCCTCGACGTACTTGCGGGACAGCTCGTAGTACTCCATCTGCAACTGGACCGCGGTGAGGGTCCGGCCGCTGCGGAGCGTGACGAGGCGCTTGAGTGAGGGGTCGTGCGAGACCTGGTGCAGGGTGCGGACCGGCTGGTCCACCGCCAGGTCCACCGCGATGAAGCCGTCCTCGATCATGGACAGGACCAGCGAGGTCGTGCCCAGCTTGAGGTACGTGGAGATCTCGGAGAGGTTCGCGTCGCCGATGATCACGTGCAGTCGGCGGTACTTCTCGGCGTCGGCGTGCGGCTCGTCGCGAGTGTTGATGATCGGGCGCTTCAGCGTCGTCTCCAGGCCCACCTCGACCTCGAAGTAGTCCGCGCGCTGGCTGAGCTGGAAGCCGTGCTCGTGCCCGTCCTGGCCGATGCCGACGCGGCCCGCTCCGGCGAAGACCTGTCGGGAGACGAAGAACGGCGTCAGGTGGCGCACGATGTCCGAGAAGGGGGTCTCCCGCTTCATCAGGTAGTTCTCGTGCGTGCCGTAGGAGGCGCCCTTGTTGTCGGTGTTGTTCTTGTAGAGGTGGATCGGCTGGGCGCCCGGCAGCTGGGCGGCCCGCTCGGCGGCCTCGGCCATGATCCGCTCGCCGGCCTTGTCCCACAGGACGGCGTCGCGGGGGTTGGTCACCTCGGGGGCGCTGTACTCGGGGTGGGCATGGTCGACGTAGAGACGGGCGCCGTTGGTCAGGATGACGTTGGCGAGGCCGATGTCCTCGTCGGTGAGCTGGCTGGCGTCGGCGGCCTCACGGGCGAGGTCGAAGCCTCGGGCGTCCCGCAGGGGGTTCTCCTCCTCGAAGTCCCAGCGGGCCCGGCGGGCCCGGTGCATCGCCGCCGCGTAGGCGTTGACGATCTGGGACGAGGTGAGCATGGCATTGGCGTTCGGGTGGCCGGGGACGGAGATCCCGTACTCCGTCTCGATGCCCATTACTCGCCGTACGGTCATGCGGCCCTCCTTGCCCGGCGAAGCCCTCGGTCGTGGGCCCCGCTCAGATACCGCCGGCGCTCGGTTGCGTGTGCGGTGCCCGTCCCCGCACTGCGCGACTCGGCGGTACGGAAGAGCCTAGAACGCCTTTGCGCTGGTGGGGAGATCATTTGCGTCATTGCTGTGCTCCAGCCGTGGCCCGAAAAACAGTCGGCTGCGGGTACCCGCTGAGGGCACCCGCAGCCGCCCTGCCTTTTACAGGTACTGACCGGTGTTCGCCACCGTGTCGATGGAGCGTCCGGTGTCCGCGCCCTGCTTTCCGGTGATGAGCGTACGGATGTAAACGATCCGTTCGCCCTTCTTGCCGGAGATGCGAGCCCAGTCGTCCGGGTTGGTGGTGTTGGGCAGGTCCTCGTTCTCCTTGAACTCGTCCACGCAGGCCTGGAGGAGGTGGGAGACGCGCAGGCCCTTCTGGTTGTGCTCCAGGAAGTCCTTGATCGCCATCTTCTTGGCGCGTCCGACGATGTTCTCGATCATGGCGCCGGAATTGAAGTCCTTGAAGTAGAGGACTTCCTTGTCACCATTGGCGTAGGTCACCTCAAGGAAGCGGTTCTCCTCCGATTCGGTGTACATGTGTTCCACAGCGGTCTGGATCATGCTCTGGACCGTCATGCCCTTGTCGCCGCCGTGCTCGGTGACGTCGTCGGTGTGCAGCGGCAGGCGCTCGGTGAGGTACTTGCCGAAGATGTCCTTGGCCGCCTCGGCGTCCGGACGCTCGATCTTGATCTTCACATCGAGCCGGCCGGGCCGCAGGATCGCGGGGTCGATCATGTCCTCACGGTTGGAGGCGCCGATCACGACCACGTTCTGCAGGCCTTCCACGCCGTCGATCTCGGCGAGCAGCTGCGGAACGATGGTGTTCTCCACGTCCGAGCTGACGCCGGAGCCGCGGGTGCGGAAGAGGGACTCCATCTCGTCGAAGAAGACGATGACGGGGGTGCCCTCGCTGGCCTTCTCCCGGGCCCGCTGGAAGACGAGGCGGATCTGCCGCTCCGTCTCACCGACGTACTTGTTCAGCAGCTCGGGGCCCTTGATGTTGAGGAAGAAGCTCTTGCCGGCGGCCTGGCCGGTGACCTCGGCGACCTTCTTGGCCAGCGAGTTGGCGACGGCCTTGGCGATGAGCGTCTTGCCGCATCCGGGCGGACCGTAGAGCAGGACGCCCTTGGGCGGGCGCAGTTCGTGCTCCTTGAACAGGTCCGGGTAGAGGTACGGGAGCTCGACGGCGTCCCGGATGGCCTCGATCTGGTTGCCGAGGCCGCCGATGGCCTCGTAGCCGATGTCGGGGACCTCTTCGAGGACGAGTTCCTCGACCTCGCTCTTGGGCACGACCTCGTAGACGTAGCCGGAGCGGGGTTCGAGCAGGAGGGCGTCGCCGGGGCGGATGGTGACGTCCAGCAGCGGCTCGGCGAGCCGTACCACCCGTTCCTCGTCGGTGTGCCCGAGCACCAGGGCGCGCTCGCCGTCCTCCAGGATCTCCTTGAGGGTGACGATGTCCCCGACGCGCTCGAACTCCATGGCCTCGACCACGTTGAGCGCTTCGTTGAGCATTACTTCCTGGCCGCGCCGCAGGTCCTCGAGTTCGACACTGGGGCTGACGTTCACGCGGAGCTTGCGGCCTCCGGTGAAGATGTCGGCGGTGCCGTCCTCGTTCGCCTGCAGGAAGACTCCGAAGCCGGCCGGTGGCTGTGCGAGCCGGTCGACCTCTTCCTTGAGGGCCACGATCTGGTCGCGGGCCTCACGGAGCGTGTTGGCGAGTCGCTCGTTCTGTGCGGACACGCCGGCCAGGTTGGTCTGCAGCTCGACGATCCGCTCTTCGAGAATCCTCGTGTGTCGCGGAGAGTCGGCGAGCTTGCGTCGCAGGACGGCGATCTCCTGCTCAAGGTAGGCGATCTGCCCGGCCGGGTCGTCGGACCCGCGTCCCGGGCGGATGCCGCGGTTCATGTCGTCGTCGTGGGCTGCCACGGTCCTCACCTCCTCCAAGGGGAGCTGGACGCTTCCAGACCCTACCTGGGTGGGTGTCGATTGAAACCCCTAGATCACAAAGACTGTCGAGGTGTGTCCGATCTTCACCCTTGCGCTCTCCCTCACGCCAGGGGGATACCCAGCGAACGCGATACGAAAGCGAGCGAAGGTAGGGTCGAAGCGTTCAACACCCGTCAGAGCTGGCCGGATTCCCGTCGGCCGGGCGGACAAACGGCAGGAGAGGTGACCGTGCAGCAGGAGGCCGGAGTCGACGGCGAGGCACTGGAGGTCTGGATCGATCAGGATCTCTGTACCGGCGACGGCATCTGCGCCCAGTACGCGCCCGAGGTGTTCGAGCTGGACATCGACGGCCTGGCCTATGTGAAGAGCACGGACGACGAGTTGTTGCAGGACAGCGGAGCCACAACGCCCGTACCCCTGCCGCTCCTCACGGATGTGATCGACTCGGCGAAGGAGTGTCCGGGCGAGTGCATTCACGTGCGTCGAATTTCGGACAGGGTCGAGGTCTACGGTCCGGACGCAGAGTGACCGGAACTTTACGCCCTGTTACGACTGTCTGATTTCTCACACGCGCCGGTTGCGGGCTTCAGACGCTCCGGGCGTCGGCGGGTGACGAGCGGACGAACGCACCGTTCTTCCACTGCCACTTCGCGTCCTCCTCCACGTCCGGACAGCAGGTCGGGACGTCGGAGGAGGAGTAGCCGAGCAGAGTTGTCAGGACGGCTCCGTCCCGGACGGCGAAGTCACTGACGGTGAACCGGTCCTTGGGGTCGACGAGCGTGGCCACCACTCGGGGTTCGGTCGCGTCGTCGCCCTGAGTGAGGACGTACACGCCGTCGGGTGGCGTGCTGATGCCGGCGTCGCAGTGCACGACGGCGACCGTTTCCGGCCGCCCGTCGCCGTCGAGGTCTCCGGACGCCTTCTGCTCCACCACGGCCTGCACGGGCCCGCATTCGAGGGGGAAGTCGACGCCTTCGGTGGCGGGCGGCGCGGCGGCCGGGCGGAGCTCGCGGCCCGGCGTCTGGGCGGCGGTCGCCGAGTCCGGCTGCAGCAGGGAGGACAGCGCCACGACACCGGCGACAGCCGTCGCGGTGGCGACCCAGTGGATGGGGCGGGTGTGCGTGTGTGCCAGTTCCGGAACGGCGGATTGCTGCACTAGGAGTGTCTCCCGTGAGGGCTGTGCCGGTGGGGGTGGCCAGCATGGTGCCACACGTCACACAGTTGGGGAACGGCGGGGTCGGCCCTTGTGCGGTGGGCATCCGGCGGCACCTGAACGCAGCGGCGCCGTGGCCGAGTTCCCGGTGTTCTGCGGGAACTCGGCCACGGCGCCGTGACGTTGTACGCGGTACGGGGCCGCGCCTCAGCGGCCGGGGCCTCCGTCGGCGTTGGGGCCCGAGTAGTCCTCGCCGTAGGCGCCCTTGGCGGGGCGGCGGCGGCGCATGGGCGGCTCGACGCCGTCGGCGAGACGGCGGGCGGTGAGCAGGAAGCCGGTGTGGCCGATCATCCGGTGGTCCGGGCGGACGGCCAGGCCCTCGATGTGCCAGTTGCGGATCATCGTCTCCCAGGCGGTCGGCTCGTTGAAGCTGCCGATCTCGCGGATGGACTCGACGGTCCGGGCGAGCTGGGTGGTGGTCGCGACGTAGCAGCACAGGATGCCGCCGGGCACGAGCGCCTTGGAGACGGCCTCCAGGCACTCCCAGGGGGCGAGCATGTCGAGGATGACGCGGTCGACGTCGGTGTCGGAGAGGTTGTCCTGGAGGTCGCCGACGGTGAGCTGCCAGGCGGGGTGGGGGCCGCCGAAGTAGCGCTCCACATTCGCCTGCGCGATCTCGGCGAAGTCCTCGCGGCGCTCGTAGGAGTGCAGCATGCCCTGGTCGCCGATGGCCCGCAGCAGGAAGCTGCTGAGCGAGCCGGAGCCGACGCCGGCCTCCACGACGCGCGCGCCGGGGAAGATGTCGGCGAAGGCCAGGATCTGCCCCGCGTCCTTGGGGTAGACGACGGCTGCCCCGCGGGGCATGGACAGGACGTAGTCGGGGAGCAGGGGGCGCAGCGCGAGGTAGGCGACGTTTCCGGTGGTGCGGACAACGCTGCCCTCGGGAGCGCCGATCAGTTCGTCGTGCGGGAAGGAACCCTTGTGGGTGTGGAAGTTCTTCCCGGCCTCGAGCGTGAACGTGTAGTGGCGGCCCTTGGGGTCGGTCAGCTGTACCTGGTCCCCGACCTTGAAGGGCCCGCGCCTGCGGGCGGCACCGGTCGGTTCGGACATGTGACCAGCCTACCGGCGTTTGTGAGGGCCCCGGACCACTAGGAGGGGCGGGCCATCGCCTTCACGAAGGCCCGCTCGACGTCGGCGGCGGACAGGACGCCGTAGATCTCGCCGGTCTCCTCGACCACCAGGTACTCGGTCGCGGGTGTGGCTCGGAGCACCTCCAGGAGGTCCTCGCCGGCCAGTTCGACGGAGACGCGCATGCCGTCGGTGAGCTCCTGGGCGAGACCGCTGACCGCGACCCAGGGGCGGCGGTGTTCCGGTACGCCGACGATGGCGGCCTCGCGGACCAGCGAGACGGGGGTGCCCTCGGCGTCGACGACGACCAGGGCGCGGGCGCCGGCGGCGTTGGCGCGGCGCAGGGCCTCCGAGAGGGGGGTGTCGCTCGGGACGGGGACCGCGCGCCGGGTGAGGGTGCGGGCGCGCAGTTCGGGGAGGTGCTCGCGCAGCCGGGCGACGCGCAGGCTGTTGCCGGCGCCGGTCCAGATGATCGCGGCGAGGATGGCGGCCAGCAGGGCGTCCATGACGGTGTCCATGCCGACGTTGTCCACGGCGTCCCTGCCGAGCGCGCCGGACTGGGTGAGCAGCGGGAGCCCGATCAGGACGGAGACGGCGAGGGCGCGGCCGACCCAGGCGGCGGCGACCGTGCCGCTCATGGGCTTGCCGGTGATCTTCCAGACGACGGCGCGGAGCATGCGGCCGCCGTCGAGGGGGAGGCCGGGCAGGAGGTTGAAGGCGGCCACGATGAGGTTGGAGATCATCAGGCCGGCCAGCAGGACGCCGGGGACCGTGCCGGGCTCGACGGGCTGCATGGCGAGGTAGAAGAGGCCGGCGAGCACGAGGGAGAGCAGCGGGCCGACGAACGCGAGGACGAACTCGCGGCCCGGTGTCTCGGCCTCCTTCTCGATCTCGGAGACCCCGCCGAAGAACTGGAGCTGGATACGGCGGACCGGGAGCTTGTAGCGCAGGGCGGCCACGGTGTGGGCCAGCTCGTGCACCAGCACGGAGGCGTAGAAGGCGACGGCGAAGAAGAGGGAGACCAGGTAGCGGGCGGCGCCCAGCTCGGGCAGCACCCGCTCCAGCTGGCCGCCGAACACCCAGGTGATCAGCGCGGCGACGAGGAACCAGCTGGGGGCGACGTAGACCGGCACACCGAAGATGCGCCCCATCAGCAGCCCGCCGCGCGGCTCCGGGGAGCGCTGCGGGGTGGTGCCCTTGTCGGGGGTGGAGTGGGCGAGGGTGCGGTGGGGCTGGTGGGGGGTCTGCTCGCCGCCGACCCCACTGGCGGGGTCGGGGTCGGAGCCGGTCGCGTCGGCAGGTGTGTGGTCCGGCGTCTGTGTCCCGGCCTCGGGTGGTTCGGCTGACGCCGTGGGTTTCGGCCGGGGCGGGTCCGGGCGTGCGGGGTCCGTGGCCGGGGCCGTACGGCCTGGTTGGTGCCGGTCCGCCTCGTCGGTGCCCGGCCGCGGCTGTCCGCTCCCGCCGCTCTCGTCCACGGTGTCCCCTCGTTCGCAGCGTCTTCCGCCCGCCGGGCGGAAGTTCTCGGGTCGATGGTATGCGTCCGTGGGGACGCGTTCCGCCCCGGCACCCCCTCTGTTTCCCCTGTCGTCGCACCTGTCCCGACCGCGGCTGGGTCACTGTCAGTGGCGGCCCGTATGGTCTGTGGGCATGGACACCAGCACCGAGGGCGCGGCGGAGCCCGACAGCGGCGGCAGGGCCGAGGCGGCGGATCCGGATCCGTCCGCCATGGTCGAGCCTACGACTAAGAGCGCGATGACAGCGGTGACGGCGGCAGCCGAGGCCACCGCCACGACCGCGGTCACCGAGCCCGTCGTCATACCGCCCACGTCGCTCTCGCCCTCACGTGCCGGCGACTTCATGCAGTGCCCCTTGCTGTACCGGTTCCGGGTGATCGACCGGCTGCCCGAGAAGCCGAGCACGGCGGCGACCCGGGGCACCCTGGTGCACTCGGTCCTGGAGCGCCTCTTCGACGCACCCGCGGCGGAGCGCACTGCGCCGCGCGCGAAATCCCTGATCCCGGGCCAGTGGCAGCGGCTGCGCGAGGCCAAGCCGGAGGTCGAGGAGCTGTTCGCCGACGATCCGGAGGGCGAGCGGCTGGCGAGCTGGCTGGCGGAGGCGGAGCGGCTCGTCGAGCGCTGGTTCACGCTGGAGGACCCGAGCCGTCTGGAGCCCGCCGAGCGTGAGCTGTTCGTCGAGGCGGAGCTGGACTCGGGGCTGCGGCTGCGCGGCATCATCGACCGGGTCGACGTGGCACCGACCGGCGAGGTCCGGATCGTCGACTACAAGACGGGCAAGGCACCCCGGCCCGAGTACGCCGAGGGCGCGCTGTTCCAGATGAAGTTCTACGCGCTCGTCGTCTGGCGGCTGAAGAAGGTGGTCCCGCGTCGTCTCCAGCTCGTCTATCTCGGCAGCGGTGACGTACTGACGTACGACCCGGTCCCGGCCGACCTGGAGCGGGTGGAGCGGAAGCTGCTGGCGCTGTGGGAGGCGATCAGCCAGGCCACCGAGACGGGCGACTGGCGGCCCCGGCCGACCAAGCTGTGCGGCTGGTGCGACCACCAGGCGCACTGCCCGGAGTTCGGCGGCACTCCCCCGCCGTATCCGCTGCCGGTGCGCGCAACCGGCAGCGCCGGGGACACCGGGCCCGCGTCCGTGAGGGCGGTCGATTCCGGCGATACGACGCAGGGCAGAATGGGGCCGGACCAGGGCCTGTCGTCCGCATGATGCCGCGGGCGCGGGGCCTGTCACCGCACCTGCCGAGGCGAAGGAGACTCACGTGGCCATCCGCGTCCTACTGGTCGACGACCAGCCGCTGCTGCGTACGGGCTTCCGCATGATCCTGGAGGCCGAGCAGGACATCGCGGTCGTCGGCGAGGCCGGAGACGGCCTCCAGGCACTCGACCAGGTGCGGGCCCTGCAGCCCGACGTGGTGCTGATGGACATCCGCATGCCGCGGATGGACGGCGTGGAGGCGACCCGGCAGATCACCGGACCGGGCCGGGACGGCCCGGCGAAGGTGCTGGTGCTGACCACCTTCGACCTCGACGAGTACGTGGTGGAGGCGCTGAAGGCCGGCGCCAGCGGCTTCCTGCTGAAGGACGCGCCCGCGGGTGAGCTGGTGCAGGCGATCCGGGTGGTGGCGGCCGGCGAGGCGATGCTCGCGCCGAGCATCACGCGCCGCCTGCTCGACAAGTACGCCACGCATCTGCCGTCCGGCGAGGAGCCGGTGCCCGACACCCTGGGCACGCTCACCGAGCGCGAGGTCGAGGTGCTGAAGCTGGTCGCGCGCGGCCTGTCGAACGCCGAGATCGCCGCCGACCTCTTCGTCAGCGAGACGACGGTCAAGACCCACGTGGGACACGTCCTCACCAAACTGGGGCTGCGCGACCGGGTGCAGGCCGCCGTGTACGCGTACGAGAGCGGCCTGGTGCGCCCCGGCGCACAGTGACCCGCCCCTTAGTCGCCCCACCAGTGGTACGACGCCGAGGGCGCCCCTTCCGAAGAAGCGGGCGCCCTCGGCGTCGGCGTATCCGGGGCTCAGCCCTTGCTGATCTCCCAGAACCGGAAGACGGTCGAGGCGTCGAGGCAGTACTCCAGGCCGTAGACCTCCTCGCGGACGACCGCGTACTGCTTGGCCTGCCAGATCGGCAGCATGGGGAGTTCCTCGGCGACGATGTTCTGCAGCTCGCCGTACTCGTCGTCGGTGGCGGCGCGGTCGCTCTGCGCGGCCGTGCGCGGGATGAGCGTGCCGGTGATCGCGCTGTTGCTGTAGTTGTTCTCCAGCACGTTGCCCTCACCGAAGAACGGGGCCGTGAAGTTGTCGGCGTCCGGGTAGTCGGGCACCCAGCCCTTGACGTACACGCCGTACTTGCCGTCGGCGATGTCCTGCTCGTACTGGTCGAAGGGGATGGACTTCACGTCGGCGGCGAACAGGCCGCTGGCGTTGAGCTGGGCCGCTATGGCCTTCAACTCCTCGTCGGTGGCGGGGCCGTAGCGGGCGGGGGTGGACCACAGGGTGAGCTTCACCTTGTCGGTGATGCCGTCGGCGCGCAGCGCGGCCTCGGCCTTGGCCTTGGAGGGGCGGGCGCCGTAGGTGTCGAAGTAGGCGGTGTTGTGGCCCGCGATGCCGGCCGGGATGATCGAGTACAGCGGGGTCGCGGTGCCCTGGTAGACGTCCTCGATGAGGGCGTCGCGGTCGATCAGGTGGGCGATGGCCTGGCGGACGGAGAGCTTTCCGGCGACCGGGTCGTCCATGTTGAAGACCAGGTGCTGGACCTCGGCGCTGCTGCCCTCGATGACCTTGACGCCCGAGTCGGCGTCGGCGTTCTCGATGTCGGCGATGTCGGCCGCGCTCAGGCCTCGGTAGGCGATGTCGATGTCGCCGGCGAGCAGGGCCTTCTTCAGTTCGGCGCGGTCGCCGTTGAAGAACTTCAGGGTGACGCCGGAGTTCTGTACGTCGGCGGTGCCCTTGTAGTTCGTGTTGACCGAGAAGACGGCCTCGTTCTCGGAGAACGAGTCGAGCTTGTAGGGGCCGGAGCCGACCGCCTGGCCGTCCTTGCGCAGCTGGTCGGCGTCGTACTCGCGGTGGTTGACGATGGAGCCCGCGCCGGAGGCGACCTTGCTCGGGAAGGTGGCGTCGGCGACCTTCAGGTTGAACACGACCGTCTTCTCGTCCGGCGTCTGGACCGAGTCGAGCATGGAGAACATGACCGCCGGACCGTCGGCGTCGTTGATCTTCAGCATGCGGTCGAAGGAGAACTTGACGTCCTCGGAGGTGAGCGGGTCACCGTTGCTGAACTTCAGCCCGTCCTTCAGGGTGCACTTGTAGACCCTCGTCGAGGTGTCCGCGAAGCTGCACCCCTGGGCCAGCTCCGGCTGCGGCTCGGTGCCGCCCTTGGGGAAGCTGAGCAGCGACTGGAAGACGTTGTTGAACAACAGCCAGGAGCCGGGGTCGTAGCCGGACGCCGGGTCGGTGGCCAGGACGTCGTCGGACATCCCCATGACCACGTTGGAGCCGTTCTCCCCGGTGTCGCCGGACTCGGAACCGCATCCGGTCAGCAGGCCGGAGGCCAGACCGGCCACGATCGGCAGGACCGGCCACTGGTTGCGAATGTTCACGTGCGTGCCTTACGTCGTTCTCGAAGTTCCCGGGGCCGCCGTCCAGGACCCGGGCGCGTGCTGGGAGTGTCAGCCGCTCACACCGCGGCCGAGCTCCCACAGCTGGAGGGTCGCGGAGGAGTTGAGCGCGTAGGCGACACCGGTGATGTCGTCACGCGCCGCGACGTACTGTTTGCCCTGCCACAGGGGCAGCACGGGTACGTCCTCGGCCACGATGTCCTGAATTCTGTTCAGGGTCTCGGAGGCGGCGAGACGGTCGGCCTCGCGTCGGGACTCCGGGATCAGGGTGTTGCGGATCTCGCTGTTGGCATACGGCGACTTGAGGAAGTTGTCCTTGTCCAGGAACGGGGCGACGAAGCTGTCGGCGTCCGGGAAGTCGGGGAACCAGCCCATCCCGAAGACGTCGTACTCACCGTTGCGTTCGGCCGGGACGAAGGTGTCCCAGGGCGTGCCCTCGATACCGACGTCGAACAGGCCGCTGTCGTTGAGCTGCCCCCGCAGCACCTCGAACTCCTTCTGGGTGGCGGCGCCGTAGTGGTCGGTCGTGTAATGCAGGGTCAGCTTCACCGGGGTGGTGACGCCGGCGTCGGCGAGCAGGGCCTTGGCCTTGGCGACGCTGGGGTCGCCGTACTTGTTGAAGAACGCGTTGGAGTGGCCGGTGACGGAGGCCGGGACGAGCGAGTACAGGGGCTCGGCCTGGGAGCCGTAGACCTCGGAGACGAGTTTTTCGCGGCTGATGAGCTGCGCCATGGCCTGGCGTACGGCCTTGTCCTTCACCGTCGGGGCGTCGGTGTTGAAGGCCAGGTAGCGGATCTCCAGGCCGGGCACGTCGACCAGGTCGACATCGCCGTCGGCGGCGGCCAGCTTGTCGATCTGCTCCGGCGTCATGGTGCGGGTCATCACGTCGATGTCGCCCTCGTCGAGGGCGGCGCCCATGGCTTCGGCGTCCTGGTAGGAGATCATGTCGATCTCCTCGTTGTGCACCTTCAACGCCCCCTGGTAGTGGGGGTTTCTGGTGAAGACGGCCTTGGCCAGCTCGCCGTCCTTCTCCTCCGCCTTGAGCACGTACGGGCCGGAGCCGTCGACCTGGAAGCCGTCGCGCAGCTTGTTCTTCTCGTAGTTGTCGGGGTTCACGATGCCCGCGACCGGGGTCGACAGCTTGTACGGGAAAGTGGCGTCGGCGGTCTTGAGGTGGAAGATGACCTCGTTGTCGCCCTTGGTCTCGACGGTGTCGACGGTGGACAGCAGGGCGAAGACACCGCTGTCCGCCTTGAGGGCGAGGGCCCGGTCGATGGAGAACTTCACGTCGCCCGCGGTGACGGGGTCGCCGTTCGCGAACTTCAGGTCCGGGCGCAGCTTGCAGGCATAGCGCTCGTTGCCGGAGTCGGTGAAGCCACAGCTCTCGGCGGCCTCGGGGACGGGGGCGCCCTCGCCGCGCGGCTGGACCATCAGGGTCTGCACGGTCTGGCGCAGCACGTTCCAGGTGCCGACGTCGTAGGCGTACGCCGGGTCCAGGGGCGCGGGGGCGTCATCGGTGGCAACGAACCGGTCCGTGGTGCCGACGACGATCGGGCTGCCGCCGTCGCCGCTGTCCGACCCGCCGCAAGCTGCGAGCGCGGGTGCCAGCAGACCGACCACCGCCGGCAGCACCAAGGTCTTGCGGTTCATGCTCGGAAATCTCCACAGCTGTCAGGTCCGTGTATCCGGCATGCAGGGGTGGCGCGGCGGATCACGGGGGCGGGGGTGAGGTTCTCGCGATGAGATTAGTGCGCGCCCGTGACGGGGTTCACGGCCACCGGAGTTGAGCGGCCATCACGCTGCGAAACCGGGTGTGGACGCACTGAAAACCCGACAGGGGAAGGATTAGTGCAGCGTCCCATGAATCGGGACACAAAGGCGGGGCAACCGGCCCGTTATGGGGCCGGGCGGCACACATGCGCCACCCTGTCGACCCCTTCCGGAGTGGTGAACGTCACACATTCAACTGGGTGCGAGCCAACCGGAATTCGGCCATCCGCGCGATTCGAATTCCTCGTCGATGAATTGCTGTTCCCGCGCCGCCGCACGGTGCGTGAACGCTCCGCGCATTTGTGTCATCAGTTCAGCAGAGCCCGCAGAAATGCCAGATCGACCACTTCGAGGGAGTCCACCACGGTACGCCGGGCGGCCGGGGCGATCGGGGCCACCGAGGGCACGGCCACCACATGGCAGCCCGCCGCCTCGGCGGCGGCCACGCCGGTCGCGGTGTCCTCGACGACCGCGCATCTGGAGGGGTCCGCGCCCAGTCCGGCGGCGGCGAGCAGGTACGGGTCCGGGTGCGGCTTGGTGCGGGCGACCTCGTCGCCGGCCACGGTCAGGGCGAAGTACTGGGGCCCGAGAGAATCGAGGACGCGGTCGATGATGCGCCGGTGGGAGGCCGAGACCAGGGCCGTGGGAATCTCGTGCGTGGCGAGCTCGGCCAGCAGCCGGGCGGCTCCCGGCATCAGCGGCAGCGCCCGGTCGATCCGGTCCTCGAACCCCTCGTTGAGCAGGACGGTGAGCTCGGCGAGGGTGATGTCGGCGCCGGTGGCCTCGATCAGGAACCCCGCGCTGCGGCTCATCGGGCCGCCGACCACGACATGGCGCCAGGAGTCGTCGAGGGTGTGTCCGAGACCGGCGAAGATCTCGCACTCCACGTCCCACCAGAAACCCTCGGTGTCCACCAGGGTGCCGTCCATGTCGAGGAGCACGGCCTGCAGGGTGGAGCCTTCGGCCGTACGGGTGCCGATTGCGGGGACCGTCGTCGTCATCCGGCGTACCTCCTGGAGGGACGAGCAGGCCGGTTCCCGGGTCGGGAACCGGCCTTCAGTGGACCGACCAGTGTACGACTATTCCGATCAGCTTGCCGTGAGGAGTGTCACGGGGCGTCGTATCGGACGTCACCGAGCGTTGAAGTACTTCGCCTCCGGGTGGTGGATCACGATGGCGTCCGTGGACTGCTCGGGGTGCAGCTGGAACTCCTCGGACAGCTGCACGCCGATCCGCTCCGGCTCCAGGAGGTCGGCGATCTTCGCCCGGTCCTCCAGGTCGGGGCAGGCCCCGTAGCCCAGCGAGAAGCGGGCGCCGCGGTACTTCAGCGCGAACATGTCCTCGATGTCGGCCGGGTCCTCGCCGGCGAAGCCGAGTTCGGCGCGCACGCGCGCGTGCCAGTACTCGGCGAGCGCCTCGGCCAACTGCACGGACAGACCGTGCAGTTCCAGGTAGTCGCGGTAGGAGTCGGACTCGAACAGCCGGGCGGTCTCCTCGCCGATCCGGGAGCCGACGGTGACGACCTGAAGGCCGACGACGTCCGTCTCGCCGGACTCCTCCGGGCGGAAGAAGTCGGCCAGGCACAGCCGGCGGCCGCGGCGCTGGCGCGGGAAGGTGAAGCGGGTGCGCTCGTTGCCCGCGTCGTCGAGGATGATCAGGTCGTCGTCCTTGGAGACGCACGGGAAGTAGCCGTAGACGACGGCCGCCTCCAGCAGGTTCTCCGTCTGGAGCCGGTCCAGCAGCCCGCGCAGCCGGGGCCGGCCCTCGGTCTCGACCAGTTCCTCGTACGACGGTCCCTCACCGGTGCGGGCCTGCTTCAGGCCCCACTGGCCCTTGAACAGCGCGCCCTCGTCCAGCCAGGAGGCGTACTCCTTGAGCTGGATGCCCTTGATGACCCGGGTGCCCCAGAACGGCGGCTCGGGGATCGGGTTGTCGGTGGCGACGTCGGAGCGGACGTGGCCCTCCTCCGGGCGCTCCTCGACCTCGACGGTGGCCGCCCGCACCCGGCGTTGCCTGAGCTCCGGCAGCTTCGCCCCCGGCACGCCCCGCTTGACGCCGATCAGCGCGTCCATCAGGCGCAGGCCCTCGAACGCGTCCCGGGCGTAGCGGACCTCGCCCTCGTAGATCTCGTGCAGGTCCTGCTCGACGTATGCCCTGGTGAGCGCGGCGCCGCCGAGGATGACCGGGTAGCTGGCGGCCAGGCCCCGGGCGTTGAGCTCCTCCAGGTTCTCCTTCATGATCACCGTGGACTTCACCAGGAGGCCGGACATGCCGATGACATCGGCCCGGTGCTCCTCGGCGGCTTCCAGGATGGCGGAGACGGGCTGCTTGATGCCCAGGTTGACGACGTTGTAGCCGTTGTTGGACAGGATGATGTCGACCAGGTTCTTGCCGATGTCGTGCACGTCGCCGCGCACGGTGGCCAGCACGATCGTGCCCTTGCCGTCGTCGTCCGTCTTCTCCATGTGCGGTTCGAGGTAGGCGACGGCGGCCTTCATCACCTCGGCGGACTGGAGCACGAACGGCAGCTGCATCTGGCCGGAGCCGAACAGCTCGCCGACGACCTTCATGCCCTCCAGGAGGGTGTCGTTGACGATGTCCAGGGCGGGACGGTCCTGGAGGGCCTCGTCCAGGTCCTGTTCCAGGCCGTTGCGCTCGCCGTCGATGATGCGCCGCTGCAGGCGCTCCTCCAGGGGCAGCGCGGCCAGTTCCTCGGCCTTGCCCGCCTTCAGCGACTTCGCCGTGGCGCCCTCGAACAGCTGCATGAGCTTCTGCAGCGGGTCGTAGCCCTCGCGGCGGCGGTCGTAGATGAGGTCGAGGGCGGTGTTCACCTGCTCCTCGTCGAAGCGGGCGATCGGCAGGATCTTCGACGCGTGCACGATCGCCGAGTCCAGGCCCGCCTTGACGCACTCGTCGAGGAAGACGGAGTTGAGCAGGATGCGGGCGGCCGGGTTCAGGCCGAAGGAGATGTTCGACAGGCCGAGCGTGGTCTGCACGTCCGGGTGACGGCGCTTCAGCTCGCGGATCGCCTCGATGGTGGCGATGCCGTCCTTTCGGGACTCCTCCTGGCCGGTGCAGATCGTGAAGGTGAGGCAGTCGATGAGGATGTCCTCCTCGCGGATGCCCCAGTTGCCGGTCAGGTCGTCGATGAGCCGTTCGGCGATCTCGACCTTCTTCTCGGCCGTGCGGGCCTGGCCCTCCTCGTCGATGGTGAGGGCGATCAGCGCGGCGCCGTGCTCCTGGGCCAGCTCGGTGACCTTGGCGAAGCGGGACTCGGGGCCGTCGCCGTCCTCGTAGTTGACGGAGTTGATCACCGCGCGGCCGCCGAGCTTCTCCAGGCCTGCCCGGATGACGTCGACCTCGGTGGAGTCCAGGACGATCGGCAGCGTGGAGGCGGTGGCGAAGCGGCCGGCCAGTTCCTTCATGTCGGCGACGCCGTCCCGGCCGACGTAGTCCACGCACAGGTCGAGCAGGTGCGCCCCCTCGCGGATCTGCTCGCGGGCCATCTCCACGCAGTCGTCCCAGCGGCCGGCCAGCATGGCCTCGCGGAACTTCTTCGAGCCGTTGGCGTTGGTGCGCTCGCCGATCGCCAGGTACGAGGTGTCCTGGCGGAACGGCACCGACTGGTACAGGGAGGCGGCGCCCGGCTCCGGGCGCGGGGCGCGCTCGGTCGGGGTGAGGTCGCGGACCCGCTCGACGACCTGGCGCAGGTGCTCCGGCGTCGTACCGCAGCAGCCGCCGACCAGGGAGAGTCCGTAGTCGCGGACGAAGTTCTCCTGGGCGTCGGCCAGTTCCGGCGCGGTCAGCGGGTAGTGGGCGCCGGCCGCGGTCAGTACGGGCAGACCGGCGTTCGGCATGCACGACAGCCGGATACGGGAGTGGCGGGCCAGGAAGCGCAGGTGCTCGCTCATCTCGGCGGGGCCGGTCGCGCAGTTCAGGCCGATCATGTCGATGCCGAGCGGCTCCAGCGCGGTCAGCGCGGCGCCGATCTCGGAGCCGAGGAGCATGGTGCCGGTGGTCTCCACGGTCACCGAGACGATCAGCGGTACGTCGTACCCGGCCGTCTCCATCGCCCGGCGGGCGGCGACGACCGAGGCCTTGGTCTGGAGCAGGTCCTGGGTGGTCTCCACGAGCAGCGCGTCGGCGCCGCCCGCGAGCAGGCCCTCGGCGTTCTGCTGGTACGCGTCGCGGATCGCGCCGAAGGTGGTGTGGCCGAGGGTCGGCAGCTTGGTGCCGGGGCCCATGGAGCCCAGCACCCAGCGCTGCTGTCCGGTGCGCCGCGTGTAGTCGTCGGCCGTCTCGCGGGCGATGCGGGCGCCTGCCTCGGACAGCTCGGTGATCCGGTGGGCGATGTCGTACTCGCCGAGGGCGGAGAGGTTCGCGCCGAAGGTGTTGGTCTCCACGCAGTCCACGCCCGCGTCGAAGTACTCGGAGTGCACGGAACGGACGATGTCCGGGCGGGTGACGTTCAGGACCTCGTTGCAGCCCTCGAGGTTCTCGAAGTCCTCGAGCGTGGGGTCCTGCGCCTGGAGCATGGTGCCCATCGCCCCGTCGGCGACGACCACACGGGTGGCGAGCGCGTCACGGAGGGCGGACGCACGGGTCCGGCTGTCGGTGGAAGGGGACTGCGGCGACGAGGCCATTTACGGGGCTCCCTGGAGTGCGACGGCTGTCGGCTTTGCGGCTTCCCCAGGAGGCTCGTCCGGAACGACCGGGGAAGGGCGCACGCGGCCAGGGTAGCCGGGACCGGCCGCCTATGGTCAGGGGCGTCCACGAGGCGGACCGGAGTGGCGTCCAGGTCACTCCTGGGGGACGCCTGGGGGACGCGGGACACAACAACTGCCGACCACCCATTGGCGGTAGGTCGGCATGGACCGGTAGTGTTCGGCATTGCCGAACAGTGGACATTGCCGTACGGCGGCAGCAGCGACGTCGCAGCTCGACGGTCGAAGGGGACGGAGGCAGGACGGCGATGGCACGGAACATCCAGTCGCTCGAACGGGCGGCCGCGATGCTGCGCCTGCTCGCGGGCGGCGAGCGGAGGCTGGGCCTGTCGGACATCGCCTCCTCACTGGGCCTCGCCAAGGGCACCGCCCATGGCATCCTGCGCACCCTGCAGCAGGAGGGCTTCGTCGAGCAGGACGAGGCCTCCGGCCGCTACCAGCTGGGCGCCGAGCTGCTGCGCCTGGGCACCACCTACCTCGACGTGCACGAGCTGCGCGCGCGTGCCCTGGTATGGACGGACGACCTGGCCCGCTCCAGCGGCGAGAGCGTCTACCTGGGGGTGCTGCACCAGCAGGGCGTGCTGATCGTGCACCACGTCTTCCGGCCCGACGACAGCCGTCAAGTGCTGGAGATCGGCGCCATGCAGCCGCTGCACTCCACGGCCCTGGGCAAGGTCCTGTCGGCCTACGACCCGGTCGCGCACAGCGAGGCGCTGGAGTCCGACCGCAAGGCCTTCACGGACCGCACGGTGTGCGACCTGAGCGACTTCGAGCAGATCCTGGACCTGACCCGCGCGCGCGGGTACGCCGCGGACGTCGAGGAGACCTGGGAGGGCGTGTCCTCCATCGCCGCGCCCATCCACGACCGGCGGCGCATGCCGGTCGGCGCGGTCGGCATCACCGGGGCGGTCGAGCGGCTGTACCGGGACGGGGAGCTGCGGCCCGAGCTGATCGCCGCGGTACGGGACTGCGCCCGCGCGGTGTCGCGCGATCTGGGCGCCGGGCGGTTCTGAGCGGCACGCAGGGCCTTTGACGATCACCGGGACGCCGTTCGGCGTTCCGGCTCTCGGCCTACCCTAAAACAGGCATATATGGAATATCTGGATCTGTGTGATCCATGGACCCAGAACCCAACACAATCAATCACCATCGCGCTTTCGATGAGAGAACTCTTGACGTGTGCGTAACGCCAAAGCAAGACTCCCGTCCATCGGTCGGCATTGTCGAACAGCTACCGGCAATACGCGCTAGAGTGTGACAACGCCACGGGCCGACGGACCCCGGAAAGGGACGCGGGGTTCAGCTCCCCTGGACGAAGGACAAAGGAGTCGCGGGTGTCCAGCTCCGACATCTTCATCGGCGAGACCATCGGTACCGCCATACTCATCCTCCTCGGCGGAGGCGTGGTCGCCGCCGTGGTTCTCAAGGCCTCCAAGGCCCGCAACGCCGGCTGGCTCGCCATCACCTTCGGGTGGGGTTTCGCGGTGCTCACGGCCGTCTATGTCTCGGCGCCGCTGTCCGGCGCCCACCTCAACCCGGCCGTCACCCTCGGCATCGCGATCAAGGACGGCGACTGGAGCAACGTCCCCCTCTACTGGGGCGGACAGCTGCTGGGCGCCATGATCGGTGCGGCCCTGGTCTGGGTCGCCTACTACGGCCAGTTCCACGCACACCTCACCGACAAGGAGATCGTCGGCACCCCTGACGATCAGCCCAAGGCGATCGAGGCGCGTGAGAAGGGCGCCGGCCCGGTGCTCGGCATCTTCTCCACCGGACCGGAGATCCGAAACGTGGCGATGAACCTCGCCACCGAGATCATCGGTACGTTCGTGCTGGTCATCGCCGTACTCACGCAGGGCCTGAACGACAACGGCAACGGCCTCGGCACCGTCGGCGGTCTGATGGTCGCCCTCGTCGTGGTCGGCATCGGCCTCTCCCTCGGCGGCCCGACCGGCTACGCCATCAACCCGGCCCGTGACCTCGGTCCGCGTATCGTGCACGCCCTTCTGCCCCTGCCCAACAAGGGTGGCTCCGACTGGGGCTACGCCTGGATCCCGGTGGTCGGCCCGCTGATCGGCGCCGCCCTCGCGGCAGGCCTCTACAACGTCGCATTTGCTTAGAACGGGTCCGCCCGCTTTCGCAGCCGCAAGCATTACGCCGTAACAGCCCCAGACCACACGGACTTCCAGGAGCACACAGTGACCGACGCCCACACCGCCGGCCCCTTCATCGCAGCCATCGACCAAGGCACGACCTCCAGCCGCTGCATCGTCTTCGACCGGGACGGCCGGATCGTCTCCGTCGACCAGAAGGAGCACGAGCAGATCTTCCCCAAGCCGGGCTGGGTCGAGCACAACGCCACCGAGATCTGGACCAACGTCCAGGAGGTCGTCGCCGGAGCCGTCGAGAAGGCCGGCATCACCCGTGACGACATCAAGGCCATCGGTATCACCAACCAGCGCGAGACCACCGTGCTGTGGGACAAGAACACCGGTGAGCCCGTCCACAACGCCATCGTCTGGCAGGACACCCGCACCGACGCCCTGTGCCGCGAGCTCGGCCGCAACGTGGGCCAGGACCGCTTCCGCCGCGAGACGGGGCTCCCCCTCGCCTCCTACTTCGCCGGCCCCAAGGCTCGCTGGCTGCTCGACAACGTCGAGGGCCTCAAGGAACGCGCCGAGGCGGGCGACATCCTCTTCGGCACCATGGACACCTGGGTCATCTGGAACCTGACCGGCGGGGTCAACGGCGGCCACCACGTCACCGACGTCACCAACGCCTCGCGCACCATGCTCATGAACCTGCACACCATGCAGTGGGACGAGAAGATCGCCGAGTCCATCGGTGTCCCGCTGGCGATGCTGCCCGAGATCCGGTCCTCCGCCGAGGTCTACGGCGAGATCACCGGCGGCAAGCTGGGCGACCTGCTCGGCGGCATCCCCGTCGCCTCCGCGCTCGGTGACCAGCAGGCGGCCCTGTTCGGCCAGACCTGCTTCTCCGAGGGCGAGACCAAGTCGACGTACGGCACCGGCACCTTCATGGTGATGAACACCGGTGACAAGATCATCAACTCCTACAGCGGGCTGCTGACCACCGTCGGCTACCAGATCGGCGGGCAGCAGCCGGTCTACGCCCTGGAGGGCTCGATCGCCGTCACCGGTGCGCTGGTGCAGTGGATGCGCGACCAGATGGGCCTGATCTCCACCGCCGCCGAGATCGAGACCCTCGCGCTCTCGGTCGAGGACAACGGCGGCGCCTACTTCGTGCCGGCCTTCTCCGGCCTGTTCGCCCCGTACTGGCGCTCCGACGCCCGCGGTGTGATCGCCGGTCTCACCCGATACGTCACCAAGGCGCACATGGCGCGCGCCGTGCTGGAGGCCACCGCCTGGCAGACGCGGGAGATCGCCGACGCCATGACGAAGGACTCCGGTGTCGAACTGACCGCCCTCAAGGTCGACGGCGGTATGACCTCCAACAACCTGCTGATGCAGACCCTCTCGGACTTCCTGGACGCCCCGGTGGTGCGCCCGATGGTCGCCGAGACCACCTGCCTCGGCGCCGCCTACGCCGCCGGTCTCGCCGTCGGCTTCTGGAACAGCACCGACGACCTGCGCGCCAACTGGCGGCGGGCCGCCGAGTGGACCCCCCGCATGGACGCGGACACCCGCGACCGTGAGTACAAGAACTGGCTCAAGGCCGTCGAACGGACCATGGGCTGGCTCGACGAAGACGAGAGCTGATTCGACGAGAGCTGACGCACAGTCGGCTGACGAGGAGTAAGAACCCGACATGACCAGCCAGTCCACCCTGCAGTCCGTGCCTGCCCTGGGCACGCGCCCGGCCTCCGGCGTAGGCCCGAGCCGCGCCGAGACCCGGGAGCAGCTCGCCAAGGCGTCGTACGACCTTCTCGTGATCGGCGGCGGCATCCTGGGCATCTCCACCGCCTGGCACGCCGCGCAGTCCGGCCTCAGGGTGGCGCTGGTCGACGCCGGCGACTTCGCCGGCGCCACCTCCTCCGCCTCCTCCAAGCTGCTCCACGGCGGTCTGCGTTACCTGCAGACCGGCGCGGTGAAGCTGGTGGCGGAGAACCACTTCGAACGCCGTGCGGTCTCCCGCCAGGTGGCCCCCCACCTGGCGAACCCGCTCACCTTCTACCTCCCCGTGTACAAGGGGGGCCCGCACGGCGCCGCGAAGCTCGGCGCGGGCGTGTTCGCGTACTCGATGCTGTCCGCGTTCGGCGACGGAGTCGGCCACCTGCTCTCGCCCGCCAAGGCGCAGGCGGACGTGCCCGAGCTGCGCACCGAGAACCTCAAGGCCGTGGCCGTGTACGGCGACGACCAGATGAACGACTCCCGGATGGCCCTGATGACGGTCCGCGCGGCCGTCGAGTCGGGCGCGGTCGTCCTCAACCACGCCGAGGTCACCGGCCTGCGCTTCACCCAGGGCCGGGTGACCGGCGCCGAGCTGAAGGACCGGCTGTCCGGCGACGAGTTCGGCGTGAGCGCCCGGCTGGTACTGAACGCGACCGGCCCCTGGGTCGATCACCTGCGCAAGATGGAGGACCCCAATGCCGCGCCGTCCATCCGGCTGTCGAAGGGCGCGCATCTGGTCCTGAAGCGCACCTCCCCGTGGAAGGCCGCGCTCGCCACCCCGATCGACAAGTACCGCATCACCTTCGCCCTCCCCTGGGAGGACATGCTGCTGCTCGGCACCACCGACGAGGTGTACGAGGGCGACCCGGCCGACGTGGCGGTCAACGACAAGGACATAGCCCAGATCCTCGACGAGGCCGCGTTCTCCATCCGCGACCAGCAGCTCGACCGGGACCTGATCACGTACGCCTTCGCGGGTCTGCGGGTGCTGCCGGGCGGCCCCGGCGACACCGCCAAGGCCAAGCGCGAGACCGTGGTCACCGAGGGCCGGGGCGGGATGCTGTCCGTCGCGGGCGGCAAGTGGACGACCTTCCGCCACATCGGCCGTACGATCATGAAGAAGCTGGAGTCGCTGCCGGGCCGCCCGCTCGGCGAGGACTTCGAGCCGATCGCCTCGCTGCCGAAGAAGCTGCCGCTGCCGGGGGTCGCCAACCCGCGCGCGGTCGCCCACCGTCTGCTGACCGACCGCCCGGCGCCGGGCCCGCGCATGGCGGCGGACACCGCCAAGCACCTGGCCACGCACTACGGTTCGCTGGCCTTCGACATCGCCCGCCTGGCCAACGAGAACGCCGAGCTCGCCGAGCGCGTCCACCCGGACGCCCCGGAGATCTGGGCGCAGGTCGTCTGGGCCCGCGACCACGAGTGGGCCGAGACCGCGGACGACGTGCTGCGCCGCCGTACGACCCTGACGATCCGCGGCCTGGCCACGGACGACGTGCGGACGAAGGTCCAGGACCTGCTCGACAAGAAGTAGCCGGTACGAGGACAGAGGGACAAGGGGCAGGGGGGACAGGGGACAGGGGCGGCTCCACGCCGACGGAGCCGCCCCTGTTCGCTGCCCGCCTGGCACACATCCCGACCTCGCAGCGGCCCGTTCCCCCTGGTGAGCCCGCATAATGTAGCTGAGACGTCGGAGGTCTGGACGACTGGGAGGCCGGTCATGGCAGTGACGGACGAGGCGATCGAGAAGATCAAGGGCATGATCGTCTCCGGTGCGCTGCGGCCCGGCGACCGGCTGCCCAAGGAGAGCGAACTCGCCGCCGACCTGGGCCTGTCCCGCAACTCCCTGCGGGAGGCCGTACGCGCGTTGTCGCTGATCAGGATCCTGGACGTACGGCAGGGCGACGGCACGTACGTCACCAGCCTGGACCCGCAACTGCTGCTTGAGGCGCTGAGCTTCGTCGTGGACTTCCACCGTGACGACACCGTGCTGGAGTTCCTTGCCGTACGCCGCATCCTGGAGCCGGCCGCCACGGCGATGGCGGCCGTGCACATCGGCGAGCGGGAACTGGACACGCTCACGGCCGAGTTGGAGGCGCTCGGCGCGCAGCCCTCGGTCGAGGAACTCGTCGCCTGCGATCTGGAGTTCCACCGGCGCATCGTGCGGGCGTCCGGCAACTCGGTGCTGTGTTCCCTGCTCGACGGCCTGTCCGGGCCGACCACCCGGGCCCGGATCTGGCGCGGGCTGACCCAGGAGGACGCGGTTAGCCGCACCCTGCACGAGCACCGGGCGATCCTCACCGCCCTGCGCGCCCGGGACGCGGAGGCGGCCCGCTCCTGGGCCACGGTGCACATCGCGAGCGTGGAGCAGTGGCTGCGCAGTTCGCTGTGACCAGCCATGGGCAAGGGTGTGCGAAGCGGTGACAGCTCGGATGAATCCGGGGTGTTCCGGGGTGACGAACGGGGCAGTGATCCGTTCACTCCCCCGTGCAAGGGGGCTGCGGGCGCCCCTGCCGCACGCCGTAAGGTTGGGGCGTCAAGCGAGGGCACGTCGGAAGGAGGCACTGGGTGATCGAGCTCGAGGGGGTTCCCGAGCTGATCGACCCGGTCATGGTGGCCGCGTTCGAGGGCTGGAACGATGCCGGCGACGCCGCCTCCACCGCGGTCGCGCATCTGGAGAGGGAGTGGAAGGGCGAGGTGTTCGCGGCGCTCGACGCCGAGGACTACTACGACTTCCAGGTGAACCGCCCCACGGTGTGGATGGACGCCGGCGTCCGCAAGATCACTTGGCCGACGACAAGGTTGTCGGTGGTGCGGGTCGGCGGCGAGAAGCCGCGTGACCTGGTGCTGGTCCGCGGCATCGAACCGTCCATGCGCTGGCGCTCGTTCTGCAACGAACTGCTCGGCTTCGCGCACGAGCTGGGCGTGGAGCTGGTGGTGATCCTCGGCGCTCTGCTCGGCGACACCCCGCACACGCGTCCGGTCCCGATCAGCGGGACCACGTCCGACCCGGACCTGGCCCGCCGGATGGACCTGGAGGAGACCAAGTACGAGGGCCCGACGGGCATCGTCGGCGTCCTCCAGGAGGCCTGTACGCACGCGGGCGTACCGGCGGTGTCGCTCTGGGCGGCCGTACCGCACTACGTGTCGCAGCCACCCAACCCGAAGGCGACGCTGGCGCTGCTCAACCGCCTGGAAGACCTGATCGACGTCCGTATCCCGCTGGGCGAGCTGCCCGAGGACGCGCGCGCCTGGCAGGTGGGTGTGGACCAGCTGGCCGCCGAGGACAGCGAGGTCGCGGAGTACGTGCAGACGCTGGAGGAGGCCCGGGACACCGCGGAGCTGCCGGAGGCGTCGGGCGAGGCGATCGCCCGTGAGTTCGAGCGGTATCTGCGGCGCCGGGACGGCGGCAGCCCGCCCACGCCCGGCGGGCACGCGACGGCGGACGGCGGCGACATCCCGCCGTTCCTGCGGGACAACCCGAGCGGTCGGCCTCGTCCGCCGAAGCCGGGCAACGACGACGAGGACTCGTCCGAGGAGTGATCGCAACACTGTGGGCCGCCGCCTCCGCAGGGAGGCAGCGGCCCACAGGCGTTTCGTGAACAGGCGGCTAGAGAGCCACGCCCAACAGCGCGTCCACGGCACGGGTTACGACGCCCGGGGCGCCCATGTCCGTACCGCCTCGCTCCTGCTGCTGAACCGCCCAGCGGTCCACCGCGGCGAGCGCGGCCGGGGCGTTGATGTCGTCGGCGAGGGCCTCGCGGATCTCCTCGACCAGCGTCTCGGCGCTCGGCCCGTCGGGCCGGGAGACGGCGGAGCGCCAGCGGTCGAGCCGGTCCACGGCGTCCTGGAGCACCCGGTCGGTCCACTCCCAGTCGGCCCGGTAGTGGTGGGCGAGCAGGGCGAGCCGGATCGCGGCCGGGTCGACGCCCTCGCGGCGCAGCTGGGAGACGAAGACCAGGTTGCCCTTGGACTTGGACATCTTCTCGCCGTCGAGGGCGACCATGCCGGCGTGCACATACGCCTTCGCCATGGGGAACTCGCCGGTCAGCACCTGGGCGTGGGAGGCGCCCATCTCGTGGTGCGGGAAGGCTAGGTCGGAGCCGCCGCCCTGGACGTCGAAGCCCATCCCGAGGTGGTCCAGGGCGATGGCGACGCACTCGATGTGCCAGCCGGGCCGTCCGCGGCCGAGTGTGCCGCCGTCCCAGCTGGGCTCGCCGTCGCGGGCCGCCATCCACAGCATCGGGTCGAGCGGGTTCTTCTTGCCGGGCCGGTCCGGGTCGCCGCCGCGCTCGGCGGACAGCAGCCGCATGGCGGCGGCGTCCAGGCGGGACACCTTGCCGAAGTTGGGGTCGGCTTCGACGGAGAAGTACGTGTCGCCTTCGAGTTCGTAGGCCGCGCCCATGTCGCGCAGCCGCTCCACCAGCGGCACGATGCCGGGTATCGCCTCGACGGCGCCGATGTAGTGCTGCGGGGGCAGCATCCGCAGGGCGGTCATGTCCTCACGGAACAGGGCGGTCTCCCGCTCGGCGAGGGCGACCCAGTCGATGCTGTCGCGCTCCGCCCGCTCAAGGAGGGGATCGTCGACGTCGGTGACGTTTTGCACGTACTGAACCTGCCGCTTGGTGTCGAGCCACACGCGCTGCACGAGGTCGAACGCGTTGTAGGTCGCCGCGTGACCCATGTGGGTCGCGTCGTACGGGGTGATCCCGCAGACGTAGATACGGGCGACGGGACCGGGGTCGAGGGTGACGAGGCCACCGGTCGCGGTGTCGTGGATCCTCAGGTCGCGGCCCTTGCCAGGCAGGGCGGGGACCTCGGAAGCGGGCCAGGCATGCATGCCTTGAGCCTAACCGGACTGGAGTTCCGTATACGAACCGGACCTGGCCGGTTGGCCGGAGAGGCACCCTTGCGGGATCTCCCCGGGTGTGCCTGTCACACCGGCGGCCACGGAATCGCCGGCCACTCACCGCTCGGCTCCGGGTGTGTCCCGCCGGCGAGCAGCACGTCGACACGCGCGCGCGTGGCGTCGATCTCGGCGTCGGTGATCAGCGCGCCCAGCCGCTCGGCGAGGGGGCCGCTGTCCTTCAGCTCCGTCTGCAGCCGCTGGAGGACCTCCACGGCCTCCGCGGTGAGCGGCTCGCCGGCCCAGCCCCACAGGAGCGTGCGCAGCTTGTTGTCGACGTTGAAGGTGACCCCGTGGTCGATGCCGTACAGCCGCCCGTCCCCGGTCGGCAGCAGGTGGCCGCCCTTGCGGTCGGCGTTGTTGATCACGGCGTCGAGCACGGCGAGCCGCCGCAGCCGCTCGTCGTCGGCGTGCACCAGCAGCGCGGTCTTTCCGTCGCCGACCTCGGCGAAGCCGATCGCCTTCCAGCCGGGTTCCGGCTCCTCGGCGTCGACGAGGGCGAGCAGCTCGGCGTCCGGCAGCGCCTCGATCCACAGCTGGCACATGCCCTCGCCGTACGGCCCGTCGCGCAGCACGGTGGGCGGGACCAGGCCCCAGCCGGTCGCCTCGGAGACCTCGTAGGCGGCGACCTCGCGCTGGGCGAGGGTCCCGTCGGGGAAGTCCCACAGGGGCCGCTCCCCCGCGACGGGCTTGTAGACGCAGGTGGCCTCCTGGCCGTCCTGGCTGACCGTGCAGTACAGCGCCGCGTTGGAGGCGTCACGGATGCGTCCGCGGACGGTCAGTTCGCCGGTGGCGAGCAGTTCCTCGGAGGTCATGCTCCGCGGCGGTATCCGTTCTGGCGCGGACATACGTGTCCTTCCGGGTCGAGCGGCAGACTGCACAGCGGGCACGGGGGCCGGCCGGCGTTGACGACGTCGAGGGCCCGCTTGGCGAAGGCGCGGGCCTGCGCGCCGGTGAGCCGGACCCGCAGCATCGGGGGCCCGTTCTCCTCGTCCTGGAGGAGCCGCTCCTCGGCCTCGGCGAGATCCTCCTCGGTGTCGGCGTCGAGCTCCACCAGCGCCTGCGCCTCGACGATCATGCGCTGTTCCTCGCCGTCCCAGGCGAGGGCCATGGTGCCGACCCGGAACTCCTCCTCGATGGGGGTCTCCAGCGGGGCGGTGTCGGAGATCTCGGCGGGCGCCATCGCCGGCACGGCGGCGTTGCCGCCGCTGCGCCGCACGACCTCGTCGAGCAGTTCGTCCATGCGCTCGGCGAGCGCTGCGACCTGAGTCTTCTCCAGGGCCACGCTGGTCACCCGGGAGCCGGCGGTGGCTTGGAGGAAGAAGGTACGGCGCCCGGGCAGTCCGACCGTACCGGCCACGAAGCGGTCCGGGGGGTCGTAGAGGAACACCTGACGGGACACGTCCTGTCTCCATTGATCGTGGGTCGACTTCGGCTTCGGGACCGACCGGCCGCCGTGCGGACGCTCGGCTGCGGACAAGTACGGCGTTACTGCGACCGCTTCACCCTACTGCGGCCGACGATCACGGTGCGCCCGCACCGCCCCCGACGGGTGCGTCCCCGCCGGGCGGTTCCTCGCGCGGCGCCAGGGACGCGAAGTCGCCGGTGTCCCCGAGCCGCACGAGAAACGGCCTGAGACGGGTGTAGCGGATGGCGGTGATGGAACACGGTTCTACGGAAATCCGCTGGAAGAGGTCGAGATGAAGTCCGAGTGCGTCGGCGACGAGGGCCTTGATGATGTCCCCGTGCGAGCACATGAGGTACACGGCGTCGGCGCCGTGATCGCGCTCCACGCGCGCGTTCCA
The DNA here is from genome assembly GCF_015712165.1 of Streptomyces spinoverrucosus. Lineage (NCBI taxonomy): Bacteria > Bacillati > Actinomycetota > Actinomycetes > Kitasatosporales > Streptomycetaceae > Streptomyces > Streptomyces spinoverrucosus. The sequence goes on along the minus strand of NZ_JADPZX010000001.1, from coordinate 7,281,759 downwards.
CTCCCGTACCGCCTCCGCGGCCCGGTGCTGCATCGCCCGCATCGACTCGCCGCCCGGGAAGACGGCCGCGGTCGGATGCGCCTGCACCACCTCCATCAGGGGCTCGTCCTTGAGCTCGGCGAGCTTGCGCCCGGACCAGTCGCCGTAGTGGCACTCCCCGATCCGGTCGTCGGTGTGCGCGCGCAGCTCGGGGCGGGCGTCGAGCAGCGGCCGGAGGGTCTCCTGGCAGCGCTGCAGCGGGCTGGTGACGACTTCGGCGATCGGCAGCTCGGCGAGCCGCCCGGGCAGTGCGGCGGCCTGCGCGGCGCCGCGCTCGTCGAGGGCGACGCCGGGCGTCCAGCCGGCGAGCAGTCCCTCGGTGTTGGCGGTGGAACGTCCGTGCCGGACGAGGATCAGCGTGGGCATGCGGCCCAGGGTAGGCGCAGGTCCGGGTGCGACGTCCGGGCGGTGACGGGAGAATACGCTCCGTGATCGTCGACTGTGCCATCTACCGCGAGGGACACCGGGTGGAGGGCCCGGAGGATCTCTCGGACGCCCTGGCCGAGGCGCGTGCGGTCGGCGGGTTCGTGTGGATCGGGCTGCACCAGCCCAGCGAGCGGGAGTTCGATCTGGTCACCGAGGAGTTCGCGCTGCATCCGCTGGCCGTCGAGGACGCCCTGAAGGCGCACCAGCGGCCCAAGCTGGAGGTCTACGACGACTCGCTGTTCATGGTGCTGAAGCCGGTCCTGTACGAACCGGAGAGCGACGTCGTCTCCACCGGTGAGGTCATGATCTTCCTGGGTGACGCCTTCGTGGTGACCGTCCGTCACGGGGTGTGCTCCCCGCTGGCCGCCGTGCGCCGGCGGCTGGAGCAGGAGCCGGAGCTGCTCGGAAAGGGCCCCACCTCCGTGCTGTACGCGATCGCCGACACGACCGTGGACCACTACCTGGACGTGGCGGCGGAGTTGCAGACCGACCTGGAGGAGCTGGAGGCGGAGGTGTTCTCGCCGGACCGCGGCGGCTCACGGCACTCCGCGTCGCGGATCTACGCCTTCAAGCGGCAGATCCTGGAGTTCCGGCGGGCCACCGGGCCGCTGAGCGTGCCGCTGACCCGGCTCGCGGGCATGGGCACGTTCGGCGGCGCGGTGCCCTTCGTCGACGAGAAGGCGCGGCCGTTCTTCCGCGACGTGAACGACCACCTCACGCGCGTGAACGAGTCCGTGGAGGGCCTGGACCGGCTGGTGTCGGACATCCTGTCGGCGCATCTGGCGCAGATGAGCGTCCGGCAGAACGACGACATGCGGAAGATCTCCGCGTGGGCGGCCATGGCGGCGGTCCCCACGATGATCGCCGGGATCTACGGCATGAACTTCGACCACATGCCGGAGCTGCACTGGGTGTGGGCCTATCCGGCGGTGATCGCGCTCATGGCCGCCCTGGAGGTCCTGCTCTACCGGACGTTCAAGCGGCGCGGCTGGATGTGAGCGCCCCGGCGCTCAGGCGAACTCGGGGGCGGCGGTGGCCGGGCCGCCGAGGGCGTCGCGGCGGTCGGGCATCTTCAGGCTCACCATGCGCCGCCAGCCGCCGAGCCGCTCGTACCCGTACACGGCGTGGATGCCGAACGCGAGCACCGCGGCCTTCGGCCGGGACCAGCCGAGGATGCGGCCCATGCGGGCCATGACCGCGAGGCTGACGTCCCGGTAGACGCGGATCTCGGCGAGTGCGGTCTCGCGCAGGGTGCGCTGGATGTGGCGGCCATGTCCGGCGGCGGCGAAGCGCAGCAGTTCCTCGTGCGTGTAAGCGAGGTGGTTGTCCTCGTCGTTGGAGATCATCCGGACCGCCTTGCCGACCACCGCGTGGTCCTGGAAGTTCTTCTTGAGCATCACCATCTGTTCGGCGGCGCGCTGTTCGGTGACGCGGCTGTGGGCGAGGTACGTGATGATGTCCTGAACGGTGAGCGGCTTGTCCGCCTTGAGCTTCTCGTGCGCGAGGCCGATGCCCTGCTTCTCCAGGAGCATCGTGTAGTCGGTGTCCGGCGGGACCTCGACGGGTTCGAGGCCGCGCTTCTTCAGCAGCGCGTTGAAGATCCGCCCGTGCTTGTCCTCGTCCGCGCCATGGCGGGTGATCTTGGGAGCGAGGTCGCGCTCGCTCGCGGGCACGAGCGCGGCGATGCGGGCGTTCTCCCAGCCGCCCTGTGCCTCACCGCTGGCGGCGATGGAGCAGAACAGCCGGAACGACTGGTCGTTGTCGAGGATCTCCTGGAACAGACTCTTGGCCGAAAGCATCTGAGAGCACCTCTCTGCAGAATTCCGCAAAGAACGAGTCAAATGCTCGCGCAGGCCCAGGGCAACAGTCGCGTCGGACAACTCCACCGAAAGATGGACCGACGGGGGCGCGTCGGAAGCGTAACCGCGCGCGGGTCGGCGCGTTGTTCCGCGTGACGGCCGTGGCGGGGAAGACCCCCGAGCCCCCACCACGGCCGTAGAGACTCCTCCGGCGGCGGGTACGACGCGTTACGCGAGCCCGGCCCGCTCCAGCGCCTCGGAACCCGCCCGCAGTGAGGCGAGCCGCTCGTCCAGCGTGAAGCCGGCGGGCGCCAGCGACAGCGTCGTGACCCCGGCCGCCGCGTAGGCCTTCATCCGGTCGGCGATGCGCTCCACGGAGCCGAGCAGCGTGGTCTGGTCGATCAGTTCGTGCGGTACGGCGGCCGCGGCGCCCTCCTTGTCGCCGGAGAGGTACTTGTCCTGGATCTCGGCGGCCTGCTGCTCGTAGCCCATGCGCCGGGCGAGCTGGTTGTAGAAGTTCTGCTTGGGGCTGCCCATGCCGCCGACGTACAGGGCGGTGTAGGGGCGGAAGGTGTCGGCGAGGGCGGTCACGTCCTTGTCGTCGCCGACGGCCAGCGGCAGGGTCGGGCAGACGTCGAAGCCGTCCATGGTCTTGCCGGCCTTCTCCCGGCCCGCCCGCAGGTGCTGGATCGCGGTGTCCTCCAGGTGCTCGGCGGACGGGAAGATCAGCAGGGCGCCGTCGGCGATCTCGCCGGTCTGCTCCAGGTTCTTGGGGCCGATCGCGGCGATGTACAGCGGGATGTGCTCGCGCTGCGGGTGGACGGTCAGCTTGATCGGCTTGCCGGGGCCGCCGGGGAGGGGAAGCGTCCAGTGCTCGCCGTCGTAGGTGAGCCGTTCGCGGGTCATGGCCTTGCGGACGATCTCGACGTACTCGCGCGTGCGGGCCAGCGGCTTGTCGAACTTGACGCCGTACCAGCCCTCGGAGACCTGCGGGCCGGAGACGCCGAGGCCGAGGCGGAAGCGGCCGCCGGACAGCGAGTCCAGGGTGGCGGCGGTCATCGCGGTCATCGCGGGCTGGCGCGCCGGGATCTGGAAGATGGCCGAGCCGACGTCGATGCGTTCCGTCTGGGCGGCGACCCAGCTGAGCACGGTGGCGGCGTCGGAGCCGTAGGCCTCGGCGGCCCAGCAGACGGCGTACCCGAGGCGGTCGGCCTCCTGGGCCACGGCGAGATTGTCCGCGTCCATTCCGGCGCCCCAGTAGCCGAGGTTGATCCCGAGCTGCATGGCCTTCCCCTTACTGATCAGTAACGTCCCTTGTGGCGTCGACCTTAGCGTGGGCGTGGTGGATCGCCCAGGTTGCGGGCGGGCAGGGGCGAGCCGGGGGCCGGGGCCGGGCCGGAACGTCCGCCCGGATCAGGGGAATCGCTTCTCCACAGGCAACGGAAATCCGTTGTCCACAGGCACCCACGGCACCAGTTCTGGCCAGTAATCTCGGCGGACATGGAGCAGAGGCATCTCGGCCGTACCGGCCTGCGTGTGTCCCGGATCGGACTCGGCACCCTGACCTGGGGGCGGGACACCGACGAGCATGATGCCGCGGACCTGCTGAAGACGTTCTGGGAAGCGGGCGGGACGCTGGTGGACACCGCGGACGTCTACGGGGACGGCGAGGCCGAGTACCTGCTCGGGAGGCTCATAGAAGGGCTCGTGCCGCGACGGGACCTGGTGCTGTCGACCAAGGCCGGGAGCGTGCCGGACCCCGACCGGCGCTTCGACGGATCGCGCGGGCATCTGCTGGCCGCGCTCGACGACTCGCTCGCCCGGCTCGGCACGGACTACGTGGACCTGTGGCACATCCACGCCTTCGACCCGGACACCCCGCTGGAGGAGACGCTCCAGGCGCTGGACCTGGCGGTGAGCAGCGGGCGGGCGCGGTACGCCGGGGTCTCCAACTTCTGCGGCTGGCAGCTCGCGAAGGCGGCGACGTGGCAGCTGGCGGCGCCGGGGATGCGGACCCGGCTGGCCAGTACGCAGATGGAGTACTCGCTGCTGCAGCGCGGTGTCGAGCGCGAGGTGCTGCCGGCCGCGCTGGACATGGGCATCGGGCTGTTGCCGTCCTCGCCGCTGGGCCGGGGGGTGCTGACCGGCAAGTACCGGGGAGGCGCGCTGCCGCCGGACTCGCGGGGGGCCTCGGAGCATCTGGCGCCCTTCGTCGAGCCGTACCTCGACGACACCGCGAGCCGCATCGTGGACGCCGTGACGACGGCGGCGGACGGGCTGGCGGTCAGCCCTCTCCAGGTGGCCCTCGCGTGGGTGCGGGACCGGCCCGGCGTGGCGGCGCCGATCGTCGGTGCGCGCACCGCGCAGCAGCTCACGGCGGCGTTGTCAGTGGAGGCGCTTAGTCTTCCTGACGAGATCTGCCGGGCGCTCGACGATGTGTCGGCGCCTGTGCACCGCTATCCCGATCACGACTGGAGCACGCTGTGAGCACGGAGCCGGAGACCACCGGGGACACCGAGCCGAGGAAGCCGGACGCCGCGGAGACCGGGGCTGCGGGGACCGGGGCTACGGAGGCCGAGGCTGCGGACATCGGGGCTGCGGAGACCGAGGCTGGGGGCACCGGGGCTGCGGACATCGGGGCTACAGAGACCGAGGCTGCGGGCACCGGGGGCGGTGAGGTTTCGGAGGCGGCGGACGGCGAGGGGCGTGAGCTGTCGGAGGCCGAGGCGGAGCTGGCGGCTCAGCGGGTGGAGCGGGAGCGGATCGCGCGGCGCAAGGCGGAGAGGCAGGGGCCCGTCGCGGCCGGTGCGAAGCTCAGCGGGAAGGCCGCCGAACTGCTCGCGGCCGTGCGTGCGGTGGAGGGCGGGGAGAAGCCGCCCGCGACCGTGTTCGAGGAGCCGCCGCCCAGGCGGCAGGCCCCGGAGCCGGTACGGCGGACGCAGCCCGTGGTGCCGGTCGTGGTGGGCGCGCCCGCGCCCGAGGCCGTCGAGGGCGTGCGGCGGGTGCTGAGCGCCGGAGGTGCTCCCGAGACGCTGGCCGTGCAGGTCGCGGCGGTGCTGGGTGAGGGGGCACAGGAGCGGCTGCGGGCCGATCCCTGGCAGTTGCTGAGGGTCGGTGGGGTGCGGCCGGAGCAGGCCGACGGGTTCGCGCGGGCGCTGCTGGGGGCGGAGTGCGGGCCCGACGACGAGCGGCGGGGGCGGGCGGTCACCGTGTGGCTGCTGGAGCAGGCGGCGCTCGCGGGGCACACCGCGCTGGAGATGCCGGCGCTGACCGCCGCGCTGGCGCAGCGGGGGGTGCCGGATCCGGAGGCGGCCGTGCAGGGGGCGCTCGCCGAGGGGGACGCCCTGGCTTTCCAGGACGGATTGGAGGAGGGCGCGGACGAGGGCGAGGGCGATGACGAGGAGCGTCCTGTCCGGGTCCTCGTCGGGCTGGAGCGGTACGCGCTCGCCGAGGAGAGCCTGGCCGACGGTCTGGCCCGGTTGATCAACTCTGCGCCGAAGGAGGACGGTTCGGGCGAGGCGTGGGAGCGGGCGGCGGGCGGTGCCCAGGGGGCGGCCGCCGAGTTGATCCGGGCGGTCGCCGGGCACGGGCTGGTGCTGCACACCGGCGGGGAGGCGTCCCTCGCCGAAGCGGCGGAGCTGGTGGCCGCGGCGCGGGGGCTCGGGCTGCGGGTCTGGGCCGCCACGCACAGTCCCGTCGGCCGGGCGCGGTTCGCGGCGCTGCTGGGTGGGCCGGAGGCCGGGGCGACGACCGTCGCCGGGCTGCTGTCAGGGGCGGAGGGGCCGGGGCGGGACGCCGACGGCGCGCTCGACCTCGATCTGCTGGTTGTACTCGACGCGCCCCAGCTCGACGTGGAGACGGCGGCGCTGCTCGTCGAGTCGCTGCCGGACGGGGCGCGGCTGGTGCTGGCCGGGGATCCGGCGGTGCTGTGGTCCGTCGGCCCAGGGCGGGTCTTCGCGGATCTGCTGGCGGTGCGCAAGTGCCCCCACGTCGCCTCGCGGCGGCCGGATCCCGGCCCGCTGGGCGAGCTGGTGTCCGGCATCGGCGTGGGCGAGCTGCTCCAGGTCGAGGCGCCCGGCAAGGAGGTCGTGATCGTGCCGGTGCGCGACGCGGGCGAGGCGGTGCACCGGACCGTGCAGCTCGTCGTCGACTCGGTGCCGCGGGCGATCGGCGTGCCCCCGGAGCAGACGGTGGTCATCACGCCGGGGCACGGTGGCGCGGCGGGGACGCGGGCGCTGAACGCCGCGCTGAAGGAGCGGCTCAACCCCGGCCCGGGCCGCTTCGGCGGCTTCGACCCGGGGGACCGGGTGGCCTACTCCCCCGCGCCGGGCCGTACGCTCCCGGGCCACGTGGTCAAGGCCGACGCCGAGGGGCTGCACCTGTCGTGTGCCGGGGAGGCCGTGGTCGTACCGAAGGAGCGGGTGGAGCAGTCCGTACGCCACGGCTGGGCCCTGACCGCGCACCAGGCGGCGGCGACCCGCTGGCCCGCGGTGGTCGCGGTCCTGCCCGGTGATGCCGCGCAGGCCCTGAGCCGCCCCTGGGTGTACACGGCGTTCGGCCGCGCGGAACGCCACCTGTCCGTGGTGCACGGCGTGGAAGCGGCACTACCGAAGGCGGTCGCGGAGACCACGGCGAAGCCTCGGACAACCCGACTGCCGCAGCTGCTGGAGGCACAGGTGCCGACGGCGGGCTGACGGGGGCAGACCGTGCGGGTGCCGACAGCAGCTGACTGCGGGCAAGCCGCGCAGGTGCCGACAGCAGCTGACTGCGGGCAAGCCGCGCAGGTGCCGACAGCAGCTGAGTGCGGGCAAGCCGCGCGGGTGCCGACAGCAGCTGACTGCGGGCAAGCCGCGCCGGTGCCGACAGCGAGCAGGTCACGCAGGTGCCGGTGGGCGGCTGCTTGCGGGACGCGCAGCGCCGCGGGGCGGCGATCCGGCCCGCACCGCCGCGTCAGGCCGGCTGCCGGGGCCGTACGGGCCGGGCCGTGGCCGGCATGTGGCTCCATGAGCGGGACCGCCGGCGGACCGCCGGCGGTGACCCGTGAGCCGGGGCCCGGGGGCAGAAGTCGGCGGCCACGAGGACATCCCCCGTGGCCGCCTGCCACAGCTCACCGCGTGTCTGGTCAGCGGCGGTCCGCGTCCAGGGGTTCCAGATCCTCGTCCTCGTCCAGATCCAGGTCGTCCTCAAGATCGTCGGGGTCGTCCTCGTCCGGCTCGTCCTCGTCGTCCGGCTCCTCGTCGAAGACGGCGCTGACGTCGAAGCGGCAGACCACACTCTGCGGGTCGACGTTCTCGAACGGGGCCTCCAGCCACTCGCCGGGGTCGGCCGGTTCCTCCGCGGCTGTGACCCACAGCGTGGAGTCGCCCTCCTCCAGGCCGAACTCCTTGTGCCGGGAGGCGATCTCATCCGGTTCGAACTCCCCGAAGAGGATGCCCAAGGCCCCGTGGATCGTGCTCGCGGCCTCCTCGTCCGTACTGTCCTCGTCCGCGGCCTCGATCCGCTGGGCCTGCGCCAGCAGTCGCTGTGGTTCCGCCACCGCGTAGTCGCGGCGGATCAGCACACTCAGGGCGTTCGGTTCCTCGGGCCCGGTGTACGGCGGCAGCGTGTCCTCCGCACCGGGGATCTCGAAGGGCGTGACCTCGTCGTAACGGTCGTAGAGCAGCTCGTCGTACGCCTCTGCGGCCGCGGCCAGCTGGTTGAACGCCTCGTAGACGGCCGGGTCGTCCTCACCCGACCTGCGTTCGACCGCCGCGAGATGACGGTCGAGCGCGGTCTTGACCGCCTCGGCGGCGGCGCGTACCTCGGCAGCGGTGGGCTGCGCAGCATCAGACATAGAGCAGACGCTATCCGTACTGGGCCGTTGCCCGCACAATAGATGCGATGCCGGAATACGAATTTGTCGACGTGTACGTACCGCGCGGGGTCTCCCGCAAGGACGCCACACGCCTGCTGACGGACCATGCAGAGTACGGACACTGGGAGTTGCACCGCCTGAGCCTGCTGCGCGACGGCAGCCGCAGGGTGCGGCTGCGCCGACGGATCATCCGCCAGGTGCGGGCCACGTGGTGAGCTGAGGCGACGGAAACGGGACGGAGCGGGCCCCGCCGGGTGCGGGGCCCGCTCCGTATCCCGGTGACGGTGGCGGTGGCGGGTGCGCCGCCGCCGGACGCGCTACGCCGAGGCGCGCGCCCTGCGGTAGAGCACGGCGCCCGCCAGCAGCGTCCCCACGCCCAGCGACGCGGCCGCGCCCATCGGCAGCCCGCTGCCGGTGTCGGCGAGCTGGGAGTCGCCGCCGAACTGGGTGACGGCCGAGGCGCCGGGGCGGTCGCCGTTCCCGGAGCCGGTGTCGTTCCCGGTGCCGGTGCCGGAGCCGCTGTCGTCCCTGGAGCCGGAGTCGGCGTCGACGCCGGTGTCGGGGCCGGCGCCGTCGTCGCCCGGCTTGCCGGGCTGCTCGGGGTTGCCCGGGTTACCGGGGTTGTCCGGCGTCTCCGGCGGGGTCGTGTCGCCGCCGCCCCCGGGCGGCGTGGTGTGACCGCCCCCGGCGTCGCCGCCGTTCACGCAGTCATTGCCCACGGCCGCGTTGCCGACGCCGATGACGTTGACGCTGTTGCCGCAGACGTTGACCGGCACGTGCACCGGCGCCTGGATGTGGTTGCCGGAGCCGATGCCGGGTGAGCCGTCGGCGTGCCCGTCCGCGTGCGCCCCGGAGGAGCCGTGGTCACCGGAGCCGCCGTAGCCGTCGTCGCCGTAGCCGCCGGGCGAGCCCTTGCCCCCGCCCTGGTTGGCGCAGGAGTTGCCGACCGCCGGGTTGAGAATGCCGACGACGCTGATGGTGTTGCCGCAGACGTTGACCGGCACGTGCACCGGCGCCTGCACGGTGTTGCCGGACAGCACGCCCGGCGAGTTCGAACTGGAGCCGCTCGCGCCCGAGTCGGCGTGGGCGTGGCCGCTCGCGGCGGCGATCACGCCGGTCGCCGCCGCCACGGTCATCAGTCCCTTGCGGGTGCCCTGTCGCATTGCTGAATTCCTGCCTTCCCCCTCTTGACCTACGTGAAAAGACCGGTCGGTCCCGAAGCGCATGGCGTGCGCTCCGGGACCGACGGCGTGGACGAACCTCAGAAAGGCAACGTCACTTGTTGATGCAGGTGTTGCCGAAGGCGGGGTTCAGCAGCCCGATGACATTGATCGTGTTGCCGCAGACGTTCACGGGGACGTGAATCGGCGCCTGAATCACGTTGCCGGACACGATGCCCGGGGACCCCACGGCGGCACCCTGGGCACCGGAGTCGGCGACGGCGAGGCCCGCGCCCGCGAGAACCAGCCCACCGGTGGCAGCCGCAGCAGCGACGACCTTCTTGATCATTATTCCTCCTTGTTGGCAATGCGATCACAAGTAGCTGATCGCATCACCAGTAACGAGGAGGAACTAATAGGGCTACGACCTTATGAGCGCATTCACTCCCCACGGTCACGCCGGGCACATACGGGCGAATACTGCAGTGTCGTTTCAGTGGCCCAATTCAGGACGCATCGATGAACCGGTCGAGCACCCGCACGCCGAACTTCAGCCCGTCCACCGGCACCCGCTCGTCGACACCGTGGAACATCCCGGCGAAGTCCAGCTCCGGCGGCAGCTTCAGCGGCGCGAAGCCGAAGCACCGGATGCCGAGATCGTCGAAGGACTTGGCGTCGGTGCCGCCGGAGAGCATGTACGGCACGGCCCGGGCGATCGGGTCCTCGGCGCTGAGCGCGCTCTGCATGGCGTCGACGAGCTTGCCGTCGAAGTCGGTCTCCAGCGCCTTGTCGGCGTGCACGTCCTCGCGCCGCACGCGGGGGCCGAGCAGCCGGTCGAGGTCGGCGAGGAACTCCTCCTCGTATCCGGGCAGGAACCGCCCGTCGACGTGCGCGGTGGCCTGGCCGGGGATGACGTTGACCTTGTAGCCGGCGCCGAGCATGGTGGGCGCGGCCGAGTTGCGCAGGGTCGCGCCGATCATCTTGGCGATGCCGCCGAGCTTGGCGAGGGTCTCGTCCATGTTCTCGGGGTCGAGTTCGACGCCGAGCGCGTCGGAGAGCTCGTCGAGGAAGGACCGTACGGTCTTGGTGACCCGCACCGGCCACGTGTGCCGGCCGACCCGCCCCACGGCCTCGCACAGCTCGGTGATCGCGTTGTCGTGGTTGGTCATCGAGCCGTGACCGGCCGTGCCGTCCACGGTGAGCCGCATCCAGTGCATGCCCTTCTGGGCGGTCTCGACCAGGTAGAGCCGCAGTTGCTCGTTGACGGTGAAGGAGAACCCGCCGACCTCGCCGATCCCCTCGGTCACGCCCTCGAACAGCTCGGGGTGCTTGTCGACCAGGTACCGCGCGCCCCACGTGCCGCCGGCCTCCTCGTCGGCGAGGAAGGCGAGCACGATGTCGCGCGGGGGCTTGCGTCCGCTGCGCAGCCGGTCGCGGACGACCGCGAGGGTCATCGCGTCCATGTCCTTCATGTCGACGGCCCCGCGACCCCACACGCAGCCGTCCGCGATCTCGCCGGAGAAGGGGTGGTGGGTCCAGTCGGCCGCGTTGGCCGGGACGACGTCGAGGTGGCCGTGGATGAGCAGCGCGGGCCGGGACGGGTCCTCGCCCTCGATGCGGGCCACCGTGGAGGCGCGGCCCTTGTGGGACTCGATGATCCGCGGGTCGAGGCCTACCTCGGCGAGCTTCGCGGCGACGTACTCGGCCGCCTTGCGCTCCCCCGGCCCCGAGTGGTCGCCGTAGTTGCTGGTGTCGATCTGGATCAGCTCGCGGCAGAGGTCCACGACCTCGTCCTCGCCGGTGACGCCTTCGGCCGTGCCCGTGTCGCTCACGCCGCTTCCTTCCGCAGTCGCCGCTGGTGGTCCCCCTCATCCTCCCCCTACCCCGGCCCGACCCCAAGACCGCTCCCGGCCCGTCACGCGCTGTCTACACCGGACCGGGCGGCGGGCGGGGCGGGGGTGTGATCAGCCACCCCCGGAAGCCTGGTAATGTTTACGTCGTCGCCGCGGGGGAAACCCAGCGCGACAGACACCTTGTCCGGGTGGCGGAATGGCAGACGCGCTAGCTTGAGGTGCTAGTGCCCTTTATCGGGCGTGGGGGTTCAAGTCCCCCCTCGGACACCAGCTAGGACCCCTGTTCACCAGGGGTCCTTTTGCTGTGCCCGACGGGCTTTTCGGCCCTTTCCGGCCCTGTGTGGGCGATCTCTCCCCCGCCGGGAAGATCCCGAGGTCACGGCCCCCAACACCCCCTGCGGCAGGGCCCGAACGGCCTCCTCCAGGTGGCTGCTGAGCAACGACGAACTTAACGTCGTACTAAAATTTCCGGCTTGTTACGGAGCTGGAGCCGGACAACCCCAGGCAGACCTGCGGGCCCGCTGGGACCTGGCGCCACACTCCCGTCGTCCGCCCGAAGGGCGGGCCATGCGGCGTCAGGTGCGTGCTCTCGGCGTGCCGGGCCCAGGCCCACGTACTGGATGTACGTGGGCCTGGGCCCGGTGCGGCGAGAGTGCGTGCATGGCGTCGCATGGCAGACGGGAGTGTGGCGCCAGGTCCCGGCGCCGGAGGTTCCGGGATCGAGACGCGAGGACCCGATGGCAGCCATACACGAGAGCAGTGCTCTCGGCCTGCTCGACGAAGAGATCCGTGAGCGGTTCGGTGACAGGGCACGTCTCTCCGGGGGGCCGGCCGCCTCCCCGCGCACGCTGGTCGACGTCTTCGAGGCGTCCGTGCGGGCGTATCCGGACGAACTCGCCCTGGACGACGGGGCGGTCCGGCTCACGTACCGGGCGCTCGCCGTGGAGGTGGAGCGGCTGCGGGCGCGGCTCGCCGCGGCCGGGGTCGGCCTCGGCGACCGGGTGGGGGTCCGGGTTCCGTCGGGGACCAATGATCTGTACGTCGCGATTCTCGCCGTACTCGCGGCCGGGGCCGCCTATGTGCCGGTGGATGCCGAGGACCCGGACGAGCGGGCCGAGCTGGTGTTCGGGGAGGCGGGGGTACGGGCCGTCGTCGGGGCCGGGCGCGAGCTGACCGTCAACGGGCGGTCCGAGGCTCCGGCCGGGCGGCCCGGTGTCGAGCATGACGCCTGGATCATCTTCACCTCCGGGTCCACCGGGAAGCCCAAGGGCGTCGCCGTCAGTCACCGCAGCGCCGCCGCCTTCGTGGACGCCGAGGCCGCGCTGTTCCTGACCGAGGAGCCGATCGGGCCCGGGGACCGGGTCATGGCCGGGCTGTCGGTCGCGTTCGACGCGTCCTGCGAGGAGATGTGGCTGGCCTGGCGGTACGGGGCCTGCCTGGTGCCGGTGCCGCGGGCGCAGGTGCGCAGCGGGGCCGATCTGGGGCCCTGGCTGGTCGAGCAGGAGATCACGGTCGTGTCGACCGTGCCCACGCTGGCCGCGCTGTGGGAGCCGGAGACACTCAACGACGTACGGCTGCTGATCTTCGGCGGTGAGGCCTGCCCGCCCGAGCTGGCGCAGCGGCTGGTGACCGAGGGGCGGGAGGTCTGGAACACGTACGGGCCGACCGAGGCGACCGTCGTGGCCTGTGCCGCGCTGATGACCGGCGAGGAGCCCGTCAGGATCGGTCTGCCGCTGCGCGGCTGGGAACTGGCCGTCGTCGACGAGGCCGGGGAGCCCGTGCCCATGGGCGGCAGTGGGCAGTTGGTGATCGGCGGGGTCGGGCTCGCCCGGTATCTCGACGCCGAGAAGGACGCGGAGAAGTACGCGCCTTTGGAGTCGCTCGGGTGGGAGCGGGCGTACCGCAGCGGTGATCTGGTGCGGGCCGAGCCCGAGGGGCTGGTCTTCCTCGGGCGGGCCGACGAGCAGATCAAGCTCGGTGGGCGGCGGATCGAGCTGGGCGAGGTGGACGCCGCTTTGCAGGCGCTCCCCGGTGTCGCGGGTGCGGCAGCCGCCGTACGGACCGCGCGGAGCGGCAATCAGCTGCTCGTCGGGTATGTCGTCACCCAGGACGGGTGGGACGCGGGGGCGGCGGTGGAGCGGCTGCGGGCCGAACTGCCCGCGGCGCTGGTGCCGCTGCTCGCGCCGGTCGACGAGCTGCCGACCCGCACGTCCGGGAAGGTCGACCGCAACGCGCTGCCCTGGCCGCTGGAGGGGCTGGAAACCGGCGGCAGGGCCGAGCAGCTGTACGGCACCGAGGCCTGGCTCGCCGAGCAGTGGACCGAGGTGCTCGGGATTCCGGTCACGGCGGCCTCCGACGACTTCTTCGCGATCGGTGGGAGCAGTCTGGCCGCCGCTCAGCTGACCACGCGGCTGCGGACCCGCTATCCGAGTGCGGCCGTGCTGGACATCTACCAGCAGCCCACGCTGCGGAAGCTGGCGCGGCGGCTGGAGGAGTCGGCGCAGGACGACGGCTCGCGGCGGACGATCGCTCCGGTGCCCAGGCATGCCCAGGTGATTCAACTCCTGACCCTGGTGCCGCTGTTCGCGCTGGTCGGGCTGCGATGGATGGTGGTCCTGGCCGCCCTCGGGAATGTGCTGAGCGGGTACGCCTGGCTGCCGACCGCGCCCTGGTGGGCCGTCGGCGCCGGGGCCGTGTTGTTGTTCAGTCCGCCGGGGCGGCTCGCCGTCGCCGCCGGTGGGGCGCGGGTGTTGCTGCGGGGCGTGCGGGCCGGGCGGTATCCGCGCGGCGGGAGCGTGCATCTGCGGTTGTGGGCGGCGGAGCGGCTGGCCGAGGTGAGCGGGGCGACCTCGCTGACCGGGGCGTGGCTGCAGCGGTACGCGCGGGCGCTGGGCGCCAGGGTCGGGCAGGACGTCGACCTGCACTCGCTGCCGCCGGTCACCGGCATGCTCAAGCTGGGGCGGGGCGCGGCCGTGGAGTCCGAGGTCGATCTGTCCGGGTACTGGCTGGACGGGGACCGGCTGGTGATCGGGCCGGTGAAGGTCGGTGCGCATGCCGTGGTCGGGACGCGCGGCATGCTCTTCCCGGGGGCGCGGGTCGGCAAGCGGGCCGAGGTCGCGCCGGGGTCGGCCGTCGCCGGGCAGATTCCCACCGGGCAGCGGTGGGCGGGCGCGCCCGCGGTCAAGCTGGGCAAGGCCAAGCGGAACTGGCCCAAGGAGCGGCCGGGCCGGGGTGTGTTCTGGCGGGTGATGTACGGGGCCTGCGGGCTCGCGCTGTCGGCCCTGCCGGTGCTGGCCGCCGGGGCCGCGTTGCTGGTGGCGGGCCGGTTCGTCGCCCCGGGCGACGGGCTCGCGGAGGCTCTTCGCGGGGCCGTGTTCGCGCTGGTGCCGGCGACGCTCGCCTTCGGGGCGGTGTACGCGCTGCTGATCCTGGTCGGGGTGCGGCTGCTGAGTCTGGGGCTGCGGGAGGGGACGTATCCCACGCACAGCAGGGTCGGGTGGCAGGCGTGGACGGTCACGCAGCTGATGGACCGGGCCCGGGAGACGCTGTTCCCGCTGTACGCCGGGCTGGTCACGCCGGTGTGGCTGCGGCTGCTGGGGATGCGGATCGGGCGCGGGGCCGAGGTGTCGACCGTGCTCGCGCTGCCCGGTCTGACGACGGTGGGTGAGGGGGCGTTCCTCGCCGACGACACGTTGACCGCGCCGTACGAGCTCGGTGGCGGGTGGATGCGGGTCGGGCGTGCCGAGATCGGGCGGCGGGCGTTCCTCGGGAACTCCGGGATGACCGCGCCGGGGCGGAGCGTGCCCGACGGTGGGCTGGTCGGGGTGCTGTCGGCCACGCCGAAGAAGGCGAAGAAGGGCAGCTCGTATCTGGGGCTGCCGCCGGTGAAGCTGCCGCGCAGCGCGGCCGACGGGGATCAGAGCCGGACGTACGAGCCGCCGGCCCGGTTGCTGTGGGCGCGGGGGCTGGTGGAGCTGTGCCGGATCGTGCCGGTGTTCTGCTCGGCGGGGCTGGCCCTGGTGACGGTGGCCGCGCTGTCCGCGCTGGGCGGCTGGGCCTGGCTGCTGGGCGGGTTCGTGCTGCTCGCGGTGGGGGTGCTCGCGGGCCTCGGGTCCGTCGTGGCCAAGTGGGTGCTGGTGGGGCGGCACCGCAGCGGGGAGCATCCGCTGTGGAGCGGCTTCGTGTGGCGCAACGAGCTGGCGGACACCTTCGTCGAGGTGCTGGCCGTGCCGTGGCTGGCGGGCGCCGTGCCGGGTACGCCGGTGATGACCGCGTGGCTGCGCGGGCTCGGGGCGCGGATCGGCCGGGGCACGTGGGTGGAGAGCTACTGGCTGCCGGAGGCCGATCTGGTGACGCTTCAGGACGCGGCCACGGTGAACCGGGGCTGCGTACTGCAGACACACCTCTTCCACGACCGGATCTTGCGGACGGATACTGTGGTTCTCCGTGAGGGCGCGACGCTCGGTCCTGGCGGAATCGTCCTGCCCGGCAGCACGGTGGGGGCCCGTACCACGCTGGGTCCCGCGTCGCTCGTGATGGCGGCGGAGTCCGTCCCCGACGACACCCGGTGGCTGGGCAATCCGATCGAGGCATGGCGCCGGTAGGCGCGGCTCCCCGGTGGACGAGCGGTTGTACGAGCATGGCGCAGGGAGCAGACGCAGCAGTGGCGGTTCAGCAGGCGGCGGGTCCGGACCCGTATTTTCCGGCCAACGGTGATCACCGGTACCGGGTGCACCGCTACGAACTCGCGCTGGACTACCGGCCGGGGCCGAACCGGCTGGCGGGGACCGCGCGGATCAACGCGATAGCGGGGCGGGCGGCGCTGGCCGAGTTCCAGCTCAATCTCGCCGACTTCAAGGTCGGGCGGGTGCGGGTGGACGGCCGGCAGGCGCACTACACGCATCGGGGCGGGCGGCTGCGGGTGCGGCCCGGCAAGACGGTGCGGGCCGGGGCGGCGTTCACGGTCGAGGTGCACTGGTCGGGCAATCCCAAGCCGGTGAACAGCCCCTGGGGCGGGCTCGGCTGGGAGGAGCTGGTCGACGGGGCGCTGGTGGCGAGTCAGCCGGTCGGGGCGCCGTCGTGGTACCCGTGCAACGACCGGCCGGCCGACAAGGCGTCGTACCAGATCTCGATCACCACGCCGTCCGCGTACGCGGTGGTCGCCGGTGGGCGGCTGCTGACGCGTACGACGAAGGCCTCGACGACCACCTGGGTGTACGAGCAGCCGGCGCCGACGCCGAGTTATCTGGTGGGGCTCGCCATCGGGAAGTACCAGACCGTGCTGCTGGGCGATCCGGGTCCCGGCGGGGTGCCGCAGCACGGGCACATTCCGGCGCATCTGCTGCCGGAGTTCTCGCGGGACTTCGCGCGCCAGCCGCAGATGATGGACCTCTTCCAGGAGCTGTTCGGGCCGTACCCGTTCGAGGAGTACGCCGTCGTGGTGACGGAGGAGGAGCTCGACGTGCCCGTCGAGGCGCAGGGGTTGTCGCTGTTCGGCGCCAATCATGTGGACGGGGCCCGGGGCTGGGAGCGGCTGATCGCGCACGAGCTGGCGCACCAGTGGTTCGGGAACAGCGTGTCCATCGCGGACTGGCGGCACATCTGGCTGAACGAGGGGTTCGCGAAGTACGCCGAGTGGTTGTGGTCGGAGCGGTCGGGCGGGCCGACCGCGCAGCAGCACGCGGCAGCGGCGCATCGGCTGCTGTCGGGGCAGCCGCAGGATCTGAGACTGGCCGACCCGGGGCGCAAGTCGATGTTCGACGACCGGCTGTACCAGCGGGGTGGGCTCGTGGTGCACGCCGTGCGGTGTGCGTTGGGCGACGAGGCCTTCTTCCGGATGCTGCGGGGGTGGGCGGCGCTGCATCGGGGTGGTGCGGTGACCACGGCGGCCTTCACGGCGCATGCGGCCCGATACGCGACCGAGCCGCTGGACGAGTTGTTCCGGGCGTGGCTGGAGGAGCCGGCGCTGCCGCCGTTGCCCGAGCAGGAGGTGCGGATTCCCGTGCGGCCCTCGTTTCCGCCGAGCGGCGCCTGAAGGCGCTTCGGTCAGTGCGGTCGGCGTAGTCCTGCGATGAGGAGCTGGACCAGCGGGCGGGCGTCGTAGCGGGGGTCGCTGTCCGCGCCGATGCAGAGGTTGCCGACGCCGCGCATCAGCTCGTAGGCCGTGAGGTCGGATTGGATCTCGCCGGATTCGGCCGCCGCTTCGAGCAGTTGGGTGCACACGGGCACGAGGCGGTCCAGGAAGTAGGCGTGCAGGGCGTCGAAGCCCGCGTTGTCGGACTGGAGCACCGCGGCGAGGCCGTGTTTGGTGACCAGGAAGTCGACGAAGAGGTCGATCCACTGCGTCAGCGCGGCGTGCGGAGTCGCGCTGCTCGCCAGCAGGGTGGGTCCGGCCTCGGCGCAGGCGTCGACCTGATGCCGGTAGACGGCGATGATCAGATCCGCGCGGGTCGGGAAGTGGCGGTAGATCGTGCCCAGCCCGACGCCCGCCTTGGCCGCGATGTCGCGGACGGGCGCGTCCACGCCCGACGTGACGAAGACCGCGGCGGCCGCGTCGAGCAGTGCCTCCTTGTTGCGTCGGGCGTCCTTCCGCTTGGGCGTGGCCGCGTGCCCCGCGCTCTCGTCGCCGCCGTTCACCGCGCAGCTCCCTTTCGTCATCGACCCCGCAAAGCGGAACGCTGCCCCACATCACCGCCGGAACCAGGTTCCGCTTTGCCTATCATGCCACGGAGGAGCACGGCACCGCGGTGCCGCTGTCCCGAGGGGCCGACCACGTCGCTCGTCAGGAGTTGGGGACCTTGAGCTTGTCCCAGCTGAACTTGCCCGGGATGCCGTCCGCGTCCTTGCCCTTGAAGCCCAGCTTCTGCTGCCAGGCCTGGTAGGAGCGGCGGTCGGCCTCGGTCCACTCGGGGCTGGGGCCCTCCTCGTAGCGGCTGCAGCCCTCGGCGACCAGGCGGCGGCCCATCGCGGTGATGATCGGGGACTTCCGGCCGACGTGGAAGAAGCCGCTGCCGGGGAAGGGCTCGTACTTCGGCTTGGGCTGGGGCTGCGGCTTGGGGTCGGGCGGCTGGGGCCTGCCGCCGAGCCGGTCGCGTATGCGCCCCCGCATGCTGTCCATCGTGAAGCCGCGCGGGTCCACCTTGCCCGGCTGCCACTCCTTGTGGCCGATGACCGAGCGTTCCGACCAGCCGTGGTGGCGGCAGATCGCGGCCGACACCTTCTCGATGGCCTCCTTCTGCGCCTCCGGCCACGGGTCCTTGCCGTTGCCGAGGTTGACGCACTCGAAGCCGTAGAAGTGCCGGTTGCCGTCGGTGTCGGCCTCGTTGTCGGGCGGCAGCTTCGTCTCGTTGACGACAGCGCGCAGGACGTCGCTGTCACCCAGGCCCGCGTGGTTGGCACGGCCGTTGCCGACGAGGTGGACATGGCCCTGCTTGTCGATGACGCCGTGGCAGAGCGGGCCGGGAAGGCTGGAGTAGCCGTCGTAGCAGATGTCGACGGAGGCGGCGGTGCCGGAGGTGACGGTGTGGTGGATCATCACACCGTTGACGGGACCCCAGGGGCCCTTGCTGTTGCGGTTGTGGGTGCGCCAGTTGCGCACCTCGTGGACCGTCAGGCCCTCCGCACGGAGGATCTCCACCATCTTGGACGCGCTCAGTGGCTTGGCCATCAGTTGTCTCCTTCCACGGCTGCCTCCGCCTCGGCGGTCGTCTGCGACCGGCTCTCGGCCACCTGTTCCTCGCGGCGTGCCTGGTGCTCGGCCGCGAGCGTCGCCTCGTCGGCGGCGGGCATGCTGCCGGCCAGCGGGCCGAAGGCGAGGCGCAGATCGACCGCGCTGCCCTCGCCCTTGATCAGGGCCAGCGGGGCGTAGTGGCGGGCGATGCCGGACGGGGCCTGCAACAACGGCCGACGCGCCGGATCGGTCGGCCACTCGACGCTGCCGGTGGCGGTGCGGGCGGGGATGATCCAGTGGTCGCCGGTGCGGTAGGTGCCGCCCTTGGCGAAGTGGACCTCGACGCCGTCCTCCAGGGGCAGCCACTCCCCCTCGGTGACCGGGACGGCGCCGCCGCGCAGGGCGGTCGTACGGCCCTTGCGGCGGGGGCCCGCCTGGTGGTCCCAGCGGCGCAGGAAGGGGTGGAGGTGCGGGAGCCGGCCGACGCCCGGCGCGGGTTCGGCGGAGAGGCGGACGCGGCGGCCGGGCAGGTCGAGTTCCTCGACCCGCAGCAGCGGCAGGGGTTCGAGGCGGGAGGCGTGGGCGGTGTCGGTGAACTCGACGTGGTCGCCGACGTCCAGGTCGAGCTTGTCGTCGTGCCCGAGGGTCGCCAACTGCACCCAGGTGCCGTCGAGTTCGTCGACCGGGAAGACCACCGAGCCGTTCTCGCGGGACCACTTGAAGGTGGCGTCCTTCGCCTCGCCGCCGGCGTGCACCTCGACGCGGTAGAGCTGGTTCTCCGGACCCCGGTAGCGGGCGTCGGGCTTGACCAGGCAGGGGTCCTCGTCGGCGTGATCGGGGCGTTCGCTGCGGGCGGCGAGGCGGGCCGAGGGAGCGGACTGGCGCTGCGCCCAGCGGGCGAACGCGGCGCGGACGACCTCCTTGGACGGGTCCGCCTCCTCGATCTCCAGCGCGGCCAGCGACAGCGGCAGCACCTGCCAGACGACCTTGACGCGGGCGGCCGTGTCCGGCATCGCCGCGCCTAGGGCGACCTCGCGCAGCGCCGGGTCCTCGGCGGCGGTGACCGAACGCTCCCAGACGTGCAGGTAGGCCACGAACGGCGACTGCGCGGGCGAGGGCAGCCGGTCGCCGGGCTTCTCCGGGTCGCGGAAACCGTCGGGCTGGTCCCAGTACGTCCAGTGCCCGAGGGATTCCGGGGCCTCCTGGTCGTCCTCGTCGAGGACCGGGACGCCGGGTGCCGGGCGGGACGCGTCGCAGAGGATGCCGTCGACGTAGTAGCGGCCGCCGTGGATGTGCAGGGTGTCCAGGTCGTGCTTGCCGCCGACGTAATCGATGCGGAAGCCGGCCGCGTCGCGCGGGCCGCCGTGCGGGCCGATCAGGTCGGCGGCGAGGGTGCGGGCCTGGTGGAGCTGGATCGCCGTCTGCTCGTTGGTGTCGGCGTCGAGCTGGACGCGGCCCTGCTGGGCGACGACCGCGGAGTAGTGCCGTTCCGGGCGGAACGTGAGGCGGGAGAGGTCAGCGTGCATGAAGGGGGTCCCCCTGGTTCAGGAAGGTTCGGGCAGGTCGTGCGGGAGTGCCGCTCACGTCACGAAGAAGATCCCGGCGTCCGTGCCGGCCGGTGTGTACTCGGCGAGGCGGGCGCGCAGGCCGTCCTCGCGCTGCGGCCGGTACAGGTCGTGGAAGGAGCCCATCTCGGCGCCGTCGTCCGCGCCGCGCCGGAACTCCGGCGGGCAGCGGTCGGCGAGCAGGCCGTACCAGGGCGTTCCGTAGCGCTGGGAGACGAACAGCGGCCGCACCCCGGCGGACAGGTCCGGTTGGCAGCGGTACCTGCGCGGCGTACGCGATCCCGGAGGGACGTACGAGAAGCGCAGACAGCCGATGCCGCGGCGGGCCACGTGCAGTCGTCCGGTGAAGACGGAGTTCTCGGCGATGCGGACGGCGTGCGTGTGGATCTCGCCGATGACGGTGGTGCGGTGCAGATGGAGCACCGCGTGGGCGTGGCGGCAGTCCGGGGCGGACAGGGCCTCGCGGTCGTCGGCGGTGGCGTCCAGGACGCTGTCGCGCAGATGGATGTCGAGGGGCTCCTCGCCGACCTCGTCGCCTATGACCTCGATGGTGCCGAGGATGCTGTGCTCGACCTGAAGGCAGGCGGTGGTGCGGTCCAGGACGATGCTGGGCTCCTCGGGCGAGTGCGGGTCGCACTCGGGCTCCAGGGACCAGCCGGGGACGAGGGTGGAGTGCCGGACGACGACCGCGCCCATCGGCCCGGTGACGTTGATGCCGCGCCCGGCGACGAGGAGGCCGTCGAGGGTGACGCGCGGGCGTTCGTGCGGGGCGCAGTCCTCGGAGACGGCACGGATGTTGAGGGCGTCGGGGCGGTTGCTGTACCAGTCGAGCAGGCGGACGACCGGGCGGGTGCCCTCGGCGGCGCGCAGTTCGAGGCGGTCGCCGGGGTCGAGGTCGAAGTCGAGCTGCTCCTGGTAGGCGCCGCTGTGGGTGATCTCGATGATGCCCTCGGGGCCGGTACGGTCCGCCCGCCGGTCGTGCTGCCAGGCCCGGTAGGCGTCCATGATCTGCCGGTACGGCTGTCCCGGTCCGACCCGGTAGAACGTCGCGTCGGGGCGGGGTCCGCGGTCGTCGCGGGCGTACTCGCCGCCGCCCATGTCGGCGGCGGACGCGTAGTGGTAGTCCACCCAGACGCCCTGCCGGGGCGCGCTGCGCGAGCCGAAGGCGATCCGGCCCAGCTCGGGGTCGACGGCCACCTGGCCGCGCTTGGGGCGGTACCGCCAGTCGGACAGGTCGGCGACCACGATGTCGGACGGCGGGACGGGCTGGTCCTCGCCGTCGCGCCGGATGACGAAGCTCTTGCCGGGGCCGTAGTAGTCCAGCAGCCGGTCGTGGAGCTGACGGCGGCGGATGAACGCCGGGACGTTGTCGATGGTCGCGATGTGGGTGGGCGACGGCTCCGGGAACGGCTTGGTGACCAGCGGGGTGTCGTTGCCGAGGATCGAGAAGGTGTAGAGGTTGCGGGCCCGGTCGATGCAGTACGCCGGGGACGACGTCAGCGAGTGCGACTTCAGCCGCCAGACGAACAGCGCGACCCCGGCCGGGGTCCAACCGCCCTGCCGCCGCCCGGAGTCGGCCCGGCGGACGTCGACCGTGCGGGCCGTGGCGCCGAACGGGCCGCCCGCGAGGTCGAGTGCGGCGCCGTCGCGGAGGTCGGCGAGACGGCCGCGTTCGGCGCGGTGGGCGCCGGTGGTGCCTGTGGTGCTGATGGCGCCGGTGGTGCCGGTGGTGCCGGTGGTGCCGGTGGTGCCGTGCAGCTTGACCGGCTGGGTGTGCGCCACCAGCCGGGACAGCTCGACCGCGCGCGCCGGCCAGTCGGCGACCCGCTCGGAGAGTTCCTCCAGCAGGTGGAGCGTGCCCTTGCGGCGGCGGTTGGCGACGGTGGCGGCCACGTCGGCGCGCGGGGCGACCGCCTCGGCGAGGGCGGAGCGGCCGCCGTCGTGCAGGCCGGTGGTCAGGACGCTCCCCCAGCCTCCGGCCGGGGGTACCCCCATCTCGCTTCGCTCGTAGCCGGGCAGGGTGCGGTAGCCGACCAGGTCGCCGAGGTACGGCAGCACCCAGGGGTCCGCCGTCTCCACGAACAGGTCCTCATAGCCCTGCGCCACGCCGTCGCGGACGCGGTCGAGCTGCTCGGTGACGACGGCGAGCAGCGCGCGCAGCGGCTCGCCCTCCTCGGCGTCGCGCAGCCGGTGCCAGCGGGGCAGCAGCGCGGCGAGCGCGTCCGGATCGCGGGAGCTGTCGAACCGGTCGTCCCGGGACATCACTTGACCTCCGTCAGAATCAGGGTGTCCGCGGCACGCGGCGACAGCAGGGCGAGCTGGGCCGGGCGGATGCCGCGGAAGACGTACACCGAACGGCCCTTGGGCAGGCGCCGGGTGTCGGTGATGTCGGGGTTGAGGCGCAGGAGTTCGGCGAGCGGGATGCCGTGGCGGGCGCACACCGAGGTGAGCGTCTCGCCTTCGTCGGCGCGGACGGTGTGGATCTTCTCGTCGTACGCCGCCGGGTGCGCCGGGACCTGGGGTTGCGGCGTGCCGGGGCAGGCGGTCAGCTGTTCGGGGGCCGCCGAGGCGGGGACGCCGGTGAAGACGTCGACGTCGATGTAGTCGACGCCGGGCACGCTGTGGGCGGTGGCCAGCACCTCGGAGAGGCGGGCGGGCCGACCCAGCTCCCGTCCCTCGAAGCCGAGTCGGCGCAGCAGGGCCTGGCGCAGCCGCGGCTCGACGACCTCCCAGGCGTGGTCGGGGGCGAGCTTGACCTTGGCGGACAGGAGCAGCAGGACCAGTTCGCGGACGTCGACGCGGACGGGGAGGTTCGGGTCGCCGTACTCGGTCAGGGCGCCGCGCAGGGCGCGCAGGGTGTCGGAGTCGTCGGCGATCGGCACGTCGTCCGTGCCCGCGACCGTGACGTGCAGCACCCGCCGCCTGCCGTCGAAGAGTTCACGCGCCGCCGCCCGGCCGATGCCGGCGCGGGAGCGGGCGAAGTCCTCGTAGTCGCCGGCCGAGACCAGGCGGTCCAGGGCGGAGACGGCGAGCGGAATGGTACGGCGGGTCAGGCCGGGCCCGTCGGCGTCCGAACCGCCGGTCGCGGGGCGCGGGTTGGTGACCGCGGAGACGCCGAGCGGGCGGGTGAGGGCCTGGGTGATGCGGTCGGCGGCCACGTTGGCGGCGCGGCCGGTGCCGAAGCGGTAGCGGGCGCGCACGTTCTCGTGGCCGGTGGGCAGCCGGGCGCCGTTCACACCGTCGCCGAAGGTCACCGTCGTCCGGCCGTCGGCGGTGCTGCCGGTGATGTAGACGCGCTCGCGCGGGCCGCGTCCGGCGAGGCTGTCGACCTCGTGCCAGAGCACGCCGTCGACCCGGACCTCCAGGACCGGCTTCGCGCCCAGCGGGTTGGTGTCGGCGAGCCAGGTGAGCGGGGTCTGCCACAGTGCGAACGTCTGGTTGACGCGGTCGGAGTCGCCGCTGCCGATGGCCTCCTCGCGGCTCTCGCCGTGGGTGGCCTCGACGACGTTGCCGAGGATCCGCACGGTGTCGCGCCGGTAGCGGTGGGCGAGGTCGGCGGTCAGGGTGAGCCGGGTGTGGACGTGGTCGCCGGGGAGCTGGGGGTCGACGGCCGGGTCGGCGGCGGCGATCACGGCGACTTCGGTGGCCCGGACGCCGGGGAGGTCGCCGCGCTCGCCGGTGACCATGAGGGTGCGGCCGGGGCGCAGTCCGTCGTACAGCTCGGCCAGTTCGATCTCGTTGCCGTGCACGTCCTCGCCGAGCGGTTCGTCGGCCGGGCGGAGCGGCTCTCCGGCCGCGTGCACGGTGGTGTCGCGGATGTGCGACAGCAGCACGTCGAACTCGTCCAGCCAGGGGTCGGCGAGGGTGAGTTCGGTGCCGCGTCCGGTGATGCCGTAGTTGCTGTACGCCGCCGTACGCGCCGCCACGACCTGGGTGGTGACGAAGGCGAGCTTGGCGGCGCCCGGCACCGAGGTCCCCTTCGCGGGGCGCCGGATCGCCACCCAGCTGCCGACGGTGATGCCGGTGTGCACGGTGTCCAGCTGGAGCACCCGGCGGTTGAGCGGCTCTGGCTTGCTCGCGACGACCACCTCGACGTTGGGCTCGGTGGTGCCCACCGTGTAGCGGACGCTGACCTCGTACTCGCCGTGCGTGAACTGCTCCGACGTGTTGGGTCGCAGGGCGATCTGCTCGGAGGTGCCGTTGTGCACGCCGACGTGGACCAGGCCGTCGTTGTCCGGCCGGGACACGAACAGGGTGCGTTCGGGCAGGCCGGAGTGGAGGCGGGCGGTGACGCCGGGTTCCTGGGAGTCGGTGGGGCGGCGGTTGAGCCAGTTGAGGTCGCGGTCCTGGCCGCTGCGGGTGGACAGCTCGACCTGGCCCGCGCCCAGCGGGAAGTCGACCGGCTGCGGCACGGGCAGGTTCTCGGCGCGCTGGTCGGAGCTGCTGCCCTCGACGTACTGGAACTCCGCCCGGACCGGCACCTTGCCCGCCGGCTCGTAGACGACCCGCAGGGTGGTCAGGACGGCGCCGGTGAGCGGCCAGTCGGCGGTGCGGATGACCCGGCCGCGGTCGTCCTGGACCGGCTTCAGCGGGGCCGTGGCGCCGAAGGGGGCCGCGGTGACGCGCATCGCCAGCAGCTCGCGCAGGAGCTGCGGGGTGCCCGGGGCGGCGGCGGTGCGCCAGGCCGGGTAGAGGGTGCCGAGGCCGGGGTTGAGGGCGGTGAGGAGGCGGGCGGGGTCGGTGGCGGGGCGGGGGGTGTGGGCCGTGGTCCGCCGTGTGGTGGTGCGCGTGCGCAGGGTGGGGAGGACGGAGGCGAGGGTCCGGAGGGCGGCGTGCCGGGGGTCGGTCTGCGGGGCGGTCTGCGGGCCCGACCGCGCGCCGGCCTCTGGATCGGTCTGCGCGGCGGTCTGCGGATCCGTCCGCGCGTCGGTCTGCGCGCCGGTCCGTGAGTCTGTCGCTTTCGTGCGCGCCTGGTCGGGCTCGACCGACTGGGCGGGGGCCAACTCCAGTGCCCGCTCGGCGAGTTCCGCGAGCACCGCCTGAAGCTGCTCGAACCACGCGGCCACGTCCTCGTACGGCGTCGCCAGCACCTGTGCCTCGCCCAGCCGCTCGATCGGCTCGGCCAGGCGGGCCGCGAGCCGTTCGGGGGTCTTGACGGTGTCCAGGTCTGCCCGAAGGGGGGCCAGGACCTGGTCCTCGACGTCCTCGATCAGACGGCTGACCGGGCGTGGGTTGGGCACCTCGGGCGTGGGCGGCTCGTCACCGGGCTCGCCCGGGGCGGCGGGCGCGGCGGTCCAGCGGCGTACCTCGTCGACGAGTTCCTTCAGCGTCGGCGGGGCCGACTTCGGCAGGGAGATCGCCGTGACGTCGTCCTCGCGGTCGACGCGCGCCTTCGCCACCGGCAGCAGCTTCCGTTCGCCGCCCGCCGGCTCGCCGAAGACGAACAGCAACTGGTCGCCGGTCTGGAGGGAGTTGGCGGTGCCCTGGACGAACAGCTCCGAGCGGCGCTCAAGGTCCCCGGGCGTGACAAGGACGGGGCGCCGGCGCCGTACCTTCAGCTCGTTGAAGTCCCAGCGGGCCGTCAGGTCGCGGCTGGTCTCGAAGGTGAGGGACTCCTCGGTGGCGGAGGCCGGCACGCTGTGGCTGCGGGCGCCGCGCGGGATGACGACCGGCAGCGTCTCGGCGCGCGGGTCGCGTTCGAGGGTGTACGCCAGGTGGGTGGAGGCGGCGACACCGGGGCGCGGCCGGTGGCCGACCAGGCGGCCGAGCAGGGCCAGCGAGCGGTGCTCGTTGGCGGTGCGGATGTAGGCCTCGTCGGCGATCCGTTCGGAGTGGAAGGTGAGCAGGTCGCCGAGGACGGCGGTGGCGTCCAGCAGGCCGATCGCCGGGTCGTCCGGGGTGCGGACGGTCAGCCCGTTCAACGCCGGGTAGGCGGGCGAGGCGAGCCGGTCGAGGAGGGCGGCCAGGAAGGAGCCGTACTCGCCGACGCGGTAGTCGAGCGCGGTGCGGCCCGGCGGATTGTGCGGCGGGGCCGGGGCCAGGCGCTCGTCGTGGCCGCCGCACGCGCCGCCGCAGGAGCAGAGCTCGCTCACAGGGCACCTCCCAACGTGATCGCCAGCCGGCCGTTCTCCGGCCGGTCGGGGTCGTTGTCGCAGATGGCGATCTGAAGCGGGCCGAGCCGCAGCACGCCGTCCTCCCTCTCTCCTCGGTCCTGCTCGAACAGCCGCCGCAGCCGCGTGACCTGCACGCTCTCCACGCCCGGGACGGCCGCGGCGACGGCGACCAGCCGGCTCAGCCGGACCGGTTCGCCGAAGGTCAGCGCGTCGGGGTGGAAGAAGCCGCCCCGGCCGGCGCCGAGCACCCGGTACAGCTCGGCGAGGATCTGACCGTGCTGGTGGCCGGGCGCGGCGCACACGGTCAGTTCGATGTCGAGCGGCACCGGACGGGCGGGGCCGACGACGAGGTCGTGGCCGATGCGCCGGTACGGCTCCAGGGCCTGCGTCACCGACGCGAGCAGCTCGGGCGACGGGGTGCCGTCGCCGTACGCGTCGATCGCGATGTGCGCCTCCTGGACGCTGCCGGTCCAGCGCAGCTCGGCGGCGGCGCGCTGCACTGAGGGCAGGGCGGCGGCGAGGGCGGCATAGTCGTCGGCGGTGACCGCGCGCAGGCGGGTGCGGCGCAGGTCGAGCGGGGCCAGCTGGCGTACCTGCTCGACGGGTTCGGGTTCGGTGCCGCCGGTGGCGGGCAGCGGGTTGCGGACCACGGCGGCGGGCGGGGCCTCGCAGTCGGCGGTGACGACGAGGTGGTTGATGGCCTCCGCGCCGACGTTGCCCGCGCTGCCGCCGCCGAGGCGGTAGTGGATGCGCAGCCGGTCGCCGGGGGTGGGGCGGGCGCCGTGCCGGCCGTCGCCGAAGCGCAGGGACAGGCGGCCGTCGTCCTCCAGTTCGCCCACGAAGTGGCGGTCGCGGGGGCTGCTCGCGAGCAGGTCGCGGCGCGGCTCCCAGGTGTCGTCGTGCGCTTCGACGCGTACGGCGGGCAGGGCGCTTCGCGGGTCCTGGGTGAGGGCCGCGGTCGCCGGGCCGCGCAGCACGGGCTCGTCGGGGTGCAGTCCGGCCGCGTACGCCGGGCCCCAGCTGTGCGCGATCTCCCACGCGATGTGCCCGTCGAGGACCGTGCCCGCGCGAGCGCGGGCGGCGAGGACCTCGACGCGGCGGAGCTTGGCGTCGAGCAACTGGTCGCTGCGGTGCAGCAGTTCGCGCAGGGCGCGGACGGGGTGCAGGCGGAGTTCGAGGCGCTCCAGGGTCTTCAGGCCGAAGACGACGGCGAGTTCGGAGATCTCCTGGTCGCCGAGGCCGTCGCGGTCGCGGGCGCTGCGCCACAGCTCGACGAGCCGCTGCCGGATCCGGCCCGGGATCGCCGCGATCCGCTCGGCCTGCCCGGCGGCCACGGCCCCGGGGTCGGGGAACGGCACCGCCTGGGCGACGGGCGCACGGCCGAGGACGGGCCGGAAGCGGGGCCGGATGCCGGGGTAGACGGACTGCGCGAGCAGCGTCCGCAGGGCGGCGGCCTGGGCGTACGCCGTCCCGGGCACGACCTTCTCGTGCCGCTGGCCCGCGCTTTCCAGGCCGAGACCGGCGCGGGTGGTGGCGGCGAGGCCGACGATCTCGAAGAGTTCGCGGACGTCGTCGGCGCCGAGGGCCTCGCCCGACTCCGCCTTGTCGGTCAGGGCGTTGATGAGCCGCGCGGGCGCGTTGCCCTCGGTGCGGTCGACGCAGCCGAAGGCGGGCGGGTCGCAGGGGGCGACGACGGCGGGCTCCGGCGGCACGGTGACCGTCTCCGGGGCGGGCAGGGTGCGGCCGTGGTCGACGAGGACGACGTTGCCGCGGGCGAGGGTGACGTCCTCGACCGGCAGACAGTCCCGGCCGCCCCGGGTGGCGAGGCAGAACGGGCGGCGCAGGGCGTCCTCCGCGGCCCAGGTGACCTCCAGGACCGGCTGGTCCTCGATGCGGTCGACGGCCGGGGTGACGGAGGTGAGGCGGACCGCCTGACGGTGGCCGGGGTCGGCGTCGCCGGGGGTGCCGGTGCGCGGGCCCTTGACCTCCTCCAGGACGAGCAGGTCGCCCGGCCGCAGGTCGAGGCGGCGGTCCCGGCAGGTCTCCGGGTCCACCCACGCGTCGCGCAGGGTCGCCGACGTGGCGCCCTTGGGCAGGTCGCACACTTCGCCGCCCCACGTCCACAGCCGGATCGCGTTGTGCGCGACCCGCAGGTCCAGGGGGTCGGCGGCGACGACCGGTTCGAACACCTCGACCGAGCCCCGCTCGTCGAGGTCGGCGAGGTCGCCGTCCTCGATGACGGTGCCCGGCTCGGGGCGGTCGTGCGGGTCGAGGGTGCGCACGTCGACGGAGGCGAACCGGTACGTGCCGGGGGCGAGCGTGTGGTCACCGGCGGTCTCGACGGTGACGTAGGCCCGGGCGGTGCAGCCGTCGTGCATCGCGTAGTCGATGAGCCGGACGTGACGGCGTACGGAGACCCGGCGGCGGGCCGTGTCCAAGTACGCCTCCGTCGCCACCGCGTCCTGCTGGTAGCTGATCTGGTCGCCGGTGTACGCGAGTAGCTCGACGAGGGTGGTGCCGAGGTCGGCGGGGTTGCGTTCGCGCCAGTCGGGGGTGGTGAGGGCGAGCCGGTCCAGCAGCAGCTTGCGGATGGTGTCGTAGTCGCGCGCGGTGTAGTCGACGACCGGGGCGTCCGGGAACTCCGGCCGCTCGTCGTGCCCGTCCTCGCAGTCGAAGGGAGTCGGGCAGTCTGGCCGGAACAGGAAGGTCGCGCTGTGGTAGCGCTGATCGAAGCCGCGGAAGGGTTCGGTGCCGGGGCGGCCGTACGGGTCGGTCTCGACGAGGGAGAGGCGGTAGCGGGAGGTGTCGCCCGCCCGGTCGAGGGTGACGTAGAGGCGGTCGTCGAGCTCCGGGTCGTCCTCGCGTTCGACGCTGACGTCGACGGCCGTGATGTCGGTGATGCGGCGGCCGCCGTCGACGCGGACGTTCTCGGGTGTGAGGCCGTGCGGGGCCTTGCCGAGGAAGGTGACCGTGAGCAGCAGCCCGTCGTCGCTGACCTCGACGGAGTCGATGCCGCCCAGCTGGGCGGCGCGCACCTTGGAGCGGCGGGACGTGGTCGTGCTCGTCATGCGGCGGCCCTCCCTTCGAAGACGTCCTCGCGTCGGGCGCCGGTGGCGCGGACGGCGTAGGCGAGGTGGACGCGGACCACGTGGTCCTCGCTGGTCACGTCGAGGGCCTCCACGTCGATGAGGTCGCCGAGCCAGCGCTGGAGCGAGGCCTGGACGGAGAGCTCCAGGGTGTGGATCAGCTCCGGGCTGTTGGGGGCGAAGACCAGGTCGAGCAGGCCGCAGCCGAAGTCGGGGCGCATGACGCGTTCGCCGGGGCTGGTGAAGAGGAGCTGCTCGATCAGGTCGTGGATGTGTTCGGCGGGGGTGGCGTGGGCGGTGCGGCCGCGGCGGTCGGGGCGGAAGGGGAAGGCTATGTCGGTGCGGGGGCGGGTACGGGGGCTCATCGGGCGGCTCGCAGGGTGGCTCGGGCGGGGCTCGTGGGGTGGCTCGTGGGGTGGCTCATCGGACGGTGACCTTTCGCTGCACGGCCTGGACGACGGGTGGTCCCTGGGGGACGAGGGCCGCCGTGAAGCACTGGGCCGTGGAGGTGTCGAGCAGTACGGGCGCGCCGTCGACGGTGACGCCGGTGTCGGAGCCGGTCCAGCGCACCGCGACGCACGGCATGGGCACCCGGTCGACGGTGTGCGGG
Organism: Streptomyces spinoverrucosus; assembly: GCF_015712165.1. Taxonomy (NCBI): domain Bacteria; kingdom Bacillati; phylum Actinomycetota; class Actinomycetes; order Kitasatosporales; family Streptomycetaceae; genus Streptomyces; species Streptomyces spinoverrucosus. Next base: position 7,251,585 of record NZ_JADPZX010000001.1, on the reverse strand, counting down.
CAGCCGGTGACGACGTAGCTGTGCGCGGCCGTGGCCACCGGACTTCCGTCGATGAACACGGTTCCGTCAGGTGTGGTTGCGGCGGTGGCTCGGCCGCCGTGCGGGCAGCTGATCACGGCGGCGGCGCCGAGCAGCCCCCCGGTTGTCCCGGACACTTCGAATCGTCCCCCGTCTTCTGCTAGCGCTTCGAGAGCACGGTCAACTGGCCCTCGTTGATGGTCACTTCACGTCCGCGCAGCACCACCTGGGCGCCCGCGCCGGTCGCGATGACCACTGCTTCCTCGGTGATACGGATGTACGCGCCGCCCTTGGCCTGGAGCAGGATCCCCTCCTCGGCGCCGGGCGTGTCGCTCATGACGAGCTTGTGCGCGAGCGGCGTCTGGACGACGACCGGCTTGTTCGGCACGTTCGCCCGCAACTCCCTGCGGGCGTCGGGCGGCAACTCCTCGGCGGCGCCCCACCAGCACCCGGTCCACACCGGGAAGCTCGGATCGCCCTGCTCGAACTCCACCCACACACCCGTCCCGGGCGGCGGTACGACGAACTGTCCCGACTCGGGCCCGGTGAACGGCAGGCAGGGCAGCGCCCACGTCGACGGCTCGTCGCCGAGGACGTCCGGGACCTCGACGGTGATACGGCCGATGCGCAGCGGGTCGTTGTTGTCCACGACCCGGCCGCGGTACTTGCCGAGGTAGCGATTGCTGGGTGCCGCCATGCTGGGGTGCTCCTGGTGGTGTTAGGGCCTGACGTAGTCGCTTCGCGCCTCGAGGCCTTCTCGGGAGAGCGTGAAGTTCTGCTGGAACGAGCCCGGCCGCAGGTTGTGCGTCACGGACTTGACGTAGTAGTCGCCGTCGTACGCCCGTCCCGCGCCGCGCACGCCGACGAGCTGGCGGGGCTGCAGGATGTAGCCGTGCCGGTTGACGTCGAGCGAGCCGGAGCCGGAGACGACGTCGGCGGAGATCGCGGCCCGGGCGAGCAGCTCGGCCTCGGCCTGCCCGCGTTGCTGCTTGGCGGTGCCGGACAGGGTGCGGCGCTTGAGGGCCGGGGTGGGGCGTTTGCCGAGGGGCGGGCGCAGTGGGCTGATCGGCGGCTGCGGCAGCAGGGTGGACAGCCTCGTGTCCGGGTCCTGCCAGCGGGCCTGCGGTTCCTCGCGGGCGGTGCCGTCGTAGGCGAACGTCAGCTGGTCGACGGTGGAGTTGGCGTCCAGGTTGACGTTGAGGGCGTGCTGGCGGATGCCGAGCCGGACCTCGGGGCCCCAGCGGGCGGACGACTGGCCGGGGGTGGGGCCGGGTTCGAGGTAGAAGGTGTACCCGTTGGCGTGCGCCAGCTCGGTGACGTACTGCAGGTCGGTGCCGGTCTGGTAGTGCACGCGGAGGTCCTGGTGCGGCGGCTGGGCCACCTTCTCCGTGTACACGTCGGGCCGGATGCCGTAGTCGGAGTAGCGGCGCAGAATGGCCAGGACCCGCTCGGAGGGCGGCAGGTTGGGGTAGCGGGCGGTGCGCTCCTCCAGGTCCATCAGGAGCGTGAGGTCCTCGCCGGTGACGGTGAGGGTGGAGTGGCCGGGCTGGTTGCTGGCGCCGACCTCCTGTCGTACGACCAGTCCGTCGAAGAGCACCTCGGTGGTGCCCTTGACGGTGACGGTGACGACGAGGCGGGTCTTGGGGTCGAAGAAGCCCTCGGGGAGCAGCCGCCGACTGATGATGCCGTTCTTGGTCATGTCGAAGGCCAGCTGGAAACCGCTGCGCTCCCCCGCCGTGGCGGTGATCTGGGCGGACAGCAGGGCCTCGGTGACCTCGGCCGGGACGGGCCGGACGAGCTGCGGCCCCATCTGGAGCGTGATGTGGACGGGGCCCTGCCCCACGGGCATGTCAAACACGCCGGTCCCCCCGCGGGAAGCCGCCGGCGCTCGGTATGTCGACGACCCGTCCGGCCTCGTCCGTCAACTCGCGTGGATCGAGTACCGGGTTGGCGTCGGCGATCTGCCACCACTGGCCGGGGTCGCCGAAGTACCGCTGGGCGAGGAGGTCGGGCCGGTCGCCGGCGGCGACGGTGTGCTGCTGCGTCTCCTGGTCGTCGTCGAGCGCAGGGAGCGGGGGCAGCAACCGCCGCTTGGTGTACCGGACCTCGGTCCCGTCGGCCTGCCGGTGGATGCCGATCTCCGCGTCGTGGTAGCGGCTGGTACGGGGGTAGGGGTGGGCGCCCGGTACGGAGTCGAAGGCGTTCTCGTAAGGTTCGATGCCGGTCATGCTGGGTTCAGCCCCTTCCACTCAGTACGCCGCTGCCGCCCAGCCCGAGGGCCCCGGCACTGCCGCCGCGCGCGGCGGCGGCGAGCTGTTCCTTCTGCGCGAGGTGCGCCATGTACAGGTCGGCGCCGCGGTGCCCGGCGGGCAGGTCGCTGACCGTGAGGATCTTCATGCCGATGCTGAGCGAGGCGCGGATGGGATTGAGGTTCACGTCGAAGGCGGACTCGTTGATGGAGAGCTCGGTCAGCCGCACGGGCATGACCCGCTTGCTCCCCCAGGTGAACAACGTCAGCGGCATCTCGATCGGGCTGATCTCGATGGTCCCCTTCTCCGCCAGCCGGCTCGCCGCGCGCAGCTGGGCGGTGGTCGGCTGGACGAGCATCTCCAGCGTCGCCAGCTGCGGATGGATCCCGTCGGGCGCGGCGATCTCGAACTGGTCGGTGGCGTCGATCTCGGCGGTGAACTTCCAGGTCTCCTGCGCGGGCCCCTTGAGCCGAAGCGCCTCGTTCCGGTCCCCGTTCCCGGCGCCACCACCACCGCCGTCACCACTGTCCCCGGCGGACTGCGGCGCCACGCTCCGCTCCAGGGTGTCCGGGTTGAACTGCAGCACGATGATGCGCTGCGGGGTGCCGGTGTCGGGGTTGACGACGACGATGCCGGAGCGGATGGGTTTGGGGATGTCGGCGTAGCGGGTCATGTTGTTTCCATTCCGGGGTCTGTCTGGGACGGCGAGTCCTCGGGTCCGGCGAGGTGGCGTTTCGCCTCTTCCAGGGCACGCAGAATGCGCTCCTGAATACGGGAGGGATTCGGCTCCCAGGAGGCTGTGACCTCATCGACGACGTTCATACGGGTCGCCAGGAAGTGATTCACGAGAACCGCGACAACTTCGGCCTGCACCCTTTCGTCACGTGTATGCGCGGCGCGCTCAAGAATTTCGCCGACCCTTTCGTCCCGCACGTACCGGAAGGCGCCCAACGCGTCGAGCCGATCCCGCGTTCCCCCGGATTCGTCGAGCAGGACCGCGCCGAGTGCCTCGACCAGGTTTTCGCTGAGGCTCTCCGAGGCCATCAGCGCACGCGCTGCCGCCTGCCCGGCGGCGTTCATGACCGACGGGGAAGGCCGGGTCCGCACGATCCCGGCGATGCGGTCGCAGTCGTCGGCCGCGGCAAGATGGGCGAGCACCAGCAGGGCACTGGCGTGGTTGAGGCCCGGCTCGTCCCCATCCTCCTCGTCGATCGGGTAGGGCGGCTCCGCCAGCACCCGACGGGCCACCTCCCGCACGGCACTGTCCTGTTCACCGTACGGATGGGACCCGCCGAACCTGGTGAGTGCCTCAGCCTGCTTGTATTGGTCGAGAGCCACTCCTACGGCCACCGGATCGCCACTGTGCAGCAGGGCGAGGAAATCGTCCGGTCCCCCCATTCCGGACGCCAGTTTCTCGCGGTGTTCGGCGAGTTGTGGGTCGGGAATGGAGTATTCCTGCCAATGGTAGGAGTCGAAGCCCATGGTGTCCCTCAATCCTCCAGCCGTTTGATCGCCTCGGCCGGAATTGTTCCGTGAATCAGGACCTCCTGGGTCCGTACCACATCCTGTAGGGCCTGACGTTGCGACGCCACCGGATTCGCCAGCCCGTAGAACTCCTGCTCGACGGCTCCAGTGAGGTCGTAGATCTGGGTGGGCGACACGTGCAGCAGATCGATGGTCACGAGCCCGTATTCACCGCCGAGCCGCACCCCTTGGGCATTCGTCAGGTTCTTGGCGTCTATTTTCGTGGTGGACGTGAACGGGGTCAGTTTCTCTCCGTTGGGGCCTGTGGGAGCGCCCTGCACATGGGCCATGATCGACTCGGGAGTCGCCGCCATCTGCGGAGCCGGGGCTGTTATTCCGCGCTTCTCCGGCCTCTTGTCCCGCTTGGCGAGGGCACGTTGCACATATCGGGGGACGAAGCTGCCCGACTCGCTCTTTACGTATTCACGCAGGGGAAACCGGGGGTCCTTGAAGACCGCTTGGTCCCCCTGGCGCTCCCCGGACTCCCGCAATGTGCTCTGGTCCTTGCGGAACTGTCCGATGTGGACGGTCTCGGCGTCCTGGTTCCCAGTCGCCGCACGGACGTAGTTCAGGAACACGGAGTCGGGGAACTCCCGGGCCACGACGTCGTTGAGGAGCGCCCGGTCCGGCTTCCAGTGGAGCTCCCCGAGCCGCGGCCCGGTCTGCCGGCCGGAGTTCTTCCTCTTCGTGGCCTGACGCTGCGACTGGTTGCTTTGCTGCGCCGCTGCCGCCTTCCGGTGCTTCGCCAGGATGGCGTCACCGATACGGGTACACAGCTCGACGATGTCCTTCAGTTGGTACTGCCCGGAGCCTACTTGGCCCTCTATCGCCTCCCGGATCTCCGTGACCACCTTGTCCTCGTGCTCGCCGAGCGCGAACGTCTCGAACTCGCCGGTCGTGGCCAGGCCTTGGGGATTCAGAGTCGCGATGACCCGGAAGTCCTCGGCGCCCACGGCCGACAGGTCCGTCAGCCGGTACCAGGCGCGCATCGCCCGCAGGACACCTCGGAAGGCAAGTTCGGGGGTGCGCTTCTCGAGAAGTGCCTCCAGCTTTGGCCGGATGCGCGCGATGATCTCCGCGAGCCGTTTGTCCTTCGACTCGGGTGAGTTCTCGTCCCTCTTCCGCCGGTCCTTGTCCGACCGGGACTTGGGCCTGCCAGGACCACTGCGGTCGTTACGCGTCCGGGGCCTGCCTCGGCCATTCTCGTCGGGTCCGCGCCTGCGCCGGCGCCCTCCGCCCTCTTCGGGCTTCGCCTTGGTCCTGCGGGGAGCGTCGTCGCGGTCGCTCTTCGGCCGGGCGGCGCCCTTGTCATTGGTGCGGTTGGGGTCGCGGCGCTTCGTCCGATCTGCGTCCCGGTCCGCGTCCTGGCCGGGACGGCGGCCCTGGGGGCCATCGCCACCGTCCCTGGAGCGCGTGGGGTCCTGATCGCCCTTCTGGCGGGTGGAGTCCCGGTCCGGCCCCGTACGGTCGTCGCCCCTTGGGCGCGTGGAGTCGCGGTCGTCCCTGGGGCGGTCCTGTCCCCGCCTGTCGTCCTGCGGCTTGGTCGGCGTGTCCGGCTCAGTCTTCGGCTTCGGGCGCGGCTCCGCCTTCGGCTTGGGTTTCGGCGTCGGGGTGGGCCTGGTGTCCGGCTTCTCGTCCTTGTCCTTCGGCTTGCCGCTCTTGTCCTTGGCCACGGGGGTCGTGGGTGTCTTCGTGTCGCCCGGGGTCCTGGGCATCTTGGGCGCGCTGTCCTTGGCCTTGCCCGACTCCGGTGCCGTCGTGGTCGGGCGTGCGGCCCTTGGCTGAGTGCTCAATCCCGGCTTCCTCGCGGCCCCTTCCTGGTCCTTCTTCGTTCCGCCCTTGTCATCCGAGCTCTCAGCCCCCGCCGCCTTACCCCCGCCCGGCTTCTCCCCCTTGCCCTTGCCCAGCCGCTCCGCCACGCCCCGCAGCCGCCGTCCCACCTTCGCCACGTACTTGCCGATGCCGGACAGGAGGGCCTCGTAGGCCAGTTCGAGGAGGGCGACGATGCCGGCCGCGATCGCCTTGGCGAACAGGATTCCGGCGCCGCCGCTGCGGACCGCCTTCAGCCAGTCGAGGACCGCGCCGAACGCGCGGAGGATCTCGCCCAGGGCGCCGATGGCGGTGCGGATGGCGTCGATGACCGCCATCACCCAGCCCGCGCCGGGGATCAGCTTGGCGATGACCTTCGTGATGACGATCTCGCCGATGATCAGGGGCAGTTGGGGGACGATGGCGTCCCAGGTCTCCTTGACGATTCGTTCGAGGGTGATGCCGCCCTTGATCAGCTTGTCCAGGATGGCCCTCGGGATGCCCAGGATCTCCTCGATCTTGGACTGGAACCAGTCCTTGACGGCCGCCTTCACCTCGCGGAAGAGGTGGTTCTTCGCGCCGTCCACGGCGGAGTTCTTGGCGCCGCTGAGCCAGCCGCCGGGGTCGGAGAGGAAGTCGACCGCGATCAGCATGAAGTCGCCGAGCGCGCTCAGCAGACCCGCCGCGAAGTCCATGATCGCCTTGACCGCCGCCACGACCGCCTCGACCGCGGCCAGCAGGGCCTTCTTCAGGAAGTCGAGGATGCTGCTGAGCAACCTGCCGATGGCGTTCAGCAGGTCGGTGATCGCTTGTTTCAGGGCCTGGGCCAGGCGGTTGACGAGGGCGATCGCCGCCGCGATCAGGTCCGTGATGAACTTGCGGATCCGGTTGGCCAGTTCGATGACCGCGCGGACCATCGCCTTCGCGAACTCGATCAGGTCCGTGATGAACTTCTTGATCGCGTCGACGATGTTCTTGCGGGCCTCGTTGATCCAGCGCTCGACCGTCTCCTTGAAGTTGCGGATGAAGCCGACCACCGCGTCCCGCGCGGCCCGGATCACCCGGACGATCGCGTTCTTGATCTCGATGACCTTCTGCTTGATCCACTCGAAGGCCTTCGTGATCCAGTTGCCGGACTCCTGGACCGAGGCGTCCTTCTTCTGCTCGGCCTCCCGTTCCGCCTTCTCGCCCTCGTCCTTGATCTTCTTGTCGCTGCCCTCCTTCTCCTTCTCGACGTTGTCGTCGGTCTGCTTCTCCTGGTCCTCGACGTCCTTGCGGACCTGATCGTGCCGGTCGGTCTTCTTGTCGCCGAGGCTCCTGAGCTCCTCGTCCTGCTGGGTGCGCCAGTCCTCGCGCTGGGCGGTGACCTCGCCCATCGCCTTCTCGCGCTCGCCCGCCTGCGTCTGTGTGTTCGCCGCGATCTCGGCGTCCACCTGCTGCTTGTGCTTGGCCTGGGCGCCCCGGAAGTCGCGGTCCTTGGCCTGCCGACCCTCCGAGATGCCCTTCTGGCCGTCGGAGAAGGCCGCCTGGAACTGCGGCCCGCGTTCGTGCTCGGCCACCTCGGACGCCGCCTCCGGAGGCACGGCACCCCCGGCGCCCGTGGCCCCGACACCCTCACCGCCACCGCCCTGGCCACCCGGCACCTGCGCGGTGAGCTGCTCCTTGGGTGCGTTGGGGTAGACCTGGTCCTCGCCCATCGCCCGGCCCGAGTCGTCCCGAGCCGTCGACACGGTCTCCTGACCCTTGGCGTCGACGTGCCCGCTCTGCTCCCCGGCCTTCTGATCGGCCGCACCCTGCATCTGCACGCCGGGCGCGTTGCCCGCCTGCGCCTGCTTCAGCGCCTCGTCCTTCGTCGGCAGCCCGGCGAACTTGGCCGCCAGTTCCTGCGCGTCCACCTCGAAGCCGAGCCAGCTCGCCACCTTGCCGATGCCGAAGCCCAGCGCCATCTTGAAGGTGTCCCAGCCGCCCGGCTCCTCGGCCTTCTCCGCCTCGATCTGGCCTTCGGGCTGTTTCGCGCCGGTGACCTCCGCGTTCTCGCGGTCCGGTTCCTGCGCCTGCTGGGCCGGATCCTGCGAGTACTGCGCCGGGGCGTCCGCCTTCGGCTTGCCCTGGAGGGTCTGCGGGGCGCCCGCCGGGCGTTCCATCGACGGAGGGGCGGCCGCCAGCGTCTTGTGCTCGTCACCGACCGAGCGGTCCACCGCGCCGCCCACGCCGCCCATGGCCTGAAGCGCCTTGTGCGGCTTCAGCTTGGCCGCGGTGGCGAGGCCCGCCTCGGGCGAGACGCCGGAGAGATCGGGGGCCGGGGCGGAGTCCTTCCTGCCCTTGCCGCGCGCGGCCGGGGCGGCTCCCGCTCCTCCACCCGTGGCACCGCCACCGCCGCGTGGTGTCCCGGCCGACGGGGCCTGCTCGGGCGCCGGTGCGCTCTCCGGTGCCGACTTCGGGGCGGCGGCCGGCCCTGCGGCGGGCGCGGGTGCGGGTGCGGACTTCGGTGCCGGTGCCGGGGCTTCCGTACGAGCACCGGATTCGGGTTCGGTGCGGGCCTCGGGTTCGCTACGAGGCTCAGGTGCGGGACGAGGCTCCGGTTCCGTCCGCTGCTCCTGCGCCGGAGCCGACCCCGCCGAACCCGCACCGGCGGACTCCGTGGCACCGGCACCGCCCGATCCGCCGCCCGCCGACTCCATCGCCCCGGCATCGGACTGTGCCGACTGCCCGCCCGCCGCCTGCTGGGACTCCTTCTCCGGAGCCGCCGGCGCCTTGTCGCCCGCCGCGGCGGTGCCCTTCTCCTCCTTGGCCGCGGACTCCTTGGCCTCGCTGCCGCCCTCGGACTTCGACTCCGCCTTGTTCGGCGCCTCCTGGACTGTGGTCTGGGCCGCGACCGGACCCGCCTTGGGGTCATCGCCGCTCTTGGGGTCCCTGGCACCGGTGGCGGGTACGGCCGGGGGCGCGGCGGCCCGCTCCACGGCGAGGCCGCCCGCCGCGCCGTCACTCTCCGGCCCGCCTTCGGTCTCCGGAGCCGAGGATTCGGCGTCCTCCGCCGCTTCCTCGGGCTCCGGTTCCGTCTCCGCCGCCGCCTCCTCGGCGTCCTCCGCCTCCCGCTCGGCCTGCACCTGGTCGGCCCTGGTGGGCGGCGGGGCAGGGAAGGAGGGCAGGGAAGGGGACCCGGACGACGACGGGTCCAGTTCGTCGACGGTCCGTACGCCGGAGACGTCGAGGTCCTCCTTCGGCAGGAAGTCCTCGGGCTGGAGCTTGATGTCCCAGGCGCTGGGTTCCTCTCCCCCGACCTCGACCTCCGACTCGCTGCCGGAGCCGAAGGGGTCGTCGTCGGTCTCCTCCTCCTGGCCTTCGAGGTCCTGGTTGCGTCTGCCGTCGAGCGTGCTGAACGCGCCCGGCAGCTGCGTGTCCTTGCCGGACACGGTCGGCGAGCCGGTCGGCTTCTGCCCGCCTCGTTTGTCCTGCGGCTTCATCTGCCGTCCGGCGACGGCGGCCTCCGCGGCGCCCGGGCGGTTCTTCGCCGCCGACTCCTCCTTGCTCGCGGCCGGCGTCTCCTGCCGCTCGGTCGCCTCCTGGCCCCCGGCCTCCTTCTTCTGCCCGGCCTGACCGCCCTTCTCCTGCCCGGCCTGACCGGCCTCCGAGCCTGCGGACTCCTTCTCGCCGGAGGCGCCATCAGAAGCGGGCGCCGAGGACGCCGGCTCCTGGGAACCCGCCCCCTCGCCCTCCGGAGCGGCCCCCTGCTCCCCCCGGTTCTGCGGAGTTCTCCCCCGCGCCCCCTCCTCCGGTACCCGCTCCTCCTCCGGTACCTGCTCCTTCTCCGGCCCGGGCGCCACGTCCGGCGCCCGCTCCTCCGCCCGCCGTTCCCCCGCGGCCCGGTCCGCGCGCTCCCGCTCGGCCCGTACCTCCTCGGCCAGGTCCGGTGCGAGCGCGGGCGCCTCGTGGGCGTCGCGTTCCAGGCCGTCGTCGGCGAAGTCGTCGTACGCCTCGATCTCGTCGACGAAGTCGAGCACCCGGTCGTGTTCGGAACCGAGCAGCCTGCTCTCCAGGCGCGTCAGGACCCCGTCGAGCAACTCCTCCGGCAGTCGGGCGAGTTGCTTGCGGGTGCGCTTGGACAGGTCCTCCGGGTCGCTGCGCAGCGAGCGCACGACGGAGTTGGTGAGCCGGTCGAGGAGGGTCGCCGGGTCGATGGCCTCGGTGCGGCTGCGGTCGGCGTCGACGGTGGCGTAGCGCAGCCAGCCCGGGGTGGCCTGGCCCTCCTCGACCTCGGGGGTCTGCCGGTTGCGTACGAGGTCCCGCGCCGCCGATTCAGCCTCGCGCTCGATCGACTGCTGCGGCAGGCTGACGGCGCCCAGTTCGCGCCCGGCGCGCAGGGCGCCGAGGCCGTGCGGGTTCTGCACGGTGTGCAGCAGCTCGTGGGCGAGCAGGCGGCGGCCCTCGTCCGTGCCGGGTTTGAAGGCGCCCTCGCGGAAGAAGACGTCCTGGCCGACGGCGACCGCGTCCGCGCCGAGCAGCTCCGTGAGCTGCCCGGCGTCCCGGCCGGTGTGCAGGCGGACGCGGCCCAGGTCGTGACCGAGCCGCTCCTCCAGGTCCCGCCGCACGCCGGGGTCGAGAGGCTGCCCGGCGCCGCTGACGATGTTCTTGGGTTCGGGGGTACGGGACTTGGCGGCCCGCTCCTTGCGTTTGCGGCGGCGCGCCTCGGCCGACTGTTCGGCGCGGGCGTCCTGGGTGCGGCCGTTGCTCACCGGCTCACCTCCCCGTGGCCGGACAGGCCTTCGTGGACCGCGCGGGCCAGTTCCTGGCCGAGGCGGCGTGCGGACAGTCCGGCGGGCAGGGGCGGCAGCCCGGTCAGGGCCTCGGCGGTCCAGGAGGCGTCGGCGGGGACGCCGTGCCGTTCGATGAGGCGGGTCAGTTCCTCGGCGAAGGCGGCGGACACCCGGTCGGGGTCCACCCGGAAGCCTTCGAGGGCCAGTTCGCCGATCTCGACGCGGATCTCGCGCGGTGTCACACCCATCCCCGGACCTCCGTCGGTGTCAGGGACCGCTCCAGCTTCAGGTACTCGGTGCGGGCCGCCGCGAGCATGTGCCGCATCTGGAGGCGGTCGCCCTCCTCGGCGGCGAGGAAGGCCCCGGACAGGGCGATGTTGCGGATCGAGCCGCCCGCGACGGTGAGCTGGGCGAGCAGGTCGCAGTCGATGTCCTTCACCGGGGCCTGCGGCGGCAGCACGCGCCGCCAGATCTCGGCGCGCTCGTGCTCGGCCGGGAAGGGGAAGTCGACGACGAAACGGATGCGGCGCAGGAAGGCGGTGTCGAGGGCCTTCTTCATGTTGGTGGTGAGGACGGCGAGGCCGCGGTAGGCCTCCATCCGCATCAGCAGATAGCTCACTTCGAGGTTGGCGTACCGGTCGTGGCTGTCCTTGACCTCGCTGCGCTTGCCGAACAGGGCGTCCGCCTCGTCGAAGAGCAGCAGCGCGCCGCCGCGTTCGGCGGCGTCGAAGACGCGGCGCAGGTTCTTCTCGGTCTCGCCGATGTACTTGCTGACCACCTGGGACAGGTCGATGACGAACAGGTCGAGGCCCAGCTCCTTCGCCATGACCTCGGCGGCCAGCGTCTTGCCGGTGCCCGAGCCGCCCGCGAACAGCGCGGTGACGCCGAGTCCGCGGCGCAGGGTGCCCGCGAAGCCCCATTCCTGGTGGACGGTCGGCCGCTGCCGCACGTGGGCGACGATCTCGCGCAGCACGGCGACCTGCCGCTCGTGCAGCACCAGGTCGTCCCACCCGGCGCGGGGTTCGATCCGCCGGCCCAGCCCGTCCATGCCGATGCGGGCCTCCTCCATGCCGGCCCGCCAGGCGAGGTGGGCGGCGTCCAGCTCGTCCTCGACGGGCAGGTCACGGCGTACCGTGGCGGCGGCGGTGCGGACGACGTGCGGTGGCAGCTGGAACTGGGCTACCAGGGACCGGAGTTCGCGTTCGTCCAGGTCGACGTCCTCGAACGCCTCGGTCCACAGGGCGAGTTGTTCGTCGTCGTCGAGCCGGGGGACCGTCACGCGGGCGCCGTGCGGGCGGTCGGAGCGCAGCGGGTCCTCGCTGGACACCACCACGGGTACGGCCGCCCCGGCCAGGAACGCCTCGGTCGCCGCCCGCTGGTCGCGGTCCAGTTCGCCCACCTCTACGAGGAGCGCGGCGGGCAGCAGGATCGCCTCGCGCTGCCACAGCCGGGCCAGCCGGTCCCGTCCGGCGGGGTCGGTGGGCAGGTCCTCGGCGCTCGTCGCGTACAGCCCGAGCCCGCACCGGCTCGCCGCCGCGGCCGCGATGTCGGCCCGGCTGCGCGCGTCGCCGCCGGTCACCTCGACGAGCGGCGGCACGTCCGGCGCCGGGGACGTCGTCCAGCCCGCGGCGACCCGGTTCGCGGCCAGGTCGTACGACGGCGGCAGCCGGTCGGGGACCGGGGCGCGCCGCAGCCGGCCGTGCAGCCGGGCGTCCAGATAGGGCGAGCCGAGCAGGAAGTGCAGGATGCGTTCGTCGAGCCGGAGCCGGGAGGTGGTGAGCCGGGTGTCGTCGTCCAGCTCGACGATCCGCCAGCGCCGCAGCGGCGCCACCGGTGTGAGCGCGCTCCAGTGCGGCTCGGCGAGGGCCGCCAGGGCGAGCGAGAAGGTGGGGTACGCCCGCTCCGGATCACCGCTGGCGGCGGCACACCGGGCGGCCGTCGTGGGCTCCAGCTCCTGGGCGGCGGCGAGCAGGACGAGGTCGCGCTCGAAGGGGGTGAGCCCGAAGCAGGTGACGAGGGCGTCGAGGGGGGCGGTGGGCTGTCGTACGGGGTCGAGGGCGGCGGCTTCGGTGTGTTCCGCTTCCGGCTCGACGGTGCGCGCCGCGTGGGCGTCGACGCGGGCGAGGACGCGACGGATCTCCTCGGCCAGCGCGGCGGCGTCACCGCCGGTGGCCGCCGTGTCGTGCGTGCCCATGTCCTCACCTGCCCCCGTGGTTCCCATCTCGCCTCAGCTCTCCGTGCCTCTCCGGGGTTCCGACTGCGCCGACTTGCTCGCCCGGGTGGTCTTGCGGGCGCGTGCCGGAGCCTTGGCCACGGTCTTCGCCGGGGCCTTCGCGGTCTTCTTGGCACCACTCGCCGGAGCGGGCTCCTCGGCCGTCGGCTCCCCGGCAGGCGGAGGCTCCTCAGCCCTCGGCTCCGCCCCCGGAGGGACCGGCGCCCCCGGCGCCCCGAACGGCAGCACCCGCACATCCGCCCGCTCCACCGGCTTGCGCGGCGCCGGAATCTCCCGGCCGTCGATGAGGACCAGCGCCGCCTGGTAGACCACGGACAGCGCGTACGGCGTCTGGTGGAGCATCCCCCACAGCTTCGACGTCTCGTCGATGTCCATCACGGTCGGCGTGAACCGCACCCGCTGCGCCGCCTCGGCGAGGTCGCTGCCCGCCAACCAGGGCTTCTCACCGGCGATTTCGATGATGTCCTTGGGCAGGATCGGGATCTCGTGCAGCGTGCGCACCACGGAGCCGATCAGCCGCTGTCCGACGAGTTCGTTCTCGTCGCCGTACGCGCTGATCAGGTAGTGCAGGTCGAGCGCGGCGGCCGGCCGCTTGACCAGCGTGCCGTCGCCCGCGCGGGTCGGCAGGTCGTTGTTGCGCTGCGAGACGTTGGGCGTGACCTGGTAGAGGAAGACCGAGATGGTGGGCTGGTCGACCGACGGCTCGGCCGGTGGTCTGCGGGCCTCGACCTTCACCCCCAGGTCGGTCTCGGGCCCGATGTTGTTCTCGATCAGCAGGGCGAGGGCCTGGGTCACATGGGCGATGGCAAGTGCGTTGCTCATGACGTCGGTTCCTCGGTCCCTCTCGTCCTCGTCCTCGTCGTCGTCCTGGTCCTGGCTGTGCCGCTCATTCACGCCCCCGAGCCAGGTACTCGGCGAGGCTCACCGTCGCCCCCGGCCGCCGGGTCGCGGGCGTGTGCTGCCGGTTGCCGTCGGACGGCCCCGCCGCCGTCACTTCCAGCCGCCCGATCTGCACCTGCACGACCTTCTCGGGCGCCCGCCCGGACCGCCGGGCCGCGGCCTGCCGGACGGCGTCCCGGGCCGCCGCCGTGTCCGCGGCCCGGGGGCGCGCGGCGCCCGGCGGGGCGGGGATGGCGGCGTCCGCGCCCGGGGGGATGGGCGCGGACGCCGCGGTCGGGTGGGCGGCCGGCTCGGGCCGCCCCGACGCGCGCCGGCCGGTGTCCGGGACCGGCCGGGGGCCGGTGACCGGCGCCGCCACGGGCCGTAGCAGCGGCAGTTCGGCCACGGCGGGCCGATGCGCCTGCGGCGCCGGCTCGCCGACGAGCCGCTCGGTGTGTACGACGGTCCGCTCCCGTTCCGGATGGGGTCGTGCCGCCTCGGCGGCCGGACCGGGGCGCGGGACGTCCCGGCGCGGCGCGGTGGACGGTGTCGAGGTGGGCCACAGCGGGCCGGTGTCCTCGTCGGTGTCCCGCGCCCGGGCCCGTACCGCCTCGACGCGTTCGAACGGGCCGGGCAGCCGGGGCCGTACCCGCGCGACGCCCGGACGCTCAGCGGTGGCGGCCGGGGCGTGCCGGGCGATCAGCCGGTCCAGGAAGTCGGTCGCCCCGGAGCCGGAGGTGGAGTCAGACATCGGCGCACATCTCCAGGTAGTAGCGGCGCCGCAGCGGGCTGAGCGCCAGGATCTCCGGCTCGCTCCAGCCGTAGGCGGTGGCGAGCAGATGGACGTCGAGGAGCAGGTCCCGTGCCCAGGAGTCCAGTTCGGTCCACAGGTAGGAGGCGATGTCCAGCTCCGCCCGGGTGGCCCGCGCGCACTCGGGGCAGGCCACGTTGAGCGTCACGTCGGCCCCCGGGTCGGCGGCCTCGACCGCCGCGGCGATCCGGCGCTGCACGGGCCCGGGCAGGGCGTCCGCGCCGACGGACGTCCCGTCGTGCGCCGCCGAGACCAGGCACCGCGCGAGCAGCGCCCCGCGCGGGTCCTCGGTGTGGGCGGCCGCGGTGAGGTCGGCGACGCCGGGCAGCCGGAACTCGACCTCCCAGCCGTCGTGCGCGACCCGTACGACGGACTGACCGCGCACCCCGACCGACCGGGCGAACTCCCCGGCGTCCAGGTCGAACTCCATGTCCGCGCCGCACCCGGCACAGTCCAGCCGTACCTGCATGCGTTCGCCGAACAGCGCCCGGCGCAGCGCGAACAGGTCCGCCTCGCGCTCGCCCACCGGGAGGGCGGGCAGCGCCCGGGCGTCGAGGTCCGGGCGCGCGGTGCCGTGCAGCAGCAGCGCGCGCCCGGCGGGTGCCTCGGTGAGTCCCGCCTCCCAGGTGGCCAGCAGGTCGGCCGCACCGGCCATCAGGTCCCCCACTGTCCGTCGGCTCAGGCCGGGTTGAGGAAGGAGGGCTCGGTCGGCTCGGGCACCTCGTAGTCCCGCTCCCAGCCCTCGCACTCCAGCTTCAGCGACTGGATGGCCACCGCGTTGGCGTTGGCGTCGAGCTCGCCGAGCACCTGGTACTCGCTGGGCCAGGTCCGGTACAGCTTGTGCGAGACGGCGACCTGGCCGGCCTCGTTGAGGACCTGGATGACGATGTCCTTGCGGAAGTCCGCGAGGGACACCTCGGAGCCGAGGCCCGCTCCGACCTGCCAGACCTTGTTGGCCCATCGGTCGAACTCGGGGTCGTGGGTGACCCCGCGCTCCAGGGTGATGCCCTCGAACTCGGAGCGGCCCGGCGACTTGCGCGGGGAGGAGGGGTCGCCGCCGTGCCGGTGCTTGACGACCTCGGTGGTCCGCTTCAGCGGACTGATCTTGCTGATGCCCGCGACCGTACGGCCGTCCCACAGGACGAGGAACTTGAAGTTCTTGTACGGGTCGAAACGATGGGCGTTGACCGTGAACTCAGCCATCGGTAAATGTCCTCGGTATTCCTGGGGCCGCGACTAGAGCGCGAACTGCCCGGACGTCTGCTGGATCCTGACGATCACGAACTCGGCCGGCCGGACCGGCGCGATACCCACCAGGACGTTGACGACACCGTTCGCGATGTCCTCGGCGGTGGTGGTCTCGTGGTCGCACTTGACGAAGTAGGCCTCGCGCGGGGTGCTGCCCTTGAAGGCGCCCTGGCGGAAGAGGGTGTGCAGATACGAGGAGGCGCTGAGCCGGATCTGCTGCCACAGGCTCTCGTCGTTGGGCTCGAACACGACCCACTGCAGGCCGCGTTGCAGGCTCTCCTCCACATGCAGCGCGAGCCGCCGCACCGGCACGTACTTCCACTCGCTGTCGAGGGCGTCGGAGCCGTCCAGCGTGCGCGCGCCCCACACCAGCGGGCCGGTGAGCGGGAAGGTGCGCAGGCAGTTGACGCCGAGCGGGTTGAGCAGCCCGGTCTCACGGTCGGTGAGGTCGACGGTGAGCGAGTGCACGCCCACGAGCCGTGCCTCGGTGCCGGCCGGGGCCTTCCACACGCCGCGCTCGGAGTCGGTGCGCGCGATGACGCCGGCGATCGCGCCGGACGGCGGGAAGGCGCGCAGTCGCCCGGTGAGCGGGTCGGTGAGCTGGATGTGCGGGAAGTACAGACCGGCGTGGTTGCCGCGCACCGCGTCGAAGGCGGCGACGCCGGCCCGGGCCGTGTCCACGCTCACCCAGGTGCTGGGCGCGTCGACGAGGAGGAAGATCCGCCGCTCCTGGCACAGCCGCTGGGCCGCCGAGACGACGGTGAGCATGTCCTCGGTCTTCTCGTACGAGGCCAGCTCGGGCAGCGACAGCAGGTTGACGTCGGCCACCTGGCGCAGGGCGTGGATGCCGGTCTTGTCGCCCTCGGAGCCGATGAGGTCGCGCGGGCCGGGGGCCGCGCCGTCCTCGCCGCCCTCCAGCGGGAAGACGGGCGGGTTGACGGAGGCCTCCAGGCCGAGGTCGTTGGCGCACTCGCCGAGGAAGCGCACGACGTCCTCGGGGTCGGTGGAGCCGGCCACGACCTGGATGCGCCGCCCGAAGGGGGTGACCTCGGCGCCCGCGAAGGCGTGCTTGCCGGGCGCGTCGGGCAGTGCCCGCAGCTTGCGCTCCAGCAGCAGCGCCAGCTCGGCCACCGAGCACGGGGCCTCGCCGTCGCACTCGGGGTCGTAGAGGCGGAACTCGCGCTCCACGTCGCCGATCTTGACGGTGAGGTCGACCTCCAGGTTCGGCAGCTCGTCGCCGAACGGCTTGGAGACGGTGCCGGACGGGTCGGGGCGGCCCTCGCCGACGGCCTCGACGCGGATGAGGCGCGAGCCGGCGTTGATCACGGTGGGCGCGTAGCGGCCGTGACCGGAGTCCATGGACAGGCCGGTGAAGGTCTCGCGGGCGTCGCCCTTGGCGTCGTACACCCGCAGGTTGAAGGTCTCGTCGGGGCGCGGGGTGTCGTAGTCGACGGCGACGCGCAGTCCGTTGCCCCACACGCCGGGTTCCTTGGCGTGGACTTCGAGGACGCGGCTCTCGCTGTGGCCCTCGGTGGACTCCAGGACGACGCAGGCGGCCTTGCCGCTGCCGGCCTTGGCGACCCGGACGATCACGGCGACGCCACCGCCGCCCGCGAAGAACTGGTGCACCGCGTAGGCGACGGCGCTCTGCGAGCCGAGACCCCCGAAGCGGCGCTCGAACTCGGCGAAGCCGGTGACCCGCACCGGTTCGTTGAGAGGACCGCGCCGGGTGTGACCGACGAACGCGGTCACCGACGTGGTCACGGCGGAGATGGTGCGGGTACTGCTGGGAAGCTCTTCGACGTAGACACCGGGATACGTCGGCCGGGCGGGGCCTACTGCGTTCGTCGGCATTCCCCCTCCAATCCCTTCTCGGGCACCGGACGAAGGCACCAAGAGATGACAGAGGGAGACTTTCCGGACCAGTGCGCAAAACGCCACCCACATGGGCGGCTGTGGTCACGCGCACCGCACCAGTTCCCCCGTCGGTACCCCGGGCGGTCGGTCACCCCGGGCCAAGCGCACGCTTGTGACTCTTGATGCTCAAGTGCTCAATCCACCTTGGTGAGTGGGGAGTTGCCCGAACAAGACGTGTTCACGCCAGGTCTGGGGGAGGTTCCATGAAGGACGGCGAACATGACTCGCACACGATGTGCGCGTGTCGGGACAGCTGATCCACACAACCCACACAGTCCGTGGTGCAGCAGAATGGAGCGCATGTCCCGACGCACCGGCGGATCCCGCCGCCCTCGCCCCTCCACCCCGGCGCACAACCCGGAATGCCCGTGCGGTCTTGCGGAGACATACGACATGTGCTGTGGCCGAATTCATCGGGGTGAGGCCGCCGCACCGACCGCCGAGGCGCTGATGCGCTCGCGCTACAGCGCTTTCGTCCGGCGCGACGAGGGGTACCTGCTGCGGACCTGGCATCCGCGCACGCGTCCGACGCACCTCGACCTGGACCCCGGGATGCGCTGGACGGGACTGGAGATCCTCGGCACGACCGACGGGTCCGCGTTCCACAGCACGGGGACGGTGACGTTCCGGGCGTCCTTCAAGGGCGGCACGCTGCACGAGCGCAGCCGGTTCGAGCGCGTCGACGGGGCATGGGTGTACGTCGACGGCGACTTCCTCGACTGAGGGGCAGCGCTACGGCGCGAGGATGTCCAGCTCCTGGAGCGCGCCGATCGTGATCTCCCGGGTCAGCCGTTCCGCCCGCTCCGCGTCGCGCTCACGCACCGCCTCCGCGACCTGGACGTGCAGGGTGACGGCGGCCGGGTCGGGGTCTTCGAACATGACGTCGTGATGGGTGCGGCCCGCGAGGACCTCGGCGACGACGTCACCGAGGCGGGCGAACATCTCGTTGCCGGAGGCGTTCAGGATCACGCGGTGGAAGGCCACGTCGTGGAAGAGGTAGCCGTCCAGCTGGTGTCCGCGGGAGTTGGCGACCATGCCCAGGGCGCATTCGGTGAGTTCCGCGCACTGCTCGGCCGTGGCGTTCTTCGCGGCGAGCCCCGCGGCGATCGGCTCGACGGCCGAGCGCAGCACCGTGAGGGAGCGCAGTTGCCGCGGGCGGTCGGTGCCGGCCAGTCGCCAGCGGATGACCTGCGGGTCGTACACATTCCACTCGGACTTGGCGCGGACCGTGACGCCCACTCGGCGCCGGGACTCGACCAGGTGCATCGACTCCAGCACCCGCACCGCCTCGCGCATCACGGAACGTGACACATCGAAACGCTGCGCCAGTTCGTCCGTGCGCAACACGCTGCCCGGGGGGTACTCGCCCGCCGTGATCTCGGGGCCGAGGGTGTCCAGTACGCGGCCGTGCAGCCCCCGGCCCATCGTGCTCATGCACACAGCGTACGGGGTGGATCACGGACGCAAAAAGTCAGACTTATTCGTCACAGAGTCTTGAATTCGTCGTACCTAAAAGGTTTCATTTGGCCGACGTCGGATGCGACGTCGTATGTCGAGGAAGACAGCGAGGCAGTCATGCGTACCCCCCACGTCGTCGTGGTGATGGGCGTCGCGGGCACGGGCAAGACCACGATCGGTCCGCTGCTCGCCGCCCGGCTCGGCGTTCCCTACGCCGAGGGCGACGACTTCCACCCGCAGGCCAACATCGCCAAGATGTCGGCCGGCATCCCGCTCGACGACGAGGACCGGTGGCCGTGGCTGGACGCCATCGGCGCCTGGGCTCACGAGCGGACCGGGCTGGGCGGGGTGGTCAGCAGCTCGGCGCTGAAGCGGTCGTACCGCGACCGGCTCAGGGCCGCCGCACCCGGGATCGCGTTCGTGCACCTCACGGGCGACCGGGAGCTCATCGAGAACCGGATGGCGCAGCGGCAGGGCCACTTCATGCCGACCGCGCTGCTGGACTCGCAGTTCGCCACGCTGCAGCCGCTCCAGGCGGACGAGACCGGAGTCGCGGTCGACGTCGCCGGCACCCCCGAGGAGATCACCGCCCGCGCGGTGGCCGCGCTGGACGCCATGGAGCCGACGTCGCCCTCGGCGTCGTAACCCCCACCCCCCACTCCCTCCCCATCCCCACCCACCTGCAAGGGAACCCCCGTGACCAGACTCAGCGCCGAGATGCTGGCGGCGGATCCCGTCGAGCCGATCACCTCGGCGGGACACGCTCAACTGGGCATCGCGGTACTGGCGGGCATCGCCGTCATCGTCCTGCTCATCACCAAGTTCAAGCTGCACGCCTTCCTGGCGCTGACCATCGGGTCACTGGCGCTGGGAGCCTTCGCCGGGGCGCCCCTCGACAAGGTCATCACCAGCTTCACCACCGGACTCGGCTCCACGGTGGCCGGCGTGGGCGTGCTGATCGCGCTGGGCGCGATCCTCGGCAAGATGCTCGCCGACTCGGGCGGCGCCGACCAGGTCGTCGACACCATCCTCGCCAAGGCGGGCGGGCGTTCGATGCCGTGGGCGATGGTGCTCATCGCCTCGGTGATCGGTCTGCCGCTGTTCTTCGAGGTCGGCGTCGTGCTGCTGATCCCGGTCGTGCTGATGGTCGCCAAGCGCGGCAACTACTCCCTGATGCGGATCGGCATCCCCGCGCTCGCCGGCCTGTCCGTGATGCACGGCCTGGTCCCGCCGCACCCCGGCCCGCTGGTCGCGATCGACGCGGTGCAGGCCGACCTCGGCGTGACGCTGGCGCTCGGCGTGCTGGTCGCCATCCCGACGGTGATCATCGCCGGCCCGCTGTTCTCCCGGTACGCGGCCCGCTGGGTTGACGTCCCGGCCCCGGACGGCATGATCCCGCAGCGCGCCTCCGAGGAGCTGGAGAAGCGCCCCGGGTTCGGCGCCACGCTGATCACCATCCTGCTGCCGGTCATCCTGATGCTGGCCAAGGCGCTCGTCGACATCGTGATCGACGACCCCGAGAACACCGTCCAGCGTGTCTTCGACGTCATCGGCTCCCCGATGATCGCGCTGCTGGCCGCCGTACTGCTCGGCATCTTCACGCTGCTGCGGCCCGCCGGGTTCGCCAAGGAGCGGGTCTCGCAGCTGGTCGAGAAGGGTCTCGCGCCCATCGCGGGCATCCTGCTCATCGTCGGCGCGGGCGGCGGCTTCAAGCAGACCCTGATCGACTCCGGGGTGGGCCAGATGGTCCTGGAGATCTCCGAGGACTGGTCGATCCCGGCCCTGCTGCTGGCCTGGCTGATCGCGGTGGCGATCCGGCTGGCGACCGGTTCGGCGACCGTGGCGACCGTCTCTGCGGCCGGTCTGGTCGCGCCGCTCGCGGTCGGCATGTCGACCACGGAGACCGCTCTGCTGGTGCTGGCCATCGGCGCCGGTTCGCTCTTCTTCAGCCATGTCAACGACGCCGGATTCTGGCTGGTGAAGGAGTACTTCGGGCTCACCGTCGGCCAGACGGTCAAGACCTGGTCCGTGATGGAGACGATCATCTCGGTGGTCGCGGGCGCCTTGGTCCTCCTGTTGTCCTTGGTCATATAGGCGGACGGTCCTGCAAGGTGCTGCTGGGCTGCGTCGACCAGACGCGCCGAAGGGAGTACTCCCGTCCGTCGGCCGGGCGCGCCGAAGGGAGTACTCCCGTCCGTCGGCCAGGCGGCCCGCCAAAGGGAGTGCTCCCGTTCGTCGACTAGGCGCGCCAATGGGAGTACTCCCGTCCGTGGGCCAGGCGGCCTGCCAAAGGGAGTGCTCCCAATCGCCGGCCAGGCGGCCCGCCAATGGGAGTACTCCCGTCCGTCGGCCAGGCGGCCCGCCAAAGGGAGTGCTCCCAATCGCCGGCCAGGCGGCGCGCCAATGGGAGTACTCCCGTCCGTCGGCCAGGCGGCCCGCCAAAGGGAGTGCTCCCAATCGCCGGCCAGGCGGCGCGCCAATGGGAGTACTCCCGTCCGTCGGCCAGGCGGCCCGCCAAAGGGAGTGCTCCCAATCGCCGGCCAGGCGGCGCGCCAATGGGAGTACTCCCGTCCGTCGGCCAGGCGGCGCGCCAAAGGGAGTGCTCCCGTTCGCCGGCTAGGTGCGCCAGAGGGAGTGCTCCCGGTCCGCCCACTCCCGGCTCACCGCGCCCGTGCGCATTCCCCGTCGCGCCTCCGGATCCGCCAGCGCCATGCCGATGTGGCCGGCCAGGACGATGCCGATGGTGAGGGCCAGCCAGTCGTGGACGAAGGTCGCGCTGGTCCGCCACACCAGCGGGGTGAGGTCGGTGAACCACATGATCAGACCCGTGCCCAGCATGACCAGCGTCGCTCCGGCGATCCAGGCCGCGTAGACCTTCTGTCCGGCGTTGAACTTCCCCGCCGGACGCGCCGAGTGCCGCTTGTCCCGGCGCAGGGCGGCGCGCAGCCAGACCCGGTCGTGCGGGCCGAAGCGGTTCAGCAGCCGCAGGTCGGCCCGGAAGGCGCGGGAGGCGAGGCCCAGCAGGACCGGCACCGGCAGGGCGAGGCCCGCCCACTGGTGGACGGTGACGACGAGGGCACGGCGGCCGACGAGCTGCGCGAGCTCGGGGACGTACAGGCAGGCCGCCGTCAGGACGCAGACGCCCATCAGGGCGGCGGACGTGCGGTGCACCCACCGTTCGGCCCGGCTGAACCGGCGGACATGTGTGGCCCGGGCGGGCGCGTCAGCTCGTAGGCTCATCGTCCCGTCCGTTCGAACGGCCGACCCAGGCGTCGATGTCGTAGCCGCGTTCCTCCCAGTAGCCAGGCTCCACGTCCTCGGTGACGGTGATGCCGGAGAGCCACTTCGCGGACTTGTAGAAGTACATCGGCGCCACATAGAGGCGGACGGGGCCGCCGTGGGCGTGGCTGAGGTCCTCGTCCTGCATGCGCAGGGCGACCATGACGTCGGCGCGGCGGGCCTGGTCGAGGGTGAGGCTCTCGGAGTAGGTGCCGTCGAAGCAGGTGAAGCGGATCGCCCTCGCGGTGGGGCGCACCCCGGCCGCGTCCAGCAGCCGGGACAGCCGTACACCCTCGAAGGGGGTGTCGGGGACACGCCAGCCCGTGACGCACTGCACGTCCCGGACCAGGCGGGTCTGGGGCAGGGCGCGCAGCTCGGGCAGCGTGTAGGTGCGCGGCCGGTCGACGAGGCCGTCGACGGTGAGGCGGTAGGTGGTGGCGTTCTTCTTGGGGACGGAGGCGGCGACGGAGTAGTAGCGGAAGCCGCCGCCGTTCGGGAGCAGGCCGGTCAGGCCCGTGGGGTCCTTGTCGGCGGCGCTGCCGAGGAAGGACTCCAGTCCGCGTTGCAGGGTGGGCGCGGCGACCACGCCGAGGGCGCCCAGGCCGAGGGTGCCCAGCAGGACCCGGCGGCCGATCGGCCGGCCCTCCTGCTCGGGTTGTCCGGAGTTCACCCGCCCATTCGAGCACCGGCGCGGGCGGTGGGACCAGTGATCGGGGGTGGCCGTCAGGATTCCGTAACACCCCTCCGGCTCAGCGATGCCTGGCCCACACCGAGTGCGCGCTCGCGAGCCTCGCGGAACGCCGCGCACGGGTCCCGGTCCGGGTACGACCACGGCTGCGGCGTCGCGTGCTCGCCGATCCGCTGGAAGAGCGCGGCGGCCTCCGCGTCGCGGCCCTCGCGGCACGTGGCGTGCGCGAGGTAGTTGAGGTCGACGAGGCGGCGGGGGTGGCCGTCCTGCTCCCATTCCAGCCACCAGTCGAGGGCGGCCGCCAGCGCCTGCCGGGCCGGGCGGCCGCTCCAGTGCGCCGAGGCGGCCGGGTCGGCGGGTTCGAACCCGGCGGCGGCCAGCACGCGGTACCGCTCGGCGTGCGCGACGACGGGCAGGACGGCGAGCGGGGAGTCGGCCGGCGCCTGCTCGGCGGCCCAGTGGGCGAAGTCGTACACCTCGTGCAGCGGGTCCGGACCGGCGGCGGCGCGGCGCTCGGCGAGCCGGGCGACCATCAGATGGTGGGCGTGGTGGTGGTCGACGTGCCGCGCCCGGACCTCCTCGAAGATCCGCACCACCTCCCGCCGGCCGCCCAGCGCGCGCTCCAGCATGAGCAGGCCGAGCCAGGGTGTGGGGTCGGCGGGCGCGAGTGCGGCGGCGTGATGGCAGGCCTCGCGGGCGCGGGCAGGCTGGTCCTTGCCGCGCAGGGTGCGCCGCACCTGTGCCAGGGCGAGCAGCGCGGCGGCGTCGGCCGAGTCCGGCTCGGCGATCAGCCACTCGCCGGCCCAGGCCGCGCTGTACGGATCGAGCGCCAGGACCGTGATCCGGTGTCCGCGCCGGTCCCAGTCGTCGCCGGTACGGGCGAGCAGGGAACGGGCGGCCTGCCACCGCCCCTGTGCGAGCGCGGCGCGCGCCGCGCCGAGCTCGGTGTCGTCGAGGGCCGCGTCGAAGGCCACGTCCGCAGGCCTGCGTGCACGGCCGGGCGATGGCGGAGGTAAGGACAACGCGGGACTTTCCTCGGGCAACGGTGCTGGTCGTGGGCTGATCCCGGACAGCAAATCCATAGCCAAGGGTTATCGTCAAGCTTTGCGACGTCTTGACGCGCGTCAACGTCACGTCCTGGCCGGTGAGTTGACTCGAACCAGGTGCGCGTGGGCCGTCCGATACCGGGACGAGTGTGACGTACGTCATAGCGCCACGGCATCGGGCCCCTGACCATTGCGGGAACGTCACGCCGCCGCCCCGGCTCCCACGCCGGCCGCCGTGACCGATGTGACCGCCTGACGCGGTCCCCACACCGCCTGACGCGGTCCCCACACCCCCCACGATGATCATTGAGGTAGCCA
The DNA here is from genome assembly GCF_015712165.1 of Streptomyces spinoverrucosus. NCBI lineage: Bacteria > Bacillati > Actinomycetota > Actinomycetes > Kitasatosporales > Streptomycetaceae > Streptomyces > Streptomyces spinoverrucosus. The sequence goes on along the minus strand of NZ_JADPZX010000001.1, from coordinate 7,227,354 downwards.
GCTTGTCGGTCCTGGTCCTGGTTCTCGCCGTGAGCGCCGCCTGCTGCCTGGGCTTCGGTTTTGTCCTCCAGCAGAACGCGGCCCAGCAGGCGCCCCGCGGCGACTTCCTCTCCCCCCGACTGCTGCTGGACCTCGTGAAGGTGCCGAGCTGGCTCGGCGGCATCGCCCTGATGGTGGTCGGCATGGGCCTCGGCGCGGCCGCGCTCGGCCAGGGACAGCTCTCCCTCGTGGAGCCCCTGCTCGCGACCAACCTGCTCTTCGCCCTCGCCCTGTCCCGCCGCCGGACCCGGCAGTCGCTGGGCCGCCAGGGCTGGGCGGGCCTCGCGCTGCTCGCGGGCGGCGTGACCGCGTTCATCATGGCCGGCCAGCCGCGCAGCGGGGCCGCCGTCGCGGATCCGCTGCGGATGTGGCTGATCATCGGCGCGATGGGGGGCCTCGCGCTGCTGCTGACGATGCGCGCCAAGCGCAACCGGCTGAGTTCGGGCCCGGTGCTGCTGGCCCTGGCGGCCGGCCTGCTGTACGGCGTGCAGGACGCGCTGACCCGGATCAGTGGCGACCGCTTCGCCGTGAGCGGCATGGGCGGGCTGCTCACCTCCTGGCAGCCGTACGCCGTCCTGCTGATCGGCGTCACCGGCCTGATCCTGGTGCAGAGCGCCTTCGAGACCGCGCCCCTGCGCAAGTCCCTGCCCGCCCTCACCGCCGCCCAGCCGCTGGCCGGCATCATCTGCGGGGTCGGCTTCCTCGGCGACCGGCTGCACATGGACACCGGCGCGCTGGCCTGGCAGGCGGCGGGGCTGGCGGCCATCGTGAGCGGCATCGTCGCCCTCGGCATGCACCCGGCGATGCCGCGCGGCACGGTGATACCGGCCGGCGTGCCGGTGCCCGCCCTGCAGGGCGCGGTGAGCCGCTGATCCGGCGGGGCCGCCGTCGAGGCCGACGGTGCTTGGATGACCCCATGAGCGCTGCTGACGAGATCCTCGACGTCGTCGACGAACACGACCGGGTCATCGGCCGGTCCCCGCGCGGCGAGGTGTACGCGCGCGGGCTGCGCCACCGGTGCGTGTTCATCCAGGCCCGGGACGCCGAGGGCCGCGTCTTCGTGCACCGCCGCACGCCCACCAAGCTGGTTTTCCCCTCCCTGTACGACATGTTCGTCGGCGGCGTCGTCGGCGCGGGCGAGTCCTACGACAACGCGGCGCTGCGCGAGGCCGAGGAGGAGCTCGGCGTCACCGGCCTGCCCCGCCCCTCGTATCTCTTCAAGTTCCTCTACGACAACGGCGCCGGCCACAGCTGGTGGTCCGCGGTGTACGAGGTCCGCTGCGAGCTTCCGGTCAGCCCGCAGGTCGAGGAGGTCGCCTGGCACGACTTCCTGCCGGAGGAGGAGGTACGGCGGCGGATCGGCGAGTGGCAGTGGGTGCCGGACGGACTGGCGGCGTACCACCGGCTGGAGGCGTTCCGGCGCTGACCGTGCCCCGCGCACCCGTCCCGATAAGGTCGGGCGTGTGATCGAACTCGTGCGAAACGTCCGGCTGTGGTTCGGACCCCAGCGGATCCGGGAGGAGGGCGACACACCCGACTACCGGTTCTCGCTGGCGAACGAGCGCACGTTTCTGGCCTGGCTGCGCACCGCGCTCGCGCTGATCGGCGGCGGATTCGCGGTGGACCAGTTCCTGCCGGACCTCAGGTGGGGCTGGCGGGTCGGGCTGGCGCTCGCCCTCCTCGCGGCGGGCGTGCTGTGCTCCCTGCGGGCGGTCAATCACTGGGTGCGCTGCGAACGCGCCATGCGGCGGGGCGAGGATCTGCCGGTCTCGCGGTTCCCGGCGGTGCTGAGCCTCGTCGTCGCGGTGGTGGCCCTGGCGATGGTCGTCGTGGTGCTCGTGGGGTGGGAGGGGTGAGTGCCGCCGACGCCGTGGAACGGGATCCCGGGCTCCAGCCGGAGCGGACCCGGCTCGCCTGGCGGCGTACGACGCTCTCGGGCACCGTCGCCGCGGTGCTCGCGGCACGCACGGCCCTGCACGGTGGCCTTTCCGCGCCCCGGATCATCGTCTGCGCCCTGTGCTGCATCCTGTGGCTGGGCTTTCTGCTGGTCGCGCACGGCCGTATCCGCGCCCTCGCGGCATCCGGCCGCCCGGCGGCCCTGACACCGCGGTACGCCGCCGCGGCGGCCGTGTGCACGGTGGCCCTGGCCGTGTGTGCGTCGGCGCTGGTCTTCTGAGGCGGTCGTTTCATGTCGGGCCGGTCTTCTGGGGCGGTCGTCATGTCAGGCCCGCAGGTGGGCCAGGCCCTTGCCGGCGGCCGCCGGGGAACTCGGACGCCACGAAGTCCCGGATGCCCGAATTCGCCCTCTTCCCGTGGCAGCCTTTCGGTCGTCCGTCACCCCGCACCCGAAGGTGAACGCCATGACCACCCTGCACCAGGAACACGCCACCCACCCGCACACCCACGGCCCGGCCTGCGGCCACGCCGAGGTCCCGCACGGCGACCACATCGACTACGCGCACGACGGCCACCTGCACCGCGCCCACGACGGCCACTGGGACGAGTGCGAACCGTCGGGCCACACCGCCCACGAAGGCCACGACCACCAGCACGGCGAGGACTGCGGCCACATGCGGGTGCCGCACGGCGACCACATGGACTACCTGCACGACGGCCACCGGCACGCCGAGCACGACGGCCACTGGGACGACCACTGACACGGAGCCGTCCCCGGCCGACAATCGCCCCTCGACAGCTCCCCGGCCTCCCGTGCGGGGAGCTGTCGGCCTATCGTGGCGCCGATCACGTTGGGGCGACGCTCTGGACGACATACCGACCGGTCGGCATCATAGGTCGCGTCCCGTTCACACGTCCGTAGGAGCGACGATGGCTTCCGACCACCCGCCAGGCCTCGATCCCGTCCGGCTGCGCGGCCTGCTCGACCGCGAGCGGCCCGGTCTGGTGCACGGCCCGCTGACCGGCCGGCTGATCGAGGGCGGACGGTCGAACCTCACCTACGCGGTCTCCGACGGCGTCTCGCGGTGGGTGGTACGCCGGCCTCCGCTCGGCCACGTCCTGGCCACCGCGCACGACATGAAGCGCGAGCACCGTGTGATCAGCGCCCTCGGCCCGACAAAGGTCCCGGTGCCGCGCACGGTGCTGCTGTGCGAGGACGAGGAGGTGCTCGGGGCGCCGTTCTACGTCATGGAGTTCGTCGAGGGCACCCCGTACCGCACCGCCGACCAGCTCGCCCCACTCGGCCCCGAACGCACCCGCGAGGTGATCCTGTCCCTGGTGGACACGCTCGTGGACCTGCACGCGGTGGACCCGCAGGAGGTCTCTCTCGCCGACTTCGGCCGCCCCGAGGGGTTCCTGGACCGCCAGCTGCGCCGCTGGGGCAAGCAGCTCGACGCCTCCCGCAACCGCGAGCTGGCCGGCATCGACGAGCTGCACGCGGCTCTCGGCCGGGCCCTGCCCACCTCCCCCGCCCCGACCGTCGTGCACGGCGACTACCGCCTCGACAACGTCCTCATCGGGGCCGACGACAAGATCACGGCGGTACTCGACTGGGAGATGTCCACGCTGGGCGACCCGCTGACCGACCTCGGCCTGCTGGTCATGTACAGCATCCCGCTCGGTACGGCCGACTCCCCCGTCTCCACGACCGCCGAAGCCCCGGGGCACCCGGCACCGGCCGAGCTGATCGAGCGCTATGCCGCCCGCTCCGGGCGTGATGTCTCGGCGGTCTCCTGGTACACGGCGTTCGCCTGGTTCAAGCTCGCCGTGATCCTGGAGGGCATCCACTACCGCTACACCCTGGGCCAGACGGTCGGCCGCGGCTTCGACCGCATCGGCGATCTGGTTCCCGTCTTCATCGAGCACGGTCTGACAACTCTTCAGGAAGGCTGACTGGCATGGACTTCGCGTTCGACGCACGCACCGAGGAGCTGCGCGCCAAACTGCTCGCCTTCATGGACGAGTACGTCCACCCGGCCGAGGCCGTGGCCGAGGAGCAGCGGGCCGCGCTCGCCTCCCCGTGGGACACCCCGCGGGTCGTCGAGGAGCTGAAGGCGCAGGCGCGCAGGCAGGGCCTGTGGAACCTCTTCCTCCCCGACGCCGAGTACGGCGCCGGCCTCACCAACCTCCAGTACGCCCCGCTCGCCGAGATCACCGGCCGCTCCCCGCACCTCGCGCCCACCGCGACGAACTGCGCCGCGCCGGACACCGGGAACATGGAGGTGCTCGCGCAGTTCGGCGACGACGCGCAGAAGAAGCAGTGGCTGGAGCCGCTGCTGGCCGGTGAGATCCGCTCGGCCTTCGCGATGACCGAGCCCGAGGTGGCGTCCTCGGACGCCACGAACATCACCACGCACATCGAGCGGGACGGCGACGAGTACGTCATCACCGGCCGCAAGTGGTACATCTCCGGGGCGATGAACCCGGACTGCAAGATCTTCATCGTGATGGGCAAGACCGACCCGGACGGGCCGGACATCCGCCGCCAGCAGTCCATGGTCCTGGTCCCCCGCGACACCCCCGGTGTGTCGGTCGAGCGGGCCATGCAGGTCTTCGGGTACGAGGACCACTCCCACGGCGGCCATGCCGAGGTGATCTTCGACCACGCGCGCGTGCCGGTGTCCAACCTGATCGGCGAGGAGGGCGGCGGCTTCGCCATCGCCCAGGCCCGGCTCGGCCCCGGCCGGATCCACCACTGCATGCGGCTGATCGGCATGGCGGAGCGGGCGATCGAGCTGATGTGCCGGCGGGCGGTCTCCCGCACGGCCTTCGGCAAGGCACTGGCCCAGCAGGGCGTGGTCCACAACTGGATCGCCGACGCGCGCGTGACGGTCGAGCAGCTCCGCCTCCTGGTGCTGAAGACGGCCTGGCTGATGGACACCGTCGGCAACAAGGGCGCCCACGCGGAGATCCAGGCCATCAAGATCGCCACGCCGCGCGCGGTCGTCGGCATCCTCGACAAGGCGATCCAGCTGCACGGCGCGGGTGGTGTGAGCCAGGACTTCCCGCTGGCCGAGCTGTACGCCGGGGCGCGGACGCTGATGATCGCGGACGGCCCCGACGAGGTGCACCAGCGGTCGCTGGCGCGGCGGGAGCTGAAGAAGTACCTCTGACGGTCTCTACGGCCGCAGGGCCCGCAGCAGCAGGTCGGCCAGGTGGTCGGCGACCTGCTGCGGGCTCAGCGGCCCGTCGGGGCGGTACCAGGTCGACAGGTGGTGGATGGAGCCGAAGTGGTAGTCCACCACCAGGTCGGCCGGGGTCGCCGTGGAGAACACGCCCTCCCGCTGGCCCTCCTCGATGAGGGCGCGGAAGCGCTCGTGGTAGCGCCGGCGCTCGGCGCGGACCTGCTTGTTCTTCTCGGGGCTCAGATGGTGCATGGAGCGGAAGAAGATCATCGCGTCGTCGAGGTTCTCGATGGTCGTCACCACGACGTCGGCGGCCGCGTCCCGCACCCGCTTCTCGACCGGCTCGTCGGCGTCCGCGAACCCGTCCAGGCGTTCCTGCTGGACGCGCAGCACGCGCGCGTACACCTCGTGCAGCAGGTCGTCCTTGGAGCCGAAGTAGTGGTACAGGGCTCCCTTCGTGACGCCGGCCGCCTCGACGATCTCCTGCACCGAGGTGCGGTCGTAGCCCTGCTCGGCGAAGAGCCGGGTGGCGGCGGCCAGCAGCCGCTGCGGCACAGGCGTCCCGTCCTGGTCCGTCGTCCTGGGCACTGCCGCCACCTGCCTTCCGTGATGTCCTACTGACTTTCCTGCGAACGGGAGCGCAACTCCCGACGGAGGATCTTCCCACTCGCCGTCTTCGGCAAGTCGGGCAGGATCTCCACCAGCCGCGGGTACTTGTAGGCGGCCAGTCTCTCCTTGCAGTACCCGGCGAGTTCGTCCGGGTCCGACTCGGCCCCCGGACGGAGGCTGATGTAGGCCTTGACGGTCTCTCCCCGGTAGCCGTCGGGCACCCCGACGACCGCGGCCTCGCGCACCGCCGGATGGGTGTAGAGGACGTCCTCGACCTCGCGTGGCCAGACCTTGAAGCCGGACGCGTTGATCATGTCCTTCTTGCGGTCGACGACGTACAGCCAGCCGTCGGCGTCCATGAAGCCGATGTCCCCGGTGCGCAGCTCACCGCCGGGGAAGGTCTCGGCGGTGGCGTCGGGCCGGCGCCAGTAGCCGGGCACGACCTGCGGCCCGCTCACGACGATCTCGCCCTGTTCGCCGAACGGCGCCTCCGCGCCCTCGTCGTCGACGATCCGCACGACGGTGTCGGGCCCGGGCACGCCCACGGCGAGCGTCCCCGAGGCGGGGTCGACGGGCGCCTCGCGGCCGGGCGGGACGGAGGCGCAGGGCGCGGTGCACTCGGTGAGCCCGTAGCCGTTGCGGATGTACGGCCCGAACCCGGCTCGGAACTTCTCCACCAGTGCGGGCGGCAGTGGCGCCCCGCCGGAGGAGATGATCCGGAAGGACGAGAAGTGGTCCGGGGTGACCGACGGATGGGCGGCCAGCGCCATGAAGGCGGTCGACGGCCCGACCGTGTAGTGCGGCCGGTGCTCGGCGAACGCGTCCAGCACGACCCCCGCCTCGAAGCGGTACGCCAGCACCAGCGTGCCCGCGCTGTTCAGACACGCCCCGAACTGGCAGACCATCCCGGTGATGTGGAACAGCGGCGCCATCGCGAAGTACACCGGCGCCTCGGGCAGCCCCAGCCCGGTCCGCTGCCGCTCGGCGTTGTACATGATGTTGCCGTGCGTGTTGGTCGCCCCCTTGGGGGTGCCGCTGGTGCCGGACGTGTAGCTGATCAGCGCGATGTCGTCGGGGCCGGGCGCGCGCCCCTCGGGGGCCTTGTCGCCCGCCCGCGCGACGGCGGTCAGGTCGTCGGCGTCCTCGGCCCGCGCCGAACGCTCGAAGCTCAGCACGCGCGCGTCGCCCCGCGTTTGGAAGTCCAACTCGCAGGCGGTGAGCACGATCCGCACCGGCGAGTCGGCCGCCGTCTCGCGCAGATACGACTCCCAGGCCCGGTCGGAGCAGATCAGCGCGGCCACCTCGCCGTCCCGCAGCACATGGCGGACCTCCCCCGCCTTGTACATCGGGTTGACCGGCACGACCACCGCGCCCGCCTTCCAGGCGCCCAGCACGGCGAGCACGAAGTGCGGCGAGTTCTGCAGCAGCACGGCGACCCGGTCACCGCGCTCAAGGCCCCGCGCCGTGAGGTGCCCGGCGACGGAGTCGCTCAGCTCGTCGACCTCGCGATAGCTCAGCCGCCCGTCGAAGTAGGCGAGGAAGGTCCGCTCCGGCACCTCGCCGGCGACCCGGCGCAGGGCGTGCACCAGCGAGTCGGCAGGGCTGACGGGGGCCCGCTGGGCCTCGTCGAGCAGCGCCAGCCAGGGCTTGGCGGCATACCGGGAGCCGGTCACGGGGCCGCCTCCCACTTCTGCTGGATGTGGTTCATGTTCGTCAGCCAGCGGTCCGGATCGGCGGCCCGGGCCTGGTAGTACCCGGCGACCTCGGGGTGCGGCAGGATCAGGAAGCGGTCCTCCTCGATCCCCCGGAAGAGCGCGTCGGCCACGTCGTCCGGCTCGATCGCGGTCGGCACCAGCACCAGGTCGCCCGCGCTGCCGGTGGCGGCGAGCATGTCGGTGCGCACGCCCTGCGGGCAGATGGCGTGCGCCTTCACACCCCGGTGGCGGTACGTCAGGGACAGCCACTCGGCGAAGGCGTAGGCGCCGTGCTTGGTGACGCTGTAGGGCGCGGCACCGATCATGGTGAGCAGCCCGGCGGCCGACACGGTGGACACGAAACGCCCGCTGCCACGCTCCAGCCACTCGGGGAGCAGCGCCTGGGCGGCCCGCACGTGCGCCATGACATTGACGTCCCAGGCGAGTGACCAGACCTCCTCGGCGGCCGCCTCGGAACCACCGGAGCCGACCCCGGCATTGGCACAGTAGACGTCCACGACCCCGCCGAGCGCCTCCTTGGCGTCGGCGACGATCGCGGAGGCGTCGCCGGGTACGGCGATGCCGCCGATCTCGTCGGCGACGGCCTTGGCCTTGTCCGCGTCCAGGTCGTTGACCACGACCCGCCCGCCCTCGGCGGCGAACCGACGGGCCAACGCGGCCCCGATCCCGCCCCCTGCCCCGGTGACGACCACTCCGGCACCCTGCACGGCTCCCACCATCGGTCTCCTTCGACGCACGTCACTCGGCTCTACCCAGCGTGGCCAGACTAACCGGTCGGTATGTAACTAGGGAAGGGCAAGCCCAACGCCTTGAGGGGCGCGAGGCTGTGTCGATATGCGGCTCCGCCGCGTGGGCGCGACCAGCCCCCACCGGGCCCACACCCTGCAACACTCCTGCGGAAGCGCACAACACACACAGGAGGTCACCGCATGAAACTGCCAAGACGCACCCTCCTAGCCACCACCGCAGCCGTCGCCGTAACGGCAACCCCGGCGACCGCCGCATCCGGAGGCGGCCCCCGCCGCATCCGCACCGGCTTCGAACGCCTGGCCAAAGACGGCTACGCCGCCCTCGACGGCGACCGCGTAGGCATCGTCACCAACCCGACCGGCATCACCAGGGACGTACGCCACATCGTCGACGTGATGCACGCCGACGACCGCGTGAACCTCACCGCCGTCTTCGGCCCGGAACACGGCTTCCGCGGCACCGCCCAGGCGGGCGGCTCCGAGGGCCGCTACGACGACCCGGCGACCGGCCTGCCCGTCTACGACACGTACGGCAAGAGCGGTCAGCCGCTGGCCGACATCTTCACGGCGTCCGGCGTGGACACGGTCGTCTTCGACATCCAGGACGTGGGCGCGCGCTTCTACACGTACATCTGGACCCTGTACGACTGCATGGAGGCGGCCCGGCTCGCGGGCAAGCGGGTCGTCGTGCTGGACCGGCCGAACCCGGTGACCGGCAGATCGGCCGAAGGGCCGGTGCTGCACAAGGAGTTCGCCACGTTCGTCGGCCGGCAGCCGATCTCGCAGGCGCACGGGATGACGGTCGCGGAGCTGGCGCTGCTGTTCAACGAGGAGTTCCTGACCTCGCCGGTGCCGCTGGACACCGTGCTGATGACCGGGTGGCGGCGGTCGGACTTCCACGACGCCTCCGGGATGCCGTGGGTCCCGCCGAGCCCGAACATGCCGACGCCCGACACCGCTGTCGTGTACGCGGGCACGTGTCTCTTCGAGGGAACGAACCTCTCCGAGGGACGCGGCACCACCCGCCCCTTCGAACTGCTCGGCGCGGAGGGCATCGACCGCCGGTGGGCGGCGGCCGCGAACGAACTCCGCCTGCCCGGCGTGCACTTCAGGGAGGCGTACTTCGCGCCCACCTTCTCCAAGTTCCAGGGCAAGACCGTGGGCGGTGTGCAGCTCCACGTGCACGACAGGGCGGCGTTCGACCCGGTCCGCACCGGGATCGGCCTGCTGATCACCGCCAAGCGGACCTGGAGCGGTTTCGCCTGGCGCCCGGACAACTGGATCGACAAGCTCACCGGCTCCACGCTCGTCCGCACGATGATCGACGCCGGGGCGTCCACCGACGACGTGGTGGCGGGCTGGCAGCAGGAGCTGGCCGCGTTCCGGAAGGTGCGGAGGCGGTACCTCCGCTACCGCTGAGCCGCGCGCCATGACGTATGGCCAAGCAGGCCCGTTAGCAGGACGATGCGACCGCATCACCGCTTCGGGGACTTGGGGGCCTGGCATGGCGGATCCGGCAATGAGCGTGACTCCGTACTGGGAGCTGACCTTCGACGCGGACGGCGACGTACACGGCCGGCAGCGGGAGCGGCTGGTCGCCGGCGTGACGGAGCGCGGCGTGCGCGACCTGATCGTCTTCGCGCACGGCTGGAACAACGACCGCCCGGGCGCCACCCGCCTGTACAGCGCCTTCCTCGCCCCCGTGCCCGGCCTCGCGCCCAAGGCCCGGATCGGGTACGTGGGCGTCGTCTGGCCGTCGATGCGGTTCGCGGACGAGCCGGTCCCCGACTTCCCGCGGGCCGTGGCGGCCGAGCCGCCGCGCCCACCGGCGCTGGCCAAGGACACCCGGCACGCGCTGCTGGAGACGTTCCCCGGGCGGGCGACGGTGATCGACCAGCTGGCGCGGCTGCTGGACCAGCAGCCGCGCCAGGACGCCGAGTTGGAGGAGTTCGGACGGCTGGTGCGGCTGCTGGTGGAGGTGGTGCCGCCGGGTCCGCAGGCGCTGTTCGGGGCGGACACACTGGCGGAGGGCGTGCCGCAGGACGAGCCGGGCATGTTCTCGGCGCCGGTGGCGGCGGTGTGCGAGGAGTTCGCGGCGGCACTGGCGCGCCAGTCGCCGGCCTTCGCGCTGCCCAACCCGTGGGACGGGGCGCACGAACTGCTGCGGCAGGCGACGTACTACGCGATGAAGCGCCGGGCCGGGACGGTGGGCGAGCGGGGGCTGGGCCGGGTGGTCGGGCAGCTCGCGGCGGCGGCGCCCGGGGTGCGGGTGCATCTGGTCGGGCACAGCTTCGGGGCGCGGCTGGTGTCGTTCGCGCTGCGCGGGCTGCCCGAGGGCGTGCGGACGGTCAAGTCGGTGACGCTGCTCCAGGGGGCCTTCTCGCACTACGCGTTCGCGGCGCGGCTGCCGCACGACACGCGCGCGGGAGGGGTGCTGCAGGGCCGGCACAACCGCGTCGACGGTCCCCTCGTGTGCTGTCACTCCCGCCATGACTCGGCCCTCGGCACGTTCTATCCGCTGGCCTCGCGGATGGCGGGCGACGACCAGGGGATCGCCGCCGGTCTCGATATCGGGCGGGTGCTGGGCGAGAGGTGGGGGGCGATGGGGTTCGGCGGCATCCGGGCGGTGCCGGGCACACGCGCGTGCACGCTGGCCGACGCGCTGCGCAAGGGGCTGCCCGCCGCCGGGTGCGTCAACGTCGACGCGGCGGCGGTGGTCCGGCGGGGCGGGCCGCCGGCCGGGGCGCACAGCGACATCGTGCACCGGGAACTGGCGCAGCTGGTGCTGGCGGCGGGCCGCCTCGGCAGACCCGCCGCCGCATGACACCGATCACCTGTGGGACGTGAACTCCACGACCTGCTGATAGGTCGGCCGGTTCTGCCAGCTGATCCTGCCGTGCCCGATCCCGCCCAGCGGACGGTGGACGACCGAGTCGGCGCACCACTGGTCGCCCGCCGCGCACTGGTCGTCGCCGGGGTAGACCTGGGCCGCGCTCCGTCCTGCGGCCTCCTTCAGGGTGCTGATCAGTGTGTCGCGGCAGGCGCTGAGGCTGCCGTCACCGCAGTAGGTGCGGGCGAGTGGCCCCTGGACCTGCTCACCGAGCACCGTACGGATGTCCTTGTCGACATAGCTCCACCACCCGTACTGGAAGGCGCTTCCGGCGTGCGCGCCGGTCGGGCCGTGGGCGGCGGACGGTGACTCGTCGACGGGCAGGTTGGCGGTGATCGCGGAAAAGAGGTCGCTGCCCAGGCCGGGTTCGAACTCGGCCTTCACCAGCAGCGGCCACCAGGCGTCCAGGACGCGGATCGCGTCGGCGTGGGCGTACGCCTTCGAACCCGCCGAGGTCTCCGTACGGCGGGCCCCCGCCGACAGCCACGCGGTCAGCTTGCTCACCGCCGCCGCGGCCGTCGTGTCCGTCACCGGCGAACTGTTGATCACCTTCAGCAGTTTCGGCAGGACGTCCTCCGCCCGCAGGTCGGCGAGCCCCGCCTCGGCCATCGCCTTGACCAGCGAGGCCCGTGTCACGCCGCCGGCCTCGACGAGCCTGTTCACCCGGCCGTCGAGCAGATCGCCGCGGTGCACCGACCCGTTGCCCCAGGGCGCGGCCGCGTAGTCCTCGGCCTGCTTGTTGTTCCAGGAGATGTAGTAGTCCTGGTCGATCGAGTTCGGGTGCTGGGACGGCGGGGTGTAGGAGGCGGTGTTGGTGTCCGGGTTCCAGTTCCGCCACTCGTACGCCGGCCGCGCCCAGACCGGGAACTCCGCGTCGACGCCGGTCGCGCGGACCGGGTTGTCGCCGCTGTTGTAGTACGCGGTGTGCTCGGAGTCGGCGTAGAACCAGTTGAAGGTGTAGTTGATGTGCCGCACCGCGCTCTGGAAGCTCTCGGGGCCCGTCACGTAGTCGGGGTCGTTGAGCATCTGGAAGCCGATGATCGAGTCGGCCTCGTGCAGGAACGACGAGCGCAGGGTGGTGTAGGCGACCTTCTTGCCGCCGACGGTCGCGCGATGCGTGACGGGTCCGTACTTCGTCCGCCACACCCGCATCGTGTACGAGCCGGCCGCCGTGCCGTCGGCCACGGTCGGCTTCCAGGCGTTCTTCTGCTCGACCTTCTCCATCGGCGTGCAGGTGCCGCGGTAGAGGTAGTGGTGGTCGTCCTGGCAGAGCTCCACGGCGTAGGTGTCGATGATGTCCTGGCCGGAGGTGGTCGCGCTCCAGGCGTAGTCCTGGCCACGGCCGAGTTCGACATAGAAGCTCAGGCCCGCGAAGGAGGCGCCTCGGGCGCTGATGCCGGGACCCTGGATCTCCTGGAGCATCAGCAGCTGCGGGGCGAAGTATCCGGTCTGCGGGCCGAAGACGGCGATCGGGTGGCCACTCGCGGTGTGTTCGCCGCTCACCACGAGGGCGTTGGACATCCCGCGCCGGGCGGAGCTGACGGCGTTCGCGGCGGCCTCGGCCGAGGCCTCGGCGGCACTCGGTCCGGCCGCGCTGCCCGTACGGTCGTGGACGAGCTGCTCCTGGGTCACCGAGCCCGCGTCGGGGAGTGCCGTGCCCTGCGGGTCGGCGGGCTTCTGGCCGTACGGGTAGCTGCCGTCGTGGACGGTGAGGACGGCCTCGGGGTCGTTGCGCATCCGGAAGGACTCCCACACCTCGGTGCCCTCCACCACGCCGTACTTGGACTGGGCGGCGAGCAGCGAGAGCGCGTTGTTGACCTCGCCTCCGCCGCCCGCGCCGAACAGCGCGCCGATCACGGAGGCCAGCGCGACCAGGTCGGTGGGCTTGAACTTCTCGATGGTGCCGGCGTTGGTGACGGAGTCCTTGTGGCCGGTCAGGACGTACTCGCCGGGGAAGTAGCGGCCGCTGTCGGAGGCGGCGATGTAGGCGTTGATGCCGTCGACGTAGGCGTGAACGTCGGCGAGGGCCTGCCGGCCGCGCTCGCCGTTCGTGGCGGCAGCGTTGTCGATCTGCGCCTGGAGGTCGGCCTCGGTGTAGGGCGCGGTGCGCCAGAACTGCTGTTCCAGGCCCTGGTTGGCGGCGGCGCCGCCCGCGAACGAGGTCAGCTGTCCGCGTCCGACGTGACGGAAGACGTCCATCAGCCACAGCCGGTCCTCGGCTGCCGCATAGCCGGCGCCGAACTCCGTGCCGTATCGAGTGGTACCGGTGATGTGCGGTACGCCCGTCTTCTTGTCGCGGACGATCGTCACGTCGCTGCGACCGGCCGGACGGACGGTGGAGGCGACCTGGTCGGCGGGGACCCCGAAGGAGGCGTCGTTGAAGAAGGTGCTGATCGTGGCGTCGGTGAGGGTGGAGTAGCCGGTGGCCAGGTTGGCGTAGGGGCCGAGCTGGTCGTCGGCGTGCGCGGGCCGGCTGCCGAAGACCTGGTGGAGCAGGATCTGGGCGAGGGTGGCGTTGCCGTTCTGGCCGGGCGGCAGGAGGTCCGAGCACTGGCCGCCGCAGTGGTCGACGACCGCCGCCGCTTCGGCGGCCGGGGCGTCCATGGCCGCCGCCGGGGAAAGCGGGGACAAAAGGCTGGCAATCAGGACGCATACGGAAGCCGTCTTCAGGAACCCGAGGGATCTGTGGGGAGTTCTCAGTCTGTCGAGCGCGTTACGTGGGGTGCGCCGTGGCATGGCAGCTCCTCCCGACGGGGGTGGGCCGGACGTTACCGCCGGTTATCCCCGACTTTGAAGATGAACATGCGTCACTTTTCCGGGTCGCAAGGACCGGCCGAGGAAGGTCGTCGTCACATGGAGGAACGCGGAGGAAATCGGATGGAGCCGAATCGCCGGTCGAAACGTCTATTCGGCGACGTCCGTACGACGACGCCGAAGTGACCGAAGTACAGGTGCAGGTGTGACGGAGGTGCAGGGCGATGGCCGGTTTCCGGAGTCTGGCGAGACAGGTACGCGACCCCCGGTGCGATCTGGCGCTGCGGCGCTACTCGCTGCGCAAGTGCCTTGAGCGGTTCGCCCCCTACGGGCACAGGGCGACGTGGGACCACTTGTGCACCCGGGCCGGGTTCGGCCCGGAGGACCGTTCTCCCGATCCGGCGCGGCTCGTGGCCGCGTTGGAGGAGCTGGAGGAGGCGCGGGCGGTGTGGCTGGCCTACGAGGTCGAGTTCGCCGAGCGCCGCAAGAAGGAGAAGCACGACGGGCTGCGCCGGCCGGGCACGGTGGACGACTGGCACCGGCTGACCTGGGGCGGCTTCGGGGTCGCCTGGTGCGACGACCCCGAGGTGCACCCGGCCGAGCCGCTGGCGGAGGTGCTGCGGCGGCTGATCGCCGCACTGGAGCGCGAGCCCGGATCGGCGTGCCCCGTGTGTGGCGGGGAGCGCCTGGTGTGGAAGTACGACCTGGACCACGAGCCGTCGTCGGGTCCGGTCTGCACGGACTGCGGAATCCTTGTCCCGCGCCCCGTGCTCACGCCCGACGCCCTGGCGTACGCCAGGCGCGAACGGCTGCTGATGTCCGCCTGAGAGTGCCACGAGTGCCATGGGGAACGGGGCAACGGGGGTTGCGCAAGGGGGGCGGTGCGAAGGGGATGCCGCACCGTTCCCGACGGCACGAACTGGTCTGCGGCGAGCCGCCTTTGGTGCGGCGGCTGTTCGCGGGGGCGTATGACATCGAACGGGTCCTGAGTGATCGCCGGGGCGATGTCGGCGGGCGGTGCGGTGGCGTGCGTCGCCGGGACAACCGTCTCCACTAGCAGCACTCCTCCGGCTCCGGATCCTGCTCCTGCTCCTGCTGCCGCTCCCGCGGTGCGCGCGGCCGGACGGCGTTCGGGCGTTCCACCATCAGGCGGGAGCCCGCCCGGCGTTCACCGAAGACGTCGTCGGGGTTGGACAGGACGCAGGTGTCCAGGGAGAGGCAGCCGCAGCCGATGCAGTCCGTGAGGTGGTCGCGCAGCCGGTTGAGCTGCCTGATCCGCTGGTCCAGCTCCGAGCGCCAGGCCTCGGACAGGCGGGCCCAGTCGTCCCGGGTGGGCGTGCGCTCCTCGGGCAGTTCGGCGAGCGCCTCGCGGATCGTGGCCAGCGGGATGCCGACGCGCTGGGCGGCGCGGACGAAGGCGACGCGACGCAGCGTGTCACGGCTGTAGCGGCGCTGGTTGCCCGAGGTGCGGCTGCTGCTGATCAGGCCCTTGGCCTCGTAGAAATGCAGGGCGGAGACGGCGGCGCCGCTGCGCGCGGCGAGCTGGCCGACGGTGAGCTCGTGGATCTTCTCGGGAATCTGGGGCACCTCTCGAAGCCTACCGAGTCCGTGACCGGTCCGGTCCGTTGACAGCGGCCCACGCCGCGACCATGCTAAGCAGTCGCTTAGACATCAGCATCTGACTTCGCTACGCGGGAGGCCGGGACATGGCAGAGCCGAGGATCTTCACGTCCGTCGACGAGCTGAAGGCGACGGTGGGCGAGCAGCTGGGGTACACCGACTGGCTGGAGATCGACCAGAAGCGGATCGATCTGTTCGCCGAGGCCACCGGTGACCACCAGTGGATCCACGTCGACCCGGAGAAGGCCGCCGCCGGCCCCTTCGGCACGACGATCGCGCACGGCTACCTCACGCTCTCCCTGCTGCCGCTCTTCGGCCCGCAGCTGATCGGCGTCGAGGGCATGAAGATGGGCGTCAACTACGGCACCAACAAGGTCCGTTTCCCCGCCCCCGTCCCGGTCGGCTCCCGGCTGCGCGCCACGGCGAGGATCAGCGGCGTCGAGGACGTGACCGGCGGCGTGCAGGTGACGGTCGCCTTCACCGTGGAGCGCGAGGGCGGCGACAAGCCGGTGTGCGTGGCGGAGTCGGTGTCCCGGTACTACCTCTGAGCGGCTACTTCCGGACAGCACAACTAGCCCTGCCGCACCCCCACCATCCGCAGCACGAGGTCGGCGTAGAGCGCGCCGACCTCGTCGGGCGTCCAGGGTCCCGCGATGTTGAACCAGCGGGCCACGTCGATGCACAGCGACAGCACGGCGAGGGTCGTGCCCTGTACGTCGAGCACCTCGAACTCGCCCGCCGCGACACCGTCCTCGATGATGCCGCGCACCTCGGCGTCGCACTGCCGGCGCAGCGCGACGATCTCCGCGCGGGCCTCGGTGCCGAGCGAGTCCAGCTCGTACTGCACCACGCGCGCGGTGGTACGCCCCCCGGCGTGCCAGCGGACGAAGGAGCTGACCGCGTCGGCGAGCCGCTCGGTCGCGCTGCCCTCGCGCCGGGCCGCCGTGCGCAGGATGTCGAGGGCCCGCTCGTGGCCGATCCGGCTGATGCGGTGCAGCAGCTCTTCCTTGGTCTTGTAGTGGATGTAGAGCGCGGCCGGGCTCATCCCGGCGCGGCCCGCGATGTCCCGGGTCGTCGTGGCGTGGTAGCCGCGCTCGGCGAAGGCCTCCACGGCGGCGACCAGCAGTCGCCGGGCCGCCTCAGGGGTGACCTCGGCCCACGGCTGCGTCTCGCCGCCGGCCGTCTCCTCCGCCGTACTCATCGCTCGTTCGCCCCTCTCTCCGACCAGAGGCACCACCATACCGCCGAAGCTGAGCGGGCGCTTAGATGCCCCGCTGGGAGGGGGGCAGCACGCGCCCGGTCTCCTGCCGGTCCCGGATCACCTTGGCGAGGGTGAAGGCGGACGTGACCAGATAGAGCACGGCGATTCCGAGGAAGGCACGCACCCACGGGTCGGCGTCCAGTTGGTAGATGCCGATGGCGGTGGCCGCCATGGCGACGGCGAAGGACGCGACGGCCTGGCCGTAGAAGGCGGCCGTGTTCTGCTGCTTGTCGCTCATGGGGACAAGCGTCGGCGGACGGGACCGGGGCCGCCATCCGCCGAAGTACTCAGAAGGTACTCAGAACGCCGACACCCCCGTCAGCGCCCGCCCTATGAGCAGCTTCTGGATCTGGCTCGTGCCCTCGTAGAGCGTCATCACGCGGGCGTCGCGCAGCAGCTTGCCCGCCGGGTACTCGTCGATGTAGCCGTAGCCGCCGAAGACCTGGAGTGCGTTGTTGGCCGCGCGCACTGCCGCCTCCGAGGCGAACAGCTTGGCCTTGGAGGCCTCGGTGGTGAACGGCAGGCCGCGGTCGATCAGGTCGGCGACCCGCCAGGTCAGCAGCCGGGCCGCGTCGACGTCGACAGCGATGTCGCTGATCAGCTCCTGGACGAGCTGGTGGTGGGCGATGGGCTTGCCGAACTGCTCGCGCTCGCCCGCGTAACGCACCGCCGCGTCGAGTGCGGCCTGGGCGATGCCGACGCATCCGGCCGCGACCGACATCCGCCCCTTGGCGAGCGCGGACATGGCGACGGAGAAGCCCTTGCCCTCCGGGCCGAGCATCGCGGTGGCGGGCACCCGGACGTCCTGAAGGACCAGTTCGGCGGTGGCCTGGCCGCGCAGGCCGAGCTTGCCGTGCACGGTACGGCGGGTCAGTCCGGGGGTGTCGGCCGGTACCAGGAAGGCGGAGACGCCCTTGTGGCCGGGCGCGTCGGTGGACCGGGCGAAGAGCAGGACGACGTCGGCCCAGGTGCCGTTGGTGATGAACATCTTGGTGCCGTTGATGACGTAGTCGTCGCCCTCACGGGCCGCGCGGGTGGTGAGGTTCCCGGCGTCGGAGCCGGTGCCCGGCTCGGTCAGGCCGAAGCAGCCGACGTACTCGCCGGAGGTCAGGCCCGGCAGCCAGCGCCGCTTCTGCTCCTCGCTGCCCCAGGCGGCGAGGGTCTTGGCGACCAGGCCGAGGGAGACGGAGACGATGCCACGCACGGAGGAGTCACCCCGGCCGAGCTCCTCCGTGACCAGGCAGTACGCGAGATGGTCGCCGCCGCTGCCGCCGTACTCCTCGTCGACGGTCAGGCCGAGGAAGCCGACCTCGCCGAGCTTCTTGACCATCCCCCGGTCGACCTCCTCGGCGCGGTCCCAGGCGATGACGTGGGGGGCGATCTCACGGTCCACGAAGTCCCGGGCGAGCTGCCGTACGGCGGTCTGCTCCTCGCTGAGCTCCAGGTTCATGACACATCACCCCATACAACGTCATCCACACCAAAGGACACCTTGAAAGCCGTACATTTAAATTAGCAGTGCTAGTTTCTGGCTCAGCCCTACTATGTGCGCCATGGCCCGACCGCGCAAGCCCCTGCTCAGCACCGACCGGATCGTCGCCACGGCCCGGCAGTTGGTGGACACGGAGGGACTCGCGGCCGTCTCCACCCGGCGGCTCGCCGCGGAGCTGGGGGTGAGCGGGCCCTCGCTGTACAACCACTTCCGCACCAAGGACGAGATCCTGGAGGCGGTCGCCGACTCGGTGAGCGCGCAGGTCGATCTGTCGATGTTCGAGGACGGGCGGGACTGGCGGACCGCGCTGCACGACTGGGCGGTCTCCTACCGGGCCGCCCTGCGCGACCACCCGAACATCGTCCCGGTGCTGGCCCGTGGCCCCGGCCGCCGCCCGGCCGCCCTGCGCCTCGCGGACGCGGTCTACGGCGCGATGGTCGACGCGGGCTGGCCGCCGGCGCAGGCCACGTCCATCGGCGCGCTGATGCGGTACTTCATCATGGGCTCCGCGCTCGGCTCGTTCGCCGGCGGTTTCGTGACCGACGAGAGCGCGTACGACCCCGCCGACTACCCCCATCTCGGGCAGGCGCACCTCCTCGCCGAGCGGCAGGAGAAGATCGACGAGCGGGCGTTCGAGACGGGGCTCGGCGCGCTGCTGGACGGATTGGCGCAGCAGTACGAGCAGGTCGCGCGGCCCGTGTAGGGACGGTTCGGTGGGCACCGAAACGTGCGTGTCCCATGCTGGGGCCATGACCTCAACGGATCCCCGGGCTCCGGCGCTCGCGCGGCTCGCCGGGCTGATCGCCGACGAGACACGGGCCTCCTGTCTGCTGGCGCTGCTCGACGGGCGGGCGTGGACCGCCGGTGAGCTGGCGCGGCACGCCGGGGTGGCCGCGTCGACGGCGAGCGAGCATCTCGGCAAACTCGTCGCGGGCGGGATGCTGACCGAGGAGCGGCAGGGACGGCACCGGTACGTGCGGCTGGCCGACGCGCGGATCGCGCAGCTGGTGGAGGATCTGGCCGCGCAGGTCGCGCCCGGTGCCCTGGTCCGACGGCCGGGCGGGCTGCGCCAGTCGAGTGCCGGGTCGGCCATGGCCCGCGGCCGCACCTGCTACGACCATTTCGCCGGCCGGCTCGGCATCACGGTCACCGACGCGCTGACCGCACGCGGGCTGCTGCGGCAGAACACCGGGTTCGCGCTCACGGACGCGGGGCTGCGGTGGTTCGGCGAGGCGGGCATCGTCCTCGACCGGACCGGCCGTCGCCCGCTGGCCCGCGGGTGCCTGGACTGGACCGAGCGCCGCCCGCATCTCGCGGGTGTCGCGGGCGCGGCCCTGTGCCGGCACGCCCTCGACACCGGCTGGTGTGTGCGCATCGGCTCTCAACGGGCGGTGCGGGTGACGCCCGCCGGCGAGCGCGCACTGTCCGGTCTGCTCGGCATCGACCCGGCCGCGCTGCGCTGAGCGCCGGGCTGCTGGTCCGAAATCCGCGAGCTTCCGTCCCCCTGCCCCACCTAGCCTCAGGAGCATGATGAGCTCTTCGCGCCCCACCGGGTTGCTGGCCGCCGGTGCCGCCACGGTCACCGTGGTGCTGTGGGCCTCCGCCTTCGTCTCGATCCGCAGCGCGGGTGCCGCGTACTCGCCGGGCGCCCTGGCGCTCGGGCGGCTGCTCGCGGGCACCCTGGTGCTGGGGCTGTTCCTCCTCGTCCGACGGGAGGGGTGGCCGCCTCGGTCGGCCTGGCGCGGGATCGCGATATCGGGCGTGCTGTGGTTCGGCTTCTACATGGTCGCCCTCAACTGGGGCGAACAGCAGGTCGACGCCGGTACGGCGGCCCTGGTCGTGAACGTCGGCCCGATCCTCGTCGCGCTGCTCGGCGCCCGGCTGCTCGGCGATCCGATGCCGCCGCGGCTGCTGGCGGGGATGGCGGTGTCGTTCGCCGGCGCGGTGACGGTGGGACTGTCGATGGCGGGCGAGGGCGGCTCGTCGGTGTTCGGAGTGGTGCTGTGCCTGCTGGCCGCGGTGGGGTACGCGAGCGGCGTGGTGGCGCAGAAACCGGCCCTCGGGCAGGCGAGCGTGCTACAGGTGACGACGTTCGGATGCCTGGTCGGGGCGGTGTGCTGTCTGCCGTTCTCGTGGCAACTGGTGACCCAGGCGGCCGAGGCGCCGCTGTCGGCCACCCTCAACATGGTGTACCTGGGCGTCTTCCCGACCGCGCTCGCCTTCACCACCTGGGCGTACGCCCTGTCCCGTACGACCGCCAGCCGCATGGGCGCGACGACGTACGCCGTTCCCGCCCTGGTCGTGCTGATGTCGTGGCTGGCGCTGGGCGAGACGCCCGGGCTGGTCACGCTGGCGGGCGGGGCGCTGTGCCTGGCCGGGGTGGCGGTGTCGCGGTCCCGGCCGCGGAGGTCTCGGGTCGTGGCGGCGGCACCACGACCCGAGAGTGCCCGCGAGTCAGCGTGAACGGGCCCTGTCGGCAAGCACCTTGATGGACAGCAGCGCGATCACGGCGAGGCCGATGATGTAGCCGGACACCGCCATCGACGTGCCGGTCGCCTCCAGGAGCAGCACCATGACGAACGGGGCGAGTCCGCCGCCGCCCACGGCCGCGATCTGGTAGCCGAGCGAGGCGCCGGTGTAGCGCATCTCGGGCGTGAACAGCTCGGCGAACAGGGCGGCCTGAGGGCCGTACATGATGCTGAGGAAGCAGCTGGCGACGAAGGTGCCGACGGCCAGCCACAGCAGTGAACCGGTGTCTATCAGCAGGAACAGCGGTACGGCCCACAGCGCGATGCCGACCGCGCCGAGGGCGTAGACCCTGATCCGGCCGACGCGGTCGGAGAGCGCGGCCGAGGCGGGGATCAGGACGATCTGGGTGAGACTGACGCAGAGGGAGACGGCGAGGACCGCGCCGCGCTCCATGCCGAGTTCGCGGGTGGTGTAGTCGAGGACGCCGGTGATGATGATGTAGAACGTCGCGGTGTTCACGGCGAAGGAGCCGCCGGCGAGCAGGACCGTGCCGAGGTGGTGGCGCAGGATCGTGCGCAGCGGGCTGCTCTGCTCCGACTGCTCCTGCTCGGCCAGCGCCCGCTCCGCCTCGCGGAATTCGGGGGTCTCCTCGACGCGGGTGTGGATGTACCAGGCGAGGCCGAGCACGAGGACGCCGACCAGGAAGGGCACCCGCCAGCCCCAGGCCTCGAACGCCGACTCCGAGGTGAGGGCACCGGCCAGCAGGAAGACCGTGTTGGCGGTCACCACGCCGATGGGGACGCCGAGTTGGACGACGCTGCCGTAGACGCCGCGCTTGCCCTCGGGCGCGTACTCGGTGGCCAGCAGCATCGCGCCGCCCCACTGGGCGCCGACGGCGACGCCCTGCGCGACACGGAGGACGACGAGCAGGATCGGGGCGGCGACGCCGATCGTCTCGTACGTCGGCAGCAGACCGATGCCGGTGGTGGCGACGCCCATGAGCGTGAGCGCGAGGACCAGCATCGGCTTGCGGCCCCGCTTGTCGCCGAGGTGACCGGCGACGATGCCGCCGAGGGGGCGGGCGAGGAAGCCGACGGCGAAGGTGGCGAAGGCGGCGAGTACGCCGGCGGTGGGGCTGCCAGCGGGGAAGTAGAGGTCGCCGAGGATCAGGGCGGCGGCGATGCCGAAGACGAAGTAGTCGTACCACTCGACGGCGGAGGCGAGGGCGGCGGCGGTGGCCACTCTGCGGCGGTTGTCCGCGGGGCCGGCGGTGGTGGGAGCGGCGGGCTCGGTGGAGGGGGACGTGTCCATGGATGCACACTCCGGTGGGTGCGGTGGGGACGTTCCCGGGAACGTACTGACCGGACGGTATGGGGTCAACGGTCGTGCACGAAGTTACCGACGGAAAGAACGCGGGCAGGTCGGGGGACCCGGGCGCGGCCCGGGTCCCCCGGGGCGTCAGAACACCACCAGCGCCCGTCCGCCCTTGCCCGCCAGCATGTTCTCGAACGCCGCCGGGATGCCGTCCAGGGCGATCCGTTCCGTCACCAGCGTGGACAGGTCGAGGCGGCCCGCGCGGATGTGGTCGGCGAGGACCGGCAGGTCCTGCTCGGGGTTGGAGTTGCCGTAGACGCAGCCCGAGAGGGTGCGGCCCCAGTGGAAGATCTCCAGGGCGTTGAAGGAGACCTGCTGGTCCTTGCCGCCGATGCCGACCACCGTCGTCCGGCCGCCGCGGCGGGTCGACTCCCAGGCCGTGCGGATGGTGACCGCCCGGCCCACGCACTCCACCGCCACGTCGACGCCCTGCTTGCCGGTCAGGGCGCGGATCTCGCGGGCGGTGGTGTCGGAGGCGACGACGTAGTCGGTGGCGCCGGCCGCGCGGGCCAGCTCCTCCTTCTCCGGGGAGATGTCCACCGCGACGATCCGGGAGGCGCCCGCGATACGCGCCGACTGGATCGCCGCCAGGCCCACGCCGCCGACGCCGAACACCGCGACCGTCTCGCCCGGCTGGACTTTCGCCGAGTGGTGCACGGCGCCGTAGCCCGTGAGGACCGCGCAGCCCAGGAGCGCGGCGTCGGTCAGGGGGACGCCCTGCGGCGCGGGCAGGGCGCAGGACGTCGGCACCACCGTCTCCTCCGCGAACGCCGCCACGTTCAGGCCGGGGTGCAGCTCGGCGCCGTCGGACGTGCGGTGGGCGTGGACGTCGGCGGAGCCGTTCAGGGCGTTGGCGCACAGCCAGACCTCACCGCGCGCGCAGGCCGGGCAGTCGCCGCACGACGGGGCCCAGTTGAGGACCACGCCGTCGCCCGGCGCGAGGTGCGTGACCCCCTCGCCGACGGCGACGACCGTGCCCGCGCCCTCGTGGCCGAGGACGGCCGGGACCGGGACGCGCATGGTGCCGTTGGACAGGGAGAGGTCGGAGTGGCACACCCCGGCCGCGGCGAGGCGGACCCGGATCCGGCCGGGGCCGGGCTCGGGCAGGTCGATCTCCGTGACCTCCAGTGGGGCACCGACAGCCGGAAGGACGGCGGCACGCACAGCCATGGCAGTGAACTCCCTTAGAACTGGAGGGACTTGGTCTGGAGGTACTCGGTCAGGCCGTGTGCGCCGAGTTCCCGGCCCACGCCCGACTGCTTGTATCCGCCGAAGGGCGCGAGCGGGTTGAAGCGGCCGCCGTTGATGTCGACCTGGCCCGTCTCCATCCGGCGTGCGAAGGCCACCGCCTCGGCCTCGTCGCCCGCCCAGACCGCGCCGGCGAGCCCGTACACCGTGCCGTTCGCGATCCGCAGGGCGTCCGCCTCGTCCTCGTACCGCAGGATCGACAGGACCGGCCCGAAGATCTCCTCCTGGGCGATGGTCATCTCCGGGGTGACGTCCGCGAAGACGGTCGGGCTGACGAAGTAGCCACGCTCACGCGGGGACTCGACGCCGCCCGCGACCAGGCGGGCGCCCTCGGCCACACCCTTCTCGATGTAGCCGCGCACCCGGTCGCGCTGCCGGGCGTTCACCAGGGGCCCGACGCGCTCGCCGTACTTGGCGGCCGCGGCGACGGCCAGCTCGACGGCGGCGGTGTACTGCGAGGAGTGCACGAGCATCCGGGTCCACGCGCTGCAGGTCTGCCCGGAGTTGGACATCACGTTGGCCACGCCGACGTTGACCGCCCTGGCGAGGTCGGCGCTCGGCAGGATGACGTTGGCGGACTTGCCGCCCAGTTCGAGGGCGACCTTCTTCACCGCGGCCCCGGCCGTGGCGGCGATCCGCCTGCCGACCGCGGTGGAGCCGGTGAAGGAGACCAGGTCGACGCCCGGGTGCTCGGCGAGCGCCTGCCCGGCCACCGGGCCGATGCCGGTGACCAGGTTGAAGACACCGGCCGGGACGCCCGCCTCGTGCACCGCCTCCGCGAAGAGCTGCGCGACCAGCGGGGTGTCCTCGGCGGGCTTCAGTACGACCGTGCAGCCCGCGGCGAGGGCCGGGGCGACCTTGGCGACGATCTGGTGCAGGGGGTAGTTCCACGGCGTGATCGCGCCGACCACGCCGACCGGCTCCTGGTAGACGGTCGAGTTGCCGACCTTCTCCTCGAACGCGTAGGTCGCGGCCAGCTCGGCGTACGAGCCCGCGACCGCGATCGGCAGGCCCGCGTGCACCGACTGCGAGAAGGGCAGCGGTGAGCCCAGCTCGGCGGTGACCGTCTCGGCGATCTCGTCCTTGCGGGCTGCCAGCGCGTCGCGCAGGGCGGCCAGGCGCGCGGACCGCTCGGCGGGCGGTGTGGCGGACCAGGCCGGAAGGGCGGCGCGGGCGGCCCGCACGGCCCGGTCCACGTCCTCGGCGGTGCCCGCGGGGACCCGGCCGATGATCTGCTCGTCGGCCGGGTTCACCACCTCGATCACGTCCTGACCTGCGGCGGGGCGCCAGGCGCCGTCGATGTACATCCCGTCCCGGGCCTTCATGGCCTACCTCCCGAACTGCGGCGTCTTCGGCACCCAAACTAGCGGCGATAGTTTTTCCGCGCCAGGGCCCGCCGAGAGGGTACGGCAACGCCGCCGACCGGCTCAGAAGTCGACGCGCACCCGATCGTCCACGCGCCCGACCGACTCCTGCCCGAAGGCCTTCTCGTAGTCCCGGCGGATCTCCTCGATCTTCCGGTCACTGACCGCCGCCTCGCCCACCGGATAGAGCAGGATCAGCTCGTACGACCGCTCCTTCTCGATCGTGCCGCTCGCGTCCCGCCACTGCCCGCGCCCGCTCTGCACGGTCAGCCCGTCCGGGAAGTCCGGGGTCACCTCCTTGTCGACGAAGGCCATGAACTGCCGGTCCGTGACGGCCGGTCCGCCGTCGGGCCGCGCGGTGCCGAAGAGGAGCCGGGTCTCGGCGTACGCCTCGCCGCGCACCGGCGTGGGAGCGGCGACGGGGGCCTCCTCGCCCAGGGTGGCGTACGCGGTGGGCGCTCCGACGGCGAGCAGCGCGGCGGCGGTCGCCAAGGCGACACGGGTGCGGGTGAGTTGAAGAGTCATGCCCCATCCCTTACCGGGCTCGGCTCCTCAGGATGCGGCGACCGCGCCGAAGGACCGGAATCCGTTGGCTGTATGGGAGCGCAAGGGGGGCGCGTGGGGTGCGGGCGGGGGCGCTCGGGCTGTGGGCGGGGGCGCGTGCGGTGGGGTCGGGCGGGGCGCAGGCCGTGGGGTCGGGCGGGGCGCAGGCCGTGGGGTCGGGCGGGACGCAGGCCGTGAGGCCGGGCGGGACGCAGGCCGTGGGGTCGGGCGGGACGCAGGCCGTGAGGCCGGGCCAGGCGCAGACCATCGCACCGGACGGAGCGCAAGCCGTGACGCCCGGCGGAACACAGGCCATCACACCAGGCGAGGCGCAAGCCGTGACGCCGGGCCAGGCGCACGCCATCGCACCGGACGGAGCGCAAGCCGTAACGCCCGGCGGAACACAGGCCACCACACCAGGCGAGGCGCAAGCCGTGACGCAGGGCCAGGCGCACGCCATCGCACCGGACGGAGCGCAAGCCGTAACGCCCGGCGGAACACAGGCCACCACACCAGGCGAGGCCCAAGCCGTAACGCCGAGCCAGGCGCAGGCCATCGCACCGGACGGAGCGCAAGCCGTAACGCCCGGCGGAACACAGGCCATCACACCAGGCGAGGCCCAAGCCGTGACGCCGGGCCAGGCGCAGGACGTGAGGGCGCTTTCGTCCGCGAAGCGGAGCACTGCGAAACGCCGCTAAGCCGTGGCGCTTCGGCGCCGTCAGGTGCTGTTCCTGCCCCGCCCGCGCGCGGCCGGGCGGGATGGAGGGCGTCGGTCGGTGGACGGCGTGTCCTCGGACCTTCGCGTCGGTGAGCGCAGCGCGACCCCCGCCGACGCCAGCAACAGCCCGCCGAGCATCACGAACGGGGCCGCCACTCCGGCCACGCCGGCGATCAGGCCGGCCGTGGCGGGGGCCGCGACCTGGCCCAGGCGGTTGCCGGTCAGGCGGAGGGCGAGGGCGGTGGAGCGGGCGCCCTCCGGGGCGGCCTGGACGACCGTCGTCATCGAGAGGGGCTGACCGACGCCGAGGCAGAAGCCGAGCGCCGCGAGGACCAGAGCCAGCGCCCACACCGGCAGCGGCAGCGCGATGCCGGCGCACAGCAGCGCCGCCAGCAGACAGCTCAGGGTGAGCAGCAGGGTGCGGCCCAGCTTCAGCAGCGGGGTCAGCACCAGGCGGCAGGCGATGGTGGCCGCCGCGCGCAGGCTGAGCAGCAGGCCGATCACCGAGGGCGCGATACCCCGGTGCTCGCCGACCACCGGCAGGTAGGCGGTGAGCACGTCGGTCGCGGACAGCACGGAGAGGCTGATGAGGATGCCCGCGGGCACGCCCCGGGAACGCAGGATGCGGTGGACGGGGACGCGGTCGCCCCGCGCTGCCGCGGACTTGGGCGTCGTACGACGATCCTCTATGCGCCACAGCGACGTGAACGCCACCGCGGCGCCCGCGCCCGCGACGAGCAGGGCGAGCGCGCTGCTGCTCGCCATGTCGTGCCCGCCGATCAGCGCACCGGCCGCGATCGGGCCGACCAACTGGCCGAGGGAGGCGCCGATGGTGAAGTGGCCGAAGTTGCGGTCCTGTTCGTGCGGCGCGGACTGGCGGGCGACGAGGGACTGCGCGCCGATGACGAAGCTGAGGTGGCCGAGGCCCATCACACCGCTGCAGGCAGCCATCGCCCAGAGGGAGTCGGCGAGGCCGCTGAGCGCGCAGCCGCCGGAGATGAGGACCACTCCGACGGGCAGCAGGGGCGCGCAGCGGCCGTGGTCGGTACGGCGGCCCAGCGGGACGGCGACGAACAGCGGGAGCAGGGCGTACACGGCCGCGATCACACCGACCGCCCGTTCGTCCGCGCCCAGCGCGAGGGCCCGGTAGGAGACGGCGGGCCGGGCCATCGACACCGCCCCCTGCGCGAAGCTGAAGGCGATGACGAGGCGGAGCAGCCAGCCGCGGTTCCCACCGGGCCCCATGGTCGTGTACCTCCTGACGGAGTGGTCGTATGCCGACGGGTCAGATGATGCCGAACAGGATTCCGGCGCCGAGAATCACCAGGCTCGTCATGGCCGCCCACTTCACCACGAACCGCGTGTGGTCGCCGAACTCGACCTTCGCCATGCCGACCAGCACGTACACGGCCGGGACCAGCGGGCTCGACATGTGCAGCGGCTGGCCGACCAGCGAGGCGCGGGCCATCTCCAGCGGCGTGACGCCGTGCGCCGCGCCGGCCTCGGCGAGGACCGGCAGGACACCGAAGTAGAAGCCGTCGTTGGACATGAAGTAGGTGAGCGGGAGGCTCAGCACACCCGTGACCAGGGCCATGTGCGGGCCCATGCTGCCGGGGATGATGTCCACCAGCCACTTGGCCATGCTGTCGACCATGCCGGTGCCCTGCAGGACGCCGGTGAAGACGGCGGCGGCGAAGACCATGCCGGAGACGTTGAGGACGTTGTCGGCGTGCGCGGCGAGGCGGGCCTTCTGGTCCGGGATCTTCGGGAAGTTGACGGTGAGCGCGAGGGCGGCGCCGATCAGGAACAGCACCGGGATCGGCAGCACCTCCATGATCATCGCGGTGAGCAGGCCGACCGTGAGCAGCACGTTGAACCAGAGCAGCTTGGGCCGCAGGGTGGCGCGGTCGGGGTCGAGGCCCTGGAAGTCGTCGTCCTCCTCGGGGACTTCCGCGTCGGTGCCGGAGCCTCCGGTGGCGGTGGAGCCGTTGCCCTTGTCGAGGCGGACCTTGCCCGTGGCGCCGTCGGAGCCGTTGCCCACGAGGACCGTCTGCTTCTCCTCGACCGACTCCTCCTCCAGCACCTCGTCCAGCGTCAGCACACCGAGCCGGCGGCGCTCGCGCAGACCGAGGAAGTACGCCAGGACGATGACGAAGACCAGGCCGACGGCGAGGGCCGGGATCATCGGGACGAAGATGTCGCTGGCGTCCAGCTTCAGGGCGGTCGCGGCGCGGGCGGTCGGACCGCCCCAGGGCAGGGTGTTCATCACGCCGTTGGCGGTCGCGGCGACACCGGTCATCACGACCAGGCTCATCTTCAGCCGCTTGTACAGCGGGTACATCGCCGAGACCGTGATCATGAACGTGGTCGAGCCGTCGCCGTCCAGCGAGACGATCGCCGCGAGCAGGGCCGTACCGACGACGATCCGCATCGGGTCGGCCTTGCAGAACTTCAGGATGCCCCGGACGATCGGATCGAACAGACCGACGTCGATCATCACACCGAAGTAGACGATCGCGAACATCAGCATCGCCGCGGTGGGGGCGAGGCTGGAGACTCCGTCGATGACGTAGTCGCCGAGGTGCGCGCCCTTGCCGACGATGACACAGAACAGCGCGGGGATGAGCACGAGCGCCGCTATCGGCGACATCTTCTTCATCATGATCAGGACCAGGAAGGTCGCGATCATGGCGAAGCCGAGGATGGTCAGCATGAGTGGATACCTAACGTTCGCCCTTGAACTCCCACCAGGGCCGGCGGTGCGACGACGTTAGGTCCCGTCAAACGGCGTTAACAAGACGTTGACGTGCGAGCAATAAGCGCAAAACTCCTGGTCACAGCTTTGCGGAGGTCAGCGCGGTGAGCTTTTCGGTCACCGGGGCCACCTCCACCGGCACTCCGTTGAGGACCGCGTTGCCGGAGAGCGGGTCGAGGAGGCTGCCGTCGAGGAGCTGGTTGACGTTGACGCCGGGGTCGGTGGCGGCGTGTGTGAGCCGGGTGCCGGGACGGTCGTGCCCCCAGCCGTGCGGCAGGCTGACCACGCCGGGACGGACGGCGTCGGTGATCTCGGCGGGGGCGGTCACCTCTCCCCCGGCTCCCTTGATCCGCACCGGCGCCGCGCTGCGCACGCCGAGCCGTTCGGCGTCCTCGGGGTGGATGTGCAGGGTGCAGCGGTTGGTGCCGCCGGTCAGGGCGGGGACGTTGTGCATCCAGCTGTTGTTGGACCGCAGATGGCGGCGGCCGACGAGGACGAGGCCGTCGGCGCGCTCCGCCATGGCCTGCCGCAGCCGCGGCAGATCGTCGGCGATGGGGCGCGGCAGCAGCTCGACCTTCCCGCTCGCCGTCTTCAGCGGCTGCGGCAGGCGGGGCCGGAGAGGGCCGAGGTCCACGCCGTGCGGATGGGCGAGCAGCTTCTCCAGGGTCAGCCCGTCCGGTCGTACGCCGAAACCGTCGCCGTAGGGGCCGAGGCGCAGCATCATGTCGAGCCGCCGCTCGGGGCCGTTGTCGCCGGTGAGCTGGGCCGCGAGCTGCTTCGGGTCCCGGCCGCGCACCGGTGAGTGGGCCTCCTCGACCGCCTTGCCGAGGGTCTGGTCGATGACCATCGCGTCAACGGCTCCGGGGTCGGCTCCGTGCATGCCGGAGGCGGCCAGGACCAGCCGGGCGAGGATCTCGGTCTCGGCCATCCGGCCCGGCTCCAGCGGGACGGCGGGGCGGGTGTAGCGGACCTGGTTGCGCACGGCGAGGGTGTTGAAGGCGAAGTCGTGGTGGGCGCTCTGGGACGGCGGGGGCGGCGGCAGCACGACGTGGGCGTGGCGGGAGGTCTCGTTGAGGTAGGGGTCGACGCTGACCATGAAGTCGAGCGAGTCGAGGGCCTTGTCGAGCCGGTCCCCGTCGGGCGCGGACAGCACCGGGTTGGCGGCGATGGCGATCAGCGCCCGGATCGGCTCGCCCTCCTCGGTGGCGGTGTCGATCTCCTCGGCGAGCGCGGAGAGCGGCACCTCGCCCTTCGCCTCGGGGTGCTTGCTCACCCGGGACTGCCAGCGCCCGAGCGCGAAGCCGCGGCCGGGTCCGGCCGGGCGGGGTGTCTTGTCGGTGGCGGCCTGCGGGAAGAGGGCACCGCCCGGCCGGTCGAGGTTGCCGGTGAGGATGTTGACGACGTCGACGAGCCAGCTGGCGAGCGTGCCGTGCGGGACCGTGCAGCTGCCGATGCGGCCGTAGACGGCGGCGGTGGGGGCGGCGGCCAGTTCCCGGGCCAGGGCGCGCGTCACGGCGGGTTCGACGTCACAGGCGTCGGCGACGGCTTCGGGAGTGAAGTCCCGTACCGCTTCCCGGAGTTCGGCCAGTCCTTCGACGTGCGGCGCGAGGTCGCCGAGCGCGACCAGGTCCTCGTCGAAGAGCACCTGTGCCATCGCCGCGAGCAGCAGGGCGTCCGTGCCGGGCCGGATGGCGATGTGGCGGTCGGCGAGCTTGGCGGTGCGGGTGCGGCGCGGGTCGATCACGGTGAGTGTGCCGCCGCGCGCCTTGAGGGCCTTCAGCTTGCCGGGGAAGTCGGGCGCGGTGCACAGGCTGCCGTTGGACTCCAGCGGGTTGGCGCCGATGAGCAGCAGATGGTCGGTGCGGTCGAGGTCCGGCACGGGGATGGCGTTGGCGTCGCCGTACAGCAGCCCGCTGGAGACGTGCTTGGGCATCTGGTCGACCGTGGACGCGGTGAACACGCTCCTGGTGCCGAGGGCGCCGAGCAGGACGGGCGGATAGAGCGCGCCGGCCATGGTGTGCACGTTGGGGTTGCCGAGGACGACGCCGACGGAGTTCGCCCCGTACCGCTCGACGACCGGCCGGATCCCGGCCGCCACGACGTCGAACGCCTCCTCCCAACTGGCCTCCCGCAACTCCCCGTCCTCGCGCACGAGCGGTCCGCGCAGCCGGTCCGGGTCGCCGTCGACGGCTCCGAAGGAGGCGCCCTTGGGGCAGATGAACCCCTGGCTGAACACGTCGTCGCGGTCACCGCGGGCCCCGGTGACCCGGGTCCCCTCGATGGTGAGCGTGAGCCCGCAGGTGGCCTCGCACAGGGGGCAGATTCGCAGGGCGGTGCGGGACACGGGTCCTCCCGGGGTCTGGCGACAGCGGTGACGCACGGACGGGTCGAGCATACCGACCGGTATGCACGGAGGGGAGTCCCCGCGTGAAACGGATCCCCGACCCGTCAGTCCAGCACCCGCCCCAAATAGGCCCGCAGCATCTCCCGCATCTCCGCGATGATCGCCTCGTCCCCCTCCGGATCCACCCGGAACGCCAGCTGCACCAGCGCGTCCGCGGTCTCCACGGCGATCAGGAAGGCGCGGCGCAGTTCGGTGTCGGGTTCGCGGGTGAGGTAGTCCGCGAGGAGGGCGGTGAGCCGGTCGGCGACCCGGTGGTTGGGTTCGGCCTGGCGGGTGCCGACGGGGATCTGGTTGCCGAAGTCGACGAGGGAGAAGCCGGGCGCGGTGCGCTTCATGGCGAGGTACTCGTCGAGCACGGCGTCCATGGCGGCCCGCCAGTCGCCGCGCCGCGCGCCCTTCAGGCGTTCGGTGACGCGCTCGGCGTAGCGCTCCAGGTTGCGCTGGGCGAGCGCGTCGGCCATCTGCCGCTTGTTGCCGAAGAAGCGGTAGACGGAGCCGATGGGCACACCGGCGCGCTGGGCCACCGCGCGGGTGCTCAGGGCGTCGTAGCCGACCTCGTCGAGGAGGTCGGCGCAGGCATCGAGGATGCGGGTGAGGCGTTCGGCACTGCGCCGCTGGACGGGCGCACGGCGGAGGGTGGTCGGATCGGGCACGGGCTTCATGATGCCTTTCCGCCGGGATCGGGTGAACCTCGACCTCCAGTACGCACATCCGTGGCCGGTGCACTCATCGTGGCGGTCGACTCGCTCGGCTCGCTTCCCGACGCGGTGATGTCGGCCGTCGACTCGACGGGCTCGCCGTCCACCGCCCAGACGGTGCCGTCGTCGGCGTACAGCCGCGCGGTGACCTGGTGCGTGCCGCGCGGGACCAGTCCGGTGGCCAGGCGGTGCTCGGGGGCGCGCAGTTCGGCGACGGGGCGGCCGTCCAGGAAGAGGCGGGCGACGCCCCGGCCGGGCGACGCCTTCCGTGCCGTACCGGCCGGTGAGAGGCGGAAGTCGCGCAGCGTCAGCCGTACGTCCCACCCGGCGCCGGAGGTGTCGGGCTGCACCTCGACGCCCACCTCGGGCGCGTCCTCGCCCCGCACCTCGCGGTAGGGCCGCCCGGCCTCGTCGGTGTCGTCGAGCAGCCGGCCCACCGCCGGCGGCGACTCCCCGTTCTTGCGCTCTCCCGCATCACTGGTGCCGCAACCCGCGACTCCGGCCGGCAACAGGACACAGGCCACGAGCGCGGCACCAGATCGACGCGTCCACGACATGCCGAGGAGCGTAGAACACCGGTACGACACCTCGAATCCCCCTGGAGTCTGGTTCTCGTCCGCCCTCCGTCGTCCGTCGAGAGGAGGCCGAGAGGGGGCCGGCCGATACCGAGAGGAGGCCGAACATCCCCTTGCGCGACGGCAACCGCAATCCTACGGTGAACCATAGGAATCAGCGTGCAAGGGAGCAGCGATCATGAGCGCGGACGCCCGGAAGACCGCCGAACGGCTGGCCTACCTCTGCGGATTCGGCAACGAGCACAGCTCCGAGGCCGAGCCGGGCGCACTGCCCGAGGGCCGCAACTCACCGCAACGCGCCCCCCTCGGCCTGTACGCCGAGCAGCTCAGCGGTACGGCCTTCACCGAACCCCGCGCCCACAACCGCCGGTCATGGCTGTACCGCATCCGCCCCTCGGCCGCGCACCCGACGTTCACCCGCACCGACAACGGCGGCCTGCGCACGGCCCCCTTCGCCGAGACCGCGCCCGACCCGAACCGCCTGCGCTGGAACCCGCTGCCCGAGCCGCCGCCCGGCACCGACTTCCTGGCCGGCCTGTGGACGCTGGGCGGCAACGGCGACGCGGCCCAGCGCACCGGCATCGCCGTGCACCTGTACCACGCCAACGCCGACATGGACCGCGTCTTCAGCGATGCGGACGGCGAGCTGCTGATCGTCCCGGAGCGCGGCGGGCTGCTGCTGCGCACCGAGTTCGGGCTGCTGGGGGCGGAACCGGGGCATGTGGCGCTCGTTCCGCGCGGGGTGCGCTTCCGGGTGGAGCTCCTCGACGAGTCGGCCCGGGGATACGTCTGCGAGAACTACGGCGCCCCGTTCCGCCTCCCCGACCTCGGCCCGATCGGCGCCAACGGCCTCGCCAACCCCCGGGACTTCCGGGCGCCCGTCGCCGCTTACGAGGACGTCGAGGGCCCGGTGGAGGTGGTCAACAAGTTCTGCGGCAACCTCTGGACGGCGACGTACGACCACTCACCGCTCGACGTCGTCGCCTGGCACGGCAACCATGTGCCGTACCTCTACGACCTGCGCCGTTTCAATGTGCTCGGCACCATCTCGTACGACCACCCGGACCCGTCGATCTTCACGGTCCTCACCTCGCCGTCCGACACCCCCGGGCTCGCGGGCGTCGACTTCGTGGTCTTCGCGCCGCGCTGGCTGGTGGGCGAGGACACGTTCCGGCCGCCGTACTTCCATCGCAACGTCATGTCCGAGTACATGGGCCTCGTCGAGGGCGCGTACGACGCGAAGGCCGAGGGTTTCGTGCCGGGCGGCGGCTCGCTGCACAACATGATGTCGGCGCACGGCCCGGACCGGGAGACCTTCGACCGGGCGAGCGCCGCCGAGCTGCGACCGCAGAAGGTGGACGACGGGCTGGCGTTCATGTTCGAGACGCGCTGGCCGGTGACCCTGACACCGCAGGCGGCGCGCGCGGAACACCTGCAACAGCGCTACGACGACGTGTGGCAGGGCCTTCAGCGGCACTTCCGCCCGTTGTGACGGTCGCCCGCTTCTCAGGCGCGCCTTGCACTGACTCGTTCCTGCCGGTACGGATGGCCCCGTGACCTCCTTCGCCCCGGACTCGATCGTCCTGAACCGCAAGCTGCCGCTCTGGTACCAGGTGTCGCAGTCGCTGCGCGCCTCGATACTCGGCCGCTCGCCCCGGGACCCGCTGCGGCTGCCGACCGAGGAGCAGTTGGCGGGGCACTACGGCGTGAGCGTGCTGACCATGCGGCAGGCGCTGAAGGAGCTGGAGGACGAGGGCCTGATCACCCGGCACCGCAGGCGCGGCACGTTCATCGAGCCCAGCGCCAGGCGGGGCGCTCCGGTGCGGCTGCTGGGCTCGGTGGACGCGATCGTGGCCCAGCAGTCCGGCATGACCACCGAGCTGCTGGACCACGGCCACGCGCCGGTGCCCGCGGAACTCGCCGAGTACTTCCCGGACCTCGGCGAGGTGGCCACGTACCACCGGCTGCGCAGCGACGAGAAGACGGGCGAGCCGACCAACCACGCCCACAACCACGTCCGCCCCGAACTGGCCGACCGGATCGACCTGGACGATCTGACCCGCTGGCCGATGACCAAGGTGCTGCGGGACGTCGTCGGGGCGGACATCAGCCGCATCACGGACACGGTGGAGGCCCGGCTCGCGGACCCGGAGACGGCACGGCTGCTCAACGTGCCGCTGCTGAGCCCGATCCTGCACTACACGGGCGTGACGTACGATGCGTCCGGGCGGGTACTGGACGTGGCCGTCATCCACTACCGGGGGGACCGCTTCTCCTTCACGGTGACGCTGGACGCCACTTGACCCCCGTGGCCCCGACGCCTGTCGGCGGCACGTCGTACGATGCCCGGCGTGACGCACGACGACGCTCCGCTGTTGGCGGACCTCATGCCGTGGTCCGTCGCACCGCCGCGGCTCGGCCGGGGGTGGCCGACGGCCCCCGACCCGTCCTGTCTCAAGGCCCGCTGGGACGCCCTGATGAAGGCCGAGGGCGCGGACCGGGAGGCCCTGTTCGAGCCGACGCGCTCGCGCACCCTGCACTCGGCGGTCGGGCAGCTGCCGGGCCGGTCCACCGGAACGGAGAAGCTGCTGCGCGCGCAGGGCCCCTGCCCCGAGCCGGTCCGCGTGCTGTTGTCCCCCTTCGACGAGCAGTGGCTGATTCCGGACCACCGTCTGATCGACGCGGCGCGGCCGGAGTTGTGGCGGGTGGCCGACGAGCGACAGGTGTTCGTGGTCGAGAACCCGGAGGGCGGCGGCCCCCACCTGCTGGCCACCTCCCTGCTCCCGCTGCTCCGCCCCGGCCGCGTCCGCCCCCTGTTCCGCCGCCCCGGCGGCGCGGAACCGAACCTCGCCCCCGGCCTGCTGGAGCACCTGGCCCCGCGCCTCGGCCAGGCCCCCGACCCGGTCGACGTCCTGGCCTGGATCCTGGTCGCGGTACGGGCGGACCTCACCGTCCCGCTCACCGACGACCCCGGACTCTGGTCGCACGGCGTCGAGACGGGCCGCCGCATGCTCTGGCTGCTGCGCCGCGACGGTGACCGCCCCAAACTGCCCGGCGGCCGCCGCCCCTACGTCCGCGCCCCGCTCCCCGCCCGCCCCCGCACCCTCCACTACGACCGCGAGGAGGAGACCCTGCACCTCGACGAGGGCCGCATCTCCCCGGTGCCGTCCCCGGCCTGGGACTTCGAGGCGGGCGGGATCCGCGTCCTGGAGCAGTGGTTCGCGGCGCGCACGGCCGAGGGCGAGCCCGGCACGCTCCTCGCGATCCGCCCGGCGACCTGGCCCCAGGCGTGGACGTCGGAGCTGCTGGAGCTGATCACGGTCCTCACGCTGCTGGCCGAACTTCCGCCGGTGCAGGCGCAGTCGACCCTCACCGCGACCGACCTGCGCAGCGCCGGCGTCCTGCCGGTCCCGGCTTCCGCCCGCCGCCCCGCGTCGGTCCTGGACCACCACGAGGAGGGCCCGGAAGGCCAGTTCGCCCTGATCTAGGGCCTGTTGCGAAAGTGGCCTCGTCGCCCGGAGGGCGGCCGCGCGGCGTCCGGTGCGTGCTCTCGGCGTGCCGCCCGGAAGCCCTCGTACTGGGGTACTCGGGCTTTCGGGCGGTGCGCCGAGAGTGCGTGCCGGGCGTCGCGCGGCAGAGGCCACTTTCGCGACAGGCCCTAGGTGTGCTTGGGCCCGAAGGCGTCCAGCACCCGGGCCAGCGCCAGCTCGAAGACGGCCTCCAGATCGATCGGGCCCGGGTCCTCGGCGAACGCCGCCGCCATCCGGGGGTAGGCGCCACTCGCCACCTGGCTGCCCAGATAGGCGGCCCGTACCGCGTGCTCCTGCTCCTGCGACCACGGCAGCGACCGGGTGCGCTCGGCGGTGGCCAGTTCGTTCGCCACGTACGTCGTCACGACGCCGTTGAGCATCCCGATCAGCTGCATCTTCATGCCGTACGTCATGTCCAGCGGATCCAGACAGGCCAGGCAGTGCTCCAGATAGCGCAGGGCGTTGGGGCTGAAGCCGTGGACCGGCGACATCAACCTGGGCAGCCAGGGGTGGCGGTGCATCAGCGCGCGGGTCTGGCGCCCCACCCGAACCATGTCTGCCCGCCAGTCGCCGCTCGGCTCCCACAGCTCGTGCTCACCGCTGACGGCGTCCACCATCAGCTCGTGCAGGTCCTCCTTGCGGGGGACGTAGTTGTACAGCGACATCGTGCCGCAGCCCAGCTCGGCGGCGACCCGCCGCATCGAGACCGCGTCCAGTCCCTCGGCGTCCGCGATCCGCACCGCGGCCGCCGCGATGTCGGCGCGGCTGTACGCCGGCTTCGGCCCACGCCCCGTCCGCTCGGGACGCGCCCAGATCACTTCGGGTTCGGCCGCTCGGCCCGCCATCGGTCATCACCTCGGCCACCATCCTAGTTACGTACAGCGTACGTAGTGCGCTATGGTCACCCCATGACTTCTACGTACGCTGTACTTAGTGAAGGTCTGGAGAAACGCTTCGGGCAGATCCGTGCGGTGCGCGGCCTGGATCTCGCGGTGGCGACGGGGACGGTGTGCGGGGTCCTCGGACCGAACGGGGCCGGCAAGACCACGGCCGCACGCCTGCTGACCACGCTGCTCCGCCCGGACGCCGGCTCGGCGCGCGTCGCCGGGCACGACCTGGTGCGGGAGGCCGACGCCGTACGCCGCCGGATCGGTGTGACCGGGCAGTACGCGTCGGTGGACGGCGACCTCACCGGACGCGAGAACCTGCGCCTGTTCGCACGGCTGCACCGGGTGCGCGGCGCGGCCGCGCGCGCCGCCGAACTCCTGGACGACTTCGGGCTGACCGAGGCCGCCGACCGGCCGGCGTCCACCTACTCGGGCGGTATGCGACGGCGGCTGGATCTCGCGGCGAGCCTGGTCCGCCGCCCGGACGTGCTGTTCCTGGACGAGCCGACGACCGGGCTCGACCCGTCGGGCCGGAACCGGATCTGGGAGGCCGTACGGCGTCTGAAGGCGGACGGCACGACCGTGCTGCTCACCACGCAGTACCTGGAGGAGGCCGACCAACTCGCCGACACCGTCGCCCTGGTGGACGGGGGGCGGGTCACGCAGACCGGTTCACCGGCGGAGTTCAAGTCGCTCGTCGGGGCGTACGCGGAGGTTGTGGTCGCGGACGCGGAGGCCCTGCCCAAGGCCGCGGCCGTACTCGACCAGTTGACCGGCTCGCAGCCCGCGTTCGACCACGAACGGAACACCGTGGGCGCGGTCACCCGTGACGTCACCCTCACCTTGCCCCGGTTGGTGCGTGAACTCGACGCCGCGGGCGTGGCGTTGCTCGACGCCGGTCTGCGTCCGCCCACTCTCGACGACGCATTCGCCCGGCTGACGGAGCGTGCCGCATGAGCATGCTGGCGTACGACGGGACCGCGCTGCTGGGCCGCCAGTTGCGGCGGATGCGGAACAACCCGGGGCTGCTGATCCTCACCCAGACCATGCCGATCACGATGCTGCTGTTCTTCGCGTTCGTCCTCGGCAGCGCCCTGACGATGCCCGGCGCGGAGTACCGCTCGTACCTGGTGCCGGGCCTGCTGGTCGCGACGGCCGCGAACGGGATCATGACCGGCATGTTCCAGGCCGCCCAGGACACCCACCGGGGTGTGACGGACCGCCTGCGCAGTCTGCCGATCAGCCGGGCGGCGGTGCCGCTCGGGCAGGCGGTCGCGGACCTCGTGGTCACGGCGGCCGGGACCGTGCCGTTTCTGCTGGTCGGGCTCGCGGTGGGCTGGCGGATCGAGGGGAGCGCACTGGGGGCGGTGGGCGCGGTCGGCCTGTTGCTGCTGTTCCGGTTCGCCACCACCTGGGCCGGGATCCTGCTGGGCCTGCTCACCCGGAACGAGGAGGCCGCGGGGCAACTGGGCGGCGCCACCTTCGTGCTGCCGCTGCTGTCCAACGCCTACATCCCCACGGACGGCATGACCGGCTGGCTGCGCACGGTCGCCGAGTGGAACCCGGTCAGCGCCGTGACCACGGCCCTGCGGGACCTCTTCGGCAACGCCCCGGTGCCGGACGGAGCCGCCTGGCCGGTGGCACATCCGATCGCCGGGTCACTGGCCTGGTGCGCCGTGCTGTTGGCGGTGTGCGTCCCGCTCGCCGTCCGCCGGTACGCGCACGGTGAGGGCTGACGACCACGCCCGCTGACAAAGCGGCCGGGCTCGGGACATGATCCACCCCATGGATCGTCTCCCCCTGCCCCTGGAGGGCATCACCGTCGTCGCCGTCGAACAGGCCGTCGCCGCCCCCTTCGCCACCCGGCAGCTCGCCGACCTCGGCGCCCGGGTGATCAAGGTGGAACGGGTGGACGGCGGCGACTTCGCACGCGGCTACGACACCGCCGCGCGCGGCCTCGCCTCGCACTTCGTGTGGTGCAACCGCGGCAAGGAGTCCGTCGCTCTGGACCTGAAGGACCCGCGCGGACTGGACGTCGTACGGCGGCTGGTGGCCGACGCGGACGTGTTCGTGCA
This sequence comes from Streptomyces spinoverrucosus, assembly GCF_015712165.1. NCBI lineage: Bacteria > Bacillati > Actinomycetota > Actinomycetes > Kitasatosporales > Streptomycetaceae > Streptomyces > Streptomyces spinoverrucosus. The sequence continues at coordinate 7,188,504 of NZ_JADPZX010000001.1, read as the reverse complement.
GAACCTCGCGCAGGGGGCGGCGGCGCGGCTCGGGCTCGACGCGGCCACGCTGTGCGCCGCGCACCCGCGGCTGATCGCCGTGGACATCTCCGGATACGGGGCATCGGGTCCGTACGCGGACAAGCGGGCGTACGACATGCTCGTGCAGTGCGAGGCCGGGCTGGTGTCGGTGACGGGGACGCCGGAGCAGCCGGTGAAGGCGGGGATCCCGGCGGCGGACATCGCGGCGGCCATGTACGCCTTCTCCGGCGTGCTGGCGGCGCTGGTGCGGCGCGGCGCCACCGGGCTCGGCGGGCCGGTGGAGGTGTCGATGCTGGAGGCGCTCGCGGAGTGGATGGGGCATCCGCTGCACCATGTGATGCACGACGGCACTCCCCCGGCGCGCACGGGCCTCGCGCACGCCGTCATCGCGCCCTACGACGCCTACGCCACGGCGGACGGCGGGCGGGTGCTGCTGTCGGTGCAGAACGACCGGGAGTGGCGGCGGCTCGCCGAACAGGTCATACGGCGGCCGGAGCTGGGGACTGATCCGGCGTTCGCGACGAACGCGGCGCGGGTGGCGAACCGGGAGCGGACGGACGCGGAGGTCGCGCGGGCGCTGCGGGCGCTCACCGCCGATGAGGCGCAGGCCCGGCTGGAGGGTGCGGGGATCGCGTGCGCCCGGCTGCGGGATGTCGGGGAGGTGGCGGAGCATCCGCAGCTGGCGGCCCGGGAGCGGTGGCGGGAGGTGGGCTCGCCGGTGGGGCCGCTGAGGGCGCTGCTGCCGCCGATCACCTGGCCGGGTGGGGAGCCGGCGCGGAGCGGGGACGTACCCGCGCTCGGGCAGCACACCGAAGCTTTGCTGCACGCCGTGGGGATGACGGACGGCGAGATCGCAGCGCTGCGCCGGGACGGTGTGACTGCCTGAGCGCGGGCCCTCGAAGGGTGCGTCGGGAGACGCTCGTGCGGGTCAGCGCCCGCCGAACAGCGAACGGCGCAGCCGGCGCAGCGGCGCGAAGAGCGAGACCCGGCTCACCCGGCGGCCCCGGTCGCTGCGCTCGTGCGCGGTGTCACGTGCAGTTATCTCGCGCATCAGCGAGGTCGCCTCGGCCGCCTCACGCTGCGGGACGGCAGGGCCCGCCAGCACCGAGAGATGGCGGTCGAGGCGCGAGCTGGTCGCGCTGCTCCCGCAGGTGATCGCAGGGACCCTTGCCCTGCTGCGCACTGTTATCTGTTCCATGTCACTCCCCACCCGTACGAGTCCACCCGGCCCGGGCAGGGTAACCCTATCTCCCCCTTGGGGCACGCGTGTATCGCGGTCTCAGGATTCACCTTCCCCGTAAGGCCGTTGACCATCCCTCGTCGATCACTCTCCGAATCCGACCGATTCCAGGGCGAGTTGGACAACCGGTTGAGTGGTTGGCTGGGCTGACCCGCCGTCGGGCTCGACGGTCACTGCGAGTGACGTGGCCGCCGTGTCCAGGCCGTTCGCGACGAAGGGCGTGTCGTCGTCGAGAAGACCCAAGGAGCGCGGTTGCGCCTGGGGGCGCATGAGCCACAGTTGGTGCACACGTCCGTCCGGCGGGTCGTCGTACCCGTTCAGCGTGACGATCGCACGCCCCTCGGAAGCGGAGGCGATCACTCCAAGCGTCCGTCCCTCGGCGTCCTTGCCGGTGGCCGCGCGGGCGTCGGGAGCGGCCAGGACGTGGGCGATCTCACGTGCCCGGTCCCGCTCGGCGGCCAGTTGCCGCTCGCTCCGGTCCGCCTGGACGGCGAACAGGGCGGCGACGACGAGGGCCGCGGCGGCGGTCGCGGTGGCGAACGGGACGAACAGGGGGCGCGTGCGGCGCGTACGGGTGCGCGCCGGTGGCGGCTGGGTGCCCCACACATGCGGGGGCAGCCGGTTCTCACGCGCGCGCGGGGGTTCCTGCGCGGTGGTGCGTACGGCGGCCAGCACCCGGTCGCGCAGGGCGGCCGGCGCGGGAGCGGCCGTGGACCAGGCGAGGCGCACGGCGTCCTCGGAGAGCGCCCGCACCTCCTGCGCACAGCGCGCGCAGCGCTCCAGGTGCTTCTCGAAACGGGCACGCTCGTCGCCTTCCAGGGCGTCGAGCGCGTAGGGCGCGGCGAGGCTGTGCGGATCGGCGCGGCCGGTGAGACGGTCGAGCAGGCTCATGCCGCACCCCCTCGGCCCTCGACCTGCGGACGGTCGAGCAGGCTCATGCCGCACCCCCTCGGCCCTCGATGTGCGAACGGCGGTCCAGGAAGCTCACGCGACTCCTCCGAGGCACTCGCGCAGCCGGGTCAGTCCGTCGCGCATCCGGGTCTTGACCGTGCCGAGCGGCAAAGAGAGCCGTTCGGCCACTTCACGGTAGGTGTAGCCGTCGTAGTAGGCGAGGGTGACGGACTCCCGCTGGAGGGCGGTGAGCCGGTCCAGGCAGCGGCGCACCCACTCGCGTTCGAGTCCGGCCTCCACCTCCTCGGCGACATGGTCGAAGGCGGGCGTCCCGGCGCGCAGTGCCTCGCGCTGCTCCCGCTCGCCGGCCGCGCGGGCGCTGCGCACCCGGTCGACGGCGCGGCGGTGAGCGAGGGTGAGGATCCAGGACAGGGCGCTGCCGCGGGCGGGGTCGAATCGGGCGGCGGACCGCCACAGTTCGAGCAGCACCTCCTGGGCCACCTCCTCGGACTGCGCCGGATCCCGCACCACGCGTTGGACGAGCCCGAACACCGGTCCGGACACCAGTGCGTAGAGCTCCTCGAACGCCATCTGGTCCCCGCCCGCGACGCGGATCAGCAGTCTGTCCGCCTCCACGCGCTCCCCCTCTCCCCGGCCGCACCCGGGCCGTCCCGTCACACCAGACATTCGCAACGCACGCACCTCCGGATGGGGTTACGGATCAGCGTGCCGAAAACGCGGGTCGAACAGGCGGGAAATCATTTTTCCCGACCGACCAATCCGGTCCGCCGTCGGCGCCGAATCCCGGGTGTCAGGCAAGTTGGCACTGAGGACGGACGGCATGACAGCTATCTCCAAGCGCGGCGCGGGACTCAGGAGCGTCGCCACCCTCGTCTGTGGTGCGCTGGCCGCCGGGGGGCTCGCAGCCGCCGGCGTGACCGCGCTGGAACCGGGGGAGGCGGAAGCCTCCAGCCACCGGGAGGCCCCGCTGATCTCGGGGACCCCGCAGTTCGACAACACCGACGTGTACGCGTTCGTCAGCCCGGACAAGCCGGACACGACGACGATCATCGCGAACTGGATCCCGTTCGAGGAGCCGGCCGGCGGACCGAACTTCTTCACGTTCGCCGAGGACGCGCAGTACGACATCCACGTCGACAACAACGGTGACGCGCAGGGCGAGCTGCTGTTCCGCTACACGTTCAAGACGCACGTCAAGAACAAGAAGACGTTCCTCTACAACACGGGCCCGGTCGAGAGCCTGGACGACCAGGACCTCAACGTCACGCAGACCTACGACATCGATCTGCTGCGGCTGAAGAAGCAGCACCTGGTGTCCCGCACGAAGATCGCGGACGATGTGCCGGTCGCGCCCTCCAACGTGGGCAAGGCGTCGATGCCGGACTACGCGGGGCTGCGCAAGCAGGCCGTGCACGAACTGGCCGGCGGCGCCACGACGTTCGCCGGGCAGGCCGACGACCCGTTCTTCCTGGACCTGCGCGTCTTCGACCTCCTCTACGGCGGGAACCTCTCCGAGGTCGGCAACGACACGCTCAAGGGCTACAACGTCAACTCCATCGCCCTTCAGGTGCCCAACCACCTGATCCAGGAGTCCGCGGACCAGCCGATCGTCGGCATCTGGTCGACGACCCAGCGCAAGAACGCCCAGGGCCACTTCCGGCAGGTCTCACGGCTCGGCAACCCGCTGGTCAACGAGGTCGTCAACCCGATCGAGGACAAGGACACCTTCAACGCGTCCGGGCCGTGGGACGACGCCCAGTTCCTGGACAACGTCACCAACCCCGAGTTGCCGAAGCTCATCGAGGCGATCTACAAGATCCCGGCGCCCAAGGAGCCCCGCAACGACCTGGTGGACGTCTTCCTCAAGGGCGTACCGGACCTCAACCAGCCGCCGCACGTGACCCCGTCCGAGATGCTGCGCCTGAACACGTCCATCGAGCCGGCCGCCGAACCGAAGCGGCTCGGCGTCCTGGACGGCGACAACGCGGGCTTCCCCAACGGCCGCCGCCTCACCGACGACGTGATCGACGCCGCACTCCAGGTCGTCGAGGGTGAACTGCTCGGTGCCAAGAACGACCTGGGCGACGCGGTCGACAAGAACGACAAGGAGTTCGAGAAGGCCTTCCCGTACGTGGCCCTGCCGACGGAGGGCTCACGCGGCCCGCTGGCCAAGGGCACCTCGGGCGGCAACGACGTCCGCAGCCAGATCGGCGACGCCCTCCAGCCCGCCGGCACGGACGACACGACCCTCATCGCCGCCTCCGCGGGCGCGGGTGCGGGCGGAATCCTGCTGATCGGCGCCGCCCTGATGTGGTGGCGCCGCATGCGCCGCCGCGCGTACTGACGCCCCCACCGACCGGCGCGGCCCGCACCTCCCCATCCCCCACGGCGCGGGCCGCGCCCCCCTACCGACATCCAGGCACACCGAGGAGAGGCATGGTCCCGCGTACGAACGACGACGACCCGGAACGCGAGAACGGCCGGAGGCCGGACGCCGGGGAGTGCGGGGTGAGGGAGGCTGCCAACAGCCCGGACACGACCGAGGCGGACGCCGACGAGCGGGTCGCCGCCCTGCGGCGGGTCTCGGCGGCCGGCCGCCGCTGGCGCCGTTCGCAACTCGCCGCGTGTGTCGTGCTGTTGGCCGTGGCGCTCACCGGAGGTTCGATCGCCCTCGGCAACACGCGGGACGACGGCGGGCCCGCCCTGGTCACGACGGGCGGCGGCACATCCCCCGCCGCCCTGCTCGGCAGCGGCGACCTCGACGCGAGCGTCTCCGCGCTCCAGGCCCATCTCCGCGCCCAGCCGAGGGACTTCGGCGCCTGGGCCACCCTCGGGCTCGCCTACGTCGAACAGGCCAGGGTCGACGGCGACCCCTCGCGCTACCCGCAGGCCGACAAGGCGCTGGACCGCTCCCTCGACCTCAGGCCCCGAGGCGACCAGGCCCTGGCCGGCCGGGCCGCCCTCGCCGCCGCCCGCCACGACTTCCCCGGCGCCCTGGACTTCGCCGACCGAGCCCTGAAGCAGAACCCCTACAACGAACGCGCCCTGTGCAGCCGTATCGACGCCCTGCTCGAACTCGGCCGGTACGAGGAGGCGGCGCGGGCCGCCGACACCGCCGACTCCCGGCGGCCGGGCATCCCCGTCTTCACGCGGTACGCGTACGTGCGCGAGCTGCGCGGCGACGTCGGCACCGCCCGCCGGGTCCTGGAGCAGGCCCTGGGCGCGGCCGCCACGCCCGCCGACACCGCGTACGTCGCCACCGCGCTCGGCCAACTCGCCTGGAACCAGGGCGACCACGACACCGCCCTGCGGCACTACGCCCGCGCCCTCGCCGCCGACGACGGCTACCTCCCCGCGCTGGAGGGACGCGCCCGGGCACAGGCCGCGAGCGGTGATCGTGCCGAGGCGGTGCGCGGCATGGAGGCGGTCGTCGCCCGCGCCCCGCTGCCGGGCACGCTCGTGGCTCTCGGGGAGCTGTACGAGGAGGGCGGCGACAAGGCCAAGGCCCGTGATCAGTACGCCCTCGTCCACGCCTGGACCGCCCTCGCGCGCACGGGCGGCGTCAACGTCGACCTCGACACCGCCCTCGCCGCCGCCGACCACGGCGACGCGCGGCTCGCCCTGCGCGCCGCCCGCGCCGAGTGGGACCGCCGCCGTACCGTGCACACCGCGGACGCCCTGGCCTGGGCGCTGCACGTCAACGGCCGCGACAAGGAGGCCCTGCCGTACGCCCGCCGGGCCACCGCCACCGGGTACCGCAACGCCACCTTCCTGTACCACCGCGGCATGATCGAGCTCGCCACGGGCCGCACGAAGGAGGCCCGCGCCTCGCTGACGGCGGCCCTGCAGCTGAACCCGGGCTTCTCCCCCGTGGGCGCCCGTGAGGCACGTGCCGCGCTGAAGACCCTGGAGGCGGCCGAGTGAAGCTCCCCCGTCTCCTCGCCGTCCTGGCCGCCACCGGCGCCCTGCTGCTCGTCCCCGTGGGCACCGCGTCCGCGCACCCGCTCGGCAACTTCACCGTCAACCACTACGACGGCCTGGTCGCCGCCCCCGGCGAACTCCGCGTCGACCACGTCGAGGACCTCGCCGAGATCCCGGCGACCCAGGCCGGACCGGACGTCGAACGGCTCGGTCTGCGCGCGTGGGCCGAGGAGCGGTGTGCGACCGCCGCCCGGGACAGCGAGGTCACCGTCGACGGACGCCCGGTCCCGCTCCGTCTCGCCGACAGCCACGCGCGCGTGCGGCCCGGTCAGGCGGGACTCGACACCCTGCGGGTGGAGTGCCGACTGACCGCTCCCCTCCCCGAGGGCGACTCGGCGACCGTCGGATTCCGGAGCGCGGGCGCCGACTCCGGCCCCGGCTGGCGGGAGGTCACCGCGCGCGGGGACCGTACGACGCTCACCGCGTCGGACGTGCCCAAGGAGTCGGCGTCGCGGGAACTGACCGCCTATCCGGAGGAGTTGCTGTCGTCCCCGGCCGACACCACCTCCGCGACCCTGCGTGTGCGGCCCGGCGGTCCCGTCCTGGCCGAGGAGCGGGGCGACGCGCCCGCCGCGTCCGTGCTGCCGCGCGGCGCCGACCGCTGGACGCGCGCCCTGGACTCCCTGGTCGCCCGGCACGACCTCACCGTCGGTTTCGCCGCCCTCGCCCTGCTCATCGCGATCGGCCTGGGCGCGATGCACGCCCTCGCACCGGGCCATGGCAAGACCCTGATGGCGGCCACCGCGGCGGCCCACGGCGGCCGGGCCCGCATGAAGGACGTCCTGCCCCTGGCCGCCTCCGTCACGGTCACCCACACCCTCGGCGTGGTCGCCCTCGGCCTCCTGGTCACGGCCGGCTCGGCGGCGGCCCCCTCGGTGGTCGCCTGGCTCGGCATCGCGAGCGGCGTGCTGGTGACGCTGGCGGGGGCGGGACTGGTCCGGCGGGCGGTGCGCGGTCGGGGACGCGTCCAGGCGCACGTACACACGCACGGCCACGACCATGGGCACAGCCACGAGCACGCGCATGCGCACGACCACCGCGACCACCGCGACCACCGCGACCACCAACACGAACACGACCACGACCACGGGGGGCACGATCATCCGCACCCGCACGACCACAGGGGACACGGCCACGGACACACGCACACCCACGGCGGCCACACCCACACCCACCCCATCGCCCCCACCTTCCGCGACACGATCCTCATGGGCTTCGCCGGTGGCATGGTCCCCAGTCCCTCCGCGGTCGTCGTTCTGGTCGGCGCCGCCGCCCTCGGGCACGCGTGGTTCGGGCTGCTGCTCGTCGTCGCGTACGGCGTCGGTCTGGCGCTCACCCTCACCGCGGCCGGTTTCGCCGTCGTGAGGTTCGGCGCCGGGGTCAGCCGCGCCCTGGTGCGGCGGCCGCGCTGGACCGCCAATCCACTGGCCGGGCTGGTCCGCCGCACCGCGCCGGTGGGTTCCGCGTTCGTCGTCGTGGCCCTGGGTGCCGGATTGGTGCTCAGGGGGGCGGCATCGGCATTCGGGTGAGCTACTTTTGGGGAGAAATCAGACGACACATCACTCGCGGCTGCGAATGGGGGCGCCCGTGTCCGTGCATCCGGGCAGTGAACGCGTGATCGCCGGCCGCTACCGCCTGCTGTCCCCGCTCGGCGAGGGCGGGATGGGGACGGTGTGGCGCGCCCGCGACGAGGTGCTGCACCGCGAGGTCGCCGTCAAGGAGGTGCGCGCCCTGGCCGGGCTGCCCGCCGCCGACGTGGAGCGGATGTACGCCCGCCTGGAGCGCGAGGCCTGGGCGGCGGCCCGGGTCGCGAACCGCAACGTCGTCACCGTGTACGACGTGGCCACGGACGAGGGCCGGCCCTGGATCGTGATGGAACTGGTCCGCGGTGTATCCCTCGCGGACTCGCTGGACGCCGAGGGGCCGCTGCCGCCGCAGCGCGCGGCGCACATCGGCGCCGAGGTGCTGTCCGCGCTGCGCGCCGCGCACGAGGCCGGGGTGCTGCACCGGGACGTCAAACCGGCCAACGTGCTGCTGTCGAACGACGGCCGGGTCGTCCTCACCGACTTCGGCATCGCGACGGTCGAGGGCAGTTCCGCGCTGACGATGACCGGCGAGGTCGTAGGCTCGCCCGAGTTCCTCGCGCCGGAGCGGGCGCTGGGCCGGACGCCGGGTCCGGAGTCCGACCTGTGGTCGCTGGGCGTGCTGTTGTACGCGGCGGTCGAGGGCCACTCCCCCTTCCGGCACGACACCCCGATCAGCACCCTGCGCGCGATCGTCGACGACGAGTTGCCGCAGCCGCACCGGGCCGGCCCGCTCACCCCCGTCATCGAGGGGCTGCTGCGCAAGGACCCGGTCGAGCGGCTGTCACCCCAACGGGCCGAGCAGGACCTGCGGTTGATCGGCGCGGGAGGCACACCCCGTGCGGACACCGCGCCGACGACGCCCTACGCCCCGTACCCGCCGACGATCGCCGACCACGAGCAGCCGCGGTCCCCCACCCCACCGCACCCTGTCCCGGCCGCGACCACGACGACCACCGAGCCCCACCGGGACCGGCGCACCCTCACCGTCCTGATCGCGGGCGTCGCGGCGCTGGCGCTGGCCGTCGGCGGGCTGACGTACGCGCTCCTGAACAACCGCGACGGCGGCGGCACGGCGCGCAGCACCGAGACGCCCGCCACGGAGACGGCACAGACGACGGAGACGACTCCGCAGGAGGAGACCACGGCACCCGGCGGGGAAGGACCCACCACCCCGACCCCGAGCGAGACCCCCACGTCCACTCCCCCGCCCCAGACGGTGACGGTCAGCCTCTCCGGTGAGCGCACCGACTACTCCGGGCCGTGCCCGCCGCAGAGCGGCCAGGCTCCCACGTTCACGGCGACGTTCACGGTGGGCCGACTGCCGGCGCAGGTCGACTACCGGTGGGTGACCAGGGACGGCGAGGTCGAGAGCTGGAAGACGCTGTCGTTCCCCGAGGGTGGGGAGCGGACCAGACAGGACCGGGTGATCCTGACGACGTACGAGGAGAGCGGGACGCTGGAGAACGAGCTCAGCGTCGAGGTCCGCGACCCGGTGCGCACCACGTCCAACGCGGTGCCGTTCTCGGTGACCTGTGTGACGGAGACCCCGACGGGCGGGGCCTCCGCTTCACCTTCGCCTACTCCCTGAGGTCAGGCGACGTTGCTGAGCACCGGCAGATAGCCGCCGGACTGTCCGTTGGCGGTCGGGTGGTACGACTCGCCGATGTTGAGCCAGTTGACGCTGTGCAGCCAGGAGGCGCCGGAGCAGATCTCATGGCCGGTGAAGGTGGAGCGGACGTCACCGAAGGTGAAGCCGTGGTTCAGGGCGCGCTTCTCGATGGCGGTGTTGAGGTGGTCGGAGGCGTCGTTGATGGCCTTGCGCTTCGTCTCGGACAGGCCCAGACAGGACTGGCCGAGCTTGTAGAAGCGGGGGTAACCGAGGACGACGACGTGAGCCGAGGGGGCCTTGCTGCGGATCGCCGAGTACACGTTGTCGAGCTTGCCGGGGAGCGTGGTGTCGACGTACGCCCGCGCGGTGTTGATGCGGGACACGCAGGCGCTGTCCGACTGGAGGACGCACGTCGTCATGACGTCCGCGAAGCCGGCGTCGTTGCCGCCGACGCTGATCGAGACCAGGCCGGTGCTCGTGTTGAGAGGCGCCAGCTGACTGGCGAGAACTTCATCCGTTCGGGCGCCCGAGCAGGCCGTGAAGTTGAAGGACGAGGGTGAGTTGGCGGCGGCCCAGAGGTACGGGTACGCGCGCGTGCTGCGCTTGCAGTCGCCGCTGGAGCTGATGTAGCTGCCCGCGCCGACACCGGAGGAGTAGGAGTCGCCCAGCGCCACATAGCCGGTGGCGGCGGCTTCCGAGGCCTGCGCCGAAGCGGCGCCGGTCAAGGCGGTTGAGGCGGCCAGGAGGAGTGAGCCGAGGAATACGACAATTCGGGAACGTCTCATGGAACCTCCCTTTAGCAGGATCTCTGCCTCAACCGTCGTACCAACTACGCGTGTTGAATGGAAGTGTCCATGCCAAGACTTTTCATCCGTCAACCGGATGGATCCTGTGAGTTCGCCATGCGTTCGATTACGTGCTCATGACAGATTTGTTGACAGCTGTTCAACTCCCTTGTTCTACCCCCGTAGAGAACCCAGGCTTTACCGCAGCCTCGGGCGGTACGCGACGCCCGCCGGCCGTGTGCGCGAAGACGCGCGCACCCCCCACACGCGCGCGCCCCCGACCAGGGGCGTGCGCCGCCTGGAGAGGACTCCCTCGCAATGGCACAACTGCGTAGCAGCAAGGTCCGGTTCGCCGCGGCGACGGGCCTTGCGACCGCCGCCCTCGTGGGCGGGCTCACCGCACTGCCCGCCCAGGCCGCCCCGGCCGAGGGCAGGGTCCTGGCGGCCGACTCCCCCACGGCCGTCAAGGACAGCTACATCGTCACGCTGAAGAAAGGCGCCGGCCTCAAGGCCGCGTCCAGCGCGGGCAAGAACCTCGTCAAGGAGTACGGCGGCTCGGTGAACCGCACGTTCGGCAAGGCGCTGAACGGCTACACCGCCACCCTCTCCGCGACCGAGGCGAAGAGACTGGCCGCCGACCCCGCCGTGGCGTCCGTCGAGCAGAACCAGCGCGTCCAGCTCGCCGCCACCCAGACCAACGCCCCCTGGGGCCTGGACCGTATAGACCAGACCTCACTGCCGCTGTCCGGCACCTACACCTACCCGGACAGTGCGGGCTCCGGCGTGACCGTCTACGTCATCGACACCGGCGTCCGCATCACCCACGCGCAGCTCGGCGGCCGTGCCACCTACGGCTACGACGCGGTCGACGGCGACACCACCGCCTCCGACGGCAACGGCCACGGCACCCACGTGGCCACCACGGTGGCGGGCACCACCTACGGCGTCGCCAAGCAGGCGAAGATCGTGGCCGTCCGGGTGCTGAACAACAGCGGCTCGGGCACCACGGCGGGTGTGATCGCGGGCATCGACTGGGTGACGCAGAACCACTCCGGCCCCTCGGTCGCCAACATGTCCCTCGGCGGCGGCGCGTCCGCCGCCCTGGACACGGCCGTACGCAACTCCATCGCCAGCGGCGTGACCTACGCCGTCGCGGCGGGCAACAGCAACACCACCGCCTCCTCGACCTCCCCCGCCCGGGTCAGCGAGGCCATCACGGTCGGCGCCACCACCAGCACGGACGCGCGGGCGAGCTACTCCAACTACGGCTCGGCGCTGGACCTCTTCGCCCCCGGCTCCTCCATCACGGCCGGCTGGCACACCGGCGACACCGCGACCAACACCATCTCCGGTACGTCGATGGCGACCCCGCACGTGGCGGGCGCGGCCGCGGTCTACCTCGCCGGCCACACCTCGGCCACCCCGGCCCAGGTGGCCTCGGCACTGACGAGCGGCGCGACCAGCGGCGCGGTCACCAGCCCGGGTTCGGGCTCCCCGAACCGACTGCTGAAGCTCGTCCCGTGACACCCATGAGCCTGATGTGACAGGCCGTTCCCCGGAGGCCGAACGCCGCCTCCGGGGAACGCTCGTTTGGGCCGCGAAGAGCGCATTCCCCGTCTTGACGGCCCCCGAGGGCTGCGCGACATTGAAGCCCGGCATCCGGCGCTTCGGGGGGCAAAGTCGCCAATGCAGACCATCCGTGGCAAGACAGATGCATCAGACGCACCAGACGGCGCCGAGCGGACACGGCCCGGTTCGGGGAGGGACCTGGGCTTCGTGCTCGCGGGCGCCGCGACCGCCGTCGGGGGGATCGGCGCGCTGCTCGCGCTCATCGAGTCCGACTCTCCGCTGCGCGGTCCGTTCACGCTGTTCTTCCTGCTGGCGGCGCCGGCCGTGGCCATCGCCGCCGCGCTCGACGGGCTGGATCCGCTCGGCCGCGCCATCGTGGCGCTGGCGGGCGCGATCGTGGTCGACATGCTGGTGGCCCAGGGCCTGCTGGCCCTGCACCTGTGGTCGGTACGCGGCGGCATCGCGGTCGTGACCGTCCTCAGCGCCCTCACTCTCCTGCTGGTTCTGGTACGGCGCTCCAGCGGCCGCACCGCGAGAAGACAGGGCTTGTGACGTGGACATCAGTGTGTACCGCCCCGGCGAGCTGACCGCCGCCGACCGGGCGGCCTGGACGGCGATGCAGGCCAAGGCCCATCTGCACGGTTCCCCGGAGCTGGCGAACCCGTTCCTGTCCCCGGAGTTCGCACTGGCCGTGGGCCGGTGCAGACGCGGCGTGCGGATCGCGGTGGTCCGCGAGGACGGCGAGCCCGTCGCGTTCCTCCCGTTCCAGAGATCGGCCGCCGGCGTCGGCCGGGCCGTCGGTCTCGGCGTCTCCGACGCGCAGGGCGTGGTACACCGCCCCGGGTTCACCTGGGACGCCCGCGAGCTGCTGCGGGTCTGCGGGCTCGCCGTATGGGAGTTCGACCACCTGGTGGAAGGCCAGCGGCCGTTCGAGGCGCACGCCTCCGGCACCTTCCCGTCCCCGGTCATCGACGTCGACGGGGGATTCGACGCGTATCTGGCCCACTTGCGCGACCAGGCGCCGAAGTTCACCAAGTCCACCCTCGCCAAGGGCCGCAAACTCGGCCGTGACGCCGGCGAAGTGGTGTACGTCCACGACGAGCGGGACCCCGCCGCCCTGCGCACGCTGATGGACTGGAAGTCCGCGCAGTACCGCAGGACCGGGCGCAGCGACCGCTTCGCGCACGACTGGATCACCCGGCTGGTGCAGCAGCTGTTCCACACCCGCTCCGAGCCGTTCGCCGGGATCCTGTCGGTGCTGTACGCGGGCGGCAGGCCGATCGCCGCGCACTTCGGGCTGCGCACCGAACGGGTGCTGGCCTGCTGGTTCCCGGCGTACGACCCCGCCTACTCGAAGTACTCCCCGGGGCTGGTACTGCATCTGCGGATGGCCGAGGCGGCCGCCGCCGACGGGATCGCGTATCTCGATCTCGGGCGTGGCCAGAAGGAATACAAGGACTCCCTGAAGACACGTGAGATCCACGTTTCCGAAGGGTGGGTGACTCGCCGTCACCCGGTCGCGTTCGGGCATCGCGCCCGGCGCGCGCCGGTGCGCGCGCTGCGCAATGTCGTGGTGTCCCGACCGGAACTGTTCGAGCCTGCGGACAAACTGCTGAAGCAAATGGGCAGGATCCGGTCAGGCCGAAAGTAACGGCCAAACCAACTAAAAGGTGAGGGCATGTCTCAGGTCTTGCCATAAGGAGTGATACGTCAATACCGTCATACATCTCATCCGCACCGGACCATCACCACAGCGGAACCAGGGGAGGGCTCAGGGCCCGCGGTGGTGTGACCGGAGCGGCGCGCGGTAGGGGGGTGCCGTGCTCGTTGACGTGTGCTGTGGCCCGCGTGATCGAGCCGTTCCGCGCAACCGGCTGCCCTTTTCGGGGCCGGTGAGCTTTGCCAGTGACAAACCCCCCTTTCGAACCGGACCAAGAGCCGAACCGCCCGGGGGTGGGCGGTCCACCGGACGAGAGGGACCAGACTCATGAGCTCTGTTCTGGGCTCGGCGACCACCGACCAGAATCCGACCACGGCCGGCGCCTACCGGCCGATTTCCACGCACCTGGCGATCACACCGCCGGTGAGCGTGGTGATTCCCGCCATGAACGAGGCGGAGAATCTCCCCTACGTCTTCAAGACCCTTCCGGACTGGATCCACGAAGTGGTTCTGGTGGACGGCAACTCCACCGACGACACCGTCGACGTCGCCCGTGAACTGTGGCCGGACGTGAAGGTCGTCGAGCAGCGCGGAAAGGGCAAGGGCGACGCGCTGATCACCGGGTTCGAGGCATGCACCGGCGACATCATCGTGATGGTCGACGCGGACGGCTCGGCCGACGGCAACGAGATCGTGTCGTATGTCTCCGCCCTCGTCTCCGGGGCGGACTTCGCCAAGGGGTCCCGGTTCGCCAACGGCGGCGGAACCGACGACATGACCTTCATCCGCAAGATGGGCAACCGCGCGCTGTGCGCGGTCGTCAACCGCAAGTTCGGGGCCCGCTACACCGATCTGTGCTACGGCTACAACGCCTTCTGGCGGCACTGCCTGGACAAGATCGACCTGGACTGCACCGGCTTCGAGGTCGAGACGCTGATGAACATCCGGGTGGTCAAGGCCGGGCTGAAGGTGCAGGAGATCCCCAGCCACGAGTACCTCCGCATCCACGGCACCAGCAACCTCAGCGCGGTGCGCGACGGGCTGCGGGTGCTGCGGGTGATCCTGCGCGAGCGCTCCAACCGGCGTGCGCTGCGCCGCCGCACCCAGCCCTCGCCGATGCTCGACACGGTCCGGGGAGAGGTGTCTTGAGCGGTCCCGACATCTCCGTCGTGATCTGCGTCTACACCGAGGACCGCTGGGAGGACATCCTCGCGGCGGTCGCCTCGGTGCGGGCGCAGTCCCGGCCGGCCCTGGAGACGCTGCTGGTCGTGGACCACAACCAGGCCCTCCTGGACCGACTGACCCGGGAGTACAAGGAAGCCAACGGTGTGCGGGTGCTCGCCAACGCGGGCCCTCGGGGCCTGTCCGCGGGCCGCAACACCGGCATCTCCGCCGCCCACGGTGACGTGATCGCCTTCCTCGACGACGACGCCGTCGCCGAACGCGACTGGCTGCGGCACTTCGCCTCGGCGTACGCCGACCCGCGCGTGATGGCGGTCGGCGGCCGCACGGTGCCCGTCTGGGCGTCGGGGCGCCGGCCGGTGTGGTTCCCGGAGGAGTTCGACTGGGTGGTCGGCTGCACCTACCGGGGTCTGCCGCCGGGCCTGGTCCGGGTGCGCAACGTCCTCGGCGGCAACGCGTCCTTCCGCCGCAGCGCGTTCGACGCGGCGGGCGGCTTCGCCACCGGCATCGGGCGGGACGGCGACAAGCGCCCGCTGGGCTGCGAGGAGACGGAACTGTGCATCCGCCTCACCCGCGCCCTGCCCGAGGCGGTCCTGCTGATCGACGACCGCGCGGTGATCCACCACCGGGTGCCGTCGGGCCGCGAGCGGTTCGGCTACTTCCGTACGCGCGCGTACGCCGAGGGCCTGTCGAAGGCGCTGGTGGCCCGGAGCGTGGGCGCGGAGAAGGGGCTGGAGTCCGAACGCCGGTACACCACCCGTGTCCTGCCGGCCGGGGTGGCGCGCGGCCTGCGGGACGCGCTGCTGGCCCGGCCGGGCGGTGCGGGCCGGGCGGGGGCGATCGTCGCGGGCGTCTGCGCGGCGGCCGGCGGCTACGTCGTGGGCAGCGTGCGGACCCGCAGGACCGGTACGACGTTCTCGGTGGCGCCGATCGAGGGGGACGGCAGACGTGACTGACACGCGCGTGCCGATACTGATGTACCACGCGGTCGCGACCGACCCGAACGAGCCGACTCGCGCCCTGTCGGTCACCCCCGAGGCCTTCGCCCGGCAGATGGAGGTCATCGGCGACCTGGGCCTCACCCCGGTGACCACGGCCGACCTCGCGGGGCGCTGGCGCTCCGGCCGTCCGCTGCCGCCCCGCCCGGTCCTGGTCACCTTCGACGACGGCTACGAGGGCGTCCACCGGCACGCTCTGCCCGTACTCACCAAGCTCGGCTTCCCGGCGACGCTGTTCGTCTCCACCGGCTGGATCAAGGGCGCCCACGACACCGGGGGCGCCCTCGACCACATGCTCGACTGGGACCAGGTGCGCGAACTGGCCGGGTCGGGCGTCGAGATCGGCGGCCACAGCCACAGCCACCCGCAGCTCGACCAGCTCGACGACGACGCCCTGCGCTTCGAGCTGACCCGCTGCCGGGACATAGTCGCCGGTGAACTGGGCGACCTGCCCGTGTCGTTCGCCTACCCGTACGGCTACTCCAGCCGCCGGGTCCGCGAGGAGGTCCGCAGGACCGGATACGCCCAGGCGCTCGCCGTCGGCAACGACCTCGCCCGGCGCGCCCAGGGGCCGTACGCCCTGCGCCGCGTCACCGTGCGCCGCAGCACCGGGATCGAGGAGTTCGAGCGGCTGGTCGAGGGCCGCGCGATCACCCGCACCTTCGTCAGGGACCGCACCCTCACCAAGGGGTACGCGATGGTCCGCCGAGCACGTCAGGTCCGCCGGAAGGCCACCCGTACCCGTGTCTGACACGACGACCACAGCACAGGCCGAACCGACCGGGAAGGAGGCCCCGGAGCAGCCCCGGCGCCGGCTGCGGCTGCCCGGGCTCGGCCGCTCGCCCGGCGGCGGCCAGCTGCTGCGCAACGCCTACGCGCTGATGCTGAACACCGGCATCTCCGCCGTACTCGGCCTGGGCTACTGGCTGCTCGCGGCCCGCTACTACTCCGAGGCGGCGGTCGGCCAGGGCTCCGCCGCGATCGCCGCGATGAAGCTCCTCGCGGGGCTCACCGCGGTCACACTCACCGGTGCCCTGGCCCGCTTCATCCCGGTCGCGGGCCGCGCCACCGGGCGCCTCGTCTTCCGTACCTACGCGGGCAGTTCGCTGGTGGTGGCGCTGGCGGCGGGGGTGTTCCTGCTGACGCTGGACGCGTGGGGGCCGTCGTACCGCTTCCTGCACTCGCCGCTGCCCGCCGCCGGTTTCGTGGTGGCGGTCGTCGCCTGGAATCTGCTCACCCTCCAGGACGGGGTGCTCACCGGGCTGCGCAGCGCGCTGTGGGTGCCGGTCGGGAACACCGTGTTCTCCGCGGTGAAGCTGGGGCTGCTGATCGCGTTCGCGGTGGCGATCCCGATGACCGGGGTCTTCGTGTCCTGGGTCGCGGCGATCGCCACGTCGGTGCTGCCGCTGGGCTGGCTGGTGTTCCGGCGGCTGGTGCCCCGGCATGTGGCGGAGACCGAGGAGCACGCGCGGCCGCCGACGATGAGGGAGGTCGGGCGGTTCCTGGCGGGCGACTACACCGGGTCGCTGTTCTCGCTCGCCGTGGTCTATCTCGTGCCGGTGATCGTGGCCGCGCAGGTCAGCGCCGAGGACAACGCGTACTTCTACATCACCGCCACCATCGGCGGCACCGTCAACCTGCTCGCCATCAACATGGGCGCCTCGCTGACCGTCGAGGGCTCGCACGACCCGGGCCGGCTCGCCGCCAACACCCGGGCCGCGCTGAAGCGGATGGCCCGGATCATGCTGCCGGTCGCCGCCGTGCTGTTCTTCGGGGCGCCCTGGATCCTCGGCGTGTTCGGCGCCGGGTACGCGGACGCCGCCACGCCGCTGCTGCGCTGGTTCGCGGTCGGGGCCGTGCTGCGGGTGGTGATGGAGACGTACTTCGCGGTGCTGCGCGCCCAGAGCCGTACCGCCGGACTGGCCTGGCTGCAAGGCCTGCTGTGCGCGCTGGTGCTCGGCCTGACGCTGGTGCTGCTGCCCCGGATGGGCCTGACCGGCGCGGGCGTCGCCGAGATCGCCAGCCTCGCGGTGATCGTGGCGATCGCCGCGCCCAGGCTGTACCGCACCGTCCGGGGCGCCGCGTCCGCCGACGTCCCGCCGGGCGCGGCACCCGACGGGGACCTCGCCGACCTGGCGCCTGTGCCGGAGGCGTCCGGGCCGGCTCGCAGGCGCGGGCCCGCCTGGGCGCTCGACAGCGACACCCTCGCGCTGGGCATCCCGGCCGACCTCGACCACCAGGAACGGCGGCCGGACGTCCGGCCGGGGCCGGGGACGCCGCCCACGGGGGTGCCCGTGGTGGCCGCGCCGCCGGTCGCGGTCGCTGAGATCGCTCCCCCGGAACTCCCTTCGCGGCAGCGTCCGATGCCCACCCGTCTCGGTGTGATCCTCGGCTGTCTGCTGGTCGCCGCGCTCCTGCTCTACTGGGTCCCGGCGTCCCGGCTCGGCGAGGCCGACCTGGACCGCATGGGCGGGCTCGGCCTGATCTCCGTACTGCCCACCCCGACCCTGGCCGGCGCCGCGCTGCTGGTCGTGGTGTTCGCCTCGCTGCTCTGGCTGAGCCGTGAGCACCGGACGTTGCTGCTGGTCACGCTGTTGGCGACGGTCGTGTCGCTGCACGCGCTGCCCGCCGTGATCGAGACCGAGCCGCGGTTCGCCACGGCCTGGCAGCACCTCGGCTTCCTCGACTACATCGACCGCACCGGCACGGCCGTACCCGACCTGGACGCGCGCTGGAGCTGGCCCGGCTTCTTCGCGGTGGCCGCCTTCGTCGCCCAGGCCTGCGGGGTCACCGACTTCACCGAGGTCATCCGCTGGTGGCCGCTGACCGTCCAACTGCTGTACCTGGCCCCGCTGTTCCTGCTGACCCGCGCGCTCCGGGCGAGCTGGCGCGCCAAGTGGACCGGCGTGTGGATCTTCGTGCTGAGTGGCTGGGTCGGCCAGGACTACTTCTCCCCGCAGGGCTTCACCTACCTGCTGTATCTCGTCCTCGTGGCGATCGTGCTGGTCTGGTTCCGCGCCCCGCGCGTGATCTGGACGAGGTTCCGCCCCGGAGAGGCGGAGGTGGAACCGGCGAACCGGCGGCAGCGGGTGGTGCTGCTGCTCGTCGTGATCGGGCTGTTCGCGGCGACCGTCCCGGCCCACCAGCTCACCCCGTTCGTGATGCTGGGCGTGCTCGCGGTCCTCGTCCTGATCGGCAGGTCCGAACTGCGTGGCCTGCCCGTGCTGTTCGGTGTGATGGTCGCGGCCTGGATCGGCTTCATGGCCGAGCCGTACTGGTCCGGGCACTTCGACGAGCTGTTCGGCGGGGTCGGGGGCGTCGGCGGCAATGTGTCGTCGTCGGTGTCCGGGCGGATCGAGGGCGGCAGTTCGACCCACCAGCTCGTGCTGTACGCGCGCGTGGCGCTGGCCGGCGGGGTGCTGGCCTTCGCCTGCTGGGGCTGGTGGCGGCGGCGCGAGCACAAGTACCGCGAGCGGTCGCTGCTGGTCCTGACCTTCGTGCCGTTCCTGGGCTTCGGCATGCAGTCGTACGGCGGTGAGATGGCGCTGCGCGTCTTCATGTTCGCGCTGCCGGGCGCCGCCCTGCTGGCGGGGCTCGCGCTGTTCCCGCGCACCGGCGTCACCGCCGAGGAACGCGACAAGGACCGGGTGAGCCTCGCCCCGCTGGCCGCGCTGATGGCGGGGCTGGTGCTGATGGGCGGGTTCCTGGTGGCGCGGTGGGGCAACGAGCCGTTCGAACGGGTGCGGCCCGGCGAGGTCGCCGCCATGGAGTTCGTGTACGCGCACGACGATCCGAGCGTGCGCCTGCTATGGCTCAGCGACGACCCGTTGGAGACCGTGACGCCCGCGATGCCGTGGGGCGCCCGGGACATGGAGAAGGTGCAGTACGTGCCGACGCTCGCGCCGACCGACCCGGTGCTGGTGGCGGGGCTGGTCAAGGAGTTGAAGGACGCCGGGCCGAACTCGTATCTGATGGTCAACCGCGCTCAGGTCACCTTTCTCCAGATGGATGTGGGCTACCCGGCGACCTGGGAGCCCCGGCTGATCCGGAACCTGGACCGGCGGCCCGAGCTGCGCAGGGTCTTCGTCAACGCGGACGTGACGCTCTACGCCCTGGCCACACAGCCCGCCGGGCCCGTCCCCGAGGCCGATCCCGGCCCGCCGGGGCCGCTGGTGACCTGGACACCCTGGTCGGTCGTCGGTGCCCTCGCGGCCGTCGCGCTGATCGTTCTGCTGTCGGCACGGGAGCTGGTCCGGGTGGGGATGCGGCCGAGCGTGCGGCGACTGCGGTGGCTGCAGAGCGGTTTGTGGTTCTCGCTGCCGCTGCTGGCGGTGCTGTGCGCGGCGCTGGTGCAGCGGTTCCTGACGATCAAGTAGCGGTCACCGCTCGATCCACTTCACGTCGTACGCCTGTAGGTCGACCCGCCTGCCGTCGACGTGCCCGCTGATCGCCCGGTCGCGGATGTTGACGACCAGGAGGGTCCGGTCGGTGGCGAGGACGCGTACGTCCGCCGGGGCGGCCACGGTCTCGTACGTCGTCCCCGGCGGGAACTCGGCGTTGAATCGGGCGACCAGGTCGTACATGGGCAGCTTCGCGCCCCCGCCCCCGCTGTCGGTCGGTGTCCACAGGCAGCCGGGGCAGCCGGGGCCGGTCTCCTCCTCGGGGTTCCAGTAGAAGCCGGAGGAGGCGCCGCCCTTGGTCATGGCGATCATCGCGGCGGCCTGGACGGCGCGGCGGCGGGGCTCGGACCAGCCGTGCCGGTCGTCGTTGCCGTCGGCGGGCTCGACGTAGTACTCGGCCCACCACAGCGGCAGGTCCTCGCCGGTCTGCCGCCGCACCCACGCTCCGACGGCCGTGAACTTGTCGGTGGCGGCGAACTCGTCCGGCAGGAGCTCGTCGTCCTTGGTGTAGCTGGAGCCGTCCACGACGACGAAGTCGGCGCCCGCCTTGTGCTCGTTCCAGTAGGAGAAGGCGTCCAGCACCCGCTGGTCGAGGGCGCCCCAGGGGCCCTTGAGGGTGGTGGAGGCGATCTCCGTGCGGCGCGGGTCGACGCTGTCCATCACCAGGTAGGGCCCGCCGACCATGATGTCCTCGTCGACCTTCTTCAGCGCCCGGTGGACGAGGTTGTACAGCTTGGTGTAGCCCTCGTAGTCCCAGCGCTGCTCGGCGTCGTTCCAGAACCCCTTGAACTCGTTCCAGACGATGAAGTGGCGTACGTCGGGATAGCGCTTGGCGACGGTCGCGGCGAGGGCGGCGAAGTCGGCGTAGTGCTCGGGCCGTGGGGCGGTCTCCAACGCGGCCTGGCTCCAGTCGGTGGCGCCGGCGCCGGCCTTGCCGCCCTTCATCCAGTCCGGGGCGCAGCACAGGGTGATGACCGGGGTACCGCCGGAGGCACGGACGAAGTCCACGCGGCGGTCGAGGGCGGCGAAGTCGTAACGGCCCTTCACCGGCTCGGGGTTGTCGGCGCCCCAGCCCATGATGTGCTGGTTCTGCGGCAGCGCCGACTGCCTGAGGTCGGCCCTGACGCGCCCGACGGCCGCGGCGGCGCCCACGTCGGCGCTGAACTGGGTGTGGGTGAAGCCCCAGCCGACGTCCGGTCGCGGCTCCTCGGGCGGCGTGGCGGGCGTGCCGTGCACCTTGTCGCCGTCGGGCGAGGTGCCGGCGGTGCTCGCGCCGCCGCCGGGAAGTGTGCTGACCAGGGTCACCACCAGGGCCACGAGGGCCGCCGACACGCCGAGCAGCGCGGTGAGCCGCCACCGCCGTGCCCCCGTACTCCACCCATGACGTCCCATCGAGGGCAACAGTAACGGCGGGGGTGGGGGTTGGGGCAGATGTCGTACATGTACGGCCCGGAAACAGGGCGTAGCGGGGCACAGCGGGAGGAGGGGCGTGCAGCCGACACTCCGCGCGCACCTCGGAAACCGGGTGCACGTGGCGCCGGTGTGCCCGATCATGGCGGCATGTCTGCGAACCCACACGACGCTCTGCCGATCCGGCTCCACGTCGACGACAGCGACTCGCCGTCCGACGTCGTCGACGCGCTGTTCCTCGGCCGCTTCGCGACGGGCGAGCAGCCGTACTCGCACGCGGCGAACATCGACCGCGTCCGCTCCGGGGCGACGCTGCTGCCGCCGGAGGCCCGGGTGCTGCGCGTGGCCCGCGACGACGACCGCAGCGCCACGCTCGCGGAGGGCGACGGCTGGACGCTGCTGGTCTCCCGCTGGAACCGGGGCGCGGACGTCACGGTGACCGCGACCACCGCCGACCTGGCGAAGAAGGTCCTCGACCAGGCGACGGACGGCGCTGCGGACGAGCCCGAGCCGCAGCCGGAGAACGTGACGATGGGCTTCTGGTACGTCTCCCCCAGGCGCGGCCCGCACCGGACGACCCGGCAGATCTCGGCGGGCACGTGGGACGAGGTGCGCGCGAACTACACGGCACCGGTCGCGGACGCGATGGACCGGCTGATGAAGACGACGCCGGAGGACATCGCGGGCCGACTGCTGCTGCTGCACGGCCCGCCGGGCACGGGCAAGACGTCGGCGCTGCGCACGCTGGCGCGGTCCTGGCGGGACTGGTGCCAGGTGGACTGCGTCCTGGACCCGGAGCGGCTGTTCAGTGACGTCGGCTATCTCATGGACATCGCGATCGGCGAGGACGACTCGACCGGCAAGGGCCGCTGGCGGCTGCTGTTGCTGGAGGACTGCGACGAGCTGATCCGCGGCGAGGCCAAGCACACGGCGGGGCAGGCGCTGTCGCGGCTGCTGAACCTGACGGACGGGCTGCTGGGCCAGGGCCGCAACGTCCTGGTGGGCGTGACGACCAACGAGGACCTCGAACGCCTCCACCCCGCCGTCGTCCGCCCCGGCCGCTGCCTGGCCCGTATCGAGGTGGGGCCGCTGACCCGGCGGGAGGCGGTCAACTGGCTGGGCAGCGAGGAGGGCGTCGGGCGGGAGGGGGCGACGCTGGCGGAGCTGTACGCGCTGCGCCGGGGCACGTCTCCGACGGCGCTGCCGGAGCCGCGGGGCGGGTCGGAGGCGGGGCTGTACCTGTAGGGGCTCGCCTGCGGTGCTTTGATGGACGTATGACCCTGTTCGTCGGCACGTCGGGGTGGCAGTACAAGGACTGGCGGGGGCTGCTGTACCCGGAGGGCTGCCCCACCCGGCTGTGGCTGGAGGAGTACGCCGAGGGGTTCGCCACGGTCGAGATCAACAACGCGTTCTACCGGCTGCCGACGCGGGAGAACTTCGAGGCGTGGCGGGAGCGGGTGCCGGACGACTTCGTGGTGGCGGTCAAGGCCAGCCGTTATCTGACGCACATCAAGCGCCTGAAGGACCCCGAGGAGCCGGTGCACCGCCTGATGACCCACGCGTCCGGCCTGGCCGACCGCCTGGGCCCGGTCCTCCTGCAGCTCCCGCCGAACCTGCGGGCGGATCCCGAGCTGCTGGACGCCTGCCTGGCCTGCTTCCCCTCCGGCACGAGGATCGCGGTGGAACCACGCCACGACTCCTGGTGGACGCGGGAGGTCGAGGAGGTCCTGCGGTCGCGGGGTGCGGCGCTGTGCTGGGCCGACGTGCAGGCCCGCCCGGCGACGCCGCTGTGGCGTACGACCGACTGGGGCTACGTCCGCTTCCACCAGGGGCGCGCCCGGCCGTGGCCGCACTACGGCCGCCAGTCGCTGCAGACGTGGGTCCACCGGATCGGGGAGGCGTTCTCCGACAGTCACGATGTGTACGCGTACTTCAACAACGACCCGGGTGGGGCGGCGGTGGGGGACGCGGTGACGTTCGCGGAGTTGGCGCGGGGAACGGGGTGGAGGGTGACGCGCACACCGAGGGAGCTGTCGGCCCGACGGTGACACGTCTTGACCGACCTCGCCCTACTGCAAGGGCGTGCCTCCCTGCTGCGGGGGCGCGCCGACCCGATGTCTCCGCTCAGCCGACCTCGCCCTACCGCGGCGGCGGCCGACTGGATTTCTCCGCCGCGACGGCGCCCAGCCGCCACGGAGCGGCCCGGCGGTGCCGAACTCCCTCAGCCCCGCTCCCCGTACGCCGCCCGCAGCGCATCCCGTACGGCATCCAGCGCCGCCTCCTCGCCGAGCCCCAGCCTGCGCACCCGCTCGGCGTAGGCCTGCGCAGCCCCCGCCGCCTCCCGATCCGCCGCCGGCCCCGCCGCGGCGACGAACGTCCCGTTGCGCCCCCGCGTCTCGATCACGCCGTCCGTCTCCAGCGCCCGGTACGCCTTCGCCACCGTGTTCGCGGCCAGCCCCAGCGACTCGGCCAGCCCTCGCACCGTCGGCAGCCGATACCCCACCGGCAGCACCCCCGACCGGGCCTGTTCGGAAATCTGCGCCCGCACCTGCTCGTACGGCGCCACCGCGGCGCTCTCATCAATGTGGATCTTCAAGGTCACGGCCCGATTGTCCCGTACCCGCCGGAAAATGAGAGGCATCCCGTCCCGTCGTCCGCGTAGCGTGCGCCCCCATGACAGTGATCATGCGCGACCTCCGCCCCGACGTCCGGACCGACCTGGAGGCTTTCGCCCGTGTGCGCCGGCTGGCTCTGCCTTTCATGCTGGCCACGCCGGAGTCCGTCGCCCACCATCTGACCCGGACCCACCCCGACGCCCACTTCCGTTCCCTCGTCGCGGAGGAGGACGGCGAGGTGGTCGGGACCGCACAGGTGAGCCTGGCGCACGACAGCCCGGAGCCCGGCCAGGGCTCCCTGAACGTCTACGTCCACCCGGAGCGGACCCGCCGTGGCGCCGGCTCGCTGCTGGTACGGGCGGCCGAGGAACACCTGGTGGCCCACGGGGCGACCAAGCTCTACTCCTGGGTCCTGGACGAGCCCGCCAACCGCGCCTTCGCCGAACGCCACGGCTACGGCGCGAGCCGCTCCGCGCACTTCCTCCGCCTCGACCTGGCACACCGCGCCCTGCCACCGCTCCAGGACCCGCCACCGGGTGTCGAACTGCGCACGGCCGCCGACTACGCGGACGACCCGCGTCCGATGTTCGAACTGGACGCGGAGACGACATCCGACGAACCCAGCGACATCGACACGGAGTTCACCGACTACGAGGCATGGATCGAGGAGACCTGGAAGCACCCGCTCCTCGACCTCGGCCTGACCTCGGTCGCGGTCGTCGACGGCCGCCCGGCCGCCTTCAGCATCGCCTACACGGACGGCACCCGCTACAGCACCGCCATGACCGGCACCGCCCGCGCCTTCCGCGGCCGGGGCCTGGCCAAGCTCGCCAAGAACGCCTCCCTGCACCGCGCCCGCGCCGCCGGGTACACGGAGGCGTTCACGGGCAACGACGCCGGCAACGGCCCGATGCTCGCGATCAACAAGTGGTTCGGGTACGAGATCTGCGCCACGGAGGTGCGCCATGTCCGCGAACGCGTCTGAGCCGGGCCGCCGGGTGGACGTCGTCCTGCTCAAGGCGGGCCGGACCAAGATCCGCTACCCGGCGGAGCTGCTCCGGGACGACGGCACCCGGATCGTGGTCCGCGCCCCCTTCGCGGGCACCGGCGTGCGCGACTTCGGCTTCGTACGCTTCGAGCCCGGGGACATCTTCACCGAGTACTACTGGCGGGACCGCTGGTACGCGGTGATGGAGGTGCGCGACCCGTCCGGTGTCCTCAAGGGCTGGTACTGCGACATCGCCCGCCCGGCGACCTTCTCGGGCACCGAGCTGGTCGTCGAGGACCTCGACCTGGACCTGTGGCGCTCCGCCGACGGCACGGACGTACGCCGCCTGGACGAGGACGAGTTCGCGGAGAGCGGCCTCACCGAAACGGACCCGGAGGCGGCCACCACGGCACTGGCTGCCCTGGACGAACTGGAGATTCTGGCCCGCGGCGACGACTTCGCGTCCCTGCTCGGCGACTGACCGTCACACCTGGGCGACGACCGCGTACCGCTCGTCGTCCACCCCCCTTCCCCACAGCGCCGCGTCCTGCGACAACCGCTCCACCCGCACCGACCGGGCGACGGGCGCGAGAAGCTCCCGAAGCCGGTCCGCCGCGATACCCACCGGCGCGACCGTCCCCCACACCCCCTCGACCAGCACCAGCCGCCCGCCGGGCCGCAGCAGCCCACGCCAGTGCCGCAGCGCCCGGCCGGGATCCGGCAACGTCCACAGCACATGCCGTACGAGCACCACGTCGAACCGCCGCTCCCCCACCGGCGGTGCCGCCGCGTCACCGAGCAGGAACACGGCGTCGTGTCCGGCGAGCTTCGCGCGGGCCAGTCCCACCATGGCCGGGGACAGGTCGACGCCGGTGACGCGATGTCCCTGCTCGGCCGCGAGGAGCGACAGGCTGCCGGTGCCACAGCCGAGGTCGAGGACGTCGCAGGCGGCGTCGGGCAGCCAGGAGCGCAGCCGCCGCGCCCAGGCGTCCCGCACGTCGGGATCGCGCAACCCGTGGTCCGGCTCGTTGTCGAAGGCGGCGGCGAGCGCGTCCCAGTCCTCGCCGTCCGCCGAGGTCAGAGCATTGCTGTCAACTGTCATGCCACTCAGGGTGACACCCGCCACTGACAGTCGAATGGTGACGGCCGCCACAGACATATCGGCAGCGATGAGGAACTCTCCCCGAAATGGTCTACCTCCGTGAGAACACGGAACCCGGTAGGCACTGAAGGAGGCAGCCATGCGCCGAGTCACAGTGCACAAGCCCCCGCGGAAGACGGAAGCCCGCCGACTCCGCGAGGAGACCGACGAGCCCACCTACGAACGCCGGCCCGAGGTGCGCAGGGACATCGCCCGCACCTGGTGGCCGGCGAACTGACCGTCCGCCTCAGCCCGACCACTTACCTCAGCGCAGTCTGAGCAGTCCCTTAAAGGGACCATAAGGATCTCCCTCAACCGCCTTCAGCAGGCGATTTCACGGTCGCTTCGGGCTAGCTTCTGAACGCCCCCCCACGGGATCACTTCCGGGATCAACCCCCGGATCAACCCAAGTGACCGCTACGAGGAGTTCCCCCATGCCCGCACGCCGCAAGGCCGCCGTCGTCGCCGCCGTCGGCATCGCCCCGCTCGCCCTGACCGCGCTGTCCACCGCGCCCGCATCCGCGCACGGCTCGATGGGCGACCCGGTCAGCCGGGTCTCCCAGTGCCACGCGGAGGGCCCGGAGAGCCCCAGGTCCGACGCGTGCAAGGCGGCGGTCGCGGCGGGCGGCACGCAGGCGCTGTACGACTGGAACGGCGTCCGCATCGGCAACGCGGCCGGGCAGCACCAGACGCTGATCCCGGACGGCAAGCTGTGCAGCGCGAACAACGAGGCGTTCAAGGGCCTCGACCTGGCCCGCGCCGACTGGCCGGCGACGTCCGTGAGCAGTGGGTCGTACACCTTCAAGTACCGCGTGACCGCCCCGCACAAGGGCACCTTCGAGGTCTATGTCACCAAGCCCGGTTACGACCCCGCCCAGCCGCTCGGCTGGGACGACCTGGACCTGGCGAACCCGGTGGCGACGGCCACCGACCCGGCCGCGTCGGGCGGTTTCTACACGTTCTCCGGCACCCTTCCGGAGCGCTCCGGCCAGCACGTCCTGTACGCGATCTGGCAGCGCTCGGACAGCCCGGAGGCCTTCTACTCCTGCTCCGACGTCACCTTCGGCGGCAGCAACAGCGCCGGAAACGACGGCGGAAGCGGCTCTGGCGACAACGCCGGTGACAGCGGCGACGACAGCGGCAGCAGCAGCGAGGACAGCGGCAGCGACAACGGCTCCACGGCCCCCGTTTCCGCCCCCACCGCCTCCGCCCCCACCGACGAGCAGATCGAGGCCGCCGCCGAGCACTCCACCATCGAGAACCACGGTCACGGCGACAACGACCCCAGCACGTCCGCCGCCCCGGACGCCCCCACCGCCAACCAGCCGAAGGCCGCGGCCGCCGGGACCTCGGAGAACCTCGCCGAGACCGGCGGCGACAGCAGCACCACGTACCTCGCCGTCGGCGGCGCGGCCGCGCTCGCGCTCGGCTCGGCGGCCCTGTTCGCGTCGGTCCGCCGACGTGCGGCGAGCGGCGGCCGGCACGGCCGCTGACCAGGGTTCCGGGGCCTGACGGGCGGCTCAGGCCGGTCAGGCCCCGGCGATGCTCAACTGAACACCGAGGCGCAGGTGGTCGGCCTGGCCCGCGCCGGATCGAGGGCGTTGGCGACTTCATGGAAGGCGATCCGGTCGAACAGGCCGATCGCCAGATGCTCGGAGAGATCGACCGGACACAGGTCCTGGAGCAGCACGTTGCGCACGTCCGGTCCGTCCAGGTACTGACTCCGATACGGCGTGACCACCTGGTCGTACTTCGTCGCGATGACCGTGTAGCGCACACCGGGCACGGTGTCGCCGCCCGCGTTGAGCTTGGTGAGGAAGGCGGATCCGGCGATCTGGTCGGCGAGGGCCGGGGTGGCGGTGGAGAGGAGTTCCTCGGCGCCCGGGAAGTACGGCAGCAGGTGGGTGAGGCCAGACAGGGTCGTGCCGTGGTTGTCGGGGGCGATGCCGACGAGGGCGTTCACCTCGGCCGCTCCGCCGAGGAACTTGAGGTAGTAGCGGGGCATCATGCCGCCCTGCGAGTGCCCGACGAGGTCGGCCTCGGCGGCGCCAGTCGCGGCGAGCACTTTGTCGACGAACGCGTCGAGCTGTTCGGCCGACTTCTCGATGGGCCCGAGGCCGTGGAAGAACGGGACGCCGGGCAGTTGGCCGTAGTCGAGGGAGAAGACGCAGTACCCACGCTTCGTCAGATACGGGGCGAGTCCCAGCCAGTTGTCGACGGAGTTGCCGAACGTGCCGTGGACCAGGACGACGGGGCGGGGATGAGCGGCTGACGGCTTGCAGGAGTAGTCGTTCCAACCGCTGCTGGGAGCGGTGGCGGAGGCGTTGGCGGCGTTGGCGGTGGTGGCGGCGGGGAGGGCGGCGATGGCGGCGGTCAGCAGCAGCGCGACCACGGGTCTGAGCACTCGTTTCCAGGGCAGCATCGGGTGATCTCCTTGCGGCTCAAGGGAGTTGCGAGGGCCTTACGCCCTGTGATCCGGATCACGAGGATGCTGTTCACTCGTCAAGTTACGGACGAGTAGTTCAAGTGGGAAGTTACGTGTCAGTAAAAACTTCCAGTGATAACCAGGAATGGGTGTAAAGCCCCTGGCACATCGTCACCAGACGGGCTTGACGGGACCATCGGGCGCAATGCGCACCAACCGGTCACGCAACGCCCGCACCTCACTCTCACCGAGCAGCTCCACCCAGCCCCGCACGGCGTCCGCCGCAGCCTCCTCCGCAGCCCGGGTAGAGGCCCACCCCCGCTCGGTCAGGACGATCAGCCGTGCGCGCGCGTCGCCGGGATGCGGCCGCCGCTCGACGTACCCCTTGCGCACCAGCTCGTCGACGAGCTGACTGGCGGCCTGCTTGGTCACGCCGAGATGGACCGCGAGGTCGGTGACCGTGGCGCCGCCCGGGGCGAGCCGGGTGAAGGCGAAGCCATAGGCCGGCCGACCCTCGAACCCCCGGGCGACGACACCGTCGTTGATGCGCTGGGTGAGCTCTCCGGCAGCGGCGAGCAGGGCGGCGGACAGGGACAGGGCTTCGGAGTTCTGCACGCCCGCATTGAAACACCTTGACGAACTGGTCAAGAAGCTTGACCATGGGCCTATAGTCAAGTTACTTGACCATTTGATTTCAGGGGGACCGCTCATGCCCGTCATCCGCTCGTCCGAAGCCGTGGTCCACGAGATCCACGGCGCCCGCTTCGTCTCGTACGCCACACCCCTCACCGGCAGCAAAGAGCTGTGCGCCTGGCGCGGCGAGGTTCCGCCGGGGACCAAGGCGCCGGCGCACACCGTGAACAAGGAGGAGATCCTGCACGTCCTGATCGGCACACTGCGCGTCACTCTGGACGGCCGCACGGACGACGTGGCGGCGGGCGACACGCTGATCATCAACCCCGGTTCGACCCTCGCCGTCGAGAATCCGACCGATCAGACCGCGCTGACCTGGGTCACCACGTCCATCGGCCTGGAGGCGGAACTCGCCGACGGCACGCGGATCACTCCGCCGTGGGCCAACTGACCGACACCGGCAGCAGTTCGGAGCGGATCAGCTCCAACAGGCGGCCGACCCAGCACCTCGGCCGGCTCGGGGTGCTGGGTGAACTTGGCGCGCAACAGCCCGCCCATGACCGCGAGACGCAGCTCCGGCCAGCCGTCCCGGCGCTCGGCCCGGCCGCCCAGCTCCTGCGCCTCGTCCGGGGTGGCGGCGGGCCCTGGTACACGCTCACGCCGCCAATGACCCCGGAGTCACCGCTCGCGGCCCGAACTTCGCCCGCGCGCGGTCCGCGACCTCCTCGATCCGGCGGACCTTCTCGTCCACGGGGTCGAAGGTCAACTGGTGGGAGACCTGCTCGGCGGGCGTGAGCCCCTCCGCACGCAGGGCGATCGCCCGAACCCGGGCGCGCTGGAGGCCGAGCGCCTCGTACATCCCGTACGCCGCGCGCGTCAGCGCCGGCGAGTGCGCGGTCGGTTCTTTCAGGGTGCGGCTGCGGGTGGTCGAGGAGCGGTCGGCGTAGCGGACGGTGAGGGTGAGGGTGCGGCAGACCTTCTCCACGGCGCGCAGCCGGGTGCCCAGTTCCTCGGCGGCCGAGAGCAGCGCCCGGCGGTGCCGTTCGGGGTCCAGTTCGTCGCGCGGGAAGGGGCGTTCGGCGGCCAGCGAACGGGACACGGCGTTCGGGACCACCCGGCCGCGGTCGATGCCGTTCGCCTTCTCGTGCAGCTCACGGCCCGCCTTCGCGCCGATCAGCCGCTGCAGCGTGGACAGCGGCGCGACAGCGACCCGGCCGAGGGTGTCGAGGCCGTAGTCGCACAGCGTACGGGCGGTCGCGGCCCCGACGCCGGGCAGCACGGCGACGGGCTTGTCGGCGAGGAACTCCGCGATGGCGTCCGGCTCCTCCGGCACCACGCAGGTCACCCCGGGTTCGGCGTATCGCAGCGCCACGCGGGCCAGCATCGGTCCGGGCCCGGCGCCGATCGCGCAGTCGACACCGTGGTGGGCGAGCGCCCGGACCCGGATCACCGACGCCAGCTCCACGGCGCTGCGCCCGAAGTACCGCTCGGCGCCCCGCAGATCGGCCAGCGCCCCGTCCGGTGGCAACGCCTCGACGACCGGCGTGAAGTCCTCCAGCAACCCCAGCAGCTGGGGCAGGGCCGCCTCGTACATCGGCGGCAGCTGGAAACGTACGCAGAGGATGGTCATCCCGCACTCCCCGGACTCTGGTGCCACAACTTCCTTGCCTTCGAGGGCCCTTGTGAGGCCTCTTCGCCCGCCGGACGCAGATCGGCCCACGGATGCATCTCGTATCCGGTGGGCATACGGATCCGCCGCCCCTGCGTCGGATCGCCCCCGGAACCGCCGTCGCCCCTGGATTCCCCGGAACCGCCGTCGCCCCGGGAGTCCCCGGAACCGCCCGAGCCGTCCGCCCCGTCCGCCGCGGGCTCCGGCCGCCCCGCCCCCGTCTCGGCCAACCGCGTCGCCACCACGTCGAGCCCGCCCTGCGCACGCAGCTCGACCAGCTCGGCGAGGTTCCAGGCGGCGGACCCCACCACGCTGAGGCTGCGCGGCCCGCGCCGCTGCACCACTCCGCGCACCAGCAGCAGCCAGGAGTGGAAGACGGTGTGCGCGCAGGCGTCGTGCGAGTCGTCGAAGAAGGCGAGGTCGACCAGACCCGTACCGTCGTCCAGCGTGGTGAAGATGACCCGCTTGCCGGACCGGATCGGTGGCGTCTGGGTCGCCGCCTTGGCGCCCGCGACCAGCACCGTCTCACCGTGCCGGGCGTCGCGCAGCCGCCGCGCCGACACCACGCCCAACTCGTCGAGGAAGGCGCGGTAGTCGTCCATCAGGTTGCGTGAGGCGTCCATGGACAGCACGCCCAGCTCGGCGCTGAGCCGCTCCGCCGCGGAGAGGTCGGGCAGCCCGGCCGACGCGGTCTTCCGCCCGCCGGACAGAGGGAGTTGGGCCCCGCCCCGGCTCCGGGCGACCCGGTGCAGCTCGGTCAGGTGCAGTTGCAGGTCACGGCGGTTGGCGCCGAAGGAGTCCAGGGCGCCGACCTGGGCCAGCCGCTGCGCCAGCGGCCGGCTGGGCCGCGCCCGCTCCCAGAAGTCCACCAGTGAGGCGTACGGCTGCCCGTCCGCGACCCGCGCCGCCTCGGCCTCGCTGATGCCGTGCACGTCGGAGAGGGCCAACCGGAGCCCCCACACCCCAGATTCAGACACCAGTTCGATCCGGTGTGCGACCCCCGACTTGTTCACGTCCAACGGCAGGATCGGCACCCCCCGCCGCCGCGCGTCCGCCAGCAGCAACCGCTTCGGATACATCCCGGGGTCGTGCGTGAGCAACCCCGCGTAGAAAGCGGCGGGGTGATGCGCCTTCAGCCACGCCGACTGGTACGTCGGTACGGCGAAGGCGACCGCGTGCGCCTTGCAGAAGCCGTACGAACCGAACGCCTCGACGATCTCCCAGGTGCGCTGAATCGTTTCCGCGTCGTAGCCACGCGCCGCCGCGTGCTGTGCGAACCACACCTTGATCCGCCCCTGCGACTCCGGGTCGGACAGCCCGCGCCGCACCCGGTCCGCCTCGTCGCGCCCGCAGCCGGTCATGATGTCGACGATGTGGATGATCTGCTCGTGGAAGACGACGACTCCGTACGTCTCCCGCAGCGGCCCCTCCAGGTCGGGGTGCGGATAGCGGATCGGCGCCCGCCCGTGCCGCGCCTCGATGAACGGCCGCACCATGTCGGCGGCGACCGGCCCGGGCCGGAAGAGCGAGATGTCGACGACCAGATCGTGGAAGGTGGCGGGCTGCAGCCGCCCGACCAGGTCCCGCTGCCCCGGCGACTCGATCTGGAAGCAGCCGAGCGTCTCGGCGGAGCGGATCAGGTTGTACGTCGCCGGGTCGCCGTCCTGCACCGCGTCCAGGTCGATCCGCTCCCCCGTCGCCCGCTCCACCTCGGCGACCGCGTGCGCCATCGCCGACTGCATCCGCACCCCGAGCACGTCCAGCTTGAGCAGCCCGAGGTCCTCGACGTCGTCCTTGTCGAACTGCGACATGGGCAGCCCCTCGCCGCTGGTCGGCATGACCGGCGTACGGGACAGGAGGGAGGCGTCGGACAGGAGCACCCCGCAGGGGTGCATGGCGACCCCGCGCGGGAGGGCGTCCAGGGCCTCGACCAGCTCCCACAGCTTCCCGTAGCGCTCCCTCTCTCCCGCCAGCTGCTTGAGCTCGGGCAGCTCGTCGAGGGCGGCGCGGGCGTCCCGCGCGCGGATGTGCGGGAAGGACTTGGCGATGCGGTCGATGTCGGCGGGGTCCATGGACAGGGCGGCGCCCACGTCACGGATGGCGTGCCGGACGCGGTACGTCTCCGGCATCGCGACCGTCGCGACCCGCTCGGCGCCGAACCGGTCGATGATCGCCCGGTAGACCTCCAGACGGCGCGCGGACTCCACGTCGATGTCGATGTCCGGCAGGACCAGGCGGCGCTTGGACAGGAAGCGCTCCATCAGCAGCCCGTGCTCGACCGGGTCGGCGTGGGCGATGCCGAGCAGGTGGTTGACGAGGGAGCCGGCGCCGGAGCCGCGGGCGGCGACCCGGACGCCCATCCTCTTCACGTCGTCGACGACCTGGGCGACCGTGAGGAAGTAGGAGGCGAAGCCGTGGTGGGCGATGATGTCCAGCTCGTCGTGCATCCGCTCCCAGTACGCACGTCGGCCGGCGTAGCCGTGCAGCACCATTCCCGCCGCCGCCCGGGAGGCGAGCACGCGCTGTGCGCTGCGCCGGTCCGCGCCGACGAGATGCGGCTCGGGGAAGTGCACGGTGCCGATGCCGAGGTCGTCCTCGGGGTCGACCAGGCACTCGGCGGCGGTCGCCTGCGTCTGCTCCAGCAGCCGGTGCGCGGTGTCCCGCCGGAAGCCCGCGGCCTCGACGACCCGCTCCGCCACCCCGAGCATGGCGCCCGCGTTCTTCAGCCAGGCCTCGCCGGAGTCCAGTTCCTTGGTCGGGTCGATCGGCACCAGGCGGCGGGCGGCGTCCAGGACGTCGGCGACCTGTCCCATGCCGGGGTCGGCGTACCGGACGGCGTTGCTGAGCACGGGCCGGATCCGCTGCTCGGCGGCGAAGCCGACGGTGCGGGCGGCCAGGCGCAGGGAGCCGGGACCGGTGCCCTCGCGGCCGTGCCAGACGGCCTCCAGGCGCAGGGCGTCGCCGTAGATCTCCCGCCAGGGGACGAGGAGCTTCGCGGCGCGGTCCGGGCGGCCCGCGGCGAGGGCGCGGCCTACGTCGGAGTCGGGGCCGAGCAGGACGGTGAGGCCGTCGGCGTGGTTGGCGGACCAGGGCAGCAGGGGCGTGCCCTCGCTCTCATGCGCCGCCGTGACGAGTCCGCACAGCTCGGCCCAGCCGCGAGCGCCGTCCCGGGCGAGGAAGGTGACGCGCGGTGTCGACTCGTCGATGAAGGCACCGCCGCGTACGGGGGTGCGGCGTCGCCGGTCCTGCCGTACGCGGTCGGGCTCGGGGGGCCCGTCCACCGCCAGCTCCGCCCCGAACAGTGGACGTACGCCCGCCTTCGCGCAGGCCTTGGCGAAGCGGACGGTGCCGGCGAGGGTGTCGCGGTCGGTGAGCGCGAGGGCGTCCATGCCCCGCTCGGAGGCGCGCTCGGCCAGCCGCTCCGGGTGCGAGGCGCCGTGGCGCAGGGAGAACCCGGAGACGGTGTGCAGATGCGTGAAGCCCGGCACACGCACCTCCCGCACTCGCGAGCCCGAACAAGCTCTCGAACATCAGTTCCCAACTCTCCCACCCCCACCATAGACCAATTTCCGAACGTCTGTGCGACATCTGTTCGGGCGCGTCCCACCTGCGCAAACGCGCCTCTGCCGGACGGTGGGGACATGACACGGACAGGGCGCGGCGCGGCACCCCAGGGGCGTTGTCAGACCCGTCTGTCAGCCTGGACGCATGATCCGCACTCTCGCCGTCGAGAACTACCGCTCCCTGCGCCGCCTGATCGTCCCCCTGGAGAGACTGAACGTGATCACGGGGGCGAACGGCACGGGCAAGTCGAGCCTGTACCGCGCCCTGCGGCTGCTCGCCGAGTCCGCGCGCGGCGGCGCGATCGCGGCGCTGGCCCAGGAGGGCGGCCTGCCGTCGGTGCTGTGGGCCGGGCCGGAGAAGATCAGCCGTGCGGTGCGCGAGGGCCGCCACCCGGTGCAGGGCACGGTCCGCTCGGGCCCGGTCAGCCTGCGGCTGGGATTCGCGGGGGACGAGTTCGGCTACGCCGTCGACTTCGGCCACCCGAGCCCGGCCGGCGGTCCCTCCATGTTCGACCTCGACCCGGAGATCAAGCGCGAGTGCATCTGGAGCGGTCCCGTGCTGCGCCCCGCCGCCGTGCTCTCGGACCGCGCGGGCCCGGCCGTGAAGCTGCGCGGCGCGAGCGGCAGCTGGTCCCGGGCGCACGGGGCGCTGCGGCCGTACGACAGCATGCTCGGCGAGCTCGCCGACCCACAGCACGCGCCCGACGTGCTGGCGGTGCGGGAGTTCATCCGGTCCTGGCGGTTCTACGACCATGTCCGCACCGACGCCCACGCGCCGGCCCGCGCCGCCCGCATCGGCACCCGCACGCCGGTCCTCAGCGGCGACGGCTCGGACCTGGCGGCCGCGCTCCAGACGATCCGGGAGACGGGCGACGCCGACGCGCTGGACGCGGCGGTCGACGCGGCCTTCCCGGGCAGCCGGGTCACGGTCGCCAACCACGGCGGACGCTTCGAACTCGCCCTGCGCCAGCACGGCCTGCTGCGCCCGCTCACCGCCGCCGAACTCTCCGACGGCACCCTGCGCTACCTGCTCTGGGCGGCCGCCCTACTGACCCCGCGCCCTCCGTCCCTCCTCGTCCTCAACGAGCCGGAGACCAGCCTCCACCCCGACCTGGTCCCGCACCTCGCCGACCTGATCCTCACCGCCACCCGGGACACCCAGATCATCGTGGTCACCCACGCCCGCCCACTCGCCGAGGCACTGGCCAAGGGCCAGATACATCACCGTCTCGACGTCAACTCCGTCGAACTGGTGAAGGAGTTCGGACAGACGGAGGTGGCAGGCCGGGAGGGCCCACTGGACGAACCACTGTGGCACTGGCCAAAACGCTGAACGGACGGAACCGCACGCCGGTAAGGAAACGGCGCGGAAAAGCAGGCGGGACCGCACGCCGATAAGGGGCGCGGGGAACTGCGCGGCCAGCCCACGACCACCCGCACCGAACCCACCGCGACAACCCCCACGGCGAACACACCCCACCGCCACGCCCCCGCACGCAAAAGTCCCGCCCCTCACACCCGGGGCGGGACTCCAGCAGAACCCGTAGCGACGGATCAGCCGATCTGCGTACCGGTCACCGACAGCGCCTCGGTCACCGGCTGGAAGAACGTCTCCCCGCCGGACGTGCAGTCACCGCTGCCGCCAGAGGTGAGGCCGATCGCGTTGCTGCCGGAGAACAGCGAGCCGCCACTGTCCCCGGGCTCGGCGCAGACGTCGGTCTGGATGAGCCCGTTGACGATGTCGCCGTTGCCGTAGTTCACGGTGGCGTCCAGGCCGGTGACCGTGCCGGAGTGCACCTGCGTGGTCGAACCGCTCCGGGTGACCTGCATGCCGACGGTCGCCTCGGCCGCGCCGGTGATCTGCTGCGTCGAGCCGTTGTAGAGGTTGACCTCGCTCGGGTGGTCGACGTCGGCCGTGTACTTGACGAGGCCGTAGTCGTCGCCCGGGAAGCTGGAGGCCTCGTTCTCGCCGATGACGTTGCCGGACGAGTCGGACCAGGTGGAGATGCCCTCGGTGCAGTGACCGGCGGTCAGGAAGAACGGCTCGCCGCCCTTGACCACGTTGAAGCCGAGCGAGCAGCGCCCGCCGCCGCCGGTGATCGCGTCACCACCGGCGATGAAGGGCTTGAACTCCCCCTTGGTGCGCTGGAGTTCGGCCGTGCCGCCGAGCCCCTCGACGACCTGGGTCAGCTTCTTCCACTCGGCCGCGGAGACGGTGCGGTCGGCGGTCACCACGACCTTGTTGGTGGTCGGGTCGGTCACCCAGGCGGTGCCGGGGATGGTCGCGTCCTGCGTGAGGGTGGTACGCGCGCTCTTCAGCTCGGCGAGGGAGTTCTCGACGATTCTCGCCTTGGCTCCGGCCTCCTCGACCAGCTGGGCGGCGGCCTCGTCGAGCACGTTCACCACGAGGCTCTTCGCCTTGGCGTCGTAGAACGTTCCCGCCGCGTCGGCGCCGAGGTCCCGGTCGAGCGTCGAGGCGAGCTTTCCGGCCGCCAGGGCCGACAGCGTCTTGACCTCCGGGGTGTCCGGGGTCTCGCTGGCGTTCGCACTCTGGAAGGTCACTCCCGCAGCGACCAGTGCGGCGATGCCCGCACCTGCCACGGCGATCCGCCGCCTGGGTATGCGTCGGTGCTTCAACTCACGTCCTCCTGTGGGGGGTTGATCCGGGGAGGTAGTGGGGACCTCACGGATCAGAAGGTCTGTGGACTGGGCGCCCACTATTCCGAGACCCACAGGGAGCACACAAGGTCGACTTCAGGACGCGCGTACGACAACTGACGTGCGCCCCCTACGCCTTGCACCACCTTGACTGTCCACGGTCACCGCCGGAATCTTCGCACTGCAAACACTACGTGCGAGTAACCGGTATGCGGTCCGTGAGGTCTAGTCCTGTCTTGAAATCGCCCCTAGGGGCCGGATCCAGCCAGGCGCACACACGGATGTGCCCCCGCACACCAATCGCATGCGGGGGCACATGTAATGCCGATTGCGCCAACGCCCTCAAGGGGCGCGGGGAACTGCGCGACAAGCCACAGACAACCTGCGGCCGCCCACAGCCCTCACCGACGCGGCGCTCAGTACACGCTCACGCCATACGCGCTCAGCGCCTCGGTAACAGGCTGGAAGAACGTCGTACCACCGGAGGTGCAGTTGCCGCTGCCGCCGGAGGTCAGACCGTACGCGGTGCCGTTGCTGCCGTAGAGCGAACCGCCGGAGTCACCGGGCTCGGCGCAGACGTTGGTCTGGATCATGCCGTAGACGATGTCGCCGCCGCCGTAGTTGACGGTCGCGTTCAGGGCGGTGACCCGGCCGCTGTGCGTACCGGTGGTGGAGCCGTCACGGATGACGGTGGTGCCCACGCTCGGGGTGGCCGCGCGGGTGATGTCCACGCCGTTGGCGGTGCCGGGCCGGCTGACGGACCCGCTGTAGCGCACGATGCCGTAGTCGTTGGTCGGGAAGCTGGACCCGGCGGTCGAGCCGATGACCTGGGTACGGCCGGAGTTGGAGTACCAGGTGCCGGCGCCGTCGGTGCAGTGACCGGCGGTCAGGAAGTACTGGTTGCCGCTGCTGTCCTGGACGTTGAAGCCCAGCGAGCAGCGCCAGCTACTCGCATAGATGGCGTCGCCGCCCTGGATGAACTTGCTGAACTTGCCGGGGGTGCGCTTGATCGTGAGCGCGTCGGCGTTGACCCCGGCCTGTTCCTTGATCTTCGCAATCTCCGCCTGGGAGACCGTGCTGTCGACGGTGAGCAGCACGCGGTTGGTCTTGCTGTCGACGGCCCAGGCGGTGCCCGGGACGTCGGCCTTGAGCACCGCGTTGCCGGCGCTCTTCAGCTCGTTGGCGCTGAACGTGGTGACGTCGGACGCGTTGGCGCTGGGGACCGCGAACGCGGCTGCGGCCGCGAGGCCGGAGGCAACGGCGATCAGCCGGGTCCGTCTCGCGATTCCGCTGCGGGGGGTGGTGCGCTTGATCCTCACTTTTTCGTTCCTCCACATGGGAAGTCGGGGGGCCCGCGTGGGGTCGGGGCCCGTGAGGCGCAGCCAGTGGCACTGTCGTCCGGATTCCGAACGCGTCGTGCCCCTGACAAGCGCTGAGGGGGAGTATTCGGCCGCGCGACCGACGGGCGCAAGGGCGCCTTTCGGCCGTCAAGTTTTGAACCAACTGTGCGGAATGGCCGAGCCTGCACCAACGCCCCTGAGGGACGCGGGCCGTATCGACAGGCCGCTCCGCCGCTTGAGCACGACAGGCCACAGCCGACCCGCGGCCGCCCGCGGGCCACCGCGGCATCGTCGGCCACCCACGACCCGGCATGTCCGGAAGTCGCCCTCCGGATGGGCGTCGAGCCAGGCGGCGCTGACGCCCCCTCAGCAGTTGCACCCGCAGTCGCACCCATCGCACCCACAGCTGTCGCAGCAGTCACAGCAGTTGCAGCCGCAGTCGGCGCAGTCGCAGCTGTCGCAAGGCCCCTGCTTCCGCTCCCGCGTCCACGGGTCCTCGTAGGTGCCACAGCACAACTGGCACGTACAGGCCAGCCCCAGCCACACGGCGCACCCGGCGAACAGACCGCGCCGGTCGCGGCGCGGCGGCCCGGGCGGCAGCGGCGCGCCCGGACCTGCCGGTCCGCCGGGCGGCGCGTAGGGCCCGGCGAGTTCGGGCCGATGCCCGCAGGAGGCGGTGCCGAAGGCACGGTCGACCGAGGCGGGCAGCTCATGCACGAGCAGCCGGTGCGCCAGCCGCCCGTCCGAGAACTCCACCTCGCGCAGCGCGAGCCGAATCCCGTGCACGGCGTCGTCGGCCAGCCGCCGCGCCTCCGGCACGGAGGTCCCGGTCGCGGCGAGCGGGTTCCAGGCACCCGATGCGGCGTCGGCCTCCCGGTCCTCCACGGCGTCCAGCAGATGCGCCAGCCGTCCGAACAGCCGCCCGGCCTCGGCGAGCGGCTCGGCGTTGGCCGGCCGTCCGGCCAGGACAGCGGTGTGCGCGAAGGCGGCGGCGGTCGCGGTCTCGGTCGGCTCGGTGACCGCGAGGACCGGCGTACCGGGCCCGGCGAGCGCCTCGATGCCGGCCTGCCGGTCCACGGCGTCGACCAGCAGCGCCGTGTCGAAGCCGACGACCGCCCCGCCACGGGCCCCCGCGCGCCCCCAGCTGTCCGCGACCCGGCGCGCGGCGAGCGCCACGGGGCGCCGGGCCAGCAGCCCGTCCCCGTCGGCCACATGGTCGCGCACCTTGGCCGAGGCGAGCACGAGCGAGACGGCGGCCGCCAGCCGCGCACCCTCACCCCGCGCGACGGACGCGGTCCGCATCCCGCGCAACGGGCACGGCCCGGCCGTACGCCGCCATCCGTCCCGCCCGGTGCGTTCGGCCTGAGCCTCCGTCAAAACGGAGACCAGCAGCCCGTCGTAATTGGTGACCACCCGCGCGAACTGCCCGTGGTCGCCGCGCAGGGCGAGACACAGCCCGCACAAATGCGCCATCCACTCGTTTCTGAGCCGCTCCCCCAGCCGATGCCGGCACGGCCTGACGATTCCGAACACGACGATCCCCCGTGATACACGCGTTGTTGAGCGGCCGCATCGTATCGCCGTCGAACACCTTCCCGGATCGACGTCAGATTGACGTCAGATCGGCGTCGTATCGACTGATTTTCACATCGGCTTGACCGTCACGGTTCACCCGTACGCCCCGCCGCTCACCCGTACGCCAGGAAGAATCATATTTCACTCACAGTCAGCAGCTGTGTATGGCAACACCCTTGGGGTATCCGGGCTCTCGACGTATCCGCCGTGCACCAGTACCGTCACAAACCCCCCGCGCGGCGTCTATCCACTTGGCGCGCCGTCCGCATCATGGATGACCATAGGGATGCGGAAAGCAAAAAAGACCGCTGTGAGAGGAGGCGTCCATGGGATCGGTGCGCAAGGCGAGTGCGTGGCTCGGCCTCGTCGACGACAACGATGACGAGCGTTACTACGACGACGAGTACTCCGAGGGGACCGAGTCCGGCGACGCCTGGGTCACGGACCCGCGGGTGAAGGTGGCCGCGGACACGGCCGAGCAGAAGGAGCGCCGGATCGCCACGGTGACCCCGGACAGCTTCCGGGACGCCCGTGCCATCGGCGAGCTGTTCCGGGACGGCGTCCCGGTCATCATGAACCTGACGGCCATGGAGGCCGCCGACGCCAAGCGTGTGGTGGACTTCGCGGCCGGCCTGATCTTCGGGCTGCGCGGTTCGATCGACCGCGTGTCCAACCGGGTGTTCCTGCTGACCCCCGCCGACACGGAGATCATCAGCGGGGAGCCGGCCGCCCACCGAACGGACGGATTCTTCAACCAGAGCTGAGGCAGGGCCGCTCACCGGAAGCCGCCCCCGCGCGCGGGCTACCGGAAGGCATCGAGTCCGGTGAGCGCCTTGCCCAGCACGAGCTGATGCATCTCGACGGTGCCCTCATAGGTGAGCACCGACTCCAGATTGGTCGCGTGCCGCATCACCGGGTATTCCAGTGAGATCCCGTTGGCACCGAGGATCGTCCGGGCCGTACGGCAGATCTCGATGGCCTCCCGTACGTTGTTGAGCTTGCCGAAGCTGACCTGCTCCGGCCGCAGCCGCCCGGCGTCCATCCGCCGCCCGAGATGATGGGCGAGCAGAATCCCCTTGTGCAGTTCGACCGCCATGTCGGCGAGCTTGGCCTGGGTGAGCTGGAATCCCCCGATGGGCCGCCCGAACTGCTCCCGGGTCTTCGCGTAGTCGACAGCGGCCTCGAAACAGGCCCGAGCCGCGCCCATGGCCCCCCACACGATCCCGTACCGCGCGTGCGACAGACAGCTGAGCGGACCGCGCAGCCCGATCACCTCCGGCAATACGGCATCGGCGGGC
Source organism: Streptomyces spinoverrucosus (assembly GCF_015712165.1). Lineage (NCBI taxonomy): Bacteria > Bacillati > Actinomycetota > Actinomycetes > Kitasatosporales > Streptomycetaceae > Streptomyces > Streptomyces spinoverrucosus. The sequence continues at coordinate 7,147,246 of NZ_JADPZX010000001.1, read as the reverse complement.
AACCGCACGTCATCAAGCACCAGTTCGCTGGTGACACTCGCCCGCAACGACCACTTGTGCTTGATCTCGGGCGCCGAGAACCCGGGGACGTCGGTGGGCACGACGAACCCACGAATCCCCTCCTCGGTCTGCGCCCACACCACGGCCACCCCGGCCACGGACCCGTTGGTGATCCACATCTTGCGCCCGCTCAGCACCCAGTCGCCGCCGTCCCGCTTGGCGTACGTCCGCATGGAGGCCGGGTCGGACCCGTGGTCGGGCTCGGTCAGCCCGAAGCACCCGATGACCTCCCCGGCGGCCATGGCCGGCAGCCACCGCTGCTTCTGCTCCTCGGAGCCGAACCGATGGATGGCGTACATGGCCAGCGACCCCTGCACGGACACCAGCGACCGGATCCCGGAGTCGGCGGCCTCCAGCTCCAGACAGGCGAGCCCGTACTGCACGGCACTGGCCCCCGCGCACCCGTACCCGCTGAGCGACATCCCGAGGGCCCCGATCCGGCCGAGCTCCCCGGCCAGCTCCCGGATCCCCGGCAGCTCGCCCGCCTCGTACCACTCGGCGACGTAGGGCAACACCCGCTCCGCCGCCCACCGGCGCACGGTCTCCCGAACGGCGAGATCCTCGGGCTCCAGCAGCTCGTCGATCCCGAGCGGATCCGACGGATCAAAGGGGGGCAACTTCGAGGCCACGGACACCCTCCGACGACTCAAACTAGCACCGCTAGTCACGGACTGGGGGTGACGCTACGACGCGGGAACCCGCGAGGCAACCACCCGCGGCCGCCGACGGCGATCACCCCCACAGGCGACGCCCACCCCTCAACGAACCCGCACGGGTGGTGCGTGGGTCGGAGACCCGACGCCGGCACGAGGCGACGGCACCTCCAAGGCAACGTCAGCCTCACACTGCATCACCCGAGGCAACCGCAGCGCCATAACCGCACCCAAAAGCAGCAGCCCCGCACTCACCAGCAACGTCACATGCAGCCCATGCACAAAACAGTCCCGAGCAGCCCGCCGCAGAGCAACCCCCGCCGACCCCCCGAGCTCCCCGGCCACGTCATACGCCTCCCCCAGCGAATGCCCAGCAGCAGCCGAAGCCGACGCCGGCACACCGGGCACGGAGGACAACCCAGGCGTATACGCCGCGTTCATCACAGTCCCCAGCAGCGCGATCCCGATCCCCGCCCCCAGCTGGTACGAGGTCTCACCGATCGCCGCCGCACCCCCCGCCTGCTCCGACGGCGCCTCGCTCAGCATGGACTCGTACGCCCCGAACAGCGTCGTCTCCAGCCCGAACCCCAGCAGCACGAACCCGGCCAGCATCAACGGAGCGTTGTCCTCCCGCCCCAGCGCCGTGAGCAGCACGACCGCCAGCGCGGTCAGACAGAATCCCGCGCAGACCATCCGCCGGGGCCCGAACCGCCGCAGCATCCGCGCCCCGAACAGCCCCGCCGCCATCGCCGCCACGGTCAGCGGCAGCAGCCTGAGCCCCGTCTCCAGCGGCGACAGCCCGAGCACCAGCTGCAGATACTGCGCAGCGATCAGCTCCAGCCCCACCAGGGCGAGCATCGCCAGCACGATGCACCCGACCGACGTACTGAACGCCGGCCGCGCGAACATCCGCAGGTCCACCAGGGGATGCTTGCGCCGCCGCTGACGCCGTACGAACAGCGCGAGCAGCACCGCACCGGCCACGAGCGGCACCACGGTGAGCACGCTCCCGGCCGGTTCCCCGCCGCCCAGGCGCTTGACCCCGAGCACCACTCCGAACAGCCCGCCCGCGGCCATCAGCGCACCGACCACGTCCCAGGGCCCGTCCTCGCTCCCCGTCGACTCGGGCAGCAGAAGTCGCCCCACCGGCAGGCTGACCAGCATCAACGGGATGTTGACGAGGAACACCGACCCCCACCAGAAGTGCTCCAGCAAGAAGCCGCCGAGCAGCGGGCCGACCGCCGCGCCGACCGCGGCCACCGCACTCCAGACGCCGATCGCGAGCGCCCGCTCACGCCGGTCCGGAAAGACCTGCCGCAGGATCGACAGCGTCGCGGGCATGATCATCGCGCCGCCGACACCGAGCAGCGCCCGCGCCAGGATCAGCAGCTGCGGATCCTGAGCGACGGCCGCCAGGGCAGAGGCGACGCCGAAGAGGGCGTATCCGAGCAGCAGGATCCGTCTGCGGCCCACCCGGTCACCGAGGGTGCCGAAGAGGATCAGCAGCGAGGCGCAGACGAGCGGGTAGGTGTCGACGATCCAGAGCAGCTCTATCGCGCTGGGCTTGAGGTCCTCGGTGACGGCGGGCACCGCCACGTGCAGCACGGTCGCGTCGACCGCGACCAGCAGCAGGCTGGTGCAGAGGACGACGAGAACGACCCAGCGGTTGGCACCGGCCCCGGCCGCCCGACGGCGCAGCCCGACGGCGGCCGTGGTCGTCCCGGACATGTACGTACCTCCCAGATGTTCCCTCGCGTTCGGCGGGCTCACGGGGGCGGGGGACCTCCCGCGACTCGGCCGGAGAGGAGCGGTGGTCTCCGGCCCGCGCAACGACTGGCGAGTGACACGTCAGCGTACGCGAGTTCCCGCCGGGGTCGCGTGGCGGACCTCTCATACGAATGGCGGAACAGTGTGGCGTGTGCCACTACCTTCCCCTTCCACCACGCCGGGTCCGGCGGCCCGGTTGCGCACGCCGTCGATAATCGAGCCCGTGACCGATCTTGAAACACGCGTGGCGTCCCCGGGTGTCAGGAGGGCGGCCCCCGCCCTGCTCGGGTACGCGGCCGTCCGCGCCCTCGGCCTGCTCGTACTGGCCGTGTGGAGTGCCGCGCGCGACAAGAGCGCGTACACGCTGCTGACCGCCCGCTGGGACTCCCTCTGGTACACCAGGGTCGCCGAGCTGGGCTACGGCTACGAGGTGCGCCTGCCGAACGGCGACGTGCACTCCAACCTCGCCTTCTTCCCGCTGCTGCCCTGGCTGGAGCGGCTGCTGCAGGCGGTGAGCCCGCTGTCGTACGCCGACGCCGGCTTCGTCGTCAGCCTGCTCGCCTCGCTCGCCGCGGCCTGGGGGATCTTCGCGGTCGCCGACCGTCTGTACGGGCGACGGGCGGGCCTCTGCGCGGTGCTGCTGTGGGCCGTGCTGCCGGTGGGGATCGTGCAGTCGATGGCGTACAGCGAGTCCCTGTTCACCGCGCTGGCCGCCTGGTCGCTGTACGCGGTCCTCACCGGCCGCTGGCTCACCGCGGGCACGCTGGCGCTGCTGGCGGGTCTGACCCGGCCCGTGGGGCTGGCGGTGGTCGCGGCGGTGTGGGCGGCCGGCATCGCCGCGTTCGTACGGGACCGGCGCCTTGGCACTGCTCCGTCCGCGCACCACCGCAGCACGACGCCCACCCCCGGCGCGCACCCGGCCGAACACGCCCCCTTACTCACCCGGCACCCGGACCACGACGGCGCACCGGCCTGGCGGCGCGCCCTCGGCATGCTCCTCGCCCCCCTCGGCGCCGCCGGGTACGTCCTGTGGGTCGGCCATCACACCGGCAGGGGTCCGCTCGGCTATCTCGACGTCCAGGCGGGCTGGCGCAACGGCTTCGACGGCGGGTACGCCTTCGCCCGCTTCGTCGCCGAAAAGTTCACGTCGTTTCCGTCGGCCCTGGCCGGCCTGGGGCTCGTCACCGGAGTGGCCCTGGTGATCTGGCTGTACATCGTCTGTGTCCGGCAGCGTCAGCCGCTTCCGCTCCTGGTGTACGCGGGGGTAGTCACCGCCCTCGCACTGTGCGCGTCGAGTTACTTCGGCTCGAAACCGCGCCTGCTGCTCCCGGCGTTCCCGCTGCTGCTGCCCCTCGCCCTCGCCCTCTCCCGGCTGCACACCACCACGTCCGCGCTGGTCGTGGGTGCTGTCGCGGTGGGGTCGGCGGTGTACGGGGCGTTCTGGCTGAACGGCTCCGGCCCGCCGTGACCGCTTCGGGCGCCGGATGAGCAAGCGGAGAATTGCACCCCTTGATCGGGTGAACGATTCCATAAGCGGGCCAAAACACTACCCTTGGAATGATCAAAGGAATTGAAGGGAAGGGGCGCCGCCTATTGCCGGATTCCTTGGAAATAAACCGTTCCTGAGAGCAATCCCACATCACATCGTCATTACAACCCCGGTGATTCGGCGGGGAACAGAGCTCACTCGCTGTAACGTCGATTGCGTGCGTACCGAACCAAAGCTGACCCGGCTCGACCGGATCTTCGCCCGGCTGGACCGTGAACCCGAGCGGCCGGTCCTCGACGTGCCGCGTATGACGCGGCACCGGGTGGTGCTCTTCGGCGCGACGCTCGCCTTCTACCTGACCATCGTCCTGGCCGTGGTGACCACCTCGTGGCTGGTCCGTTTCGACTGGCAGGCGATGCTCTTCCGGCCGTACCAGCAGTGGCCCGAGATCCACGCCTTCCTGGACTACTGGGTGGTCCTGGGCCAGCGCGGGCCGACCGCCGTGATGGTCGCCGCCTGGCTCGGCTGGCGCTCCTGGCGGCAGCACACCCTGCGGCCGCTGCTGGCCTTCGGTGCGGCGCTGCTGTTGCTGAACGTGAGCGTGGGCGCCGTGAAGTACGGCCTGGGCCGCTCGGGCCCGCACTACGCGACCGAGGTCGGCTCCAACGAGATGTGGCACTGGTTCCAGGCCGGCAGTGACATATTTCCCTCCGGACACACCGCGAACGCCGTCGTGACCTGGGGCATCCTCGCCTACCTGGCCACCTCGCCGCGGGCCCGGCGCTGGCTGTCGGCCCTGTCGGCCGTGCTGTCGCTCAGCGTCGGCCTGACCACGGTGTACCTCGGTACGCACTGGCTGAGCGATGTGCTGCTGGGCTGGGCGGCGGGTCTGCTGATCCTGCTGGGGCTGCCGTGGTTCGAGCCGCCGATCGCCCGCGCCGAGGCCTGGCTGCTGGACCTGCGCGAGCGCTGGCTCGCGGGCGCGAGCCGTACGACGCCGCAGGCCACGCCGGTACCGGCCGCGGCGCCGGTCGCGGTCACCCCGCTGGCGGCGGCCGCGGAGGAGGTGCCGTCGCGCGAAACCGTCTCGTCGCGCGAGACCGTCTCCCAGTCGGCGGCCCGCGCCCCGCGTGCGCCGGTCTACCTGGCGCCGGGCCCGCACACCACCCGCGCGGAGCGCACACCGGTCACCCCGGCCGGCAGCCGCCGTCCGCCGTACCCCGAGCGCGTCACGCGCGGCTCGGCCCCGGCGGCCCGCCCGCTCACGGGCGGCTGACCAGCACGGACGCACGGCGAAGGCCCCGGTTCCCACTCCAGGAACCGGGGCCTTTCGCCGCGTCGCCTTCGGTCAGCCCTTCCAGGCCCGTGTCACCGTGCCGTCCTTGACCTCGAAGTTCAGCCGACCGGCCCGGTACTCCATCGTGATGATCGTCCCCGGCGCCAGCGAACGCACAGTCGTCCAGCCGTGTCCACGCGCGCGTTCCTCGGCGTCGGCCTGGGCGAGGCCGACGTAGGTCTCGGGGTCGTCATCGGGTTCGGATGTCGAGAACGGTGCCATGCCGCCACGCTAGGCGCTGGGCGGCGGACGGGGAAGTGGAAGCCGTGCACGGGCGGTCACCGATCCCTCTCCGGTCACACTTCTGTCACAGGATCACGACACGCGTTTCAGTGGAACTCCGTCACACGGATGGACGGTTCCGTGCACCATACGGACGTATTCGAACGCAATTCCCGCGCGGCGGCGCGGCGCTCCGAATTGCCCGCCGGAAAGCCCGCACAGAACTGTCGCCGGACGCCTTTTCCTTCCCATTCCGGACGGGCTCGCGAGATGCAGGAAACGCACAGGAAATGCACGCATCCGGCACAGAATCCCCGTACGCCCTCTGTCGTCACCGCGGCCGCGCGAGCATCATGGCGCGGCATGGGGGTGGTGTGGGCGCACCACATGTTCGCGACCGCTCCGACTCCCCGGCGTTCGACCTGCACCACCCGGAGTACGCGGAGCGCCATGTCGTTCGGGAGCCCGGCGTTCCAGAGCCCGGCTCAGTCGGTCCCGGGCGGCCGTGATCGCCTCGGTCAGCTCGGGCGGCTCCAGCACCTCGAATTCGAAGCCCAGCAGCGTCACGTGAATGACCATCACGTCCAGGCTCCCCGCCCCGGTGCGCAGGATGCAGGCGTCGTCGCCGTCGGGCTCCAGCGTCCCGTCGGACGGCGAGATGTGGGCGGCGGCCTCCTCCAGGGGCACCAGCAGCCGGACGACGGCGTGCGTGGCGTACACGCGCCGGGAGACTCCGTCCGAGACGTACGCGGCCAGGTCCTCGGCGGGCGGCGTACGCGGGGTGAATCGCGGGCCGTGCGGCGGCCTGGGGGTGATGCGATCGACGCGGAACGTCCGCCAGTCGCCCCGGTCGAGGTCCCAGGCGACCAGGTACCAGCGGCGCTCGGTGCACACCAGGCGGTGCGGTTCGACGGTACGGCGGCTGGCGGCACCCTCGTGGTCGAGGTACTCGAAGCGCAGCCGCTCGGCGTCCCGGCACAGTCCCGCCAACTCGGTCAGCAGGGCCGGGTCGACAACGGCCTGCGGCCCCCTGAGCATCGGCACCGTGAAGGCGTTGAGCGTGCCGACCCTGCGGCGCAGCCGGTTCGGCAGCACCTGCTCCAGCTTGGACAGCGCCCGCACGGAGGACTCGCCGATGCCCTCGATGCCCTGCCCGGCGGCCGTGCGCAGGCCGACGGCGACCGCGACGGCCTCGTCGTCGTCCAGCAGCAGCGGCGGCAACTCGGCGCCCGCGCCCAGCTGGTAGCCGCCGCCGGTGCCGGGGCTGGCGTTGACCGGGTAGCCGAGCTCGCGCAGCCGTTCGACGTCCCGGCGCACGGTGCGCGGGGTGACACCGAGGCGTTCGGCCAGCTCGGCGCCGGACCACTCACGGTGGGCCTGGAGCAGGGACAGCAGGCGCAGGAGGCGGGCGGAGGTTTCGAGCACGGGCTCGAGTATCACCTACTGGGACGCCGGCTCAGGTCCGCGCCGACCAGTCCCAGCAGTTCGTCCTCCAGCACCGGGGTGAGCGCCTCGACGTAGTCGTCGGCGAGGTGACCGGCGTCTCGGTAGACCATGGTGTTGCCCACGAGGACCGGGCAGGTGCCGGAGGGCGCGCAGACCCAGGGGGTGGGGTCGACCACCGGCACGTTCTCGGCCTTCGCCGCCGCCTTGATCGCGCTGGTGACGGCGGCGTTCTTGTCGGCCTCGGAGCGGTCACGGGCACACGAGCTCAGGTTCTCCGGGTTGGACACCGCGCAGTCCACCGCGTTGTTCTTCGGCCAGGGCTGTCCAGCAGCGTCAGCACCCGGGTACTGCCCTGCCGCAGCATCCGGTAGGTCTCGACCTGGCCCTCGCCCCACGCCTTCGGCAGGCTGCCGCCGCCGTACAGCCAGCCCGAGTTGGCGTTCGCGGTGATGACGAGGTCGGGCTCCAGTTCCCGGATCCGGTCGATCGTCGCCGCCCGCCACTTGTCGCAGGCGGCGTAGGGGCCGCCGTTCTCGGCCCTTGTGGTGATCTGGGTGATCTTGCAGGCGTTCTTGGTGTACGAGTACAGCCGCCAGTGGTGCTTGCGGGCGATCGAGTCCAACGCCGGGAACCACTGCGCGGCATGCGAGTCGCCGAACAGGACCACCGTACGGCCGGCATCGGTGTCGCCGTACAGACAGGGATGCTTCTGTACCGACTGAGGGATCGCCAGGGCACAGCCGTCGGTGTACACCTCGGAGCGCTCGTAGGCGGTGTCCCGCATGCTCGGCTCGAGGTTGGCCGGGACCTCGTCCACCGGCTGTTCCAGCAGCTCGGTCAGCGCGGTGCGCGGGTCGGACGCGGCGGCGAGCGTCTCCTTGGTGTCCTGCCGTGTCCCGCCCGAGGCCAGGCCCGGCGGGAACTGCACGGCGACCAGCGCGGCCGCGGCCGCGACCGCCGACAGGCCGAGGCCCAGGGCGAGTCCACGGCCGGCCCGGGCCTTGAAAGCGCGGTGGAAGCGCATCGGGTTCTCGACCAGGTGCAGCGTCAGCCAGGCCAGCGGGACACCGCACAGCGCGGCGATCAGCCTGAGCGGCCCGTCGTGCTCGCCGAAGCCCGCGGCTGCCGGGACGATCAGGATCAGCGGCCAGTGCCACAGGTACCAGGCGTACGAGATCCCGCCGATCCACACGGCCGGGCGCAGTGAGAGCAGCGCGCCCGCGCCCCAGCGGCCGCCCGCCGACCCGCAGGCCAGCACGGCGGCGGCGCCGAGCACCGGGATCAGCGCGTTGTGGCCGGGGAACGGGGTGCTCTCGTCGAAGACCAGCGTCGCGTACCCGATGGCGGCGAGCCCCGCCCAGCTGACGACCGCCGCGACCGGGCGCGGAATGTCGTCGAGCCGGTGCGCCACCACGGCGAGCAGGGCGCCGACCGCCAGCTCCCAGAGCCGACCCTGCGAGCCGAAGTACGCCCAGGAGGGGGAGCTTTCGGTCAGGTGCAGGTTCACCGCGAACGAGGCGGCGGCCAGGGCAAGCAGCGGAATCGCCAGCAGGGCCCGGCGCCGGAAGAGCTTGAGCGCGACGATCAGCAGGACAGGCCAGATCAGGTAGAACTGCTCCTCGACCGCCAGTGACCAGAAGTGCTGGAACGGCGAGGGCGGCACGTCCGTGTTGAAGTAGTCGGTCCCGGCCTCGGCCAGCCGGAAGTTGACGACGTACCAGGCGGAGGCGATGGCGTCCTTGGCGTAGTCCGCGAAGCGCAGCGGCCCCAGGAAGAGCCAGGAGCCCGCCAGCGTCGCCAGGACGACGAGGGTGGAGGCGGGCAGCAGGCGCAGCGCCCGGCGGGCGTAGAAGCGGCCCAGTGAGATCCGGCCCTCGCGGCTCCATTCGCGCAGCATCAGCGAGGTGATGAGGAACCCGGAGATGACGAAGAAGACGTCCACGCCGATGTATCCACCGGCCACGTAGGGCACCCCGGCGTGGGAGAGCACCACGAGCGAGACGGCCACCGCGCGCAAACCCTGGATGTCCAGTCTCAGTCCCGCACCCTCGCTCCGTTTCGGAACGGCCGGGAGGTCGTCGGAAGCAGGCCGCGTGGGATGCACGAGGTGGCGGACGGGCACCGTGAAAATCTCCTTGCTCTGGCGGCGTCACCCGGCTGGTGCCGGTGATCGTCCCGGAGCCGGACGCTCGAACTTACCCTCGACCGGGTCCGCGACTGATGACATTGTCATTACGTAGCCATAACAAGCAAATGGATCAGGTTTGAACAGGGAGTGAAGCAGGGGTTCTACGGCTCATAGGGCAGCTGCGGCACCTCGAAGCAGTTCGAGGTCATCTCCCCCTGCGTCACCCAGCCTTCGCCGTCCTGCCAGCGCGCCACCGACAGGCAGTTCCGCCGGGTTTTCGGCGGCTCGGGCAGCGGTTCGAACGTGACGGGGAGGAGCAGCCCGCCGGCGGTGTAGCCGTCGCCGCGGCGCACGAAGCCGTCGACGCACGCGCGCGTGATGCCCGTGTCGGCACAGGACCGCGCCGCGTCCGTGAACCATTGTGCCGCCGCCCAGCCCTCCAGCTGCCACTGCGAGTGCGCCGGCAGTCCCTCGGTGGCGTCCCGGAACTCCCGTACGGCCCGGTGGCCGGTGTCTTCGTAGTTGCGGCTGGACCCGGTGGCCCACAGGGCGTTGCGGCAGCGCGGGGCGTCCTTGTAGTCCTCGGGGACGGTGGACGTCCAGTTCTGGACGTTCGTCACCTTGGCGATGACCTCGGCGCCGACGTCGTCCATCGCCTGGCAGAGCCGGGCGTTGCCGTGCGTGTCGATGGCGTCGAAGACGAGGTCGGCGCCCTGCTGCTTCAGATCGGCGGCCACCGCACGGAAGTTGGGCAGCGCGAAGTCGACCTGCTCGCTGACGACCTTGTACCCCTCGGCCTTCAGCCCCCGCTCCACCAGGCGCGCGTAGGCGGCGGAGGCGGCCTGGTTGTACGAGACCACGGCGGCCGTACGGGCCCCGTGCTCGCGCCTGAAGTAGCGGTAGACCTCCGTGCCGCCGTAGAGCTGCCCGCCCCAGCCCGGCGTGCCGTCGCGGGGCGCCTGGCTGCCGTAGATGCCGTACAGGTGTGGATGGGTGTCGTAGGCGGCGCCGATGGGCTGGCCGCCGATGTCGGGCACGCGCGCGTGGGAGATGCGGGAGGCGCCGGCGTAGTCCAGGGCGGAGGTGGCGACCAGGGCGACGACCTTGTCCTCGTCGATCAGCCGGTGCACGCACTCGTTGTTGCCGACGCCGCTGCCGCCGTCGTCGCACAGCCGCACCTCGACGCGGCGGCCGTCGATGCCCCCGCGCGCGTTGAGGCGTTCGAAGTAGGCCCGGGCGCCGTCGCGCGGGCCGGTGAAGGCGTCGCCGCCGACCGGGCTGGTGGCGCTGGTGATGATGCCGACCCGCACCGGCGCGGCTGCCTCCGTCGGCGTGGTCGTGCGCCCGTCGTGCTCGAAGTCGCTCTCCGGGAGGCGGCTGCCGCAGGCCGCGCCCAGGAGGGCCAGCAGCGCTGCGGCGGCGGCCTCAACAGCCCGGCAGCGGCGTCGCATCGCCGGTCTGGTTCAGCGCGACCAGGCCGCACAGGGTCTTGACGGACACCTTCCAGGTGCCGTCCTGCTCGACCGCCGTCCCGGCGGCGTCCGGCAGCGCGGTGGCACCGTTGAGGGTCAGGGTGTACGTGACGTTCGCCTCGGTCGGTGCGGTGAACTCGACCTCGGCGACCCTGGCCCCGACCTGCGATCCGCGTTCGTCGCCGCTGAAGGCCTGGAGCACCGGGGCCATCCGGTCGCCGTTCTCCAGGTAGTTCTCCTTGTCCCGCAGAGAGGTGGCGGGATCGAAGAACTTCTGCCAGTTCTGCCTGACCTCCCGCTCGGCCGCCGCCGGGTCGGCGGGTGCCGTGGCCGCCGGGCCGCTGGTCTCCTCCACGCTCGGCGTGGGAGGCGGGCTGTCGCCGCCACCGCCGGCGTCGTCGCCGCACGCGGCGAGTGCCGGGGCGAGGAAGAGCAGCAGGGCGGCCGCAACTGCCGTACCGCGTCCCGTGTTCCTGCGCCCGAGGTCGCTCCCGAGAACCATCTGGCTCACCACCGGATGTCGGTCCGGGCGGTGCGCGCCCGGAGGTTTCAGGGTCGGCTTCCAGAAGGCATAGTGCAAGCCATCGGCTGACACAGCCAGACGCGCGACGTGTGGGAGCCATCGATGCGGACGTCCCGACTGCGATCCGTGCACCCCGTCCTGTGGGCCGGCTGGGCCGCGCTCGCGGCGGGCGCGGTGCTGTGCGTGCTCGGCTGGTACGGCGTCTCCGGCGAGCGGTTCGCCGAGCGGCAGTTGCCCTACCTGGCCTCCTGCACGATCCCCGGCGCCGCGCTCGTCGTCGCCGGGGCGGTGCTGCTCACCCACGGCCGCACCACCGTCGCGGCGGCGCGCGTGGAGGAGCTGTACGGGCTGCTGGTGGCCGCCGAGCCGGCCGACGCGGACGAGCCGGGGCAGGCGGCGGCCGTGCCGGTCGCGGTCGGCGGGGAGTTGCTGATGGTGCCGGGCGGGACGCTGTTCCACCGCGCGGACTGCCCGCTGGCGACCGGCAAGGCGGAGGCCGTACCGGTGGACGCCAAGCTGCTCGCGGGCGGCGAGTTGGGGCCCTGCCCGATCTGCGAGCCCGCCGAAGCGGCCCCCTGATGTCCTCGCTCACCTACGACCTGACGCTCGCCGGGCTGTCGGTGGGCAGCGCCGCCGCGCTCACCGGGATCGGGCTGATCGTGACCTACCGCGCGACCGGCGTGCTCAACTTCGCGCACGGGGCGATCGCGATGGTGTGCGCCTACGTGCTGCGGCAGTGCGTGGTCGAGTGGGACTGGCCGTTGTGGTCGGGCGCGGTGGTGACGCTGGTCGTGGTCGCTCCTGCCCTCGGTGTGGCGCTGGAGCGTTGGGTGTTCCGGCCACTGGCAGTGCTGGGCGGCGATCCGGCGCAGACGCTGGTGGCGTCCATCGGCGTGTTCGTGCTGCTGGTGGGCGGTGCGGCGCTGCTGTGGGGGCAGGGGGCGCGGGACGACGCGCCGGTGCTGGTGCCGGACGAGCCGTGGGGGCAGCTCGCGGTCGTGGTGGTGCTGGCGGCCGGGGTGGCGGCCGTGATCCGGTGGACGCGGTTCGGGCGGGAGCTGCGGGCGGTCGTGGACGACCGGCAACTCGCCGTGCTGGGTGGGATCGACGCGGACCGGGTGGCGGCGGCGGGGTGGGCGTTCGGGGCGTGCACGGCGGGTCTGACGGGCGTGCTGCTGGCGCCGTACGTGCGCCTGGACCCGTACGGCATGCCGCTGCTGGTCATGGAGGTGGTGGCGGTCGCGGTGGCCGCGCGGATGCGCGGTCTGGCGGTCGCCGTGGTGGTGGCGCTGGGCATCGGGGTGGCGCAGGCGCAGCTGACCCGGCTTCATCCGGGAGGCTGGGGCGAGCCGTTGCTCCAGGCGGTCGGCGCCAACCTGTTCGTGGTCGCGCTGCTGGTGGCCGCGCTGGTGCTGCCCGGCGTCGGCACCTGGGACGCGCTGCCGCGCACCGCCACCGCGCGCGTGCCCACGCCGGCCGGCGCCTGGATCGTCGCCGCGGTGCTGTTCCTGCTGCCGCTGGGCTTCGCGGGCCGGGACCTGCACACGTCGGTGCAGGTCCCGGCGCTGGGCGTGGTGCTGCTGTCCCTGGTCGTCGTCACCGGACGCGGCGGCCAGATCTCGCTGGGGCAGGCGGCGTACGCGGGGCTGGGCGCCCTGTTCACGGCCCTGCTCGCGGCCGGCCGTTTCCCGGGCCTGCCCCGGCTGCCGGAACTGGCCGCGCTGGCGGTCGCCGTCCTGCTGGTGGCCCCGCTCGGCCTGCTGACCGGCTGGCCCGCGATCGGCCGCCAGGGCCTGGCCCTCGCGCTGGCGACGTTCGCGGTGGGCGTCGGGGTGAGCCGCTTCGTCTTCGACCAGCCGTACGCCACGGCGGGCCTCTCCCTGGGCCGTCCCGCGGGCTTCGAGGGCGACCGCGCCTACTACGTCCTGGAACTGGCCCTCCTGGCCGCCGCGCTGCTGGTGACGCACGCCCTGCGCCGGGGCCGCACGGGCCGGGCCCTCGCGGCCATGCGGGACCACCGGGGGGGCGCGCAGGCGGCCGGGGTCCGCGTCCCCTCCCTGAAGCTGCTCGCGTTCGTCGCGGGCGCCGCGCTGGCCGCCCTCGGCGGCGGCATGCTCGGCATGGGCCTGCGCGCCTTCGACCCCGCCGCCTACGACCCCGTCCGGGGTCTGATGTGGTTCGCCGCGATCGTCGTCCTCGGCGCCGACAGCACCCTCGGCGCGCTGACCGCCGCCGCCCTCCTGGTCGGCCTCGACGCGGGCACCCGAGGCGGCGTCGCGGCCGCCCTGATCGGCCTGCTGGCCGTCCTCGTCGGCCGTTTCCCCGGCGGCCCGTACGACGCCCTGCGCAGGGCCGCGACAGGGCTGCGGCTGCGGCGGAGGGCGAGGCTGACGCCGTTGGGGGCGCGGGTGCGCGAGCGAATACGGCCGCCGGAACCGGCGGCCGCCCCCGGCCCGAGGACTGCCCTGGCCCGCCCGGCCCCGCACCCTCCGCCCGCGAAGACCGCCACCGCACCGACGCTCCGGGCACGCGGTCTGCACGCCCGCTACGGCGGCTTCACCGCCCTCGACGGCGTCGACCTGGACCTCCCGCCCGGACAGGTCACCGCGATCGTCGGCCCCAACGGCGCCGGAAAGAGCACCCTCTTCCACTGCCTCGCCGGAACCCTGCGCCCCGCGCGCGGGCGTGTGCTGCTCGGCGGGCGGGACATCACCCGGCTGCCCGCCCACGCCCGTACCCGGCTCGGTGTCGCGCGGACCTTTCAGCAGCTGGCCGTGTTCCCCTCGCTGACCGTGGCCGACAACGTGCGCGTGGGTGCCGAGCAGGGGCGGATCGCCGATCCGGGGGCCGTGGAGCGGTCGCTGCGGCTGTTCGGGCTGGACGGGCCGGTACGGGCGCTGCCCGCCGCCGGGCTGCCCACCGGCACCCTGCGCCGGGTCGAACTGGCCCGGGCGTTCGCGGGCGCCCCGCGCGTGCTGCTGCTCGACGAGCCCGCCGCCGGTCTGGACAGCGCCGAAGTGACCGCGCTGGCCCGCGTACTGAGGGCGCTCGCCGCCGACGGCACCGCCCTGCTCGTGGTCGAGCACGACCTCGACCTGGTCGCCGGCCTCGCCGACGTCGTGCACGTGATGACAGCCGGACGGATCGTCGCCGTCGGCCCGCCCCGCCACGTCCTCGACGCCCTCGACGCGCGGGAGGCCACCTCGTGACCATCGCCCTGCGCCACGCGCGCGTGCGCTACGGCCCCCTGGAAGCCCTGCACGGCATCACGCTCGCCGCCCCCTCCCCCGGCCTGACCGTCCTGCTCGGCCGCAACGGCTCCGGCCGTACGACGGCCCTGCGCGCGCTCGCCGGAACGGTGCCGCTGTCGGGCGGCTCGGTCGTGTGGGACGGCGCCGACGTGACCCATGCGCCTGCCTTCGAGCGAGCCCGCCGGGGACTGTGCCTGATACCCGAACGACAGGCCGTGTTCGGCTCGCTCACGGTGCGGGAGAACCTGGAACTCGCCGCGCCGTCCCACGACACCGCCCTCGCCGCCTACCCCCAGCTGGAGCCCCTGCTCGCGCGCCGCGCCGGCACGCTCTCCGGCGGCGAGCAGCGGATGCTCGCCCTCTCCCGGGCCCTGTCGGCACGCGCGCGCGTGGTGCTCGTCGACGAACCCGCCCAGGGCATGTCCCCGGCGATCGCGACGCGGACGTACGAACTGCTGGCGGCACTGGACGCGTGCGTGGTGGTCGCCGAGCAGCGGATGCCGCCCGCGCTGCGCGGCCGGCCGGCACTGGTGTACGAACTGAGTCGTGGTGCCGTCGTCTTCGGCGGCGAGGCGGGCGAGCTGCTCACGGGGGAAGCGGGGGGCCGAACTCCGCGGGCGTGCCCTGTTGACGGGCGGGGTTCCCGGGGATGACCAGCGTCATACCGACCTCGATCAGCCCCGGACTGGGCCCGATGGTGTGGCTGTTGGCGTTGTAGAGGGCCTTCCAGCCGCCCGCGGTCTCGTACTTGCGGGCGATCGCGGACAGCGTGTCGCCGCGCTTCACGGTGTACCAGCGGCCCTTGAGGCCGTACCGCTGCGCACAGACCGGCCAGGCCTGCCAGCCCTGCGCGGCGACCACCTCGCGGGCGACCGCGATCTGCTGCTCGCGGGTGGCGAGGTCCGCGCGCTTGGCGTACTTCAGGCCACCGTAGGCCCGCCAGGTGGGCTGCGAGAACTGCAGGCCACCGTAGTAGCCGTTCCCGGTGTTGAGCTTCCAGCGTCCGCCGCTCTCGCACTTGGCGACGCACCCCCACGGCCACTGGTCGTCGACGCACGAGGCGGGCGCGTGCCGGGCGGACGGTGCGGGGGCCGAGGGCGGAGGTGCCGCGTGGGCGGCGGCGACGGGGGTGAGGACGGTGAGCAGGGCGGCGGTGAAAGCGACGGTGAAATATTTACGGTGCATCGGCTCACGCTAGGCGGCGCGCCGCGCGTGCCGGTCGAGCCGCGCCCGGTACGCCCGAGGGCCCCACCCGGTCGGCGGACCGGGCGGAGCCCCTTGGTGCGTTCGGGAGGGAGCGGCTCAGAGGACGAGGCGCTGCCCGGGCACGATCACGTCGGGATCACCGCCGATGACGGCCTTGTTGGCGGCGTGGAGCCGCTGCCAGGTGGTGCCGTTCTGGGCCGCGATGCCGCTCAGCGTGTCGCCCTGACGGACGGTGTAGTCACCCCGGGACGCGTCCCGGTCGGTGTGCCCCGACTCGCGGACCGGCTCCTGCGCGGGCTGCGACGACCGGGGCTGGGGCTGGGCCGACTGGGATCGGGACGACTGCGTCGGGGCCGAGTTTCCGGCGGACGCCCCGGATGCGGCCGGCGCGCTGCCGTACGCCCCGGCACGCGCGGAACAGGTCGGCCAGGCGCCCCAGCCCTGGGCGCGCTGGACCTTGGTGGCGACGGCGATCTGCTGCTCCCTGGAGGCCTGGTCGGCGGTCGGCGCGTAGGCCGTGCCGCCGTACGCGCGCCAGGTGTCGGCGGAGAACTGGAGTCCGCCGTAGTAGCCGTTGCCGGTGTTGATGTGCCAGTTGCCGCCGCTCTCGCACTGGGCGATGCGGTCCCACACTCCGCCGTCCGCCGCCGCGGCGTTGCCGCTCGCGGCCAGCAGCCCCAGCGGGGCCAGCAGGGCCGCCCCGGCGAGAACCGCCGCCGTACGGGTCTTACGGACGTTGTTGCGGGTGGTATCGGCACAATCGGACATGTAGTTCCCTCTCCACGGACCCGGGGTCCCCGGACGAGGCGCGCTCTCCGCGCATGGGCGCGGCCGGCGTGCTCCGTCCCGTCCGCCGAGGGGCGTGCTGTGGTGCCGGCTGGTGCGGTGGCGGACGTACCCGAGCGGTGCTCGTTGCACACGGCCGAGGAATGTACGGAGCATGACGAGCCCGGATCAACCAACTGCCCGTCTCTCCAGGCCAGTTCGCAGTTACCCGAGGTAGCGGCGATTTCCGGCCACCCACTTCATTCGCCGATTTCCGGATTTGTCGACCACCCCCCATGTCGCCATGTGACCCACCTCACCACCCCAAGTCCCCTGTGGACACGGCGACTTGACGGAGAGTGTTCGATTCCGTGCCAGCCGTGACCGTGTGCGGTGGATGG
Source organism: Streptomyces spinoverrucosus (assembly GCF_015712165.1). Taxonomy (NCBI): domain Bacteria; kingdom Bacillati; phylum Actinomycetota; class Actinomycetes; order Kitasatosporales; family Streptomycetaceae; genus Streptomyces; species Streptomyces spinoverrucosus. The sequence continues at coordinate 7,130,527 of NZ_JADPZX010000001.1, read as the reverse complement.
TTCGATTCCGTTCGCCGTGCAGCGTGACTACCGCCACAGCTCGCCCGTTGTCTTCTTCATGAGCCGGGGAACCTTCCCCGGAGCACAGGCCGGGAGCCACCCGGCCTCGCCACGCACCGCATCCCGAGGGAGCCACCCGTGCCGCGCATGCTCGACGTCAGCGACGAGGTACGCGCCGAGATCGGCGACGAAGAAGCCGACCGGCTGCTCGCCGGAGACAACGCCCCGGGCAGTTACGACTGCACGTCCTGCCGCACCCCGGGCGACTCCGAGCGCGAGCGCACCAGCACCGTCCTGTTCATCGGCGACGAGACCGCCGTGCTCGCCTTCGCCCACGCCGGCTGCCTGCCCTCGCAGGTCGTTCAGGTCACCGAGGAACAGCTCCAGGGCGCCGTGAGGTCCATCAGCGGCGACACCGTCGACCTGGAGCCCGAGAAGGTCGTGCCCGAGCAGGCGGTGCTCGGGGTGACCAGCGGACTCGTGCTGATCGCCGGCGAGTTGCACCCGGCCCTGGTCGTCGAACCCACCGGGCCCATCGTGCGTCCCGGCTCCACCGCCGCCGGGGACGACTTCCTGCCGCTGCTGATCGAGCAGGGCTTCATGCCGGTGACCGAGCTGAACTCCGTACCGCCGGTGCTGCACGGCTGGTCCGTCCTGCTCGCCATGGGGCAGCTGCACGCGGTGCTCCAGCCGGGGGCGAACGGCGGACAACCGGTGGCCTGGTGGCAGGCGCACCAGCCGTTGCAGGTCACCGACGGGTGGCGGGCCGCCGCCAACAAGCACCAGCAGGTCCTGATGTTCGCGGCGCCGGTGGGATCCATCGGGCGGCAGCCCCGGGAGGATCTGCTGCGGGAGGCACTGGACAAGGCCGCGGCGAACGGGAAGCTGGTGGCGAGTGTGCTGCCGCTCGCGGGGACCTGATAGCGCGGTTCCCCGCGCCCTTCAGGCGTACTGCCCCGACCGCATCTCTTCCGGCTCGGGGTCGTTTGGACATACGTGCACGCATACGACGTTCCCCGCCGCCAGTCCTTGCAGCCGATTCCGTCCGCTCGGTCCGGTCAGGATCATTCCGGCGGGCCATCGGCCACGCCGATCTACGACGCGCTCTACGCCGAGTACGTCAAGAACTTCCGTGCGCTGCCGGGCGACCGTCGCGGCGAGGAGAACCTGGGGTTCACCGCCTTCGGAAACCTCTCGCACGGCTCGGGCTCGTACAACAGCTCGTACAGCGCCTACAGCGCGGGCGCGCAGAGCACCCGGCACACCAGTGGGCACCAGCCGACGTGGCAGCGGGTCGGGACGATCGGTCAGCAGCACTCCACCGGGATGCACCACATCCCCGCGCTGCCACCCGGACCCCGCCGGGGAATCTGAAAGGGCGGCCCCGCCGGGGCCGCCCTTGTGTCACTTCTTCTTCGCGCCGCGCTTCTCGCGCACCCGCACCGAGATATGGATCGGCGTGCCCTCGAAGCCGAACTCCTCGCGCAGTCGGCGTTCGATGAAGCGCCGGTAGCCCGCCTCGATGAAGCCGGAGGCGAAGAGCACGAACCGCGGCGGCTTCGTCCCGGCCTGGGTGCCGAACAGGATGCGCGGCTGCTTGCCGCCCCGCACCGGGTGCGGATGGGCGGAGACCAGCTCGCCGAGGAAGGCGTTCAGCCGGCCCGTCGGGACCCGGGTCTCCCAGCCCGCCAGGGCCGTCTCGATCGCCGGGACCAGCTTCTCCATGTGCCGCCCGGTGCGCGCCGAGACGTTCACGCGGGGCGCCCAGGAGACCTGGCCCATCTCGGTCTCGATCTCCCGCTCCAGGTAGTAGCGGCGCTCCTCGTCGAGGGTGTCCCACTTGTTGTACGCGACGACCAGCGCGCGGCCCGCCTCCACGGCCATGGTGACGATCCGCTGGTCCTGCACCGAGATCGACTCGGCGCCGTCGATGAGGACGACGGCCACCTCGGCCTTCTCGACCGCGGCGGCGGTGCGCAGCGAGGCGTAGTAGTCGGCGCCCTGCTGGAGGTGGACGCGCTTGCGGATGCCGGCGGTGTCGACGAACTTCCAGGTCTTGCCGCCGAGTTCGATCAGCTCGTCGACGGGGTCGCGGGTGGTGCCGGCGAGTTCGTTGACGACGACGCGCTCCTCGCCGGCCACCTTGTTCAGCAGCGAGGACTTGCCGACGTTCGGGCGGCCGATCAGGGCGACGCGGCGCGGGCCGCCGATGCCGGCCCCGCCGAAGGCCTCGCGCGGCGCCTCCGGCAGCGCCTCCAGGACGGCGTCCAGCATGTCGCCGGTGCCCCGGCCGTGCAGCGCGGACACGGGGTGCGGCTCGCCGAGGCCGAGGGACCACAGGTAGGCCGCGTCGGCCTCGCCGCTCGGGCCGTCCACCTTGTTGGCACACAGCACGACGGGCTTGCCGGCCTTGCGCAGCAGTCGTACGACCGCCTCGTCGGTGTCGGTGGCGCCCACCTTGGCGTCTACCACGAAGACCACCGCGTCGGCCGCCTCGATGGCGAACTCGGCCTGGGCGGCCACGGAGGCGTCGATGCCGAAGACGTCCTGCTCCCAGCCGCCGGTGTCGACGACCTTGAAGCGGCGGCCCGCCCACTCGGCCTCGTAGGTGACGCGGTCGCGGGTGACTCCGGGTTTGTCCTCGACGACGGCCTCGCGTCGGCCGATGATGCGGTTCACGAGAGTCGACTTGCCGACATTCGGGCGGCCGACCACGGCGAGGACGGGCAGCGGTCCGTGCCCGGCCGCCTCGATGGCGCCCTCGACCTCCTCCAGGTCGAAGCCCTCTTCGGCGGCGAGCTCCATGAACTCCGCGTACTCGGCGTCGCCGAGCGCCCCGTGATCGTGCTCGTGCGCGTCCTCGTACGCGTCCGAGCCGTCGGGCTGGATCTGGTCGTTCATGAAGTCCGTACCTCGTCGTTCATCGTGGTGATCGGTGGAGTATCCCGGTTCGGGGTGATCCACTACTCAGTGTCGCTCAGCGCCCGGTGAGGCGCCTGGCGTTTTCCAGGTGCTCCGTGAGCTGCTTCTGGATGCGTTCGGTCGCCTCGTCCAGCGCCGTGCGCGTACGCCGCCCGCTGCCGTCGCCCGCCTCGAACGGTTCGCCGAAGACGACGTCGATGCGGTGCCGCAGCGGAGGCAGTCCCTTTATCAACCGTCCCCGCCGCTCGGAACTTCCCAGCACGGCCACCGGGACGACCGGGGCGCCGCTGCGCACGGCGAAGTACGCGAGCCCGGCACGCAGCGAGGCGAAGTCGCCCTCGCCCCGGGTGCCCTCCGGGAATATCCCCAGCACGCCGCCGGCCGCCAGCGCGTCCAGCGCCCGGGTGACGGCCGTGCGGTCGGTGCTCTGCCGGTCCACCTTGACCTGGCCGATCCTGGTCAGGAAGGGGTCGAGCGGGCCGACGAACGCCTCCTTCTTGATCAGGAAGTGCACCGGCCGGGGCGCCACGCCCATCACCATCGGGCCGTCGATGTTGTGCGAGTGGTTGACGGCGAGGATGACCGGGCCGGTCGCCGGGACCTTCCAGGCACCCAGCACCCGGGGCCGCCACAGCCCGTGCATCAGCGCAAGGCCGATGCGCCGGCCGGTCTCCGCGCCCCGCTGGGACGGTGCCTCGGTCACTTCGCCGCCCGCTTCTCCTCGACGAGGGTGACGACGCACTCGATGACCTGCGCCAGCGTGAGGTCGGTGGTGTCCACCTCGAACGCGTCGTCGGCCTTGGCGAGCGGCGAGGCCTTCCGGCTGGAGTCGGCGGCGTCCCGCTTGATCAGGGCCTCGCGGGTGGCGTCGACGTCCGCGTTCTTCAGCTCACCGCTGCGCCGGGCGGCGCGGGCCTCCGGGGAGGCGGTGAGGAAGATCTTCAGGTCGGCGTCCGGCAGCACCGTCGTACCGATGTCGCGGCCCTCGACGACGATGCCCTTCTCGGCGCCGGCCGCGATCGAACGCTGCAGCTCGGTGATCCGGGCGCGCACCTCGGGCACCGCGCTGACCGCGCTGACCTTGGAGGTGACCTCCTGGGTGCGGATCGGACCGGCGACGTCCACACCGTCGACCGTGATCGTCGGGCCCGCCGGGTCGGTGCCGGAGACGATGTCCGGCTTGCCTGCCACGGCGGCGATCTGCGACGGGTCGGTGACGTCGATGCCGTTGGTCACCATCCACCAGGTGATCGCCCGGTACTGGGCACCGGTGTCCAGGTAGCTCAGACCGAGCTGCGCCGCCACCGCCTTCGACGTGCTCGACTTGCCCGTGCCGGAGGGGCCGTCGATGGCGACAATCACTGCCGGGGCGCTTTCCACTGTGGGGACCTTCCTGGGCCGGGGTGGTGTGGGGCGGGACGGTGCCCCGCACAAGGTTACTGGGTGCGGGTCACTCGTCCGGCCGCACGCGCGCCCAGCCCTACTGACGGATCGCCCACCCTCGCTCCCGCAGGGCCGCCGTCAGCAGCGGCGCCGCCTTCGGCTCCACCATCAGCTGCACGAGACCGGCCTGCTGTCCCGTCGCGTGCTCGATGCGTACGTCCTCGATGTTGACGCCGGCCTGCCCGGCGTCCGCGAAGATGCGGGCCAGCTGGCCGGGCTGGTCGTCGATGAGCACCGCGACGACCTCGTACGCCCGCGGCGCGGACCCGTGCTTGCCGGGAACCCGGACCTGCCCGGCGTTGCCGCGCCGCAGCACGTCCTCGATGCCGACGGTCCCCTCCCGGCGCTTGGCCTCGTCGGAGGACTGCAGGGCGCGCAGCGCCTGGACGGTCTCACCGAGGTCGGCGGCGACGTCGCTGAGCAGGTCGGCGACCGGCCCGGGGTTCGCGGAGAGGATGTCGATCCACATCCGCGGGTCGGACGCGGCGATCCGGGTCACGTCCCGGATGCCCTGCCCGCACAGCCGTACGGCCGCCTCCTCGGCGTTCTCCAGACGGGCGGCGACCATGCTGGAGACCAGATGGGGCATGTGCGAGACCAGGGCCACGGCCCGGTCGTGGGCGTCGGCGTCCATGACGACCGGCACGGCACGGCAGTGCGAGACCAGCTCCAGGGCGAGGTTCAGCACCTCGGTGTCGGTGTCCCGCGTGGGCGTGAGCACCCAGGGGCGGCCCTCGAAGAGATCGCCGGTCGCGGCCAGGGGGCCGGACTTCTCCCGGCCGGACATGGGGTGCGTGCCGAGGTACCACGTCAGGTCGAGACCGAGCGCCTCCAGCTCGCGACGCGGGCCGCCCTTGACGCTGGCCACGTCGACGTACCCGCGTGCGAGGCCGCGCCGCATGGCGTCGGCGAGCACGGCGGCGACGTGCGCGGGCGGGGCGGCGACGATCGCGAGGTCGACGGGTCCCTCGGGCGCCTCGTCCGTGCCGGCGCCGAGCGCGGCCGCCGTACGGGCCTGCTCGGGGTCGTGGTCGGCGAGGTGGACGACGACACCGCGCTGGGCGAGGGCCAGGGCGACGGAGGTGCCGATGAGCCCGGTGCCGATGACGAGTGCGGTTCTCACTGGGCGATGTCCTTGCGCAGAGCGGCGGCGGCGCCGAGGTAGACGTGGCTGATGTCGGCGCGCGGCTTGTCGCAGTCGATGTGCGCGAGCACCCGGACGACCCGGGGCATCGCCCCGGCGATGTCCAGTTCCTGGGCGCAGATCAGCGGCACGTCGAGGATGCCGAGCTTGCGGGCGGCGGCGGCCGGGAAGTCGCTGTGCAGGTCGGGCGTGGCCGTGAACCAGATGCTGATCAGGTCGTCGGTGGTCAGTCCGTTCCGCTCCAGGATGGCGGTGAGAAGAGCCCCGACCTGCTCGTCCATGTGGCCGGCCTCGTCCACCTCGAGTTGGACGGCGCCCCGGACCGCTCGTACCGCCACGGCGATGCTCCTTGCTGCTGTGCGAATCGGCTCTACGTCCGTCAAGCCTAGTCAGCCCGCTACGGACAGGTGCGGGGCGCTCGCCCGCTGAGACGGGGCACGGCCTCAGATGTCCCAGAGCGCACCCAGCGTCACCAGCTCACCCCGGTACTCGATCCGGTCCGCCCACTCCGTCGGCCAGGCCTCGGCGCCGAGGTAGGCGCCCGCGAAGGCGCCGGCGAGGCACGCGATGGAATCGGAGTCGCCGGCGGTGCAGGCCGCCCGGCGCAGCGCCGTCAGCGGCTCGTCCACGAACTGCAAGAAGCACAGCAGCCCGGTGGCCAGCGCCTCCTCGGCGATCCAGCCCTCACCCGTGGCCAGGCACGGGTCGGTCTCCGGCGAGATCGTCCCTACGGCGTCCCGCAGCCGGTCGAGCACCCCGAGGCACTCGTCCCAGCCGCGCGCGATGAACCGCTCCGGCGTGGCGTCCTCCGCCCGCGTCCACAGATCGCCCAGCCACCGCTCGTGGTAGCGCTCGCGGTTCTCATAGGCGTACGACCGCAGCAGCCCCACCAGTCCGGTCGGCTCGGCGCCCTGTGCGAGCAGTCGTACGGCGTGCGCGGTGAGGTCGGAGGCGGCGAGGCCTGTCGGGTGCCCGTGCGTGAGGGCGGCCTGCAACTGGGCTGCGCCGGCCCGCTGTTCGTCACTCAGGCCGGGGACCAGGCCGATCGGCGCGACACGCATGTTGGCGCCGCAGCCCTTGGAGTTGATCTGGCTGGCGTCCTGCCAGGCGCGGTCCGTGTCCTCCAGCAGGACACAGGCCCTGATGCAGGTGTTGCCGGGAGCCCGGTTGTTCTCCGGGGAGCGGTTCCAGGCGATGAACTCCTGCCGTACGGGCGCGGCCAGTTCGGCGGGCCCGAGCACCCCCCGGTCCATCGCCGTGCGCAGCCCCCGCGCCAGCGCCAGAGTCATCTGGGTGTCGTCGGTGACGAGCGCCGGCGTGGGCAGCTCCATCCGCCGCCACGGGCCGAACCTGTCGAGGATCGACGGCACGTTGTGGAACTCGGTCGGGAAGCCGAGCGCGTCCCCGAGGGCGAGGCCGATCAGGGAGCCGGTGGCGGCGCGCTTGCGGACGGTGGTCGTGGTCATGCGGGGCGTCCTTCCCGGGACGGGCGGAGGAGGGGCGGGTGCAGGGCGGCGGCGCCGCCCGCGCGGTAGAGGGCGGCGGGTTTGCCGCGGCCGCCGGTCAGGCGCGCGGCACCGGGGACCGGTTCGACGAAGCCGGGGGTGGCGAGCACCTTGCGCCGGAAGTTGGGCCGGTCGAGCGGGGTGCCCCACACGGTCTCGTAGACCTGCTGAAGCTCGCCGAGGGTGAACTCGGGCGGACAGAAGGCGGTCGCGAGGCCCGTGTATTCCAGCCGCGCGCCGACCCTTTCGTGCGCGTCGGCCAGGATCCGGTCGTGGTCGAAGGCCAGCGGCCGGGCCGTGTCGTACGGCACCCAGCGGGCCTGCGCGGCGTCGCCGCCGCCGTGCGGCTCGGGTGGGTCGGGCAGCAGGGCGGTGAAGGCGACGGACACGACCCGCATGCGGGGATCGCGGTCCGGCTCGCTGTAGGTCCGCAACTGCTCCAGGTGCGGCCCGGAGACGTCGGACAGGCCGGTCTCCTCGGCGAGTTCCCGCCGGGCGGCCGTCTCGGCGGACTCCTCCGGCAGCACGAAGCCACCGGGCAGCGCCCAGCGACCGGCGTACGGCTCCTGTCCGCGCTCGACGAGCAGCACGTGCAGCGCGCCGGCGCGGACGGTGAGGACGGCGAGGTCGACGGTGACGGCGAAGGGTTCGTACGCGTACTTGTCGTAGCCCCGCATACGTCGCCACCCCCTTAATAGTCGTACTGACTATAAAAGGGGGTGGCTGTCACTCACAAGGGGCCGGGTACCTGTACCGCCTAGAGGTCCACTTCCTTCATCAGCATCCCGACCTCGGTGTTGGACAGCCGGCGCAGCCAGCCCGACTTCTGGTCGCCCAGGGTGATCGGGCCGAAGGCGACGCGCACCAGCTTGTCGACCGGGAAGCCGGCCTCCGCCAGCATCCGCCGCACGATGTGCTTGCGGCCCTCGTGCAGCGTGACCTCGACGAGGTAGTTCTTGCCGGTCTGCTCGACGACCCGGAAGTGGTCCGCGCGCGCGTACCCGTCATCCAGCTGGATGCCGTCCTTCAGCCGCTTGCCCAGGTCGCGCGGGATCGGGCCGACGATGTGCGCGAGGTAGGTCTTCTTCACGCCGTACTTGGGGTGGGTCAGCCGGTGGGCCAGCTCGCCGTGGTTGGTGAGGAGGATGACGCCCTCGGTCTCGGTGTCGAGCCGGCCGACGTGGAAGAGCCGCGTCTCGCGGTTGGTGACGTAGTCGCCGAGGCACTGGCGCCCCTCGGGGTCCTCCATCGTGGAGACGACTCCGGCGGGCTTGTTCAGCGAGAAGAACTGGTACGACTGGGTCGCGACGGTCAGGCCGTCGACCTTGACCTCGTCCTTCTCCGGGTCGACCCGCTTGCCCTGCTCCAGCACGATCTCGCCGTTGACCTCGACCCGGGCCTGCTCGATCAGCTCCTCGCAGGCGCGCCGGGAGCCGTAGCCCGCGCGCGCGAGCACCTTCTGCAGCCGCTCGCCCTCCTGCTCGGCGCCCGGGAAGGTCTTGGGCAGCTTGATGTCCTTCTTGCCCGCGTACCGCTCCCGGTTGCGCTCCTCGACCCGCGTCTCGTACTCACGCGAGCGGGCAGGCTCGCTGCGCCCGCCCTGCTGGGGCTTCCTGGGGCCGCCCTTGGCGCCGCCGCGGGCCGCGCCGCCACGCCCCGCCTTGGGGCCGTCCTTGGTCGCCCCGGGCCCCACGTCGTAGCGGCGCTCCTCGGGGCGGGGCTTGCGGGGGCGGCCCTGCCCCTGCTTCTGGTCCCTGTTGTTACCGGCACCGCGGTAGTTGCCGCGCCCGCCGGTCCCGCCACTCTTGCCACTGCCGCTGCTTCGCATCAAAGTTCCGTCGTCTTGTCGTCTGCGTCCTCGGGATCCGGAGCGTCCGGATCGAACGACGGCACGCCTTCCTGCGTCTCGGCCTCGATCGCCGCCGCCTCCGGGAGGAAGGGCGCGAGCTCCGGGAGCTCGTCCAGGCCGCGCAGGCCCATCCGCTCCAGGAAGTAGTTCGTCGTCGTGTACAGGATCGCACCTGTTTCGGGTTCCGTGCCCGCCTCCTGCACCAGACCGCGCTGGAGCAGGGTGCGCATGACGCCGTCGCAGTTCACTCCGCGCACGGCGGAGACCCGGCTACGGCTGACCGGCTGGCGGTACGCCACGACCGCGAGCGTCTCCAGCGCGGCCTGGGTGAGCCGGGCGGTCTGGCCCTCCAGCGCGAGCCGCTCGACGGCCGGCGCGTACTCGGGGCGGGTGTAGAAACGCCAGCCGCCCGCGACGTGCCGCAGCTCGAAGCCGCGCCCCTGCGCGGTGTAGTCGTCGGCCAGTTCGCGCAGCGCCTTGCTGATCTGCCGCTTGGGCCGCTCCAGTATCTTCGCGAGGTGCTCCACGGTCGCGGGCTCGTCCACGACCATCAGGACGGCCTCCAGGGCGGGCTTCAGCTCCAGGTCGGCGACGGCACGCAGCCCGGCCGGCAGTTCGGTGGTCTCCTCACTCACTCCTTCTCCTCCTGCTCCTTGGGCTGCTCGGGGGGCTGCTCGGGCGGTCGGTCGAACTCGTCGGTCACCATCGGCGCCGCGTCCCCCGCACCGCCGGTCCAGCGCACCAGCAGCTCCCCGAGGGCGGTCTCCTGCTCCAGCGCGACGGCCTTCTCGCGGTACAGCTCCAGCAGTGCCAGGAACCTCGCGACGACGGTGAGGGTGTCGTCGGTGTCCTCGACGAGCGTGCGGAAGCTGGCCTCGCCGAGTTCCTTCAGCCGCGCGACGACGATCCCGGCCTGCTCCTGCACACTCACCAGCGGCGCGTGAATGTGGTCGACGTACACCTGGGGCTTGGGCTTCGGCTGCATCGCCTTGACCGCGAGCTTCGCGAACCCCTCCGGGCCGATGCTGATGACGACCTCCGGGAGCAGCTCGGCGTGCTCCGGTTCGAGGCCGACGGTACGGGGGTAGCGGCGGGCCTCGTCGTCGAGGCGGCTGTTGAAGATCTCGGCGACCTGTTTGTACGCGCGGTACTGCAGGAGCCGCGCGAACAGCAGGTCGCGGGCCTCCAGGAGCGCCAGGTCGGCCTCGTCCTCCACCTGGGCGGAGGGCAGCAGCCGCGCCGCCTTCAGGTCGAGCAGGGTGGCGGCGACGACCAGGAACTCGGTCGTCTCGTCCAGGTCCCAGTCCGGCCCCATGGCCCGGATGTGCGCCATGAACTCGTCGGTCACCTTGGACAGGGCGACCTCGGTGACGTCGAGCTTGTGCTTGGAGATCAGCTGGAGCAGCAGGTCGAAGGGGCCCTCGAAGTTCGAGAGCCGCACCTTGAAGCCGCCGGACTCGCCCTCCACGGGCTCCACGGGCTCCACGGGCTCCGGCCCAGGTTCCGGCGCCACGACCTCGGGGACCTCGACTTCCGGCTCCACGGGAGCGACAGGCGGTGCCTGCACAGGAACCGAAGCCTCAACGGGTGGCGCCGGGGCCTCAACAGGCTCCGCCGGAGCCCCTGGCCCCCTCCCCAGCGCACGTCGACGGCCCGACGGGCCGGAGGCGGGGACTGGGGAGCCGTTCGAGGTCATAGCCCCCGCAGGCTACCGCTACCGCCCACGGAGCCGTCGTACGAGGATGCTGGCGTCCCCCCGGGTCTCCAGGTCGGCCAGCACCACGGCGACCGCCTCGCGCACGATGCGCCCCCGGTCGACGGCCAGCCCGTGCTCGCCCCGCAGCACGAGGCGCGCGTGCTCCAGATCCATGAGCTCCTCGGCGGACACGTACACCGTGATCTTCTCGTCGTGCCGCTCACGCCCACTGGGCCGCCGCGCGGCCGCCCGTCCGCGCTTGCGGGGCGTCGCCGCGGCAGAACCTTCCTGCGCCGCCGCCTGTCCCTGGCGCCGCGAGGAGCGCTCCGCGCCCCGGCTGCGCGACTCGGCGTCGGCCGGCTCCGCGTCGGCCGCGACATGCTCCGCGCCCTCGCCGTCCCCGCCCTGCGCGGGAACGGCCTGTGGCGCGTCCTCCGTGGCGGCGGCCGCCGTGTCGCCCTCCCCCGCGGGAGGCGGCACCCGGGCCTCGCCGTTGGCGCCACGCCGGGGAGTGGATGCCTGGAGCGCCATTCCCCCTGTCGTACGGAACAGTTCGTCGGCCCCCGGCAGACTCACTCGGCGTGACACCGGGCGAGCACCTCCCTGGCGAGCTGGCGATAGGCGGCGGCACCGACGGAGTTGGACGCGTACGTGGTGATCGGCTCTCCGGCGACCGTGGTCTCCGGGAAGCGGACCGTGCGCCCGATGACCGTGTGGTAGACGTGGTCGTCGAACGCCTCGACGACGCGCGCGAGCACCTCGCGGCTGTGCACGGTGCGCGAGTCGTACATCGTGGCGAGGATCCCGTCGAGCTCCAGCTCCGGGTTCAGCCGCTCCTGGACCTTCTCGATGGTCTCGGTCAGCAGCGCCACACCGCGCAGGGCGAAGAACTCGCACTCCAGCGGCACGATCACCTTGTGAGCGGCCGTCAGGGCGTTCACGGTGAGCAGGCCGAGCGAGGGCTGACAGTCGATCACGATGTAGTCGTAGTCCGGCAGCAGCGGTTTCAGCGCGCGCTGCAGCGACGACTCGCGGGCCACCTCGGAGACCAGCTGGACCTCGGCCGCCGACAGGTCGATGTTGCTGGGCAGCAGGTCCATGTTGGGGACCGCGGTCTTCAGCAGCACCTCGTCGGCCGCCAGGCCCCGCTCCATGAGCAGGTTGTAGACGGTGAGGTCCAGCTCCATGGGGTTGACGCCGAGACCGACCGACAGCGCGCCCTGCGGGTCGAAGTCCACCAGCAGCACCCGGCGTCCGTACTCCGCGAGCGCGGCACCCAGATTGATGGTGGACGTCGTCTTGCCGACGCCGCCCTTCTGGTTGCACATCGCGATGATCGTCGCGGGCCCGTGGTCGGTCAGCGGGCCCGGGATCGGGAAGTACGGCAGCGGGCGCCCGGTCGGGCCGATGCGCTCACGGCGCTGGCGGGCCGCGTCGGGCGCGAGCGTGGCCGCGTACTCCGGGTCGGGCTCGTACTCGGCGTCCGGGTCGTAGAAGTGCCCTTCGGGCAGTTCCTCGTAGTCGGCGAAGTGGTTGTGGGGCGCGCCACTTCCGTCGCCGGCCATGGCGTTCACGTGATGGCCATCCATGCTCTGGTGTGCTGGCTGAGTCACCCCTGACTTGTGGTGACTCTGGTGGGCTGCGAAGGTGCGCACCGCTACGGAGCCGACAGCCTCGAACCCCGCGGGAGCCTGGCCCCGCGCAGGGCTTCCTGGTTGACCACCCCCGGGAGAAAATGTCGACTCATTCACAAGTCGTCTTACCTCCTTGGTGACCAGGAAACTTCTAGACAGGTCAGCGTGGCACCATGCCGACGGTTGGCGACTCTATGGCGTGTCGGGCGTCCGCAGCAACACAATCCGCCGGACCCGGCAGGATGTGTCGGCAATGAAACATCCCTCTGTCAAGGGCGTACGGCCGTCGCACGGCAGGTTTCACCGGTGTGCGAATCGGTTCAAGGGTTACGTTCGAGGCGAGTTGACCGAGCGTCGCAAAGTGACCATACACACATCCGGCCGGACCTCGTCGGGCAAGGTCCGGCCGGATGCTGTCGGTTGACGACCTGTGTTGACGTATCGCCTTTACGAAAAGGTGACTTAGCCGAGCAGGGACTCCAGCTCCACGTGGTCCAGCCCGTGCGCCTCGGCGACCTCGCGGTAAACCACCTTGCCGTCATGCGTGTTGAGACCCTTGGCCAGCGCCGGGTCACGGCGCAGCGCCTCGGCCCAGCCGCGGTTGGCGAGCTCCACGATGTAGGGGAGCGTGGCGTTGGTGAGGGCGTTCGTGGAGGTGTTCGGCACCGCGCCCGGCATGTTGGCGACGCAGTAGAAGACCGACTGGTGGACCTGGAAGGTCGGCTCGGCGTGCGTGGTGGGGCGGGAGTCCTCGAAGCAACCGCCCTGGTCGATCGCGATGTCGACAAGGACACTTCCCGGCTTCATCCGGGAGACCAGCTCGTTGGTGACGAGCTTCGGCGCCTTGGCGCCGGGGATGAGCACCGCGCCGATGACGAGGTCGGCGTCGAGGACGGCCTTCTCCAGCTCGAAGGAGTTGGACATGATCGCCTTGACCTTCGTACCGAAGATCCGGTCGGCCTCGCGCAGCTTGTTGATGTCGCGGTCCAGCAGGGTCACCTCGAAGCCCATGCCGACGGCGATCTGGGTGGCGTTCCAGCCGGAGACGCCACCGCCGATGACGACGGCCTTGGCCGGGGTCACGCCCGGCACACCACCCGGCAGCACACCGCGGCCGCCGGCCGCGCGCATCAGGTGGTAGGCGCCGACCTGCGGGGCGAGCCGGCCCGCGACCTCGGACATCGGGGCGAGCAGCGGCAGCGCGCGGCTGGGCAGCTCGACGGTCTCGTAGGCGATGGCGGTGGTGCCGGACTCCAGCAGGGCGTCCGTGCACTCCTTGGAGGCGGCCAGGTGCAGGTAGGTGAAGAGCGTCTGGTCCTTGCGCAGGCGGTGATATTCCTCGGCGATGGGCTCCTTGACCTTCAGCAGCAGGTCGGCGGAGGCCCACACCTCGTCGGCCGTCTCCAGGATCTGCGCGCCGGCGGCCACGTACTCGGCGTCCGTGATCGAGGAGCCGAGACCGGCGCCGCGCTCGATGACGACCTGGTGGCCGTTGCGCACCAGCTCGTGCACGCCGGCGGGGGTGATGGCCACCCGGAACTCGTTGTTCTTGACCTCGCGGGGGATGCCGACCTTCACGTCGATCACGGTCCTTGGCTCAGAGGGGGGTGTATTACGCGACATACCCGGATGTACAGGGCACACCGGGAGACACCGCAGGAGAACGTGCGGCAGAGCCAGTCTAATGAAGGCGTTCCCGCTGTCTAGCCTTTCATTGCATCAATCTTCAGCGGATGTACTACGGATTTCGCAGGCGTTAGCGGCTTGTTCCGTGGCTGGATCTGGCGTTTCGGCCTCCTGGATCTCATCCCCCAGCATGCGCTCGGCGGCGCTGCGGTGCAGCAGGGCGGCCGTCGGATCACCTAGATGCTCCAGCGTGTCGGCCAGCCGCAGATGCAGCGCGGCCTGCAGCCGGGCGTCCTCCGCGCGCCGCGCCCACTCGACGGCTTCCTGGCAGGTACGCAGCGACTCCTCGGGCCGCCCCGCGTACTCCTGCACCCGCGCCAACTCGCTCAACGCCCGGGCATGGGCGGCCACGTCGCCCAGTTTCCGGTACCCGGCGATGGCGGCCCGCCAGTTGCGCTGCGCCTCGCCGTAGTGGCCCGCGTAGGTGTACGCCGTCCCGATCCGGCCGTACAGCCGGGCGGCCTCCTCGCGCTCCCCGCGGGCCAAGCGCTCGGCCAGGGCCCGGCCGAACCAGTCGGCGGCCCGGTCGTGATCCCCGAGCTCCTGGTGTGCGCCCCCTACGGATTCCATCGCGCGACCGGTCGCATACGGGTCGTTCGCCCGGCGCCCGGCGTCCAGCGCGGCCCGGTAGCGGGCCAGGGCGTCGGCCGTCCGGCCGGTCCTGGCGTCCAGATCGCCCAGATTCAGCAGCGCCGCCGCCTGCTCCCGGGGCAGATCCCGGCGCACGGCCACATCGAGGACGAGCCGGTGGATGCCGTACAGGTCGGGGGCGGCGGCCTGCATCCCGAAGTGGGCCACCATCGCCCGCACCAGCTGGGACATCAGCCGCCGGGCCAGCGTGTCCAGCTCCCCGTCGGCCACCGCGAGCCGGGCCGAGGCGAGCAGGGCCGGGCGGCGCAGGCGCAGCCAGTCGGCGGCCGCCCGGGGACTGGGAAAGCGCAGGGCACGCGGGGTGCCGGCCAGCTTCTCGCGGGCCTGCGGGTTGTCCGTCTCGGTGATCGCCCGGCAGGACTGCAGCAGCCGTACCGTCCGCTCCAGCAGCCGGGCGCGGGCCAGCTGCAGCTCGGCGGGGCGGTCCTCGGCCTCGGTGACGGCGCGCAGCAGCGGGTGCAGACAGCCGGGCACCTCGTACTCCGGCAGCTGCGGGTCGCTGCTGCGCAGCAGGCCGAGGGCGACGAAGTCGTCCAGGGTGTGCCGGGCGCCGTTGACCGAGCAGCCGGCGAGCGCGGAGGCGGTGTGCGGGTCGATGCAGCCGGCGGGGGCGAGGGAGAGCAGCCGCAGGATCCGGGCGGCGGAGCCGGGCAGCGAGGAGTAGACCAACCGGAAGACCCGGCTGAGCGGTGTCCCGTCCTGGCTCTCGGCGTGCAGTTGCTTGGTGAGGTCGGCCACGGCCGACTGGGGGCGGGCGGCGAGCCAGCCGCCGGCCAGCACCAGCGCGGCGGGCTGGGCCTGGCACGCCTCGACGAGTCCCTCCGCCGCCCGTGGGTCGACGGTGATCCGGACGGAGCCGGTGTGCTGGGACAGCAGTTCGACGGCGGACTTGGTGTCGAGGCCGCCGAGGGTGCACGGGCGGACGTCCGAGATACCGGTCAGCGGACCCTGCGCGACGGCGACGACCAGGCAGTCCGGGGTGTCCGGGAGCAGGGCGTCGACCTGCTCGGCGTCGGCCGCGTCGTCCAGCAGGAGCAGGACCCGGCGGCCGGTCAGGGCCTCACGGAGCGCCGCCGTGAGGTCGTCCTCGGCGGCCCCGGGCGGGGTCGGCAGGTCCAGGGCGGTGAGCAGGTCCGCCGCGGTGCGGGCGACCGGTACGGGGGTGCCGTCGGGTTCGCTGAGCCGGGCGCGCAGCACCCCGTCCGGGTAGCGGCCGGCGACCTGTCGTACCAGCTCCTCGGCGAGGGCCGTACGGCCGGAGCCGGGGCGGCCCGCGATCAGCAGTACGCGCGCGCGTGGGGCCTTGCGGCCGGAGAGGGTGTCCAGTCCCGCACGCTCGATGTCGGCGCGCAGTTCCTTCAACTCCCGTGTGCGGCCCAGGAACTGGCTCTTCGCAGACCTGCCCGGCACCTGTACGCCGTCTGTGTCCACCGCCTGATCCGTCACGGGCCACACTCCCGTCCCACCACACGCGCAAAAGCCCGCCGGGACTCCGGTTCGGGCGTTTCAAGAGCCTAGTTCACGCTCTGCGACGAACCGGGCGGAGCACGGCGGGCACATCCCCCGATCGGATCAGGCGATCGTCACACCGGAGGATCCGGGTGCCCCGGACGGCGGCTCAGGCTTCGAAGGGGCGGGCCGGCCACGGCGCCTGCGCCGGACGCAGCGCGTCGAGCCCGTCGCCCCGCTCCGCGGCGACCAGCGACAGCACGCCCACGACCAGGCAGGTGTTGTGCAGCTCACCGGCCAGGATGCCGCGTACCAGCTCCTCGAGGGGGACCCGCGCGAGCTCCAGGTCGATCTCCTCGTGCTCGGCCTCGAACCGCTCACCCTCGGCGTCGGACAGGCCGCGGGCGAGGAAGATGCGCACGGCCTCGTCGCAGCCGCCGGGCGTGGTGTAGACGTCGGTCAGCACCCGCCAGTCCTCGGCCTTGACGTGCGCCTCCTCGTACAGCTCGCGCTGGGCGGCGTGCAGCGGGTTCTCGCCGGGCACGTCGAGCAGGCCGGCCGGGATCTCCCACAGCTTCTGGCGCACCGGGTGCCGGTACTGCCGCAGCACCAGCACCCGGCCGGCGTCGTCGAGGGCGAGGACCGCCACCGAGCCGGGGTGGACCTGGTAGTCGCGGCGCACGACCGTGCCGTCGGGCATGACCACGTCGTCCGTGCGGACCGAGGTCTTGTTGCCCACGAAGGGGGTGTCCGTCGCCCGGATCTCCCACTCCTCGCGGGTGTCCCTGATCGTCATGCCCTGTCCTTCCGGAGGTACCGCCAGTCGTGCAAAAAGCAGTCGTGCAAAAACCAGATGTGCAAAAAACAGCCGGGGTGCTCACCTTTGAAGATATGCACCCCGGCCACCGTACAACTGGTGTGTTACTTCGAGTTCTTCCGCTCGACCGCGGCCTTCACCAGCCCGGCGAACAGCGGGTGCGGACGCGTCGGCCGGGAGCGCAGCTCCGGGTGGGCCTGGGTGGCGACCAGGTACGGGTGGACCTCGCGCGGGTACTCCACGTACTCGACGAGCTTGCCGTCCGGGGAGGTGCCCGAGAAGAGGATGCCTGCCTTCTTCTCCAGCTCCGAGCGGTAGGCGTTGTTCACCTCGTAGCGGTGCCGGTGCCGCTCCTCGACGTACTCCTTGCCGTCGTACACCTCACGCACGATGGAGCCCTCGGCCAGCTTGGCCGGGTACATGCCCAGGCGCATCGTTCCGCCCATGTCGCCCTCACCGGCGACGATGTCGAGCTGCTCGGCCATGGTGGAGATGACCGGGTGGGAGGTGGCCGGGTCGAACTCGGTGGAGTTGGCGTCGGCGATGCCGGCCAGGTTGCGCGCGGCCTCGATCACGATGCACTGCAGGCCGAGGCAGAGGCCGAGCAGCGGGATCCGGTTCTCGCGGGCGTACTGGATGGCGCCGACCTTGCCGGAGACGCCGCGGTCGCCGAAGCCGCCCGGGACGCAGATCGCGTCGACGTCGGACAGCTGCGCCTCGGCGTCGGCCGGGGTCCGGCAGTCGTCGGAGGTGACCCACTTGATCTTCACGCGGGTCTTGTTGGCGAAGCCGCCCGCGCGCAGCGCCTCGGTGACCGAGAGATAGGCGTCGGGCAGGTCGATGTACTTGCCGACGAGGGCGAGGGTGATCTCGTGGTTCGGGCTGTGGACGCGGTCGAGCAGGTCGTCCCAGGTCGTCCAGTCGACGTCCCGGAACGGCAGGTCGAGGCGGCGGACGGCGTAGGCGTCCAGGCCCTCGGAGTGCACGACCTTGGGGATGTCGTAGATGGACGGCGCGTCGGGGCAGGCCACGACGGCGGCCTCGTCGACGTCGCACATCAGCGAGATCTTGCGCTTGATGGCGGTCGGCACCTCGCGGTCGCAGCGCAGCACGATGGCGTCCGGCTGGATACCGATGTTGCGCAGGGCGGCGACCGAGTGCTGGGTCGGCTTCGTCTTCAGCTCTCCCGAGGGGCCGATGTACGGCAGCAGCGAGATGTGCACCACGAAGACGTTGTCGCGGCCGACCTCGTGCCGGACCTGGCGGACGGTCTCCAGGAACGGCAGCGACTCGATGTCGCCGACCGTGCCGCCGACCTCGGTGATGACGACGTCGACGTCGTCGGTGGCCATGCGGCGGATGCGGTGCTTGATCTCGTTGGTGATGTGCGGGATGACCTGCACGGTGTCGCCCAGATACTCGCCGCGCCGCTCCTTGGCGATCACCGTCGAGTAGACCTGGCCGGTGGTGACGTTGGCGGAGCCGTCCAGGTCGCGGTCGAGGAAGCGCTCGTAGTGGCCGATGTCCAGGTCGGTCTCGGCGCCGTCGTTGGTGACGAACACCTCACCGTGCTGGAAGGGGTTCATCGTGCCCGGGTCGACGTTGATGTACGGGTCGAGCTTCTGCATCACGACGCGCAGACCCCGGGCCTTGAGCAGCATGCCGAGGCTGGAGGCGGTCAGGCCCTTGCCGAGAGAGGAGGCGACACCCCCGGTGACGAAGATGTGCTTGGTCGTCGAAGATTTGGGCGGCATGGCCAAGAGGAGGCTCCCGTGGTCTCGGTCTGGGGGTGCGGTGCGGCTGCCGTGCCGGGCGGTGCCGGGGGTGCCGTCGCTGCGGTTCGGGGGTTTCAAGCCCACCGGTCCACGGGCTACCAGGGTAACAGCGCCAGGGCCCGATGGCGCCCGGCCACTCTGCGCGCACGGCCCGCCACGTACGCGTACCGCTCACCTGTTTCTCACCCGGTGCTCACTCGTTCGGCGCAGGCGCGTTGCCCGGAGCGGCACGCAGATCATCTACGTGCGTCGTATCCTGCTCGGACACTCGCTGCCGAGCCGGCCGGCAACACGGCACCACCCCCGCCCGTAAGCACCGGAACAACACGAGCTCGTCAGATCGTTGAGCAACGACGGTCGTTTTGCCTCCGGGCAGAGCGACGGTTTTACTTCACAGCTCAACGACGCATTACAACGACCCCTTGACCGCACTAGCGAAAGCCCCCTGTGGGGCGACGTGGCCGTTCGACTGGAGTTGCACGTGGCCGGGCGCATCGAAGACTACGCACTCATCGGAGACATGCAGACCGCTGCCCTGGTCTGCCGGGACGGCACAGTCGACTGGCTGTGCCTGCCCCGCTTCGACTCGCACGCCATCTTCGCCGGTCTGCTGGGCACCGAGGAACACGGCTTCTGGCGGATCGGCCCCGCGCACGCCGCCGACGCCGAGCCGCCGACCGCCGCCCGGCGGGGCTACCGCGGCGACTCGCTGATCCTGGAATCCGAGTGGGACACCCCGCGCGGCACGGTCCGCGTGATCGACTTCATGCCGCCGCGTGACGGTGCCCCGCAGCTGATCCGGATCGTGGAGGGCGTCTCGGGGCGGGTGCCGATGCGGTCGGCGCTGCGGATGCGTTTCTCGTACGGCCGGATCGTCCCGTGGGTGCACAAGCACGAGGGGCGCACGGTCGCGGTCGCGGGCCCGGACTCCGTGTGGTTCGACACCTCCACCGAGACCTACGGCAAGGCGCTGACCACGTACGCGGACTTCACGGTCGCGCCCGGCGACCGGATCGCGTTCACCATCTCCTGGCAGCCCTCGCACAAGCAGCCGCCGCCGCTGCCGGAACCCGAGCAGTCGCTGGAGGCGACGGAGGACTTCTGGCGCGAGTGGGTCGAGCACTGCACGTACCACGGGCCGTACCGCGAGGCGGTGGTCCGCTCGCTGATCACGCTGAAGGCTCTGACGTACGCGCCCACGGGCGGCATCGTCGCCGCGCCCACGACCTCGCTCCCGGAGGAGATCGGGGGCGTGCGCAACTGGGACTACCGCTACACCTGGCTCCGGGACGCCGCGATCACCCTGTCCTCGCTGCTGCGCACCGGCTACCGCGAGGAGGCCCGCGCCTGGCGCGAGTGGCTGCTGCGCGCGGTCGCCGGCGACCCGGAGAACCTGCAGATCATGTACGGCATCGCCGGTGAGCGCGAGCTGGGCGAGGCGGAACTGGACTGGCTGCCCGGCTACGAGGACTCCGCGCCGGTCCGCGTCGGCAACGGCGCCGCCCACCAGCTCCAGCTCGACGTGTACGGCGAGGTCACCGAGGCCCTGCACCTGGCCCACATGACGGGCCTGGCCCGCAGCGACTACGCCTCGCTGCTGCAGCTGAAGCTGATCCGCTACCTGGAGGACCACTGGCAGGAGCCGGACGAGGGCATCTGGGAGGTGCGCGGCCCCCGCCGGCACTTCGTGCACTCCAAGGTCATGGCCTGGGTCGCCGTCGACCGCACGATCAAGCTGCTGGAGTCCGGCGACGCGGACGGCCCGCTGGAGCGCTGGAAGGAGCTGCGCGACGACATCCACCGGGACGTGTGCGAGAAGGGCTACGACAAGGAGCGCAACACCTTCACGCAGTCCTACGGCTCGAAGGAGCTGGACGCCTCGCTGCTGCTGATCCCGCAGATGGGCTTCCTGCCGCCGGACGACAAGCGGGTCATCGGCACCATCGAGGCCATCCAGCGCGAGCTGTCCACGCCGGACGGCTTCATCCTGCGCTACCCGACCTCCGGCGAGGACGCCGGCGTCGACGGCCTCCCCGGCGACGAGGGCGCCTTCCTCGCCTGCTCGTTCTGGATGGCCGACGACCTGGCGATGATCGGCCGCGTCGACGAGGCCCGCAAGCTGTTCGAGAAGCTGCTGTCGCTGCGCAACGACCTCGGCCTGCTCGCCGAGGAGTGGGACCCGCGCCTGCAGCGCCAGGTGGGCAACTTCCCCCAGGCCTTCAGCCACGTCCCCCTGATCGACACGGCCCTGCGCCTGACGGCTTCGGGGGCGTACGGCGGCTGAGCGGGCCCACGACCGCTAAGCACGCCGCACGGGCTGTGCCCGCCTAGGCTGGAAGCGCACCCGCCCTTACAGGGAAGGGGGGCCATGTCCTCCAAGGCGCACACAGCCCTCGTCGACCTTCGCGAGGATCTCGACGGCGACGTGTTCGCCCCGTGGGATCCGGGCTACGACGCGGCACGGGCCGTCTTCAACGCCATGATCGACCGGCGGCCGGCGGTGATCGCGCGGTGCGCGCACGAGGCCGACGTCGTCCGGGCGGTGCGGTTCGGCCGGGATCTGGACCTCAACATCGCGGTGCGCGGCGGCGGGCACAGCGTCGCCGGCATGGGGACGAACGACGCCGGTCTGGTCGTCGATCTGCGCCGGATGCACGGCGTGACCGTCGACCCCGCCGCAGAGGCCGTGCGGGTCGAGGGCGGCGCCACGACGAGCCACCTGGACCGCGCGACCCAGCCCTACGGCCTGGCCACCACCGGCGCGCGGGCCTCCACCACCGGCGTCGCAGGCTGCGTGCTGGGCGGCGGCAGCGGCTGGCTGGAGCGCACCTGCGGCCTCGCCGCCGACAACCTGCTCGGCGTCGAGCTGGTCACCGCGCACGGCGACCGGACCCACGCGAGCGCCGACGAGAACCCGGAGCTGTTCTGGGCCCTGCACGGCGGCGGCGGCAACTTCGGCATCGTCACCGCGCTCACCCTCAAGCTGTACGAGGTGCCGGAGTTCGCCCTCGCCCTCGTGCTGTACCTCCCGGAGCACGCCCGCGAGGCGATCCGCACCTACCGGGAGGTCATCGACTCCGGCCCGCTGGAGGCGAGCGGCGCCGTCGTCTGGCAGTGCGGCCCGCGCGCGGAGTTCGTACCGCCGCCGCTGGTCGGCCGGCCGCTGTGCTGTGTGCTGCTGACGTACGCGGGGTCCGAGGAGGACCTGCGCAAGGTGGCCGAGCCGCTGCTGGCGCTGCCGCACGAGTCGGAGGTCGTCACCGCGCTCCCGTACGCCGACGCCCAGTGCCTGCTAGACGCCCCGCCCGGCCTGCGCAACCACTGGTCGGCGGAGTATCTGTCCGGCGCGCCGGACGACTTCGTGGACGTCTTCTGCGCCCTCGCGGACTCCCTGCCGGTGCCGACGGCCACCCGGCACACGCTGTTCCCGCTGGGCGGCGCGGTCGCCGACGCCCCGGCCGACCACCCGGTGTCGTACCGGGACGCGGCCTGGGCCGTGCATCCCTTCGGCAGCTGGGCGGACCCCGCGGACGACGAGCGGTGCATGGGCTGGGTCAGGGACGTGCGCGCCGCCGTCCGGCCGTGGAGCACCGGCGCGGTCCACCTCAACTTCGTCGGCGACGAGGGACGGGACCGGGTGCGGGCCGGCCTGGGCCCCCACAACATGTGGCGGCTGGGTGCGCTGAAGCGGCGGTACGACCCGGACAACGTCTTCCGCTTCAACCACAACATCCGGCCGCTGTAGGCCTGTTCAGACCGTCGCGGAGGCCTCGGTGACAGCGTCGTCGTCCGTGCGTTCGGTCGCGTCCTCCAGGACGATCCGGCCGATGACCTCGTAGCGCTCCGGCCGCCGCGCCTTCAGGTACCAGCCGAGCCCGAGCCCGCCGAAGAAGACCAGCCCCACGATCCACGGGATGGCCTTGAAGAAGACCGAGTCGGCCGCCGTACCGGCCGCCGCGTCCAGGTTGGTCACCAGCAGCCCCACGACCGCGATCATCCCGACCCCGCCGAGCAGCGGAGCCGTGAGGGTGCGGAACCAGTGCCGGTCCTCGGGGTGGTTGCGGCGGAAGTAGCCGATGACCGCGAAGGAGCACAGCGTCTGCACGATGAGGATCGCCATCGTGCCGAGGATGGCCAGCAGCGTGTACAGGTGGACGTACGGATCCTGGCCGGTCAGCCAGAACGCCCCGACGAGCACGACCGCGATCACCGACTGCGCGAAGGACGCGATGTACGGCGAGCCGTGCCTCACGTGCGTACGCCCCAGCGCCGGATGCAGGAACCCCTCCCGGCCGACGGCGTACAGATAGCGGGCCGCGCACTGGTGGAAGGCCATCCCGCAGGCGAACGAGCCGGTGATCAGCAGCCACTGGAAGGCGTCCACCGCCCAGGCGCCGATGAAGGAGCGCGCCGGGTCGAAGAACAGGTCCAGCGGGCTGGTCCCCGAGGAGACCTTCACCGAGCCGGCCAGGCCGTTGCCCGCGATCGTCATCCAGGAGACGTAGATGTAGAAGACGCCGACGCCGACCACGGAGACGAGAGTGGCGCGCGGGATGACCCGCTTGGGGTCGCGGGACTCCTCGCCGTACATCGCCGTCGACTCGAAGCCGACCCACGACCAGAACGCGAAGAACAGTCCGAGCCCGGCGGAGGTGCCGGTGAAGGCGTTCGCCGGGTCGAGGGGCTCGACGGGGATGCCGTCCGGGCCGCCGCCGTTCAGGAGGACGGCGGTGGCGACCGCGAAGAGCACCGCGATCTCGGCGATCAGCATCACGCCGAGGGCCTTGGCGGTCAGGTTGATGTCGAAGTACGCCAGCACGGCGGTCACCAGCAGCATGGCGGCGGCGTAGAGGATCCAGGGCAGGTCGACGCCGAGCTGGTCGTGGACGGTGGTCCGCGCGAAGTAGGAGAACACCCCCACGATGGACGCCTCGAAGACGACGTACGCCAGCACCGCGAGCATCCCGGAGGCCATGCCGGCGATGCGGCCCAGGCCGTGCGAGATGTAGCCGTAGAAGGCGCCCGCGGCGGTGATCCGGCGGGCCATGGCGACGTACCCGACGGAGAACACCGTCAGCACCAGCGTCGCGAAGAGATAGCCGGCCGGTGCGCCGGTGCCGTTGCCGAAGCCGACGGCGATGGGCAGGTTGCCGGTCATCGCGGTGATCGGCGCTGCGGTCGCGACGGCCATGAAGACGACGCCGACCAGGCCGACGGAGTTCGCCCTGAGCCGCTGGACTTCGCGCCCGGGTGCCGCGCCCTTGGGTGTCTCTGCCATTCCCGCCCCTCTCCGGGCCCTGCCACGACGAAAACCGAAGATCCAACGGGGTTGCCCCCGCGGATGCCACAGTCTGGCGAGGCAGTGACGGACGCCACAATCGGCACGCGGTAGCGCAATGGGGCGCGGGAGACGACGGAATGTCGCGCCGCGCGGCCCGGTGATCGTTCCCGAAACCGCCCGGAGATGTCGCCGGAACGTGGGCGCGGGTAGCGTCCGCTGCATGGACAGCCGATTCGACAGCACGGGCGCCGGGATCACCGTTCAACGGGCACTGGAACTGCCCGGCCTGCGCAGCGGGCTCCCGGAGGTGCTCGCGGGCGCGGAGCGGCTGCAGCGGACCGTGCGCTGGGTGCACGCGGGCGAGGTGCCGAACATCGCCTCGCTGCTGAAGGGCGGCGAACTGCTGCTGACCACGGGGTACGGCCTCGGCACCCGCCCGGCTGACCAGCGCGCCTTCGTCCGCACCCTGGCCGAGCGCGGCATCGCGGCCCTCGTCGTCGAGCTCGGCCCCCGCTTCACCCGCCTGCCCGCCGCGCTGGTCGAGACGGCCCGCACGGCCGGGCTCCCGCTGGTCCAGCTGCACCGCGAGGTGCCGTTCGTGACGGTCACCGAGGAGATCCACACCGAGATCGTCAACGGCCACTACGCGCTGCTCCAGCGCGCCGAGGAGGTGCACCGCCGCTGCACTCAGGCCCTGCTGGGCGGCGGCGGCATCCCGCAGGTCCTCGGCATCCTGGCCGACTTCAGCGGCAACCCGGTCTTCCTGGAGACCACGGACGGCCAGCTGCTGTACGCCGCCGGGGCCGGGCCGGAGGGGGCGGAACCGCTCCAGGTGTGGGAGGGGCTGCGCGGCCAGCACAAGGACGCCCCGCCGGCCGGGTCGGTGCTGGTGGACGTGCCGGGCGGCGGGCCGGGGACGGGGTCGGTGCGGGCGAGGCTGGCGCTGCTGCCGGTTCGTGCGCCGCTCGCGCCGGTGCACCGGATCGCCGCCGAGCGAACCGCGGGCATCCTCGCCGTGGTGCTGATGCAGGCCCGCCAGGAGGAGGAGCTGGCCGCGCGCGGGCGCGGCGACTTCCTCACCGACCTCGCCGAGGGCCGGATCTCCGCCGAGGACGCCCCGGCGCAGGCGCGGGTGCTGGGCTTCAAGCCGGGCGGCAGCCCGCTGCTGCCGGTGGTGATGCGACTCGGCGACGCGCTCTCTCCCGGCGGCGGCTGGGCGGTGCTCGCGCGCGCCGTCTCGGAGGAGCTGGCCTCGGTGGGCGTGCCGGTCCTGCTCGGCGTACGGCCGGTGGAGGGCCGTGTCCTGGTGCTGCTCGGTCTGCGCTCGGAGTCGGAGCGCTCGGCGGTCGCCGACCGGGTCGCGGCGGCGCTGCGGGCCGGTGTGGAGCGGGCCGGGATGCAGCGTCCGGGGGCGCAGCCGCCCATCGTGGTCGTCGGCGTGGCCGGTGGCTGGGCGGCGGCGTCGGCGGGGCTGCGGCACGCGGCGGAGACGGCGACCGCCGCACAGGGGCTCACGGACCGACCCTGGTACGACGCCCGTCGCCTGGACATCGACCTGTTGCTGTGGCGGTTGCGGGACCATCCCGACCTGGCGGCGTTCGTGGACCGGGCGATCGGGCCGGTCCGGGACCACGACAGCCGGTCCAGGCCGCCCCTGCTGCCCACCCTGGAGACCTACCTCGCACACGCGGGACGCAAGGCGGAGACGGCCCGCGAGCTGCACCTCAACCGGCAGACGCTGTACAACCGCCTCGCCCGCATCGGTGAGTTGCTGGGCACCGACCTCGACGACCCGCACACGGTACTGGCGTTGAGCCTCGCCCTGCGGGCCCGCCGGCACGTCGGTCAGGTCAGCGGCGTCGGTTAGACCAGGAGCGGCCGGTCAGATCAGCGGCCGGGGCTGCGTCAACTCGTCGTACACACTGAGCACTTGGGCGACCGTCTCGTCCTCGGTCGGCCAGGTCGCCGCCTGTCGCTGCCCCTTCTCCCGCAGCAGCTCCCGCCGCCCGGGATCGCCGAGCAGCCGTACGACGGCGTCGGCGAACGCCTGCGCGTCCCCGGGCGGGACGAGTTCGGCCGCGTCGCCGACGAGTTCGGGGACACCGCCGACGGAGGTGGCGACCAGCGGCACGCGCGCGTGCAGGGCCTCCTGCGCCAGCACGGACCGCGACTCCCACCAGCTCGGCAGCAGCGCCAGATCGGCGGCCGCGAGCAGCTCGCCCACGTCGTCGCGCCGTCCGATGAGCCGCACCGGCAGCGCCTCGTCCTCGATCCGGCGCTGCAGCACCGTGCGCAGCGGCCCCTCGCCCGCGATGGCGACCAGCGGCACGGGATCGAGGCCCCGCCAGGCGCGGGCGGCGTCGAGCAGGACGTCGTAGCCGCGCTGCGGGTCGAGGGAGCCGACGGCCATCAGCAACGGGCGTCCGATGGCGCCGAGTTCGGCCCGGATCTTGGGGCGCGCGGGGTCGGGTTCGTCGGACTCGGCGACCGTGCGGCGCCCGGGCAGGGCGACGGCGGCGAGCCGGGCGTCGCGCGCACCCGCCTGCCGTGCCCGGTCGACGAGATCGGAGGTGGTGCCGAGCACCACGGCGGCCGCCCGCACCACCCGGCGCTCCAGCAGGCGCAGAAACTGGGCGCGCGCCCCCTCCGCGTGGGCGCGGCTGTGCCAGGTGACGATCAGCGGGGTGCGCCGTCCGGCCAGGGCGAGCACGGCCCGGAACGAGGCGTGCAGCCCGTGCGCGTGCACCAGGTCGGCGCCGGTGCAGGCGGCTCGCAGTGCCGCCACCGACCCCGGGTCGCTGCTGCGCGGCACGTGCACATGCTCGGCGCCGGCGCCGCTGAAGTCGTAGGTGCGATCGGCCTCGGCGGGGGCGCACACCGTGACTCGCACGCCCCGCGCGACGAGCCCCGCGGCCAGCGAGCGCACGTGTGCGCTGCTGCCGGCGTTGCCTCCGCCCAGCACCTGCACGGTGCGCAGCGTCGACTGGCCGTGCGGAGAGTGGCTGCTCGCGGGGGTCACGTGGCCGGGGCTCCTGGGTTCGGCGTGGGACGGTCACGACGGTCACGGAGAAACGTACAGAAGGATGCGGCGGAGGAGGTGTACCGCGCGACTTCCTCCGCGTTCCCGCCCAAGGATGCCAGGACGTACGGCCGTTCCGGCAACGCCGGAGATCACACGCTCCCACACGCCGGGGCAACGCGCCGCTTCGCGTCACTCACCCGAGTGACCTCGCAAGCCCGCTCACCCGGCCCCCGCACACCACCGCGACCACGACACCGACGGCGTGACCGACCAACCCGGCCCGCCCGTTGGCCGCGACGACCGCCGCCCCGAGAGCGGCACCCAGCGCGTGCGCCCCCGTGTCCCCAATCATCACGCGCTCCCCGAGATCGTCGGGCAGCACGGTCCCGGCCGCCCCCATCGCGACGGCGGCCAACTCGGCCGCCCCCGGCCCCTTGCGCAGCAGCCCGGGCGCCGCCAGCGCGACGACCGCCCCGGCGGCCCTGCCCGGCCGCACATCCACGAGGTTGACGAAGTGTGCCGCCCCGGCGATCACGATCCCGGCCAGCACCTTGTCGAGCGGCCGCTCCTTGAGCGCGGCGCCCGCGAGCAGCCCCGCCGCGCCGATCCCGAACAGCTTGACGGCCCCGCTGGTGACCTCGCCGTCCCGCAGCGCGGCCAAGTGAGCCCGGAAGCCGCGCCGATGATCCCCGGCCACGTCGTCGTACGCCCCACAGCCGCCGACGGCGACCATCGCGGCCCCGGCGAGCGGGTTCACCCGCCCGACGCCGACGGCCGTGGCGAGGGCGGTGGCGGGACCGGCGTACAACTCCACGGTCCGCCCGGCGTAGTTCTGCCGCTCCCAGCGCGTACGACCGCCGGGGGCGGTGGCGCGCAGGGCGCCGAGTGCGGCGCGGGTGAGGGCGGCGGTGACAGCGAGGGAGGTGATCCTCGACGTGCGACTCGAACGGGTGATCATCGCATCACCGTACGTCCTGCTACCCGTCCGCCCGAGCCGTCTCCAGCAGTTCCTCCGCGTGCGCCCGCGCCGTCTGGGAGTCCTCCTGACCGGCCAGCATCCGGGACAGCTCCCGGATCCGGTCCTCTCCCTCCAGCACCTTCACGCCGGACCGGGTCACCGACCCGTCGTTCCGCTTCTCGACCAGCAACTGCCGGTCGGCGAAGGCGGCCACCTGCGGCAGGTGCGTCACCACGACCACCTGCGCGGTCTTCGCCAGCCGGGCCAGCCGCCGCCCGATCTCCACCGCGGCCTTGCCACCCACACCGGCGTCCACCTCGTCGAAGAGGTACGTCGGCACCGGATCCGTCCCCGCGAACACGACCTCCACGGCGAGCATCACGCGCGACAGCTCACCGCCGGACGCGCCCTTGGCGATGGGCCGCGGCGGCGCACCCGGGTGGGGCGCCAGCAGCAGCTCCACCTCGTCGGCACCGGACGGCCCGTACGCCACCGTACGGCCGCCGACCTCGACACCCTCCGGGTCCTCGGTCTGCCGGATGGCGAACGACACGCGCGCGTGCGGCATGGCGAGCGAGGCCAGCTCGGCGGTCACGGCGGCCGCGAACCGTTCGGCCGCGTCCGTCCGCGCGTCCGTCAAGGCCTGAGCCAGCCCGCCCAGTTCGGCGCGCAGCGCGTCCCGCTCGGCGGTCAGCTCCCCGATCCGCTCGTCGTCGCCGTCGAGTTCGGTGAGCCGCGCGGCACCCTGCTCGGCCCACACGAGCACCGCGTTGATGTCCTCGCCGTACTTCCGGGTCAGCCCGGTCAGCGCGGCCCGCCGCTCCTCGACCGCGGCCAGCCGCAGCGGATCGGCGTCCAGATCGTCGGCGTATCCCGCCAGCTCGCCCGCCACATCGCCCAGCAGGATCCCGATCTCCCCGATCCGGTCGGCGAGCGCGGCCAGCGCCGGATCGTGGGACCGTACGGCTTCCAACGCCCGATGCGCCCCCGCGACGAGCGTCGAGGCGTCGACGCCCTCCGGATCCTCCGGATTCCCGGCGAGCGCCGCATGAGCGGCCGTGGCGGCGGACGCCAGCGCCTCCGCGTGCCCCAGCCGCTCGGCCTCCTCGGCCAGCTCCACGTCCTCACCGGCCCGCGGCTCGACGGCGGCGACCTCGTCGAGCCCGTAGCGCAGCATGTCGGCTTCCTGGGCCCGCTCCCGCGCGCGCGTGGTGATCTCGTCGAGCTCGACGGCGACGGCCCGCAGCCGCCGGTAGGCCTCGGAGTACTTGGCCAGCGGCGCGGCCACCGCGTCACCGGCGTACCGGTCGAGCGCCTGCCGCTGCCGTGACAGCTTCAGCAACCCCTGCTGGTCGGTCTGCCCGTGCACGGCGACCAACTCGTCGGCGAGCTCGGCCAGCACCCCCACGGGCACGGACCGCCCACCGAGATGCGCCCGGGACCGCCCCTCGGCGGACACGGTACGGCTGATCAGCAGGGCACCGTCGTCGAGCTCGGCCCCGGCCTCCTCGGCCCGTACGGCGACCGAGGCGTCCGCGGGCACGGTGATCCGCCCCTCCACGACCGCCTTGTCGGCCCCGATCCGCACGAGCGCCGGATCCGCCCGCCCACCCAGCAACAGCCCCAGGCTGGTGACCACCATGGTCTTGCCCGCACCCGTCTCACCGGTGACAGCGGTGAACCCCGGCGACAACTCGACGACGGCATCGTCGATGACTCCGAGCGACCGTATCCGCATCTCCTCCAACACGGACACGACCATACGAGGTCCGGCCCCCAGAGCGCGACGCCGGTCCCCCTTGTCACTCACGCGAGTGCACGCCGGGCAGGGGCGCGGGGAACTGCGCGATCAACCACAACGATCCCGCAGCCGCCCACGCACCGATGCCCGTATGGCGAACCGCTAGTGCGGAGCCCCCCGCCACCCAGAAACCGGCAACGCGAACTTCGCCACCAGCCGATCAGTGAACGAGGCATGATGCAACCGAGCCAGCCGCACCGGCACAGCCCCCCGCCGCACCTCGACCCGTGCCCCGGCGGGCAACTCCACGGTCCGCCGCCCGTCACACCACAGCACCCCCGGCGGAATGTGCGGCAGAACCTCCACGGCCAGCACAGAGTCCGGCGACGTCACCAACGGCTTCGCGAACAGCGCGTGCGCGGAGATCGGCACCATCAACAACGCCTCCACCTCGGGCCACACCACGGGCCCACCAGCGGAAAACGCATACGCGGTCGACCCAGTGGGCGTCGACAGCACAATCCCGTCACACCCGAACCCCGTCACCGGCCGCCCGTCGATCTCCAGCACGACCTCGAGCAGCTTCTCGGCCCCGGCCTTCTGCACCGCCGCCTCGTTCAGCGCCCAGTCCGTGTGCACGATGTCGCCGTTGCTGTGCACGACGACGTCGACGGTCATCCGCTCCTCGACCTCGTACGCCCGCGTCACCACCCGGTCGACAACCTTGTCGAGATCGTCCCGCTCGGCCTCCGCGAGGAACCCGACCCGCCCGAGGTTGACGCCGAGCATCGGCACCCCGGACGCCCGCGCGAACTCCGCGCCGCGCAGCAGCGTCCCGTCACCGCCCAGCACGATCAGCAGTTCGCACCCGTCGAGGCACTGCGGCGTCGCCTCCTTGACCAGCCGCACCTCGTCCGGCAGCGGCAGGTCGGCCGCCTCCGCCTCCAGCACCCGCACGCCGATACCGGAGCGCAGCAGCCCCTTGACCACCAGCTCGGCGCTGCGCACGGCCGCGGGCCGTCCGGTGTGGGCGAGCAGAAAAACAGTACGAGCTCGGTTCGCTGTCAACGCGGCCCCTCCGCAACTGCACGGTCGACGTCGGCCGGGTCCAGACGGGGAGCCCCGGCCCGCAGCCACAGAAAGTACTCGACATTCCCCGAGGGCCCGGGCAACGGACTGGCCGTCACGCCCTTCGCCCCGAGCCCCAGCTCCCAGGCCCGCTCGGCCACCCCGCGCACGGCCTCGGCCCGCAGCTGCGGACTCCGTACCACTCCCCCGCTGCCCAGCCGTTCCCTGCCCACCTCGAACTGCGGCTTGACCATCATCACCAGGTCGGCGTCCGGCCGTACACAGCGCACGAGGGCGGGCAGGACCAGCCCGAGCGGGATGAAGGACAGATCCCCCACCACAAGATCCACAGGTTCCCCATCGATCGCTTCAAGCGTCAACTCCCGTACGTTCGTACGGTCCTTGACGGTGACGCGTTCATCGCTCTGCAGAGTCCAGGCGAGTTGTCCGTATCCGACGTCCACGGCGACGACGTGCGCGGCCCCCGCCCGCAGCAGCACATCGGTGAAACCGCCGGTGGAGGCCCCGGCGTCCAGCGCCCGCCGCCCCTTGACGGCCAGGCCCTGCGGTACGAAGACCTCCAGTGCGCCTGCGAGCTTGTGGCCGCCGCGGGACACGTAGTCGGGATCGCTGTCGTCGGCCGCGACGACGATCGCCGCGGCGGTCTCCACCTGGGTGGCCGGCTTGGTCGCGACCGTCTTGCCGACGCTGACCCGGCCGGCGGCGATCAGCTGGCCGGCGTGCTCGCGCGAGCGCGCGAGCTTCCGGCGGACCAGCTCCGCGTCGAGACGGCGGCGTGCGACTCCTGCCACGTTCGGTTCAGCTCCCCTGTCGATACGTCGATGGGGGCGCCGGAGGTCCCGGGCGGGCGTCGAGCGCGGTGAGCGCGTCGCGCAGCCCCCGATGTACATCCTCGTACACCTCGACGTGTCCGTCGGTGGCCAGGTGGTCGGCGTCGCCGAGCCGCTCCATCTGGGCGTCCACCTCGGCGTTGCCGGTGGGGGTGCGGGGCACGCCGAGCGGGGCTGGCGCGGCGGGGTCGTGCTCGGGTTCGACCGCGGGACCGCCCTCCGCGGCCGTCGGGTGCTCGGGCGCTGAGTCGTTCATGCTCCGACGCTACCCCGAAGCCCTGCGGTACCGTCGGTCACAATGGCAACGATCGAGGAATGCCGCTCGGCACTGGAGCAGCTCTCGGACAACATGCAGCACGCCGAGGGCGACGTCGGTGCGGCTGCCGCGATGGACCGGTCCGTGAGCTGCCACATCACCGACCTGGACATCACCTTCGTCGGCCGTATGCGGGACAGGCGGATCACGGTGCACGACACCGTCCAGGGCCCGCCGCCCGAGAAGGCCCAGATCAGGCTCGCCATGGCAGGAGACGATCTGGTGGCGCTGGTGGACGGCGAGCTGCATTTCGCCAAGGCCTGGGGGTCGGGCCGGGTGAAGCTGGAGGCGAGCCTGTTGGACCTGTTCCGCCTCAGGAAGCTTCTCTAGCGGCCGCAGCAGCCGTAGCAGCGACTTTCCTGATGTCGGCCCGCGCCTTGCGCGCCGCCGGTACCACCAGCGGCGTCCCCGTCTCCGGGTCGTCGATGACCTGGCAGCGCAGCCCGAAGACGTCCTCCACCAGTTCGGCGGTGACGATGTCGTTCGGCGCGCCCTCGGCGATCACCTCGCCGCCGCGCAGCGCGATGAGGTGCGTGGCGTACCGGGCGGCGTGGTTGAGGTCGTGCAGCACGGCGACGAGCGTGCGCCCCTGCTCCTCGTGCAGCTCCGCGCAGAGATCCAGTACGTCGATCTGGTGCTGGATGTCCAGATACGTCGTCGGCTCGTCCAGGAGCAGCAGCGGCGTCTGCTGGGCCAGCGCCATCGCGATCCACACCCGCTGCCGCTGACCGCCGGACAACTCGTCGACATAGCGATCCGCGAGTTCGGCGACCCCGGTCTGCGCCATGGACTCCTGCACGACCCGCTCGTCCTCGGCCGACCACTGCCGCAGGATCCCCTGGTGCGGATACCGCCCCCGACCCACCAGGTCGGCGACCGTGATCCCGTCCGGCGCGATCGACGACTGGGGCAGCAGACCGAGCGTCCGGGCGACCTTCTTCGCCGGCATCGACTGGATGACCTGCCCGTCCAGCAGGACCCGGCCCTGGCTCGGCTTGAGCATCCGCGACAGCGCGCGCAGCAGCGTGGACTTGCCGCAGGCGTTCGGGCCGACGATCACGGTGAACGAGTTGTCGGGGATCTCCACCGACAACCGCTCGGCGATGACGCGCTGGTCGTAGGCGAGGGTGACGTTCTCGGCGGACAGGCGGTTCACGGTGCTCCTTTGGATGTTCTGGTGCGCGGGGGCGCTCGCGGGGGCGCTCATATCCGCCCCGCCCTGCGCTCGGTGACCAGCAGCCACAGCAGGTAGACGCCACCGAGCACGCCGGTGACCACGCCCACGGGCAGCTGGTCGGCGCCGAAGACGCGCTGCGAGACCCAGTCGGCGGTGACCAGGAGGGTCGCGCCCATGCACAGCGACGGCAGCAGGTTCGGGCCGGGCGAGCGGGTCAGCCGGCGCGCCAGCTGCGGCGCGGTGAGGGCCACGAAGCTGACGGGGCCGGCGGCGGCGGTGGCGGTGGCGGTGAGCAGCACGGCGGCCACCAGCAGCAGCATCCGTACCCGTTCGACGCGCACCCCGAGGGAGTACGACACGTCGTCGCCCATCTCCAGCATCCGCAGCCCGCGCGCATTGGCGAGGACGAGCGGTACGAGGACGGCGCACAGCGCGAGCAGCGGCCAGACCTGCGCCCAGTCACGGCCACTGAGCGAGCCGGTCATCCACACGACGGCCCGGGCCGCGTCGACGAGGTCGGCCTTGGTCAGCAGATAGCCGTTGACGGCGGTCATGATGGCGGACATACCGATACCGACCAGCACCAGCCGGTACCCGTGCACGCCCTGCTTCCACGCCAGCGCGTAGATGGCGAGCCCGGCCCCCAGACAGCCCACCAGCGCGCCGGCTGTGACCGCGTTCGCGCTCCCGGAGAACAGCACGATCACCGTGAGCGCCCCAGCCGTCGCGCCCTGCCCGAGGCCGAGTACGTCCGGACTGCCCAGCGGGTTGCGGGAGATGGACTGGAACAGCGCACCGCCGAGCCCGAGCGAGGCACCGACCAGCAGCCCGACCAGGACCCGCGGCAGCCGCAGCTCGCCCACGATGAACTCCTGCCCGGCGTCCCCGTTGCCGACCAGCGTCCTCAACACGTCGGCGGCGGGGATCGGGAAGTCGCCGGTGCCGATCAGCGCCACACTCGCGGCGAGGGCGGCGAGCAACAGCAGGACGACGACGGTGAGGGCCCGGACGTCCAGGCGCACGGACAGCCCGCCCGGCGTCCGTACGGCACGGTTGGCACGGTTGGTGGTCACAGCTGGGCCGTCCTCCGCCGTCGTACGAGAAAGATGAAGACCGGGCCGCCGAGGATCGCGGTCACGATGCCGACCTGGAGCTCCGCGGGCCGCGCGACGATCCGGCCGAGTACGTCGGCGCCGAGCAGCAGCACGGGCGACAGGATGGCCGCGTACGGCAGGATCCAGCGCAGGTCGGGCCCGGTGAAGGACCGTACGACGTGCGGCACCATCAGCCCGACGAACACGATCGGCCCGCAGGCGGCGGTCGCCGCCCCGCACAGCACGGTGGCGGCGAGCATGGACAGCGCCCGGGTGCGGTTGAGGTTGGCGCCGAGGGCCTTGGCGGTGTCGTCGCCCATGGCCATCGCGTTCAGCGGGCGGGCGAGGGCGAGCGCGAGGACCGAGCCGGCCACCAGGAACGGCAGCACCTGCGTGATGGTGTGGTCGGTCGCCGCGCTCAGCGAACCGACCGTCCAGAAGCGCATCCGGTCCAGCGCCGCGTCGTCCAGGATCATCAGGGCCTGGAGATAGCCGTAGAGCGCGGCGCTGATCGCCGTACCGGCGAGGGCGAGTCGCACCGGCGTGGCGCCCCGGCTGCCGCCCAGGAACCACACCAGCGCGCCGACCGCGGCCGCGCCGAAGAACGCGAACCACACATAGCCGCTGAGGCTGGTGACACCGAAGAAGGTGATGGCGGTGACGACCGCCGCGGACGCGCCCGCGTTGATGCCGAGCAGTCCGGGGTCGGCCAGCGGATTACGGGTGAGCGCCTGCAGGACGGCCCCGGACAGACCGAGCGCGGCGCCGGCGAGCAGCCCGAGCAGGGTCCGGGACAGCCGCTCGCCGACCACGACGTCGCCGTATGTCCCCGAATCCTGGAACAGACCGTGCCAAACCTGCCCGAGGGACAGCTCCTTGGCACCGACGGCGATGCTCGCCAATGCGACGAGCACCATGATCAGCACGGCGAGGAGCAGCCCAAAGGCACGTATCGCCCGACGGGTTGGGGGCGCGGCGGCGACTTCCGCGCGCGGTTCGGGGGGACTCTCAACCAACACGCAGTTAGGTTAGCCTACCCTCGCATTGGATCAAGATCCCGACCGGATCCCGGCCACGCCCCTGGCCCTCACAACGCCAGCCGCGCCAACGCCTTCCCCCCGTCCAGCTCACAAACCCCCTCCCCGGCCGCCGTCCAGGCAGCCGCACACAGCGCCCGCAACCCGTCCAGCGCCTCCCCGTCGCCCTCCAGCTCCAGCTCCGCGTCCCCGGCCGTCGCCGTCCAGCCACCACATCGGAAGCCCGCACCTGCCTCGACGACCTCCGGCTGCCCGGTGAGCATCCCCCTTAGATCCGCGTCGACATAGGTCGGCCGGTGCCGCGGCGGCGCCGCGAGCAGCTGCGGCCCGTCGGTCACGCCGGTCAGGACGAGCAGCGAGTCGACGCTCCCGTTGAACGCCCCCTCGATGTCCGTGTCCAGCCGGTCCCCCACCACCAGCGGCCGCTGCGCGCCCGTCCGCAGGATCGTCTCCCGGTGCATCGGCGGCAGCGGCTTGCCCGCCACCTGCGGCTCGGCGCCGGTCGCGATCCGCACCACGGCCACCGCCGCCCCGTTCCCCGGCGCGATGCCGCGCGCACTCGGAATCGTCAGGTCGGTGTTGGACGCGAACCAGGGCACCCCGCGCGCGATGGCATAACACGCCTCGGCGAACCGCCCCCACGGCAACTCCGGCCCGCCATACCCCTGTACGACCGCCGCCGGATCGTCGTCCGCCGACTCCACCGGCACGAGCCCCCGCTCCCGCAGCGCCACCCGCAACCCCTCGCCACCCACCACCAGCACCCGCGCCCCCGCCGGCACCTGCTCGGCGATCAGCCGCGCGACCGCCTGCGCCGAGGTGATGACATCACTGGCCTCGGCCGGTATCCCCAGCTCCGTCAGATGCGCGGCCACGGCATCCGGCGTCCGCAGCGCGTTGTTCGTGACATACGCCAGATGCATCCCGCCGACACGCGCGGCACCGAGCGACTCGACGGCGTACGCGATCGCCTCTCCGCCCGCGTACACCACCCCGTCCAGGTCGAGCAGCGCCGTGTCGTACGCCTCGCTCAGCGCCCGCCCGCTGCCCTCGGGCCTGGTCCTGACCTGCTGGCTCATTCCCCACCGCTCCTCGGTCCACCGGCTTTTCCTCGATCATGCCTCATGCCACTGACACACGCGGTGCACGTACGATGCCGGGATGAACACAGCAGGTCACCCGGAAGCAACGACGCGCCGAGGCCTCGAACTCACCCCGTTCCGAGGACTTCGCTACGACCCCGACCGGGTCGGCAGCCTGGCGGCCGTGACATCCCCGCCGTACGACGTCGTCGTACGCCCCGACGGCGTGCACCAGCTGCAGTCGGCAGACCCGCACAACATCGTCCGGCTGATCCTCCCCGAGGCCGCCACCCCCAGCGTGCGCAACGCCCAGGCCGCCGACACCCTGCACCGCTGGCTCACCGAGGGCGTGCTGACCGCCGACCCCGAACCCGGCCTCTACGTCTACGAACAGCACGACGGCAACGGCATGCTCCAGCGCGGGATCATCGGCGCCCTGCGTGTCTCCGATCCGTCGGAGGGTGTGGTCCTGCCGCACGAGGACGTGATGCCGCACATCGTCGCCGACCGCGCCGACCTGATGCGCGCCACCTCCGCGAACCTCGAACCCCTCCTGCTGACCTACCGCGGCAGCGGCCGGGCGGGCGCGAGCGAGGTCGTCGAACGGACCGCCGAAAAACCCCCGCTCCTCGCCACCACCACCGAGGACGGCTTCAGCCACCGCCTCTGGTCCGTCACCGACGCCCACGACGTGGCCCGCGTCCAGTCCGACCTCGCCCACCACCAGGCCCTCATCGCCGACGGCCACCACCGCTGGGCCACCTACCGCCTCCTGCGCGCCGAGCACCCCTCCCCCAGCCCCTGGGACTACGGCCTGGTCCTCCTCGTCGACACCGCCCGCTACCCGCTGCGCGTCCGCGCCATCCACCGCCTCCTGCACGGCCTGCGGGTGCCCGACGCCCTGTCAGCCCTCCACGGCCACTTCAACGTACGCCACGTGGACGCACCGCTCCCCAGAGCCCTCATGGCCCTCGCCGAAGCCGCGGTCTCGGGCAACGCCTTCCTGCTCGCCGGCGACGGCACGTTCCACCTGGTCGACCGCCCCGACCCGGACCTGCTGGCGCGCACGATCCCCTCGGACCGCCCCAAGGCATGGCGCACGCTGGACGCCACGGTCCTGCACGCCACCCTCCTCGACCACATCTGGCACGTCCCCGAGGACTCCCCCGCCCACATCGCCTACATCCACGACGCGGCGGCCACGGTCCGCAAGGCGGAACGCGACGGCAGTACGGCCGTCCTGCTGCACCCCGTCCACGAGGACGTCGTACGAGCCCTCGCCCGCCAGGGCGTGACCATGCCCCGCAAGTCCACGTCGTTCGGGCCCAAGCCGGCGTCGGGTCTGGTGTTCCGCGCGCTGGACCTCTGACGCACGCCGGGTACGAAAGTGGGCGGGACCCCCGAACCAGGGTTCCCGCCCATTCTCAAACCCGCACGTCAGTCCCGGTCGCCGCCCTCGGCGGAAGCCGAGTCGTCCTTGGCCTCGCCCTCGGCGCCGTCGACCTCCTCGCTGTCGTCGAGGGCGTCGACGAACTCCACCCCGTCCAGCTCGGCCAGCCGGTCCGAGGCGTCCGTGCTGCCGTCCCGGTCGGCCTCCACGGCCTTCGCGAACCACTCCCGAGCCTCACGCTCCCGCCCGGCCGCGAGCAGCGCGTCGGCGTACGCGTACCGCAGCCGCGCGGTCCACGGCTGTACGGAACTGGAGGCCAGCTCCGGGCTCTGCAGCGTCACGATGGCCGCGTCGAGCTGCCCCATGTCACGGCGGGCGCCGGCCGCGACGAGCCGCATCTCCACCTGCCCGGCCTTGTCGAGCTTCTGCACCTCGGGCGCCCCGGCCATGTCCAGCGCCTTCTCCGGACGCCCGAGCCCACGCTCGCAGTCGGCCATGACAGGCCACAGTTCCACGGTGCCGGTCATCCGCCGCGCCGCTCGGAACTCGGCCAGCGCCTCCGCGTACTTCTGGTTCGCATACGCCGCGAATCCGGCTGCCTCCCGTACGGCGGCGACGCGCGACGCCAGCCGCAGGGCGACCCTGGAGTAGCCGTACGCCCCCTCGGGGTCCTCGTCGATCAGCCGCGCGACCATGACGAGGTTCTTGGCGACATCCTCCGCGAGCGTCTTCGGCAGGCTCTGCAGCTCCTGCCGTACGTCCTTGTCGATCTCGTCGCCGGTCACGTCCTCCGGGATCGGCAGCCGCTTGATCGGCTCACGGTCCCGCTCGCGCTCCTCACGGAACCGACCGCCGGCGCCACCGCGCCGGTCGTCACGCCCACGGAAGCCACCGGGCCGACCGCCCCGGTCGTCCCGACGGGGACCGCGTCCACGGTCGTCCCGCCCCCGGAACCCGCCACGCTCACCCCGGTCGTCACGCCGACCGTATCCGCCACGGTCCCCACGCTCGTCCCGCCGGAAACCACGGTCGCGGTCATCACGCCGGTCATCACGACGCTCGTCCCGCCGGCCGTATCCGCCACGGTCGCTGTCACGCCGGTCATCACGCCTGTCGTCGCGACGGAACCCACCACGATCGTCACCGCGCCGGTCATCACGCCTGTCATCGCGACGGAACCCACCACGATCGTCACCGCGCCGGTCATCACGCCTGTCATCGCGACGGAACCCACCACGGTCATCGCCACGCCGGTCATCACGCCTGTCATCGCGACGGAACCCACCACGGTCATCGCCACGCCGGTCATCACGCCTGTCATCGCGACGGAACCCACCACGATCGTCGCCACGCCGGTCATCACGCCTGTCATCGCGACGGAACCCACCACGGTCATCGCCACGCCGGTCATCACGCCTGTCGTCCCGACGGAACCCACCACGATCGTCACCGCGCCGGTCATCACGCCTGTCGTCCCGACGGAACCCACCACGGTCATCGCCACGCCGGTCATCACGCCTGTCATCGCGACGGAACCCACCACGATCGTCACCGCGCCGGTCATCACGCCTGTCGTCCCGACGGAACCCACCACGATCGTCGCCACGCCGGTCATCACGGCGCTCCCCGCGGTCGTCGCGGCGGAAGGTCGGGCGGTCACCTCGGTCGTCCCTGCGGAACCCACTGGGCCGACCGCCCCGGTCGTCCCGACGGGGCCCACGATCACGGTCGTCACGCCGATCGTCGCGTCGGCCGTGCCCACCGCGGTCGCCACCACGGTCGCCGTCCCGGTCGCCGTCCCGACGGCCGTATCCGCCACGGTCGTTGTCCCGCCGGAACCCGCCCCGGTCACCGCGGTCACTGCGCTCGCGCCGGAAGCCGCCGCGGTCGCCGCGATCGCCACCATCCCGTCGCCGCTGGTCGCGCTCCGGTCGATCTTCGGGAGAGTTGGTGGACATCGGTGACTCCTGTCTTCGGTACCGCAAGCATTGTAAAAACAAAAGGACCCCTGGTCCCAGCTGAACGCTGGGACCAGGGGTCCTCCAAAGATTGTTCGGCGGCGTCCTACTCTCCCACAGGGTCCCCCCTGCAGTACCATCGGCGCTGTAAGGCTTAGCTTCCGGGTTCGGAATGTAACCGGGCGTTTCCCTCACGCTATGGCCACCGAAACCCTAATGGTTTCGAGCGAACAAGCACACTCTTCTGTTATGCGTTCTGCTCAAAGCCGGCAACGGTCGTTGCCTCAGAACTAACACAGTGGACGCGAGCAACTGAGGACAAGCCCTCGGCCTATTAGTACCGGTCAACTCCACACGTTACCGTGCTTCCATATCCGGCCTATCAACCCAGTCGTCTACTGGGAGCCTTACCCCATCAAGTGGGTGGGAGTCCTCATCTCGAAGCAGGCTTCCCGCTTAGATGCTTTCAGCGGTTATCCCTCCCGAACGTAGCCAACCAGCCATGCCCTTGGCAGAACAACTGGCACACCAGAGGTTCGTCCGTCCCGGTCCTCTCGTACTAGGGACAGCCCTTCTCAAGACTCCTACGCGCACAGCGGATAGGGACCGAACTGTCTCACGACGTTCTAAACCCAGCTCGCGTACCGCTTTAATGGGCGAACAGCCCAACCCTTGGGACCGACTCCAGCCCCAGGATGCGACGAGCCGACATCGAGGTGCCAAACCATCCCGTCGATATGGACTCTTGGGGAAGATCAGCCTGTTATCCCCGGGGTACCTTTTATCCGTTGAGCGACGGCGCTTCCACAAGCCACCGCCGGATCACTAGTCCCGACTTTCGTCCCTGCTCGACCCGTCGGTCTCACAGTCAAGCTCCCTTGTGCACTTACACTCAACACCTGATTGCCAACCAGGCTGAGGGAACCTTTGGGCGCCTCCGTTACCCTTTAGGAGGCAACCGCCCCAGTTAAACTACCCATCAGACACTGTCCCTGATCCGGATCACGGACCCAGGTTAGACATCCAGCACGACCAGACTGGTATTTCAACGACGACTCCACACGAACTGGCGTCCGCGTTTCAAAGTCTCCCAGCTATCCTACACAAGCCGAACCGAACACCAATATCAAACTGTAGTAAAGGTCCCGGGGTCTTTCCGTCCTGCTGCGCGAAACGAGCATCTTTACTCGTAGTGCAATTTCACCGGGCCTATGGTTGAGACAGTCGAGAAGTCGTTACGCCATTCGTGCAGGTCGGAACTTACCCGACAAGGAATTTCGCTACCTTAGGATGGTTATAGTTACCACCGCCGTTTACTGGCGCTTAAGTTCTCAGCTTCGCCCCACCGAAATGGAGCTAACCGGTCCCCTTAACGTTCCAGCACCGGGCAGGCGTCAGTCCGTATACATCGCCTTACGGCTTCGCACGGACCTGTGTTTTTAGTAAACAGTCGCTTCTCGCTGGTCTCTGCGGCCACCCCCAGCTCCGGCAGCAAGTGCCGTCACCGGATGTGGCCCCCCTTCTCCCGAAGTTACGGGGGCATTTTGCCGAGTTCCTTAACCATAGTTCACCCGAACGCCTCGGTATTCTCTACCTGACCACCTGAGTCGGTTTAGGGTACGGGCCGCCATGAAACTCGCTAGAGGCTTTTCTCGACAGCATAGGATCATCCACTTCACCACAATCGGCTCGGCATCAGGTCTCAGCCTTATGTGCGACGGATTTACCTATCGCACGGCCTACACCCTTACCCCGGGACAACCACCGCCCGGGATGGACTACCTTCCTGCGTCACCCCATCACTCACCTACTACCAGCTCGGGTCACCGGCTCCACCACTCCCCCTCACTCCGAAGAGATCAGGGGCGGCTTCACGGGCTTAGCATCACTGGATTCAATGTTTGACGCTTCACGGCGGGTACCGGAATATCAACCGGTTATCCATCGACTACGCCTGTCGGCCTCGCCTTAGGTCCCGACTTACCCTGGGCAGATCAGCTTGACCCAGGAACCCTTAGTCAATCGGCGCAAACGTTTCTCACGTTTGTATCGCTACTCATGCCTGCATTCTCACTCGTCAACCGTCCACAACTCGCTTACGCGGCTGCTTCACCCGGCAGACGACGCTCCCCTACCCATCAACACCCTCGTTGGAGGTACATGTGTCAATGACACGACTTCGGCGGTACGCTTGAGCCCCGCTACATTGTCGGCGCGGAATCACTTGACCAGTGAGCTATTACGCACTCTTTCAAGGGTGGCTGCTTCTAAGCCAACCTCCTGGTTGTCTGTGCGACTCCACATCCTTTCCCACTTAGCGTACGCTTAGGGGCCTTAGTCGATGCTCTGGGCTGTTTCCCTCTCGACCATGGAGCTTATCCCCCACAGTCTCACTGCCGCGCTCTCACTTACCGGCATTCGGAGTTTGGCTAAGGTCAGTAACCCGGTAGGGCCCATCGCCTATCCAGTGCTCTACCTCCGGCAAGAAACACACGACGCTGCACCTAAATGCATTTCGGGGAGAACCAGCTATCACGGAGTTTGATTGGCCTTTCACCCCTAACCACAGGTCATCCCCCAGGTTTTCAACCCTGGTGGGTTCGGTCCTCCACGAAGTCTTACCTCCGCTTCAACCTGCCCATGGCTAGATCACTCCGCTTCGGGTCTTGAGCGCGCTACTG
Organism: Streptomyces spinoverrucosus; assembly: GCF_015712165.1. Classification (NCBI taxonomy): domain Bacteria; kingdom Bacillati; phylum Actinomycetota; class Actinomycetes; order Kitasatosporales; family Streptomycetaceae; genus Streptomyces; species Streptomyces spinoverrucosus. The sequence continues at coordinate 7,088,300 of NZ_JADPZX010000001.1, read as the reverse complement.
AAACGCCCTATTCGGACTCGCTTTCGCTACGGCTACCCCACCCGGGTTAACCTCGCAACACACCGCAAACTCGCAGGCTCATTCTTCAAAAGGCACGCAGTCACGAGATACAGCAAGCTGCATCCGACGCTCCCACGGCTTGTAGGCACACGGTTTCAGGTACTATTTCACTCCCCTCCCGGGGTACTTTTCACCATTCCCTCACGGTACTATCCGCTATCGGTCACCAGGGAATATTTAGGCTTAGCGGGTGGTCCCGCCAGATTCACACGGGATTTCTCGGGCCCCGTGCTACTTGGGTGTCTCTCAAACGAGCCGCTGACGTTTCGACTACGGGGGTCTTACCCTCTACGCCGGACCTTTCGCATGTCCTTCGCCTACATCAACGGTTTCTGACTCGTCCCACGGCCGGCAGACCGTGGAAGAGAGATCCCACAACCCCGCATACGCAACCCCTGCCGGGTCTCACACGCATACGGTTTGGCCTCATCCAGTTTCGCTCGCCACTACTCCCGGAATCACGGTTGTTTTCTCTTCCTGCGGGTACTGAGATGTTTCACTTCCCCGCGTTCCCTCCACACTGCCTATGTGTTCAGCAGCGGGTGACAGCCCATGACGACTGCCGGGTTTCCCCATTCGGAAACCCCCGGATCAAAGCCTGGTTGACGACTCCCCGGGGACTATCGCGGCCTCCCACGTCCTTCATCGGTTCCTGGTGCCAAGGCATCCACCGTGCGCCCTTAAAAACTTGGCCACAGATGCTCGCGTCCACTGTGCAGTTCTCAAACAACGACCAGCCA